>JBKDKA010000201.1:0-47307 GCA_046345315.1 Planctomyces sp.
CATTGCGGCGAGAGAATATCGGACTGAACAGAATTCTCCAGCCGGTTCGGCGAGAACTTCAGGCTGGAAGGCAGATACCGGACTCAGTCGTGATAGAGCTCCGGGTCGCGACGAGCGATCGCCGATGCCTTGTCGTAATCGTCCATGGTGTTCACATTTTTCAGACAGTGCAGTTCCGGATCTGTGCCCCGCAGAAGATCACACGGGATCTCTCGAACGCGAATTCGTTCCAGCAGCGCAGTCAGACGGCGTTCCCCGGAAATCAGAAGCTGTTTCGCCGTGTCAGCAACTCGGGTTCGATAGACGGCACAGAGCGGGTGCGGAAAGCCTTCCTGAAAAACGATGGCCGCGTCACTGTCTTTCAGTTCTCGGTAAACAGTGGACACAACAGCCGGGGTGAGCAATGGTGTATCGCAGGCCGTCACAAAGGTCACTTCAGCATCCGGATGCTCCTGTCGAAGAAACAGCAGACCGCAAGCGATCGCAGCAAGAGGCCCTGCATCGGGAAGTTCATCGCGAATGACCTGAACACTCGAAGGCAATGTCGGGATCGTCTGTTGCTGAGCTGCGACAAGGATGACCGGGCTGCAGACACGGCCGACAACGCGGCACAGGTGACTGCAGAGTGTTCCGTTTCCCCATGTCATCAGATGCTTCGGCTGACCCATGCGCTGACTTCTGCCTCCGCAGAGGACAATCGCCGCGAGTGGCAAACGTGGGTGCAGCATGTCAGAATCCCTCTGAGAAAAAGCAGGTACGGTGTACCCTGGTGAGGTCAGTGTGCCGGGGGGCTTCGTGACATCTGGATCATATCGTGTCCGTGGCGGCTTCCGAATTCAGTCTGTCTGTGCAGTTTGAAACTCCGCTGAAGTTCTGTCGTTCATTTTTCTGGTGGGAGACTCTGATGGGAGACATTCGTCTGGCGGTCGTTCATGTCGCCTCACTCGCCACAGCCCTGCTGGGTGCTGTGAACGTACTCACCCTTCAGAATACAGACGCTGCTGAGAACAAATCATCGGCAATCATCCGCACGATTGCGGGAACCGGTGATGATTCAGACAACGGAAACTCCGGTACAACTTCATCGATGCATATCGGGCAGCCATTCGGTGTCGAGATCTCTCCGACCGGCGACCTTATTGTGACAGAAGTTCGAAATCATCGGATCTGGCAGCTCAATCGCACGACCGGTGAACTCTGTGTTATCGCCGGAAGCGGAAAATCAGGATACACAGGAGATGGCGGCTCTGCGATCGACGCCACGATGAATGAACCCTATGAAGTTCGATACGATTCTTCCGGCAATCTGTTCGTCGTCGAAATGAAGAATCACGTCGTGCGCAGGATTGACGCGAAGTCCGGAATCATCACCACCGTGGCTGGTACCGGAAGTCCGGGGAATTCCGGCGATGGGGGCCCCGCAGTGAATGCATCCCTCAAGCTTCCTCACGGAATCGTGATTGACGAGCATGACGTTCTTTACATCGCGGATATCGGTAACCACCGGATTCGACGAGTCAGCATTGCCACTGGGGTGATCGATACGCTTGTCGGTAACGGGAAAACCGAACTGCCGAAGGACGGATCTCGGATCTCGGATCTTTCGCTGCCGGGACCGCGAGCAATGGCGATCGACGGAGATTCGCTCTGGGTTGTGCTTCGGGAAGGAAACTCTCTCTGGCGTATTGACCTGAAGGCCGGGACGATTCACCACGTGGCCGGGATTGGGGTTGCCGGATACTCGGGCGACGGCGGACCGGCACTCAAAGCCGCATTTCATGGCCCAAAAGGCATTGCCGCCGATCGTTCCGGAAACCTGTTCATTGTCGATTCGGAGAACGACTGTGTTCGCAGGTACGACCGCGGTACCGGGGTCTTGACCACGGTTGCCGGCCGTGGCCGCAGTGGCTCGTATTCAGGGGACGGCGGCCCAGCGACACAGGCAACGTTCTCCCAGCCCCACGGAATCTGCGTCGATTCAACGGGAATGGTGTACGTGGCAGACACGTTGAACCACCGTGTTCGTGGATTTTCTGCTGAAAAATAGCTGCTGACGCCATTCGGCCGAAGATTGAAAAATCGTATGGACAGAAAATGACATTTTCGGCAAACTTCGCCGCATCTCAATCGATCGCATCAATCTCTCCTCATTCGATTCATTCGTTCCGGTGATTCACTCCTGTCAAAACTCAGCGCTCTGCTGACCTCCATTCAGCTGACGCACTGAAACCCTGTCCTCCTGCGGCAGGATCTCCCGCCGCTTCAATCCCCCCTGAACCGATCACTCCGGACTTTCCGTCATGACAAGACTGGCAATTGCCGTCTGCTGTTACGCGGCCATGTTTGCAGCTTCACTGCTGCTTGCACTCATGCTGCGATTTGACTTCGAGCTGACGGATTATGCGCGGGATGTGTTCGCAGAGAGCGCGGTGATCGTCGTTCTGCTGAAAATCGCCATTGTGCTGTTCTTTCGCGACTGGCGGCGGCATCTTCGTTATTCCACCATTCATGATCTTGCCTGGTCGGCCGGCGTCTGCCTGGCCGGGGGTGTCCTGATTGCAGCAATGCAGACAGTGAACCATTCAATGCCTCGCATTCCCCGGGGGGTCATTGCGATTGATACGGTTCTGGCGATCGGAATGCTGGGAGGTCTGCGAGTCCTGGCCAACAAGATCAGAACCTGGCTCACCAATCGCAAGGGACCGCGAGCTGAGGCGGCTCTGATCTATGGTCATCGAAGTGATGCTGTCAGCCTTCTGAATGCAATCCAGTCCGGGTCCGCGAGACTGCGAGTCGTCGGAATTGTTTCACCGAAGGAGACTGCCGACGCAGGTCTGATCGGGGGCGTTCAGGTTTTCGATGTTAGAGCTGGCCTTGCTGGAATCATCCACAGAACAGGTGCCGCTCATGTTCTTCTGCCATCGAACCTCTCCGGAGGAAGTATTCGCGACGTCCAGACGGTTTGTCATGAAGAGGGAGTTGAGGCTCACGTCGTACCCACCGTGGATGAAATTCAGGAACGGCGATTTCAGCTCCGCATGCGTGACATCACCATCGACGATCTGCTTCGACGAGAACCCAATCAGCTGGATCTGAACGGAATCCGGGCACTGGTCAGAAACCGTGTCGTCATGGTCACTGGTGCAGCGGGGAGTATTGGTTCGGAAGTATGCCGCCAGCTCCTTCAGTTTGAGCCAAGAAAGATTATTCTTCTGGATCAGTCGGAGTACGGTATCTTTCAGATCGAGCAGGAGTTTCTGGCAAAGACAAGAACTCCGGATGTTTCCACTCCTGTTCTCGAATATCTGATTGAAGACATTGCGGACGAAGTTTCGATGAGCCGTGTTTTCATGGTTCATCGGCCATCAGTAGTCTTCCATGCGGCAGCTTACAAGCACGTTCCGCTCATGGAGAGCAACCCACAGGCGGCTGTTCGAAACAACGTCTTCGGCACTAAGAATCTCGTGGATCTGGCTCATCGTTTCGGAGTCGAACGATTCGTCATGATTTCCACAGACAAAGCTGTGCGCCCGACGAACATCATGGGCGCTACAAAACTGATCGCTGAACAGTACATGTATTCTGTGGCCGCGACGTCCTCGACGCGGTTCATCACCGTTCGGTTCGGAAACGTCCTGAATTCGGCGGGCAGTGTCGTGCAGACGTTCCGGCGTCAGATTGAAGAAGGCGGGCCGGTGACTGTCACTGATCCCGAAATGCAGCGCTACTTCATGACGATTCCGGAAGCCGTACAGCTTGTACTGCAATCCGCTGTTCTGGGTGAAGGCGGCGACGTGCTGATCCTCAACATGGGAGAGCCGGTTCGAATCGTTGACCTCGCGAAGGACATGATTCGACTGTCCGGGCAGAGTTATCCTCATGACATCGATATTGTTTACACCGGCCTTCGCCCCGGTGAGAAGCTCTATGAAGAGCTGTTCTACGAAAGCGAAGAGAATGCCTGCCGTATCCATGAGAAAATCTTCCGAGCGCCTCGACAGATCTTAAGCCCGTCTCAGCAGATGCTGCAGGAACTTCAGCTTCTGAAAGACCATCTCAACGGGAGTCGTGAGGAACTGCGAGAAGTCATGTGGCAGGTCACCACTCGTTTTGTTAAAGATCATTCCAGCGCAAGAACAACCGTGCATTCATCACGTCGAGCGGCCTGACGCTGATGATTTATCCGCGTCCGGTCATCGGATCCGCGGCAATGTTCCACTGAAAGCATCATCAATCCGGATCCAGAAGTCCTCATCAGCATGACGCGGAATCATTTCTCATGAATCGACAACCATTGCAGATTCTTGCCGGACTCACGGTACTCCTCATCGCTGCCGGATGCACCACAACGACATCCTCGAATACGGCTCGAACAGCGAAGGAACAGATGCTGTTGTCGAATGCCGTTGATCAGTCGCTCGATAAAGTGGACTTTACGCCCCTTTATGGGCGAAGCGTCTTTGTCGAGGACAAGTACCTTGAGTGCACGGACAAAGGTTACGTCCTCGGATCCATGCGGCATCGGATTATGCGAGCCGGTGGAACACTGGCAGCCGCGGCCGATGCCGCTGATGTTGTCCTCGAACTCAGGAGCGGCGGCGTCGGCACAGACAGCACTGACGCATTTGTGGGAAGTCCGGAAATCGTTCTGCCCGGAATGCTGACTCTTCCGGAAGTTCGTCTTCTCGAAAAGAAGGCTCAGTATGGATACTCCAAGCTGGCGATTGCCGCGTACGATGCGAAGACGAAAGAACCACTCGGTGAAGGCGGAATGTCGATGGCCCGTGCCGACGACAGCAACTGGAATGTTCTGGGAGTCGGGCCGTTTCAGAACGGAAGCCTGAGAAAAGAAATCGAACGAGGTCAGAAAGTACCGATGGGAACGTATCAGCGGCAGATGCCGATGACCGTGGCTCTGGGAACTCGCCAGAAATCTTCGCCGGATTCTGAAAACGATTCGACGCGGTTCGCGAGCGAAAGCAAAGAGCTCGACGAAACAGAACAGAAGTAGTGGCAGATTCAAGACCGAGACTGACGCCTGTCATGCGACTGCAGATTCTTCAACGGTGAGAGTGCATACCTCGGCTCTGAAATGCGTATGCCTTATTGAGAATCTGGCTTCCTTCGCGTGAGCTCGTGACGATTGATGATCTCAAATCGCTGGCGAGTTTCGTCATGCAGATAATGTGACACGTCAATCATTTGCGGCGAGACTTCAATCAGATTCAGAGAGTTCAGGTCGTACTCCCTCCCGCGCCCGCGTCCTGACGTGGTGGTGCCGGAATGAACGATGATGATACCCTGATCTCTGAGTCTTGTATCGCGAGTGGCCTCCGGATAGTAATCGAGCGAATTTCCGACGAAGGCACGGTGAAGATGTCCTCCCAGAATCAGCTCAACCCCGAGTTCCGCGAAGACTCGAATGGCACGTGCTGACGCCTGCATTCTTCGATCCCGCAGTCGATCCGGAGGTGGGATCAGATGGTGATGAGCGACGACGATGCGGATATCCGACTCATCAGCCTGACGAAACACTTCTCGACAGGACGCCAGCTGCTGGCGACCGATGCGGCCGTTGCTGATGGCTGTGTGAGGTGAAGTGGAATCAATGCCGGCAATCAGAGCTCCCGGAAGTCGAAGAACCGGGTTCAGGTCCGGCGAGATGATTTCCCGGTAGAGACCATGAGGCCAGAACAGTCTTTCGAAGATTCTGTACAGCGGTACGTCATGATTCCCGGGAATAACCAGCATCGGGACTGAAGGCAGGCGCTGTAGGAATTCTCGTGCTGCGAGAAACTGGCTGCGTCGAGCGCGTTGAGTCAGGTCGCCACTCACAATGACAGCATCCGGCTTCAGCTCATCTGCAAGCTGGAGAACAGATTCACCAACCGTTGATCGGTAAGGCGGACCGAAGTGCAGATCGGAGATTTGAAGAAGCCGGAGTCCCATAGTGTCAGAAGCCTTTCGGAGCGTTTGATGGTTCTGACACGCGGCGGTGTCCGACAACTCGGATCCGTCTGTAATCGGCAAACCAGGAACCGTCACGGAACAGACGCGGCCGCAGTTCATTCGTTACATCCGACAGTACCGATTGTCGCTGATCTTCCGTCAGTCGATCGAGCACTGGACCGCGAAACATCTGCAGCCAGGCACGCAGTCCATCCTCGCCGCCGTCAAGTTTCGTATCGCGATCGAAAAGCATCGCCAAAGTGACTTCGATATCGTGCTTCTCGAGAAGCGTTGTGTACTCGGAGATACTCGGGAAATAGTTTTTTGCTGGAACTGAATCGCTGGTGGCAAGGTACACAGCTCGTTCCAGGGCTGAGCAGATCTGGTGAACGTTTCCTCGACCGCCGAACTCCACGACCAATCGCCCGCCGGGGCGCAGTGCTGCGGACATGCATCGGACAGCATCCTCCGGTGGCAGTATCCAGTGAAGTGCGGCATTCGAAAAGATGGCGTCGAAGGGCTCGTCTGTTCGAAAGTGAGCTGCATCGGCGTTCAGGAATTCAATCTCCGGATACGATTTGCTCGCCGCTGCAATCATGTCCACAGAACTGTCAAGCCACACCACGCAGGCCCCGGAATCTGCGATCCGTCGAGTCAGATGGCCAGTGCCACAACCGATATCGAGAATTCGCTCTCCCGGCGCTGGGTTCAAAAGTTCGAGCACGCCTTCACCGTACTGAGTGACAAAAGCATGCCGATCATCGTAAAGGCCAGTATCCCATTTCATGAAATCAGCGTTCCGTTCGGCACTGCTTGAAGACGACTCACAATATTCGTAGCATACTGAAAACACTCGACGAGAACTGACACCCGGTGCATGCTCAGAAAGATTTTGAGCATTCTGCCCTCTGATCTGACACCTGAGAGCTGAGGAAATCCAATGAGCGACCCGATTGTGACCGGAACGGTCCATCTGATTGAACCTACAAAAACCTTCGGACAGAAGGGATTTCGAAAACGCCTGGTCGTCATCGAGCAGACCGGCGGTCGTTTCACGAATTACCTTCCCATGGAGTTTATTCAGGATGGCTGCGATGAAGTTGACCAGCTGTCTGTGGGCGACAAGGTCAGTGTGACGTACCGACTGAGCGGTCGAAAATGGCAGCGTGACGAACGAAGCGAAGTGAAATTTTTCCTGACCGCAGAGGCGACGAGTTTCCAGGTACTTTCTTCCGGCGCGGCTTCAGTGGCTGCTGAACCTCCCGAGGGCCACTTTGACGAATTCGATGACGATTCGGCACCATTCTGATCCGATGGGGCTTACAATTGGTTTCGGTGTCGTTTAACTCTGCGGCATTTCCTGACACAGTCGATCGATAAGCGATTCAGAATACGAGCGAGTCAGAACACAATGGAATCTCTGATGTTGGTTCTCCAGAGTCTTTTGAATGTCTTCACGTCCCTGCTCGCCCTGGCGATGGCGATCGTCATGGCCATCGTTCCATGGCTGCCCGTTCTGGCGTGGGTTGGTTTCTGGCTGTTCGCAGTCAACTGGAACAAGGTCTTCCCGATCATGTGGCGGGGTGGGTTCATCGGAGTTCTGCTGCTGATGTTCGTGGCAGTGCTTGTCTGGGGTGCCGTGGCGCCCCCGGTTGACGGCAAGCATGTGCTGCTGACGCTCAGTGTGGGAAATTACTTTGGCAAATTTGTCTACGTGACCATGCTGACCTGCATCGCTCTTCTGTGTGGATCCGCACAGCTTTCCGGCGCTTTTGGAAGTCTGACAGAATTCCCGGAAGAATCTGTTGATGACCACGGTCACGATGGTGATCATGGTCATGGTCACGGCGATGGGCACGACCATCACGATGGCCATGGACATCAGGATTCCGGGCACATGTACGCTTCAGCTCATTGATTCGATCAGCGGCAGCAGACGACGCCGGGTTCTGGTATCAACATTTTGATTTGCCACTTCATTGCTGAATCGTTACGTCCAGAGTGCATCGCCAGAAGTTGAGGCGTGAGATGACTTTTTCGGCATCCGTAATGCTGCGATCTTTCCAGCGTATTGGGATCTGCATCTCCCTTCTGGTTGCGATAACCGGCGGCGTTGTCGACACAGACGCCACCGTCGCTGGCGAATGGCGTGGCTGGCGCGGTCCTCACAGCAACGGAACGGCTGATGGCAGCGGGTATCCGGTGAGGTGGTCCGGTACCGAGAATCTGGTCTGGAATACGGAATTGCCGGGGATCGGTGCTTCGACACCGGCAGTGTCCGGTGACTCAATCTTTCTGACCTCAACCAACAATGACGAGAATCTCGTTCTGTGCTACGGATTGGACGGTCAGCAGAAGTGGGCAAAGGCACTGGGAAAATCGGTTGCCGGAAAGCCTGGCAAGGATGGAACGGGTGCGAATCCATCGGTCACGACTGATGGAGAATTCGTGTTTGCCTATTTCAAGAGCGGCGACCTCGGTTGTTTCACCATTGCCGGAGAATTGAAGTGGCAGACGAATCTTCAGGAACGTTACGGTGAAGATACTCTCTGGTGGGATCTTGGAACATCACCGGTTCTTGTGAAAGACGCCGTTGTGCTGGCCTGCATGCACTCGGGGCCATCGTTCCTTGCCGCCTTCAGTCGAGCAGACGGTAAGCTGCTGTGGAAGCATGATCGAGAACTGGGTGCACCCGAGGAAGCTGCTCAGAGCTATTCCACCCCGATCGTGATCAGCGATGCCGGCAAAGAAACGATCGTTGTGCTGGGTGCAGACCATGTGACAGGTCACGACGCCGAGTCGGGAAGTGAGCTCTGGAGAGTCGGCGGTCTGAATCCAACAGGGCACAAGTACTTTCGGTCGATTGCATCTGCATCCTGGGGAGACGGGATTGTTGTGGCCCCTTATGCTCGCGGCAATACGCTGACAGCCATTCGCACTGGCGGTGAAGGCGACGTGACAAAGTCCCATGTGCTCTGGACAAATGAAGGCACTTCAGCCGACGTGCCGACTCCTGCGGTGAGCGACGGTCGAGTGTTTATCTGCCGCGATGTCGACAAAACTCGGGGAACGATTGACTGTCTGAATCTGATGACCGGAAAAACGATCTGGACCGGGCAACTGGAAGAGAATCGTCTCACGTTTCGATCATCTCCCGTGGTAGCTGATGGGAAACTTTATGTGACTCGACAGGATGGCACGGTGTTCGTTCTCGATGCAATGGGTCCGGAATTTCAGCTGCTCGCGAAGAATTCGGTGTCGGATGATCACACCGTTGCGACACCTGTCTTCATCGATGGTCGAATCCTGTTCCGTTCAAACAGCCATCTATACCTCGTCGGCTCGAAGTGACATCAGGTTCTGTCCCGTATCAGGTTCTGTCCCATGTTTCGTCAGGGTTTCGGTATCACCGGAAGATAAACAATGCCTCTGTTCGAATTTCATTGTGATGCGTGTGAGCGAGAGTTTGAACTTCTGGTCAGTCTGAAGGAAAAACCGGTTTGTCCTGACTGTGGTTCAGCTCGTCTGGAAAGACTGATGAGCGTCTCCGCAGGGCACGTTGCCGGTCAGAGACTTCTACCGATGGCTGGTCAGTGCCCACCGCCCGAAGCCGGCCCCTGCAGTCCCGGATGCTGCCGAATTCCCGGCTGAGCAGGCTCAGTGTGTCGGGACTGGTCGAATATCAGTGAACTATTTTTCAGACGGCGAACCAACATTGAATCATGCTGCGGCGGAACGATTCGCCTTTCAATCAGGGTCGCATGGCTGACGAAACGCTACTTTTCCGATCTTCCGATTCGCTGACCGTCGAGTTCTCGAACTCCGTTTCGACGGTGATTTCGGGAATCTCCGGTCATCATGCGGACACGGTGGCAACGCTGCACGGCGAAGGCTTCGAAGATTTTCCCGGAGTTGTCCTTCGTGACGGACCCCGCGTCCTTGCCGTATCGGGATGCACTGCTGAACCTGACGAGACGGTTTCATGCACTCTGCCAGTTCTCATGAACACAGCCAGCTGGAAGGACCATGATCATCTGATCCGGGTTCTGTTTCAGGGAATCGCGGCTTATGGCAGACTGATTGGTGCTCGCGGAATCCATTGCCTTGTCGACATCACTGACGGGGTCGGTGAGCCTTCCTCAGGGCCCTCTGAAGACGGAAAAGAGACAGCCGAACGAAAAGAAACGCCAGCGGGTCAGTTCTCCTCGGCTCACCTGATGAAGTTTTCCGGACTGGAATGTGTTACAGAAATCATTCGCCTCGAGAAAGATCTCGTCGGAGAGCATGAGAACCTGAAATCCCCACTGCCAGAGTCTCTGGAGGCTCTTATTGCTTCCTGCAATCCCGAGAACTCAGGTCTGCTGCTGGAACCGCAGAATGATATCCTTCCGTTCCTCGACAGAGTCCTGGCGGAATCCCAGGATCTGCTTCCGATCATGCGTCCCAGTGGCAGACAGTTGCTTTCCACGTGGCACCATCGACGTGCTCTGACAGTCATCCTGCTGGACGGATCCGTTCCGGTGGCGGTGGCAGCCTTGTCAGGAGTTCATGGTGAGGTGACTTCTGCTGAGGCAGAGACTGAGCGGTCGCAGCGCGAAAGAAGTTCGGCAAACTCGAATTCGTTGATCAGAAGAATGCCGGTGGGTTCTCCTCGGCTGGCAGCCATGATGCGACCTGATTTGAATTCCGAAGGACCGCTGTTGGAATATATCGGTGTTGATCCGCAGCATCGCCGGAAGGGGTATTCGCTGATGCTTGTTCGCTGGCTGGAACAGTCGCTGATGCAGGCGGTGCGGTCCGATCGTTTCGCTGATGACAAGGCAGCGAAGAATGCCATCTCCGACGGTGAGTGTTCAGAGAAGATCGTCGCAATTCCATCCACTCTGATGGCCTATGCCGACAGCAAAAATGAACCTGCCATGTCACTTTACCGAGCTGCGGGTTTTCGAGTGGCTGAACGCTATTCACTTTATTATCAGGTGCTTCAGAAGACTTCGTCGTCAGGCAGTTTGACCGATGAATCGGGGGAGTCTCCCTGATGTCGACCAACTCTCCGATCCGCAGTGAAGGCCAGTCAAACGCGAGACTCGGACGGCTGTTGATCGGATGTCCCGTCTGGGCCTGTGAGCACTGGAAGGGCAGCCTATACCGCCGAAAATCAACCAGAAGCGAATGGCTGCAGGACTACTCCAGGGTGTTTTCAACCGTCGAGGGAAACAGTACTTTCTATGCGCTTCCTCCGGCAGAGACAGTGAAACGCTGGGCGGAGTCTGTCTCTTCGGAGTTTCGCTTCTCTCTGAAGATGCCGCGAATTCTCACTCATGAGCTGAGACTTGTGAATGCCACAGCGGAGCTTGAGAAGTTTCTGAGCCTGGCAACGATACTGGATGATCGTCGCCGACTGGGTCCGACGTTCATTCAGCTGCCTCCCGATTTCTCGCCTCGCGAATCCGATGCACTCATCAGATTCCTTCGGGCACTGCCGACGCATCTCCCGTGGGCCCTCGAAGTCCGGCATCATGACTGGTTCGATGAAGGAAACATCGAGCTGCAGCTGAATCAGCTTCTGCAGGAACTGAACATTGATAAGGTCATTTTCGACAGCCGACCACTGTTTTCGAAACCACCTTCCGATGAAATCGAAGCGGTCTCGCAGAAGCGAAAGCCGAAGACCCCGCTTCGGCACACCGTGACTGGAAATCATCCATTTCTCCGGCTTGTGGGAAGAAATCATCTGCCGGACACGCAGCGCTGGATTGACGAATGGGCTCCGGTCATTGCGACCTGGATCAGTCAGGGGCATGATCCTTACGTCTTTACTCATGCGCCGGATGACCGCTTCGCACCGGAATTCGCGAGAACACTCCACCGAGCCGTTCAGCGGGAATGTCCAGCTTTGCCGGACCTGCCTTTTTGGCCGGGCGAGCAGGAAGCTACCTCTTCTCAACGTCAGCAGTTATTGTTCTGAAAGGACGAACGGACTTCCGGGACAATTCATGGATACAAGCCGAATTTATCTCGATAACAACGCCACAACAGCCATGCTTCAGGATGTTGTTGATGCTGTTCAGTTCAGCTGGCAGAACGCATATGGAAATCCCGGCAGCCGCCACAGTTTTGGTCGTGATGCGCGCAGGATTCTGGAAGACGGTCGCGAAAACATTGCTGAGATTCTCGGTGCGGATCCTTCAGAGCTGATCTTTACGAGTGGAGGTACGGAGTCTGTTCATCTGGCAGTTCACGGGCTGACATTCGGCCGGACGGGAACGATTGCTCTGACAGCCGGGGAACACCCGTGTGTGCGTCAGTCATGTGAGCAGGCTCATCAGGCCGGCATGAGACTGATTACGCTCGAGGTTGACAGAAACGGTCGCCTTCGGGAAGAACAGTTTGATGAACTTCCGTGGAACGAGCTTCGGCTGGTCTGTGTGCTTCTTGCACACAATGAAACCGGAGTGATTCAGGATGTCAGAAGGCTCTCAGAACTCTGTCTGAGAAATCGAGTCCCACTGTTTCTGGATGCTGTTCAGGCAGTGGGAAAGATCCCGGTTGATTTTTCGCAACTTCAGCCGGCAGCGCTCGCATTTGCAGCGCACAAGTTTCACGGCCCTCGAGGAATCGGAGGCCTGCTGCTTCGAAGGGACATCCGTCTGAAACCGCTCTTTGAGGGCGGACATCAGGAAGGGGGCCGGCGTGCCGGAACGGAGAACGTGGCTTTGATCTCGGGAATGAGCACGGCGCTGACGCTCTGGAAACAGAGTATTGATGCTCAGTCTGCTGACATCGATGCCATGAGAGATCGATTCGAAACGCTGATCAGGAATTCGATTCCATCAGTTCAGATCCATGGTCGGGATGCACCCAGGTTGCCGAATACTTCGTGCATCGGTTTTCCGAATGTTTCCGGAGATGCGCTGCTGGTCAATCTGGATCTTTCGGGTGTCGCTGCTTCCCTTGGCAGTGCGTGTGCCAGCGGTTCGGCGGAACCGGCACCCGGATTACTGGCTATGGGCGTTCCCGCAACTCTTTGTCGTTCGTCACTGCGGTTTTCTCTGAGCCGCCTGAATACAATGCAGGAAATCGACGAAGCGGCTGCTCGCATCGTGACCGTTGTTCGTCGAATGCAGGGAGGAGGCTGAGTCTTGTATCGCACATTGAGTATTCTGCTGTGCATCGTGGTGCTGTCTTTCTGCGCATCACAGGAACGCATGACGCTGGCGGCTGAAGATGACAACATCTCAGACGTTGAATTGCGAGATCGAATTCGTCGAGCAATGGATCGCGGCTGTGATTTCCTTCGGCGGACTCAGAACGAGGACGGTTCCTGGCACAATAAAGAGGGGCTCTATGAGCGCTACGCTGTCGGGCTGACCTCACTGGCGATTATGGCACAGCTGAACTGTGACGTACCGCCAACCGCGCCGGAGATTCAGAAAGGTCTGAGCTGGCTGAGAAATCTCCCGGCTGGAAAACCGACGGGAGTTTATGAGACATCGCTGCTGCTGATGGCGTTGACGGCCGCAGAACAGCCTGACCGCGACCTTCCTCGCGTTCGTCAGCTGTCAGGGCTTCTCGAGAAGACTCAGGAAACACAGGGAATTGATGCCGGGCTCTGGGGATACGACATTGAAGGTCGTGGCGACAACCACAGGACCGATCGAAGTAACGGGCAGTATGCGATCCTCGCCCTTCGAGACGCATCTTACTTTGGTGTCAATATTTCTCAGGACACATGGAAGAGAACCCATACGCACTGGACCACACTTCAGGCTCAGGACGGAGGGTGGTCTTACACGACGAATGGCAATCCCACCGGCAGTATGACGGCCGCTGGACTTTCGACCGTGGCCATTACGACTCGGATGATTGAAGATGACAGCGACGTGGATGAGCAGGGAAGACCGGACTGCTGCAGTACCCCACAGCCTGACACGGCGATGGAAAAAGGACGCCAGTGGATGGCGCGAAACTTCAAGGTCAATTCGAATCCGAAGGAATCGAACTGGCACTACTACTACCTTTATGGTCTGGAACGTGCCGGTCGTCTGAGCAACGTACGTTTCTTTGGTCAGCACGACTGGTATCGGGAGGGAGCTCGCTTCTTTATCTCCAGTCAGCTGGCATCCGGCGACTGGATCTCACAGGGAGGTTCCGAGAAGGACGCCGTGATGAGCACGTCCATGGCGCTGCTGTTTCTGTCAAAAGGCCTGTCGCGCGTTGTCGTCAATAAACTCGATTATACGTCACTGCAGGGTGAGTCTGTCGAACAGGGGGAGTGGAACAGACATCCGCTGGATGTCATCAACCTCGTGGATCTGATCGATTCTCTGCCCGGTTGGCCGCCTCGGCTGATCAGTCAGACAATTACATTGAGCCGCCTGAAGAATGAGACGGCCGTGGTTGACCTGAATCAGGCGCCGGTGCTTTTTGTTTCCGGCCGCGATGCTCCGCAGCTGAATGACGAGCAGGTGCGGTGGCTTCGTGAGTATGTTGATGAAGGAGGCTTCATCTTCGCCTGCGCCAACTGCGACGGAAAAGGTTTTGATGCAGAGTTTCGTCGACTGGTGACCCGAATGTTTCCGCGAGGTGACGCAGCTCTGCGCCGACTGACAGCCGAACATCCCGTATTCCGCAGCCAGTATCCGCTCAATGCGGACACGACGGAGCTCTGGGGGGTCGATTTCGGATGTCGAACTGCAGTCATCTACAGTCCGGACGATCTGGGATGTCTGTGGCAAAAGTGGAGGCGACACAATTCACCGGATCGAAACAACGATCTGGTTCAACGAGTCAGTCGGGGCACAAGCATTGGCGTGAATGTTCTGGCCTACGCAACAGGACGCGAACCGCCGGAAAAGCTTCATGACGACGGACTGCGAAACGGAGCAGCCGATCGTCGGATTGAACGTGGGCTCCTGCAGATTGCAAAGCTTCGGTATTCCGGAAGCTGGGATACGGCACCGCGAGCTCTTGGTAACCTCCTGAAAGCTCTCAACACGACAGTTGGGGTTGCGGCAGCGCCGCGAAGCGAATCCATCCCGATTACGCTGGATCAGTTGTCGCGGTTTCCTCTGGTATATATGCATGGGCGTGACCGGTTCCATCTGCCGCAGGCTCAGACGGATGCACTTCGAGATTATCTCAATCGAGGAGGGTTCCTGTTCGCAGATTCCTGTTGCGGAGCACCGGGGTTTGATCAGAGCTTCCGTGATCTGGCTCAGCAGTTGTTTCCGGAGTTGAAACTGATTCCGATACCGCCCGGCCATGAACTGTATTCCGATGCGATCGGTCATCAGATCCGTCAGGTCACCCGCCGAAAACTGATTTCCTCGGAACGCGATGCAAGTCTTCAGACAGTCGAGGAGAAAGGCCCGCCGCAGCTCGAAGGAATCGAGATCGACGGGCGTCTTGCTGTCGTTTACAGCCGATACGACATCAGTTGTGCTCTGGAGCATCAGGCATCGCTGGCCTGCGACGGATATCTTGAAGAAGATGCCGCTCGGATCGCGGTGAATGTCGTCCTGTATTCACTGCTTCAGAATATTTCGTGGTCACCGATTGTGAATGACCCGACAGGGACGTTGAGGAAGCGCTGAAATCGGGTCGGCTGCCCTCAACTCAGGCGGCGGCTGTATGAGCAAAACGATGAATGTCGTCAGCATTCAGCAATCCATTGTGGACGGCCGTCGCAACAAGTGCACCGTCGGCGCCTGCGGCTTCCAGCTGATTCAGATCAGCAACCGTTCGAACGCCTCCACCCGCGATGATTGACGCGGAGGGAATTTGATTTCGAAGTTCTCGGCAGAGTGACAGCGTCGGGACGCCTCGTCCGGTACCGATCGCAGCCAGATCCAGCAGAATGAACTGAGTGATTCCCAGAGATGCCGCTTCAAGAGCCAGGCTCAGCGGAGAAAGGTCTTTCCATGCGGAGTTGGCAGTCTGAAGCTGTCCGTTGCGAATATCCACACTGAAAACCAGTCGCGAGGGGCCGTACTGATCGGCAAGTTCCCGAACCACCGAACCATCTTCAATCGTCTCAGACCCGAGAACGACGCGATCGACGTTCATTTCTACGAGAGGTTCAATATCGGCCTGCCTTCGGACACCGCTGTCGACCAGGAGTGACACGCCGGACCGGTTCATTTCCGCCAGAGAGCACTGATTGCAGTTTCTCTGCTGGATTCCGTCGATATCGGCGACGTAACAGCTGGTCACTCGCAGACGTCGCTTCATCGACATCAGCATTCGTCCCGGATCACTGCTGTCACAGAGAACGCTCTGAACCGGACGATAAAACTGTCGCTGTCCTGCAACGGCATGAACGGCAATGCCGTTGAGAATGTCAATGACCGGAATAATCTGCATTCGAAACAACCTCGCCGGCCAGGTGCCGTGAAATGTCTCTCAGGTGGGCAAAACGAAGGAAGGTAGTCTTCAAGATACCACACTTCCCCGCAATCAACACGAGCATTCCTGAAAATCTCGCAGACCGGGAATTCTGCATTTCTCTGCCATCCAGCACAACATCAGGCTTCCTCCGGCTGATCAGAATGCATCCAGTGGCTGAGCAGTGGTGCGAGCAACATGCAGAATCCGCCGCAGATAAGCGCCGCGATGGCAACTTTGCCAAACACCTCGCCGTAGATGCCCACAGTTGCTGATGGCACCGGAATTCCGCTGCCTCCGGATACCCCTTCAGAAACCGACGTAAACTGAGAAATGATGGCTGCCAGGTACTGTGAAAACGCAGTCGCCAGAAACCATGCTCCCATGACTGTGCCGACGAGCAGTTTCGGGGTCAGTTTAGTCACCATGGAGAGGCCCACTGGAGAAAGACAGAGCTCCCCGGTCGTGTGCAGCATGTAGCCGAAAACCAACCACATCGCAGCCACCATGCCACGCGAATCCGCATGTTTCGCGCCATACCAGAATGCAGCGAATCCGAGACCCAGCTGAATCAGTCCCAGTGAAAACTTGAATGGCGTCGATGGCTCCAGCCCTTTCTTTCCAAGCCAGGTCCACAGAGCAGTGAATGCCAGTCCAAAGAGCAGAATGCAGACGGCGTTCACCGCCTGAAAGGAAGCGGCCGCAACTTCAGCGCTTCGTGGCGCGATTCCCATTCCGACATTGTCCGGGTGAACTTTCCAGTCAATCTCCAGATCAACTTTCATTTTGACTTCGTCAGACCCACGCAGATCGTTCAGCTGATCCATGGTGAAGATTCGATCGCCATTGGTATATCCCAGCTGTTCCTGAGTTGGTTGAAGGCGGATTGTCTGTCCGACCTGCGACTCGGTCACCGTTTCTCTTTCCGAGACACGATCTACGTTTCGATCAGTGAAGTTGCTCAGACTACTTCCGGCCTGTTCGAAGAATGACCAGAACAGCATCGAGAAAAACGTCAGTGTCAGAACGACAATCATGCGGTCTCGCGCGATCTTCGACAGAAGCAGAGTCTGAAAGCCCAGATAACCAAAGGCGAGCAGTCCGATCACGGTCAGGAGCAAGCCGGCCGGTTTGCTGATTTCGTCGAGAAGAATCGAAGCCACCGGGAAACCTGCATCCTGAACACTCTTGATCTTTTCAGAAGAAATCAGCTTCACTGGCTCATTCTTGCTGGTCACAAGCGAAAATCCGGAAACAAACAACGCGATCACAGGCACCAGTACAAGAATGCCGGCGAGTACAGTCATGATGGAGCGTGCGGAGGCTTTCCCGGAAGGGGCTGCTCCCGCCGTTGCCGGCAGTCCGCCACGACTCAAGGCTCGAATTGCGATGGTGGCTGATGCCACAAGGCACACGGCCACAAAACCATTCATCATCAACGCGGCCACATTGTCGGCTCGATAGATCAGCAGTGCGAGAAAAGCAACCAGCGATCCGGCCCCGATCAGCAACTGGCTGATCAGATTCGGCAGAACAAACACGGCAAGCCCGATGAGCATCCCGAAAGTCGCCAGCCCGAAGCCCCAATGCCATCCGTAGTTTTCGCCGATGAATCCGCACAGCAGCGGGCTCATGGCGGCACCCAGATTCACGCCCATGTAAAAGATCGTGAACCCACCATCACGCAACGGACTGCCCGACGGATAAAGAGAACCAACAATCGCGGAAATGTTTGGTTTAAAGAATCCGTTTCCAAGAATCAGCAGCGTCAACGCGAGATAGAAGGACAATGGATGCTGATGCGTCATGATCAGATGGCCCAGTGACATGAGCACACCGCCGATAATCACTGCAACTCTCTGGCCGAGCAGTCGATCGGCGAGCAGTCCACCGAAAAATGGCGTCATGTAAACCAGGGCGGTGTAGGCTCCGTACACCGAGTACGCTCGTTCGTCGCTGTACTTCAGAAAGTCCTTCGTCATGTAGAAAATGAGAAGGGCTCGCATGCCATAGTACGAGAAACGCTCCCACATCTCAGCGAAGAACAGCGTGAAGAGCGCTGTCGGGTGGCCGAACAACGTCGCCTGAGAGCCACCTGAGTCACCAGGGCTGATGATTGTTTCGGCTGAATTGCTGGACGGTACGGAATTCATAGTACTCCTCGATTTCCCGGCCGTTCTTGTCAGTTTTCGTCATTCGTCAGAGTCAGACGGTCAACGGCTGCTCCAGGGCAACTCGCTGGATTTCCGTGAGTTCCATGATTCCGCGACGCGCCAGAGCCAGCATCGCCTGGAATGAGGCTTCGTCGAAGGGTTCGCCTTCTGCTGTGCCCTGAACTTCAATGAATTTTCCGCCACCTGTCATGATGACATTCATATCGACGTCGGCACGGCTGTCTTCATGGTAGTCCAGATCGAGCACCGGAACTCCGTTGGCAATTCCGACGCTGATGGCCGCCACACTGTCTTTCAGAATCGGGCGAGCAGAGGAAATTGTTCGAACCGCTTCACACAGGGCCAGATATCCCCCGGTAATACTCGTTGTTCGAGTGCCTCCATCTGCCTGAAGGACGTCGCAGTCGATTGTAATGGTATGAAGACCGAGCGCTTCAAAATCGACGACAGCACGAAGGGCTCTTCCGATGAGACGCTGGATTTCTGTTGTGCGTCCGTCAACTTTGGTTCTGTCACGGGATTTTCGCGGACTCGTGCTGCCGGGAAGCATGTTGTATTCCGCGGTCACCCATCCCTGCGGTGGAACGTCGTCTGACTTTGGTTTTCTCCAGGGTGGCACGCCCAGCTCCAGACTTGCCGTGCAGAGAACCATCGTGTTTCCGCTTTCGATCAGCACGCTGGCAACGGAAGTTTTTGTAAACCCTCGTTGAATCCGCACCGGCCGCAACTGCTCAGGTGTTCGACCATCGTGCCGCTCCATCGTCTTCTGTCCTGCCTGTGAGTTGCCTGAAAACTATTTGCCAAGAAGCCATGCAAACAGGCCCCGCGCCAGATGCATTCGATTCTCAGCCTGCTGGAAGACAATACTCTGATCGCCGTCCATCACTTCATCAGTCACTTCCAGCCCGCGTTTGGCGGGAAGATCATGCATGAACCGCGCTGATCGAGGAGCTCGCTTCATCAGTTCATCGTTGACCTGAAAATCGCGAAACGCCTTTTTGCGTTTGTCTGCTTCGTCTTCCTGCCCCATGCTGGCCCAGACGTCGGTATAAACGACATCTGCATTCTTCACGGAAACGCCGGGATCATGAGACTGAGACACCTGATGACCAGGATAACGCTGAGTCAGCTCCCGAAGGAAACTGTCCTGGAATTCGAACCCCTTCGGGACGGCCAGCGTCATTCTCATTCCGGTCATCGCGGAAGCAATCGCAAGCGACATGGCTACGTTGTTCCCATCGCCCACGAAGACGAGATGTCGATTCTTCAGATCTCCGAATGTCTCCTCAATCGTCAGAAGATCAGTCAGAGCCTGACATGGATGACGTTCGTCCGAAAGTCCGTTGACTACGGGACAAACAGAATGTTCTGCGAAATCAAGAATCAGCCGATGGGAAAAGGTCCGCATCGTAATGATGTCGCTGAAGGAGCTGAGCACCCTCGCCACATCAGCGAGCGACTCGCGACCATTCAGCCCGGCCTCAGCAGTGGTCATGAAAATCCCGGAGCCTCCGAGATTGATCATCGCCGCTTCGAAACTGTTCCGCGTACGCAGTGATGGTTTCTCGAAAAGCTGAGCAAGCACCCGTCCCTGAAGAAGGGGCGGACGTTCTCCCTTGCGAAAAAGTGCTTTCAATTCCGAGGCGCGATTCAGAATCTGCAGCAGTTCGTCAGAAGTCAGATCAAAAAGGGACGTGAGGTGTTTCATGGCCGGATTTCAGAAGCAGGGCAGATTCCGGATCTGGAAAACGCGAAGTCTCGCAATTTTTCGTCTGAAGGTTAAGTCCGGAGGCCCAAATTCCCCCTCCGATTCGGCGATCGAACAGGATTTTTCATTCCTCCTTTGCCGTCCACTGCCACCCAGGCTGACATTCTCCCGTCGACAGCCTGGCCCGGTGACAGCCTGAATGAATCCCGGCAGAATCTGCTGCTGCGAAAACGTCATTGCGGAAAAATTGTTCGGAATCCGGATCGCACGGAATGATTGCAGGTTCCCCCCACGAGTCGGACGGCACGAAAAAGCCGTACACTCGGAACAATCGTTACAGATTCTCAAATTGCCGGACCGATACTACCGAAAAGACCGTCAGGATGCGCAGACTCTGTCGTCAGGTTTCGACTGCAGTCACTGCTCATTCCGATGCGGAACGCTGCGGGTATATGCCTGACAGCATGGTCGGTTTCTGAAGGATGGATCAATGCGGATTCGGCACTCACTTCAAACTCTTGTGCCTCTGGTGGTGTTCCTGCTGACCGGCCTCACGGCGGAAGCTCAGTATGGTGCACCGTATCCCTCTTCAGGAATGACCTGGTACAATGGTCCTCCGGGCTATCCGCCGGGCGCTCAGATGATGCCTGGTCAGGGAGGTCCGCCATCATTTCTCCCATACCCGAACGTCAGTCCCTATGATCATATGCTCGATGAGCATTACAATCAGAATGGGCTGTGGTTTCGCAATACGGTTGACGGCTTCGGACCGTTCAATCACCCGCGAAAATATTTCCTGAATGTCGACTACACTCGCACGAGAACTCGTGACCTGAAGGGCATCGTCGGTGACGAAGACGTGCAGACGTACCTTCAGCAGCAGCTTCAGACGCCGACGACAACCCCAGGTGCAGGGGCGGGAGCAGGTGCCGGGGCAGGCGGTGCAACTGGTGCGACGACCCAGATGGGATTCTACAACTTCTTCAATGCCGCTCAGGCAAACCAGATTCCCGACCTCTTCAGCAATGGTGTGAAAGTGAGCGGGGGATTCTGGAACGCTGACAGCACCGGTATGCTGTTCAGTGCGAACTGGAACGATGACAAGACATCCGTACTCGATGCTCGAGCGGCTATCGAAGCGCAGCGACTACCCCTCGCGACGATCCTCGAACTCCGGCAGACCGGGGGGCGTCCGAGCGGTGCGGCATTCAATCTCGGCGGAGCGAACGATCGTCAGACTGTGGAAGATGTGATTCTCGCACCTGGAAGCACGTTCGATACAGCCGGAACACTGACTCACGGTGTGCTGGGAACGACTGCACAGATTCTCGACCGTTCGCTGTTCAACCTCTACGGGATTCCGCTTGCGAACGGGCTGAGCCCGTTTGACACCACACCATCGCCCGGTGGTGTGACAGTTCCATACGATATGGACTTTATTCTGACTCATTCGATTTCAAACTTCGGTGGTTCGACGGACTGGGCATTCAATCCGATTTATGAGCGTCGAAGTCTGACAGTGCGGCCCATTTTCGGTGCTCGTTACTATCGCATCAACGAAGGCTTCGGATTCCGAGGTGTTGACAGCGGTCTCTCTTACGGCGGAACCGGGGCCGGTGGTGCCGGCGCTGGAGCGGGTGCCGGAGCAGGTGCGGGGGGTGGTGCATCGGGTAGCTTCGTCGCCAATACAAAAACGTTTCCACCCGGGGATGGTCTTGACGACAACGGCGACTTCATCAACGACACACCATCCGAAGCTGGTATCTCAACTTATACTCAGGTCGGACCAATGATCAGATCGAGCCTTGACAGTACTGCTCGAAGCGATCTGGCAGGGCCTGAGATCGGGCTTCACTATCAGCTTGGAGATGACGACGGTGTGCGGTTCACTGGATCTTCGAAAGTCGGTGCTCTGTATAACCGCGAACGACTGAATCTGGCTGGAAGCAACATCGCTAACCATATGGGACGAGTCAATGCGGCTGGCACCACGGTTGTGACTGACATCGATCGAAGTGGATCAGCGGCAGCGATAACACAGAACACCTTCGCCGACAGTGAATCAAGCTCTCACGTTTCACCGATGTTCGAACAGGGTATCAATGCGGAAATCCCGCTGTTCAGCCGCGTGCCGGTGCTGAAAGATATGTGGCAGCTCGAAGGAGCCAGCTTTAATCTGGGATGGAACTACCTCGTGATCACGGAAGTCGCTGATCCGAATCAATCGATCATCTGGGCCTCACGCCCGACGACAGGACTGAAACCCCAGATCTCTGCGGAACGCGAGATTTTCACTCAGAGCACGTTTAACTTCGGGGTAAACTGGGTTTACTGAGCTCGCCTTGTCAGCGATCATTCGATGAGTTCGCATCAGGCCGGGTGACAACCCGGCCTGTTTTCGTTCAGTTGTTCCCCGAATACTGCCTCCTGGAACTGAAGCATTGACCTCTGAGATTCCTCGCTATCGCCTGATTCTCTGGGATTTCGATGGCACGCTGGCGGATACGCTTGCCAACGGAGTCGCAGTTTATAACGAGATTGCTCGCACGGAGGGGTACCGGACGATCAGCGATCCGAACGAGTTTCGCAGTCTGGAGACTCAACAGATCCTGAAGCATCTGGGAATTCCTTTCTGGAAGCTGCCCGGCCTGATTCGCAGCTACATCCGACGTCAGCGAGACTCCATGCCGAGTATACGGCTGTTTCCCGGCATCGCAGAGACAATCACCAGCATTGCCAGCGCAGGACTCACACAGGGAATTGTGTCAAGCAACGCGGAAGAAAGCATTCGCAGCTGCCTGCGGGCGAATGAATCCGATTCGTTCTTCCGTTTTATTGTCGGAACGGTGCGGCTCTTCGGAAAGCACAAAGCTATTGCCAAAGCGATGTCCGCCAATCATGTGGCACTAAATGAGACTCTCTACATTGGTGACGAAGTTCGTGATGTCATCGCCGCACGAAAGATCGGAGTCGCTGTGGCTGCAGTGACCTGGGGATGGCATGCTGAAGATGCGTTGCGCGAAAGTCAGCCGACATTCGTTCTGAACAATCCGAACGAGATCCGTGAACTGCTGAAGTGCTGAATCAAGTTGCCACCACTCTCCGAGTGATTGATTGCGACTGAGATTCGTGATTTCCACAATCACTGCCGGTATCGGCCACTTGCTCAGGAGTCCGCGTCAGGACACTCTCATCAGATCAGTTCGATCTCCGCTTCTGCAATCCGGCGTACATGTTCTTCATCCACGGTCACTCCCAGCCCCGGCCCGCTCAGCGCCGGAGCACGCCCACCACGTCGAAAGGTAATGTCTTCCAGAATCAGACGATCTTTCACGAGAAACCGATCATAGCTCCCTTCAAGAAAGCGATACCCGGTCAACGTGCACGCGAAATGCCGTCCCGCAGCGGAGAGGATTCCGGTTTCTCCCACCTGACAGCCGAGCTGATAGCTGAGACCATTTTCGATGGCTTTCAAAGCCAGTCGTGCAGACCGAATCAGTCCGCCGCATTTCGACAGGCGGATATTAAACAGATCGCACCACTGTCCCGTTATGGCTCGCTCTGCATCTTCCATACAGCAGAGCGATTCATCCAGCATCACGGGCACGCCCAGCTGTTCGCGCACGGCCTTCAGCGATGACACCATTGCATGGGGGACTGGTTGTTCGAGAGAAGCGATTGAGAACGGAAGCAGCGGTTCCATACGCCGACAGACTTCTTCCGGCCGCCAGGCTTCATTGGCATCCAGACGCAGAATCACATCAGCCCCGACAATACCCCGCACTCGTTTTACGCAGTCGCGATCATCGATTCCTTCCGCTCCGACTTTGACTTTGACATGTCGAAACGCAAACAGTCGCATCTTCCACGCTGAAATCCACTGTCGCGATGCTGACATTGAAGTCACAGCGCCGCTGTAGAAAACCTCCGAACGTCGTTCGACAATGGACTGAAATTCCGGCAGACTCCCGAGAAACTCTCCGATGCTGATTCCGACACTTCGGCAGACTGCGTCCAGCAGAGCAATCTCCAGAGCACACCTCACGGAGTTCCCGAAACATTCCCGAAGAATGATTTCTGTCTGAGCACCTGTCTGTTCCTGAGTATTCGCCGCTGGCGGTCCCGACACCGCAGCCAGCTGCAGTGAATCCAGTGCGTCCACGACCTGAGCGGGATCACGGAAGTGCGTGCGAGTCAGCGGGGAGAAGTCCGTGTTCGTCAGATGACTGCGAACCGTCTCAATCGTCTCACCGGTGACATAGGGGCGCGGGAGTCCCTCGCCCCAGCCAACGCTGCCGTCTTCAAGCTCACAACGAATAATCAGTGTTTCATTCGCTGTGCGAAGATGCGATGCGTGACGAACTGGTTTTCGTAAGGCGATGGGAACCTGAAACGCGGTCAATCGGCGAATGGGCATATCTGTCAGCTCTTCCGGAAACCGTCGACGACCAGACTGAAGCGATGATCATGCTGAAGAAGGATGCACATCAAAACCGGGACAGGCAACCTTGCAGCTACAGATGTTGCAGGCAGATTCCAATACTCCGGGAGCCAGTCCCGGCGCTGAAACCACCCCTACATCGCTGCGCGTCGTCCCGGTCGGCTCATCTCGATCGTTTCTGTCCCACAGCCTCCGGCGGTCGGCAGCATCTTACCCGGACTACAAAGGTTGTCGGGGTTGAACAGCTGCCGCACTTCCCGCATGACATCGAGATCATCCGCTGTAAACAGTCGGTTCATGAAGCTGATCTTCTCAACGCCGATGCCGTGTTCGCCAGTGACGCTTCCGCCAAGCTCAATGCATTTGTTCAGAATCTCTTTGCTCGCCAGCATCACGCGATGAACCTGTTCCTTGTCGCGTTCGTCGAAGAGCAGCACCGGGTGGATGTTGCCGTCTCCGGCGTGAAACACGTTCACGATCCGGATCTGATGACGCTCGCTGGACTCCTGAATCGCCGTAAGGATTTCGGGCAGTCGTGTTCGTGGAACGACACCATCCTGAGTGCAGTAGCTGTGGCTCAGTCGACCGATCGCTCCGAATGCCTGCTTGCGACATTTCCAGAGCAGCATTCGCTCCTCTTCAGTCCGAGACCGTCGTACTTCCCGAGCTCCCAGTTTCATACAGAGTTCCGTGATGGTTGCCGCTTCGTCGTCCACGGAACACTCGAGTCCATCCACTTCGATCAGAAGAACAGCCCCGGCATCGAGCGGAAAACCGAATGAGTATGCCGCTTCAAGTGCTCCGATGATTCCCTGATCCATCATTTCAAGAGCGGCGGGAACGATTCCGGCTCCAATGATCGCGCTGATGGCGCGAGTCGCATCGTCGACGGTTTCGAACACACCCAGCATCGTGCGACAGCCTTCCGGGTCTCGCGTAATGCCAACCCAGACCTTCGTGACAACACCGAATGTTCCTTCGCTGCCGACGAATAACCCCGTCAGATCAAGTCCATCAGTGCGACCGCAGGGGCCACCCAGCTGAATCAGTTCGCCGGCCGTGCTGACGTACTCAACGCCGCGAACATGGTTGACCGTGACGCCGTATTTCAGCGTATGCGGGCCTCCGGAATTCGTTGAAACGTTGCCGCCGATGGTACAGGAACCCTGACTGGACGGATCCGGAGCGTAATGGAACCCGCTGCCGGCAAGAGCTCGCGTCAGCCGAACATTCACCACTCCCGGTTCCACAACGGCATATCGATCGCGAAGATTGATTTCCAGAATCCGGTTCATTCGCGTCATGGCAATCATGACGCCGCCGCCCACCGGAAGGCACCCACCGGCCAGACTGGTTCCCGCTCCCCTCGCAACATAAGGAATACGGTGATTCCGGCAGGCTCGAATGATTCTCGCAACATGATCTGCCGTGTCGGGAAACACAACCACATCCGGCACAGTTTTCTCAACGATGTAACCGTCGCACTCGTAAACGAGCCGTTCGTCAAGCTGATCCAGCAGGCGATCAGGACCAACAATCTCAGCCAGAGTGCGCAGAAGAAGCGGAGTAATCACGCACGGTGGTGCGTCAGAAACTGCGGATTCAGAATTCATCGGTTCAGAATTTCAATGTCTGTGGAAGTTTCAGTGTGCCCGGGAATTTCAGTGTGCCCGGAAAGATGTGAACGCTTTCGTTCCCGCAACAATCGGGAGGTGACATCTCTGCTGCCGGGGCGAACCATTTCGAAGTGCGCTTCAGTCGCTGGTCACCAACGAATGAAGCCTGACCGTGTATCGCTCATATATCCTATCAGATCTGCTCTTTTACCCCAGTGATTTTATTCTGTCTCCCGCAATGACCAGCATTTTCATTCCAGATGACCTCCTGACAGAAACGAACTGCATTCAGTATAATCTGAGATCTACAAAGGCGACTGACTGACCATTAAACCATACAGATGAGGTTCAACATTGAGAGTACAGATGGATCCGGTGACTCGTTCATCTGCTGTGGATCTGATCCGCATTGCTCTTGCGGAAGATCTCGGTGAACGTGGTGATCTGACGAGCGATTCGACGATTGAGGAATCTCGCCAGGCAACAGTGAATATCGTTTCCCGGCAGTCAGGAGTGCTCTGCGGGGGTCCGTTGATCGCCACGGTGTTCGATGAACTTCAGCGACGGCGGTCTCAGAATGAACAAGTCGGCGAGAAGTCGTCTTCCGTCACCAGTCAGACTCGGAATTCAGCCACTGAGAAACAGCAGACGCCCGAAGTCAAAACTCGCCTGCGCTCGCATGACGGCGATACTCTTGAACCGGGGCAGGTCATTGCGTCTGCTTCCGGTCCGGTAAGACTTCTTCTTGCGGGCGAGCGAACGATTCTCAACTTTCTGATTCATCTCAGTGGTATTGCGAGTCGTACTGCGCTGTTTGTCGAAAAGACTCACGGCACTCGAGCCGTCATTCTCGACACAAGAAAGACGCTGCCCGGTTACCGACTGCTTCACAAGTACGCCGTGCGATGCGGCGGCGGAACCAATCACCGGATGGGTCTTTTCGACGGCATTCTGATCAAGGATAACCATCTTGCGGCTCGAAGCGATCGCGATGTGTCGTCAGCCGTTGCTGATGCCAGAAAACATCTTCAGGGCCTGAAGGTCCATATCCCGATTGAAATCGAAGTCGATACTCTTGAACAGCTTCAGGATGCTCTGCGAGAGTCGCCGGAGATTGTTCTGCTCGACAATATGACCCCGGATCTTCTTTCAAAAGCGATCGCGATCCGCGACGAGCAGGCGCCGGAGACAAAACTGGAAGCCTCGGGAGGGATCAATCTCGACAACGTCAGACAGATCGCCCAGACGGGAGTTGACCGGATCAGTATCGGTGGACTGACTCATTCTTCCCCGGCTCTAGATCTGGGCTTCGACTGGGCCTGGTAAGCGGCAGCAAGGCTGTTTCGAAGAATTTTCAGGGGAAGTTCCGTTACAGACGCTCGTTGACGACGTATTCATGATCAGGAACCTTTTCTGATCTCCAGGCAATTGCGGATGGACTGATCTTTCGTGACAGGCGTCTGCTGGCTGAAAATGGGCGGGAAAGCAAAGCTCATGCGCAACGAGCACACACAACGGCGATGCTTTCGTCCCGCTGCCGCGACATCAGTCCTGCCCGTTGTTTTCTTCGTCTTCGCTGCAATGATTTCGTTCCGTGCAGCGTTGGCTCAACAGGTGGACGCAGAATCGTCTCCCGGTGAGCCGGCAAGTCGCCAGCAACAGGGATTGCCGAATCCAGCCGATCAGGCACGGACAGTACGAGTCGCCGCGGTTTCTTTTACTCCAGTCCCACTGGCACCGCAGGAAAATGCGGATCTCCTCGAGACGGCATTTCGGCAGGCGGCTGCAGGGAATGCCAGAATCGCTGTCGCTCCGGAAGGCGTGCTTGAAGGCTATATCGTCAATCAGATTCTCGACGGAGAAATTCCTGCGGAAGCAATGCGGAAGGTTGCCGTCACGATTGGTGATCCGTTGATCCGGCGATTTCAGGATCTGGCAAAGTCGCTTTCGATGTGCCTCATCTTCGGCTTTGCTGAACGCATTGACGATGATGTTTTCAATACGGCTGTCTTCATCGACCATGAAGGTCAGATTTCGGGACGGTATCACAAAATGCAGCTGGCCGAAGGGTACCATGCCGACTGGTGGTTCAATCGAATTGGTACAGAGAGTCGAGCATTCGATACCCCATTCGGACGGTGCGGGATTCTGATCTGCAATGATCGCTGGAATCCGCAGCTGGCACGCATTCCGGCGCTCGACGGAGCTCAGTTTCTTGTGATTCCTTCCTACGGAAGCTGCTCCCTGAAGCAGGATGAAGCAGTGCTCAGTCGGTCGCGAGAAACGGGACTGCCAGTCATCGAAGCCAATGTGGGAGTCAGTCTGATCACCAGCGAGAACGAGATCGTGGCGTTGCAGCGAGGTGATGAGCTGCGTGGAAACACTCCAGTACTGACGTTTGCTGACATTGTGATTCCGCCCCCGATTTCGTCGAATCCGCCAGAACGAGATCGTGAGGAGCAGACGTTTCTGAGCTGGCGTCAGAACGAATTAACGGCACGTTACGAAAAGCGGCTAGAAAAAATCCGGCAGAAGCAGAATCCCTCCCCCTGATGGAAATGCTGATGTCCTTATGAATCGATTTCTTTCCCGAAAAGGAATACTACAATTCACTGGAGTGACTCACTGGTACAATTGGGCTCATCAGTGCGACTCAAACACACTTGTCTCTGATCTGTTCGCTCAGGATGGTCAGACTCCTGCCGAAACGAAGTCATCGGCTTTCACAAAGAACTGGAACCGGAATTCATGATCCTCAGCTTCAAACGAAATGGAATGACTCTTTGCCTTTGCCTTTCACTGGCTGTCATTTACGGCTGCGGCCAGTCAGCTCCGCCAGCCGCACCTCCGGGAACAGCTGGAGGTGAGCACGGACATGGCGATCACGGTCATGATCATGGTCACGATGAAGAACATGCACATTCTCATGACTCTCTTGCGGGTGCCGTTGCGGAGCTTTCAAAACTCCGAGACACAATCAAAGACGGGTTCGCGAAGAACGACATTGACGCAGCTCATGGCCCGCTTCACGATGTCGGGCACATTCTGGAGCTGATCCCGGAACTGGCAGAAAAAGAGAAGCTGCCGGCAGAGAGTGTGACGGCGATCAAGGCCGCCGTGGAAACTCTGTTCACCGCATTTGGCGATGTTGACAAGGGGATGCATGGTCAGGAAGGCGTGAAGTACTCCGACGTGAGTGCGAAGGTGGATGAGGCGGTTGAGGTTCTGAAGAAGGCTGCAGCAGGTCAGACTGCACCTCCAGCCGAGTCTCAGGCACCAGCAGCCGATGCCGCACCAGCAGCCGATGGCAATGCGACGTCCGCCGAGCCGGCAGCATCGTCGCCGCCAGTTGAGCCCGCTGCAGAACCGGCCGCTCCCGAACCAGCGAAGTGAACCCGAGCATCCGAGATTCAGTTCCCCGAAAACCTGCGCTTCTTCAAAGAGAGCCATCATGGGTCGGCTGTTTTCAGAACTTGACGGTCTGAGCAAGTCAGCGGTGCATCACGCAGGATTGCGTCCTGCGATTTTTTCGCTGGCGTTGCTCGGAGTGTTTGCTGTCGTCGGTTGCGGAGACGGGGTTGACCAGCGGATTCAGGGTCTGAGGTCTCGATTGGTCGCCGCATCCGTTCCGGCAGGTGAGGTGCCTGTCCCGGAGGCTCGAAAGGCCGTGCAGGCCGTGAATCCTCCGGGACCGGTTTCGGTTGTTGTTCGTGGGCGCATCAATGCCGGTGAACTGCCACCGTGGGAAACCGGCAAAGCTGCGTTCATGCTCACGGATGCGACGGGGCACGACGGCGACGAAACTCATGATCCGCACACATGCCCGTTCTGCAGCCGGAACATTGAGGATATGATGGCTCGCGTTGAGTTTCTGGATGACAAGGGACAGGTCATCCCCGTCGACAGCCGCAATCTGTTTGACGTGAAGGAGCATCAGCTGGTAGTGGTCAAAGGCAAGGGTGTCATCAACGAGTCGGGGATTCTGATTCTGACCGCCGACTCCCTTTACATTAAGCGGTAGGCAGATCATTGAGAGCGCCGATGCAGCCTGACAGAAACGTTCTCTGGAAGAATCTTCTGGAACAAGCGTCGCGCCCGGAGTTTTATCAGCAGAACGCGCATCTGTTTTCTCGAAGAGCACTGCTCACGAGAAGTTTCAACGGCATCGGGGCTCTGGGACTGGCGGCATCACTCGGTCTGAATGACTCTTCGCTGAAGGCTGCTCAGAGTACAGGTTCCTCCACCAGGCTGCTCGATCAGCCCGTGACTCCCCATCCTGCACGTGCAAAACACATTATCCACCTGTGGATGAATGGTGCTCCGTCGCAGGTGGACACATTCGATCCAAAACCGTCGCTCGAAAGATATGCCGGCCAGCGTCCGGAAAGTACGGTCAGTCTGACCACGGAAAACGTCACCGGCGGGCTGATGCCGTCGCCGTTTCGTTTTCGTCGGCATGGTCAGTGCGGCATGGAGATCAGCGAGCTGTTTCCGGAGGTGGCGCGGTACGCCGACGAGCTCTGTGTGATTCGTTCAATGCAGACGGATGTTCCGGTTCATGAATCGTCCAACTGGATGCTGTTCACCGGCAGCATTCAGCCGAATCGACCTTCGTACGGATCATGGATGCTCTATGGTCTCGGCAGTGAGAACCAGAATCTTCCGGGGTTCATTGTTCTGGGTGAACAGGGACAGCCGGTGAATGGGCCGTCCAACTGGAGCAGCCGGTTCCTTCCGGGAATTTATCAGGGTTGTCAGGTGGCCCTGCCACAGAAATACAATCCTCGAGAAGTTATTCCTTTCCTGCAGAACGCGCAATTGTCGCATTCGGCTCAGCGGCGTGAACTGGACTTTATCCAGCGTCTGAACGCCATGCATCTGGAACGTCGAGGTGCAGAAAATGCCATGAACGCTCGGATCGCATCGCTCGAGATGGCGTTCCATATGGAGAGCTCCGCTGCCGAAGCATTCGACACCAGTCAGGAGACTGCGGAGACTCTTAATTCGTACGGGCTTACGGGACCGGAATCGGAACTGGTCGCGACCAGCGGTGATGGTGGATTCAAACGTTCGATCTTTGGTCGAAACTGCCTGCTGGCTCGGCGGTTGGTCGAACGAGGTGTCCGCGTCATTCAGATCTATTGCGGAAAGAGCCAGCCGTGGGATCACCACAGCAGAAATACCGAATCTCATCGCAATCATGCACTGGTGGTCGATCGCCCCATCGCAGCGTTGATTTGTGATCTCAGAGAACGAGGCCTTCTGGACGAAACGTTGATTCTCTGGGGCGGTGAATTCGGGCGTACACCGACGTCACAGGGCAACGATGGCCGTGATCACAACCATCATGGTTTTACTGTCTGGATGGCTGGAGGTGGCGTGCGTCGTGGCATGACCTATGGCGCAACCGATGAGTTCGGATTCAAGGCTGTTGAAGAGCCCGTTCACGTCCATGACCTGCATGCAACGATGCTCTACCTGATGGGGCTCAACCACGAGAAGCTTACGTGGCGTTACAGCGGCCGTGACTTTCGGCTGACGGATGTCTATGGACGCATCGTGCAGGAGATTCTCGCATGAGAGTCTTTTCAGCCTGCACTGACCGCCGTTGGTTTCAATCACCCTGGGTGTTCTGGATCCTCTGTTTGGGGATGGCAGGATTTTTGTCGGATGCATTCGCCGAAGAAAAGCCAACGGAGAATCCGCCGCAGACTGCGGAGCAAACAGAGTTCTTCGAAGCGAACGTCAGGCCGTTGCTGATCAGCCGATGTTACGAGTGTCACAGTGGAGAAGCCGAAACGGCGGGACAGCTGAAAGGCGAACTGCGTCTTGATACCCGAGCAGCCATGCAGCGTGGAGGCAGTTCCGGTCAGGTCCTGATCCCCGGCAAACCGGATGAGAGTCTGTTGATTCAGTCGGTTCGTTACACCGACCTCAATCTGCAGATGCCACCGGAACAGCAGCTCTCTCAGGACGAAGTTGCGATCCTTGAACGATGGGTTTCCATGGGGGCACCGGATCCTCGGGATACAGACCCGCACGGCGATTCGGAAACATCGAAGAAGAATGGTGTCGATTTCGAGGCGGCTCGGAAACTCTGGGCGTTTCAGATTCCAGTGAAGCATGATCCTCCGGAAGTTATGGACACAGACTGGCCGCAACGTCAGCTCGATCATTTCATCCTGTCATCTCTCGAACAGAAAACACTGTCGCATTCACCGCAGGCAGATCGACGTGATCTGATCCGCCGCGCAAGTTTTGATCTGACGGGACTCCCTCCGACGCCGGACGAAGTTGAGGCGTTTGAAAATGACCCCAGTCCGCAGGCATGGGAAACTGTGGTGACACGTCTCCTGAATTCACCGCATTATGGCGAACGATGGGGACGCTACTGGCTGGATGTCGCGCGCTATGCAGATGATCAGGGCAATTCGTTTCTGACTCCCACACCCGCCGCATACCTGTATCGTGACTGGGTCGTGAAGGCTTTGAATGACGACATGCCCTACGATGAATTTCTGCGGCTTCAGATTGCAGGCGATGAGATTCCCGGTCAGGCTGACGACTATGTGACTCGACTGGCCGGGCTGGGTTTTCAGTCACTGGGACCACAGTTCCGAAAAGGTGCCGCAGGGGAAGCAAAAGCCCTGGCGGATGAACTTGAAGACCGAGTCGACACACTGTCACGCGGAATTCTCGGGCTGACCGTTTCGTGTGCTCGTTGTCACGACCATAAGTTCGACCCCATTCCAACGCGCGACTACTACGCTCTGGCTGCTGCCTACAATGGTGCCGAATGGCCGGCTCGAATGCTTGCAGCACCGGAAGTTGTGGGGAAGCATCGGGAATGGACAAGTCAGGTTGAACAGAAAACGGCCGCTCTGAAGAAATGGAAGGAAGAGCACTCTCAGGATGAGGCGAAGCTTACTGATACTGAAAAGAAAGAACGGGCAGCGCTGGAAGCGGAGCTGAGTCAGCTCACCGGGAATCCGCCACCGTCTGGTCCTACCATGCCCAGCATTCACGGTGGCGGGAAGGCGATGAAGGTCTTTGTGCGAGGCAATCCGGAAGCCCCGGGCGAAGACGCTCCACCGGGATTTCTGAGGATTCTTTCGCCGGAAGCATCTCCGGTCTTCGGGACACCGTTCACGCGACTCAATCTGGCAGATGCAGTGATCAGTCCGAAAAATCCGTTGACGGCGCGCGTTCTTGTGAACCGTGTCTGGCATTACCATTTCGGACGTGGCATCGTGCCGACACTGAGTAACTTCGGAAAACTCGGTGGCAGGCCTTCCCATCCGGAGCTTCTTGATACTTTGGCGGTTCAGTTCATGGAAGCCGGCTGGTCAATTAAATGGCTGCATCGCGAGATTCTGCTTTCCTCGACATGGCAGCAGAGCAGCAAGCCGAGTGACAGTCATATGGTTGCTGATCCCGGTAACGAATTGCTCTGGCGGATGACGCCACGACGACTGGATTTCGAAGCATGGCGGGATGCGCTGCTGAGTGCCGCCGGGCGTCTGGATCCGCAGATCGGTGGGCCGTCGGTTGATCAGGCGAACCCGGGGGTGAAAGAAGTGGAAGGCTTCAATTTCTTCAATCGTCTGAATGGTATGGAGGCTGACAATCCGGTCGGAAGTCGCCGAACTCTGTATACCGTCGTCAGCCGATATGCTCCGAATACCACGATGATTCTTTTTGATTTTCCTGAACCCAACGTGACAAGCGATCAGCGGAATGCAACGACGATCCCTCAGCAGCAGCTGTTTGTTCTCAACAGCGCCTTCATGATGGAGATGAGTCGCGCGTTCTCACTCCGCCTTGAATCCAGTTCGGCCAACGATAGCGATCGGATTCAACTTGCGTGGCGGCTGGCCTATGGTCGGCCACCTGAGGCGGAGGAAATGACTGCAGCTGAAGAGTTTCTGGTCAGTGCTGTCGCCGACAAGGCGCCGTCAGATCAGGATCCGGCTGTAAATTTCGGGCTGACGCCGTGGCAGCAACTGGCTCACTCTCTGCTCGCCAGCAATGAGTTTCTGTTTATCCCGTAGAGCGCATTTCAACACCGGGACAGGCCCCCTTGCCGTTGCAGCATTTGCTGAGAAAACATTGCGTTCGTCGGGAGCCCGTCCCGGTTTTGAAACCACCTGAAGAGTTCGTGCCGACAATTGACGACTGTATTGGCGAACACCATCATTCCCCGGCAACGTCACGGTGAGAATGACAGGAAGTGTCCTTTCGGAAGAAACGAAAATGAACCATCAGAATGAATTCGGAATGAATCGTTCTCTCTGGCACGTTATGGGAGCCACTCTGCTGGCGCTCAGCTTCGGTGGAACTGATCTTCAGGCCGATGTGAAGATTGAACGAGTTTTCGGTCCCGAAACTCCCGGTGGCGCGTACAAGCATCCCGCTGCGATCGAAGAGCTCGATAACGGTGACCTGTATATCGTGTACTATGGCGGTGAAGGTGAGTATCAGGGCGACACGGCAGTCTATGGGTCGCGTCGAGAAAAGGGCTCTGAAAAATGGTCAACGCCCGCACGCATTGCTGATACTCCGGATCGCGCTGACGGAAACGGAGTGATCTGGCAGCAACCCGGTGGTCCGGTCTGGTTGTTCTATGTCGTGCGATACGGCGAAACCTGGTCCGACTCCGTGATCAAGTACAAGTACTCACGAGACTCCGCAAAGACCTGGACCGATTCCGAATTGCTGACGTTTGAAAAGGGAATGATGGTTCGTTCGCAGCCGATTCCGCTTGCTGACGGCGACTTTCTCCTTCCCATCTATCACGAAACCGGGAATGACAAGGAAATTGTCGGCCCGGAGAGCTCATCGCTGTTTGCCCGTTTCAACCACAGAACACGCGACTGGACACTCACCGAGAAAGTCCATTCTCGCATTGGCAACCTCCAGCCATCGGTGGTTCAGCTCAATGAAAACCGGTTGATTGCCTACTGTCGTCGTGGGGGCGGTTACGGACCCGAGTGGAAGGGATACATTGTCAGAACCGAATCGAATGACGGCGGGAAGACCTGGACTCCTGGAGAAGACACGGAGTTTCCGAATCCTAACGCTGCGATCGATCTCATCCGTCTCAACAACGGGCATCTGGTACTGATTTACAACAATCACATGAGTGAGCGAATGCCGTTGACAGTTCGCGTCTCCGTTGATGACGGAAAGACATGGCCTTACGCACGAGACATCGTCAATCAGTCTGGTGACAGTGCTGCGTATCCATTCATCATTCAGTCTGCTGATGGCCGCATTCATGGTGTCTACACGTCACAGCGGCGCACTGTAGTGCATCATTTTGTCTTCGACGAGAAAGACATTCTCGAACAGCGTCCTTGACTGTCGCATCAGGTACGACTCAACCGCGAGCAGCTGGACCTTGCCTCCGTTAACACGAATCTCATGGGGCACCACGACCCGAGCGACATGGATTGCAGATTCGGTGGTCGAGTTCCACATGAACCCCGTTGTCACTGGAACGCAGTAAGTAAAGGAATCGCAGAAACCCAGAATCGCAGGTTCGCCTGACGGCGAAAGTCCATTCCGGCAGAATGGACCAACTGTTTGCGCATTCCGCCTTGATGCTTTTTGCAGGTACTGCCTGCCGGGCAACGCCATTCATCCGGTGGCGGTATCGAGGAATCCTGGTTCACTTGCACGCAGGATTTCGGCACTTGTGCCCAGTCACAGTTCTGGAGGTTTCGGTTCCTTATGCGCTGACTCTCTGGACCGTGGCTGACGGCACTTTGGTTTCTTTCGTGGCATTCCTGAACGACCAATCAACGCAGAATCAGTCCACGAAAATTGCGGCACAGGTGATGTTGTCACGGGAGCCGCCGTCCTGAGCTGCTTTGACAATGCTTTCTGCGGCGGACTGAGGATCAGTGGCGGCCTGAAGAAGTCGAGCCAGTTCCGAATCGGGAACTCCGTCAGTGACCCCATCCGTACAGAGAATGTATCGATCGCCGTGCTGCGGCCGCACCTCGGTGGCGTTGGTTCCGGTAGACCCATCCCGCGTTCCCAGATATCGATAAAGCACGTTTCTGTACCGGTGAGTTTTCGCTTCCTGTGCCGAGATCGTCCCGGCTTCAATGAGTGCCTGTGTCAGCGAATGATCTGTCGTCAACTGTTTGAGCTGATTCTTTCTGAGCTCATAAACGCGACTGTCGCCGATCCCACCAACAAAAAATCGGTCAGACATTCGGATGAGGAAAACCACCGTGGTGCCCATGTTCCGAAAGCCGGAATTCATCTCACTCATCGCCATGATTTCGCCGTTTGCGAAATCAATCGATCGATCAATTGCCTCCACGACGGATTTCGACGGAAGCTCTGATTTTCCGGAAGCAGGAAACTCCAGCAGTTGAAGCAGCTTCTGAGGAATCAGTTCCACGGCGAGTGCGCTGGCTTTCTCTCCCGCACTCTGGCCCCCCATCCCGTCAGCAACAATCACGAAACGCTGCTGTTCATCAATGACACAATTGTCTTCATTGTTGTCACGAAAGTTGCCCGTGATACTGACGTGACCGGTGCGAATGGTCAGCATGGACGCTTCCTGAAAATCGTGAGCAGTCGCCTGACGACGACCAGAGGCAAAAAGGGCGCCGATTCGACGCACCAGATTCTGCAGACTCCCGATCATTATCTTCAGCCGCAAGGAGGGCCGGCAGGTTCCTTCGAGATACCATCTCCCGAATTCACATCGACATCTGCCTGAGAACGCTCATTATGAATGACTCACTGCCGAAATGAACAGGGACCACGAAAGATTCTGTCTCCGGAATCAAAATGCTGTCCGAATCGCCTGCATGGCACCGATCCTTTTCCGCCTCAAGTGTTCCCGGCTGACCAGCAATTGACTCAGCCGGTAAACGACTCAACCGGCAGTCGATTCGCAGAGCGTCTCAAAAACGGATCGAATTCCCAGCGTTGTGGCACTGATGAGCAGCTCACCGGCATCAAAGCCAGCAGAGGCCCCAAGCATCCGCCCCTGACTCTCGACCAGTCGAAACACTCGCTGTTTATCCGGGGGAAACTGAGTTCGGTAAGCCCTGATCGAATTCAACTTGATGTCGAGCGTTGACGAAATATCCGAGACGAACGCGCCGCCACCGTCCGGGCGACTGAGATTCTGCAGTCCCAGTGGATACCACAACTGGCGATCAATCCGGTGAACCGGCAACTGTTCGAAGACTTCATCCCACTTCGAAAGACGCGAGTAAAACACCGCCGCGTCCGTAATCTGCATCGCCTGCCAGTGATCCGGGGATGCCAGAGGTGTCTTGTCCGCGATTCCAATGACCATGCGGGGACGGAAACGTCGAAATACTTTTGCCAGAGCAACTCGCGTTTCGAAGCTGTCAAAGAGTCGCCGATTCGGAAGATCCAGAGTAATCCGGACACCGATGCCAAGAATCTTCGCGGCTTCTCGAGCTTCCTCCAGTCGAACCTCAGGGCCCGGGCTGAGAGGAGTTGGTTCACCGTCGGTCAGATCGACGATCCCGACACGGACTCCCTGCTGCACCATGCGAGCCAGTGTGCCTCCACATCCGATCTCAACATCATCCGGATGAGCCCCCACGGCGATCACATCCAGTGGTTCGGGCAGCGATGGAGAACTTTTTGCTAAGGTCATCTGGATACAACTCCCGAGAATCTGAACCTGCCGGAAGAATCACAAACCGGATCAGACTCACGGGCAGGCACCGTGACAGCGGACACTATCGAACAGAGGTCGCCGGATCCCATTTTGCCATGTTGTCGTTGTTTGGAACGACGTACAGTTCCACGCGTCGGTTTCGCTGCCGAGCTGCATCTGCAGTGGAATTTTCCAGCGGCTGGAATTCGCTGTATCCCATCGATGCCATTCTCTCCGGTGGAACGCCCATCTTGCTCAGAGCCAGTATCACCGCCGCAGATCGGTCAGTGGAAAGATGCCAGTTGGTCGGATGTTTTGCAGCGGTTTCACGTCGAGCGATTCGCTGGTCGTCTGTATGCCCGACGATCAGAATCCTCAATCCGGATGCAGCACCCGATTTCACAGTGGATGCAAACTCCGAAAGAATTGGTTCCGCTTCCGGTCGCAGAATGTCACTCCCCAGATCGAAGAGCACATCGCTGCGGAATTTATTCAGGCCGGTCGCCGGGTCGAACTGAAATCCATCAGCCTCGAGCGCTGTGTTTGCCGGAGATCCCCCGACGAGAGTCGAACCGTCATCGGTGAGATTCTTCGCATAGCGATCATTGAGTTCTTTTCGCTCGGCCATCAAATTTTCAACGCGACTGTTCGCATTGGCCAGCTGCGATTCGGCATCCATCACCTTCTGCATCAGCGCCTGCCGCTCCGCATCAAGTCCCATCGCCTGCTGCTGATTCTGCATCTGAGCAGCGAGCAGGTTCTGATTCTCCGCGTACAGCTCCCGAGCATGATTCTGGGCCGCAGACAGCTGATCCATGTCTCCCATCCTTCGATGGCAACAACCACTGCATGCTGTGGCTGCCATGGAGATCATGACGGCAATTCGAGACATCTTCCTGGTAAACATAGAAGCAGATCCTTCGCACTCACTGCCGGAATCAGAGACAAATCGGTCCGACATCCCGAGGGCCGGAAGCTTACTGTTGTTGGAATCACGCGGTGAAGTTTCCTTTGATCCAATTCAACGCTTTTCACGACCGATCGGGAATCAAGGACGGATTTCGGAGCGTCCACAGGCACTTCCTGCCGATCCCGGAACCCTCAGTTGCAGGATCTGCAGCCCGCGAAAACACGGATTTCTGCAGTTTCTGCCGAAGCGACCTCGTCGCACAAGCACAGTCGCTGGACAGGAGCGGAATTGCACCGCACCATTACCGCCCCGGAGAGACTCCGCTGATTCAAAACCTCCCGCCTGAATCTGTCAGGCCATCGAAGAACCTGTTCGATCCCCGAACATGATGGGAAAACAAGGAAAATGGCTGAACAAAGCACGCCTGAATCTGAGTTCAACGCCACCGATGGCAAGAATCCGAATCAGCTCGAGTCAGTCTTAGAGATCGCTCGTACGGAACGAACACCGGCATGGGTCTGGTGGGTCAGCGGCCTGCTGCTGCTGGCGACGATGCTGAATTACATGGATCGCCAGACCCTGGCCAATCTTTCTCCCCGAATCACTCGTGAACTCAATCTCAGCAACGAACTGTACGGCAACATGGAATGGGGCTTCGGCTGGGCATTCGCCGCCGGATCGCTCTTCTTCGGTTTTCTTTCGGATCGCGTTTCCGTCAGATTCCTGTATCCCCTGGTTCTCCTGGCCTGGTCCGGAACAGGCGTTCTGACAGGATACTGCAACGGCTACGGATCACTGCTGGTGTGCCGCATTCTGCTCGGATTTTTCGAGGCGGGACACTGGCCATGCGCACTCCGAACCACTCGCACCATTCTGAACCGTTCCAATCGAACCATGGGAAACAGCATTCTTCAGAGCGGTGGGGCACTGGGGGCGATTCTGACGCCTCCTGTCATTCTCCTGATCGTCGGTCAGAGTCAGGAAGTCGGCGTCTGGAGATCTCCGTTCATCATCATCGGTTCACTCGGAGTTGTCTGGGCTGTCGCCTGGCTGTTCACGATCGGTCCGCAGGATCTTCCTGCACCCACGCCTGTGATTCGCAAAGCTCGCTCCAGCTGGATTCCCGTTTCCGTGGGTCTCGCGGTCATCCTCGGAATCGCAGCATTTCTGTTTCGTGGTGATGACGGGGCAGCACGGGCTGCGGAGATCGGAACGACGGTGAGAACATTCTGTGACAGTCATCCGGTGCTGATTACGGTACCCGCGTGTCTGGTGTGTCTGCTGGCCGCAGGAGCCAGCGACCGCAGTTTCTTTCGCGAATATCTGACGAACAGAAAATTCTGGACACTCGTCCCGGTCGTGATCTGCATCAACCTCACGTGGCAGCTCATTCGCGCCTGGCTGCCGAAGTTTCTTCAGGAGGGACGTCAGGCATCAGAACAGGCGGCCCTCTGGTTCAATTCCGCCTACTACGTTGCGGCCGACGTCGGATGTATTGCCGCGGGTGCGGCCACACTCTGGCTCGCGACGAAAGGAATGTCAGTCCAAAAAGGGCGTCTTACGGTGTTCGCATTCTGCGCGGTGCTGACCAGTCTGACATTTGTGGCGGCTTATCTGCCACTGGGATGGTCACTTTACGGAACACTTCTTATCGTGGCTGCCGGATCGCTCGGCCTGTTTCCCTGCTATTACTCCTACTCGCAGGAGACGAGCGAAGAGCATATGGGCAAAACCGCGGGGCTCCTCGGAGCGCTCGCGTGGATGGTCTCATCGCCCGTTCAGAAAGCCTTCGGGCGAGTTGTTGACGAGACACATTCCTTTGATCAGGGCCTTGCCTGGGCCGGCCTTGCACCGATCGTCGCACTCATCATACTTTTGGTCGCCTGGCCGAAGGAGTCGGAGGCTCGCACTGAGTCAACGGTCAGCGGTTCCTGAGAGCCAGACCCGCTGCCAGGAGCCACTTTGCAGAATCGGCCGGTTGTTCGGCGGGAAGAAACTCTCAGTGGAGGCGATGACAGCGCGCTGCGACACGATTCCGCGGAACTTGACCTTTCAGCAGACTTCGTGAATTGATTAGCCTTCCGCTTCGAACTTCGGAGAAGCTGATGCGCGCCTTCTGTCTCGGATTCATCACGCTTTCTGCAGTTCTTGCAATGATCGGCTGTCGATTTCCAAAGCCCTGGCATATTCGCGATCGCACTGATCCCATCGTGTACGATACGGCCTGGGAGAACGATCGCAGCGACAACCCCGACTCCGCGAACGACGCTGTTCGAAACCAGTTCCGAGATACGCTCGCTGAACCGGTGAGCGTCATCAAATGGCAGGATCGAGTCTCGTCGACCTGGCAGCTCTTCTATGCCACAAACCGCGGTCTCAGCGGCGATTCAGGATCACGCACACAAACGTACAACAACGATGTTCTTCCGAAACCCCAGTACGGAACATGCACCGTCGTCCTGCCTCATCGTGATCGTGGTGACGACCCTGCAATGGAGACTGAAGAAAATTCCGAGTCAGAATCAGGCCGAAATCCACTGATTGAAACACTGCGTCCGCTGGATCAAACCGCATTCATTGCTGATCTGAGAAGCGTCGTAGATGAGGCTCGACAGCATGATGTGCTGATCTTCGTCCATGGTTTCAATGTCAGTTTCGATCAGTCGGTGCTTCGAGCCACTCAGGTGGCCGCAGATCTTCCTTTCAATGGTGTCATCGTCGTCTATTCATGGCCGTCACAGGGCGGCGTCGGTGAGTATGCTCGCGATGGCGAGGTCATCAGTGAGTCCGTTGCAGCGTTTACGGATTTTCTGACCGAAGTCGGCGAGAGGCTTTCCGAGGACTGCAGCATCAATCTCGTTGTTCACAGTATGGGAAATCGACTTGTCACCAGATCACTCTGGAGACTGCCTGACTCTTTCACAAACCCACCTCGATTCCATGAACTCGTTTTCTGTGCTCCGGATGTCGGTGTCAGTGACTTCCAGCGTGACGTCAGACAGATCATAAAGGTCAGTCAACGAGCCACGCTTTACAAGAACAGCAATGATACGGCGCTGATTGCCTCGAAGTGGCGCAACGTTGACGAGCGCGCCGGGGAAGCACTCGGGATGGCGGCAGAAGGCATCGACACGATCGAATCAGCAGTCGTGGATACGAGCTCCATGGGACATTCTTATTACGGCAGCAATCCGAGCATTCTCCGGGACCTGTTTGCAGTCGTCAAAGAGCACCGCGCGGCAGAGGAACGTCCGTGGCTTCGCCGCAGAAAACTGCCTTTCACCGAAGCAGATCTCTATATCATGGAGCAGTTCCCACAGCCGCTTGAATGGCGATGGCATTTTGACGGCCAGTCAGAAAAACTGGCGACTCAGCAGGGATCGATGACAGAAAGTGTCACCAGATAACACGCTCAGTCTGCTGCTGTTTCATGATTCCAGAGAAGAAAACCTCATCAGCCTGCCAGACTCAGAACAGATTCCCGGATCCACCCTCTTCAGAGTCTTCTGTATCAGAATCGGATTCCGGGATCTGCATGGCTGCCGCTTCTGTACGCTGGCGACTCGAATCCTGCGACAACGTCGTCCGCCCATCGAAGGACTTTGTCCGGATGGGTTCATCCGGCGACATTCCGCTGCTGAGCACTTCAATTCGATGAGCTGCAGCATCCAGTTTCCCATGGCATGCCCGAAGGAGCTGTATCCCCCGCTCATACTGACGCAGGGATTCCTCGAGTGAACCATTGCCGACCTCCAGCTGGTTCACGATGAGTGTAAGCTCCTCCATGGCATGTTCGAGCTCCGGTGATTCGGAGTCGACTGCAGGTGCCGAGGCCTCTGGAACACTTTTCTTTCTTGCCATCAGATCTTCAGCCTCCATTCCCAGGCGCCGCCGTTCCAGGCTGCCACCTGGTTGAGAAACTTGACAACACCGCCTGAAAACTCATTCAGCAGATGTTCCCCTTTGTCGGCACTGGCCACCGCCGGAGTACCGATGTGACCTCGTTCTGTTCGATCTTTTGTGATCCAGCCTCGATAGGCAGGTTCAAAGCCGAAACCGAACGGAACCTCCGGAGCATTCTGGTAGTCACCCACCAGCTTTGAATTGATGCGGAGGATCATTGACGTCTCCCACTCGCATGCATGCCCCATCTGGCTCTGAACAAAATCAGATCGAGTCTCCTGAGGTTTTGCAAACTCCCAGTAGGTTGCAAATAGCAGCAGGAGATCGTCTCGATTGCGCATTCGCTGACGAACTTCGAAAACAGCCTGTTTGCCGGGTGTGATGTTACCGCCGTGACCGTTCAGGAACACAATCCTTCGGAAACCATATCCGATGAATGTCTCCATCAGCTCAACGAGCAGATCCAGATACAACCTCGGCCCCGCCGAAATCGTTCCGGCAAAGTCAATGTGGTGATGTGAGTTTCCGAGCCACTGCAGCGGAGCGTAGAGGACCTTTCCGGCCGTCTGAAGAGAGGCACGTCGAACGACCTCACCCAGCAGAATACTGTCTGTGAAGACCGGAAGATGATGCCCGTGCTGCTCAACGGCCGCCACAGGAATCACCACCGGCGTATCTTTCGAAAGACTCTGAATCGCCGTCCAGGGCATGTCACCCAGCTGCATAGCAAATCTCCACGTGAGAGGCACTGATATCAGATAGCCTCAGGCTGCCAAAGGAATAAAATCTCAGTCTGCTCAGGCTTCGTCCGTCACACAACCTTCTGAGGCGGATTTGACACACTGAATGTACTTGAACAGCGTTCCGCGAACGGCCTTCAGTGCTGGAGCCTTCCAGGCCGCCGCACGAGCGGAAAGCTCGGCCGGTGTCACGTCAACATTGATCTCGTTCTTCTCGGCATCAATGGTGACTCGATCACCGTTTCGGATCAGAGCAATCGGACCGCCGACCTGTGCTTCCGGAGTAATATGTCCCACGATAAAACCGTGGGAACCGCCGCTGAATCGTCCGTCTGTCAGCAGTGCCACGTCGGAACCAAGTCCCGCTCCCATAATGGCTGACGTCGGCGTCAGCATTTCCGGCATTCCCGGACCGCCTTTCGGCCCTTCAAATCGGATAATGACGACATCGCCTTTTCCAATCTCGCCGTCTTCCAACCCCTTCAGCATGAGCTCTTCAGAATCGTAACATCGAGCCTGACCGGTGAAGACGAGACCTTCCTTTCCGGTAATCTTTGCGACGGCACCTTCCGGGGCCACGTTGCCACGCATAATCCGAATGTGCCCGGATTCCTTGATTGGCTTCTCGATCGGCTGAATGATCTGCTGACCTTCCGTCAGGCCCGGAACCGCTGCAAGGTTCTCTGCGATCGTCTTTCCGGTCACAGTCATGCAACTTCCATCGAGGAACCCCTTCTCGAGAAGGTACTTCATTACGGCAGGCGTTCCACCGATCGACTGAACATCTTCCATGACGAATTTGCCGCTCGGCTTCAGATCCGCAATGTAAGGAACTCGGTCGCTGACCTTCTGGAAATCATCAATCGTGAGCGGAACATCGACGGATCTTGCCATTGCGATCAGGTGCAGAACAGCATTGGTTGATCCGCCAAGTGCCATGATCACGACCATCGCATTCTCGAAGGCCGCACGAGTCATGATGTCGCGAGGCTTGATATCGCGTTCCAGCAGAAGTCGGATGGCAGCTCCGGCGCGAACGCATTCATCCAGCTTCAGCGGGTCTTCAGCCGGGATGGAGGAACTGTAGGGAAGTGACATCCCCAGAGCCTCGATCGCTGACGCCATTGTATTGGCCGTGTACATCCCGCCGCAGGCACCAGCACCGGGACAGCTTCGCCGAACAATCTCCTGACGAGCTTCTTCCGAGATCTTCTTCCCGAGATATTCTCCGTAAGACTGGAATGCGGAAACAATGTCGAGCTTCTCCCCCTTGACGCCGCAACCCGCTCGAATCGTTCCGCCGTAGACCATCAGAGAAGGGCGATTGAGTCGTCCCATGGCAATCAGGCAACCAGGCATGTTCTTGTCGCAGCCGGGGAGCGAGATGTTGGCGTCATACCACTGAGCTGCCATAATGGTTTCAATGGAGTCAGCAATCAGATCTCTTGACTGCAGCGAATACGACATCCCGTCGGTGCCCATCGAGATGCCGTCACTGACGCCGATCGTGTTGAACCGCATCCCCACCATTCCGGCAGCCTGGACACCTTCCCGAACCTTTGCCCCGAGGTCCAGCAGGTGCATGTTGCAGGGATTTCCCTCATACCAGACGCTCGCAATGCCGACCTGAGGCTTCTGCATGTCGTCGGTCGACAGCCCGGTCGCGTAAAGCATCGCCTGAGATGCCCCCTGAGACGCGGGTTGAGTAATTCTGCTGCTGTATTTATTCAGTTGTGGCATATTGGATTGGAAAATAACCTGAGTAAAGACTTCGAAAAGTGGTGCGAACGGCAATCCTGAAACGGAAACAATCTTCCGCCAGAACCCTACGTGCTGCAGCACGCTTGGACAAATGATAACAGGCTGGAATGATTTCTCGACCGAATCACGGACTTGTTCACACTGAACCAGAAAATCCCGAGCGTCGGGCTTTTCGCGAAAGATCAGCCGCGTTATACCACCCGACTGAAACTCACTTCGACCGATCAACCGAAGGACTTACCGCAAACCCTGCTTCGATTCACTTCGGGTAAGTCCGAATTTCCACATCTTCGCATTCTCCGACTGTTCGCCTGACAGGCTGCCCTCTGGCAGAACATCGAACAGTTCAGCTTTTTCCCTCATAGTCCGTCCTGATGCAGTCCTCAGTGATCACATACCAGGAAGATTTCCTGGACCTCTGCAGTCATATTCGCCAATGCGGCATCGTGGCATTTGACACCGAATTTGTGTCGGATGCGGGATACCGGTCTGAGCTCGGACTGCTGCAGTTCGCCACTCCGGAACGATGCGTTGCCGTCGATCCGCTGGAGGTTCACGGAATCTCCGCCTGGTGGGATATCATGGTCGACAACGAAACAACGGTTGTCGTTCATGGCGGTCAGGCTGAGATTCGATTCTGCCTCCAGCAAAGTGGTCGCCCGCCCGCAAAACTGGTGGACATTCAGCTGGCGGAAGGTCTGCGATGTCGAAGCTACCCACTTTCGTACTCGTCGATCGTTGAACGCGTTCTCGGCAAGCGAGCTGAAAGCAACCAGACGCGCACTGACTGGCTGCGACGGCCACTGTCAAACGAGCAACTGCAGTACGCTCTCGAAGACGTCTCCTTCGTGCTCGAAATCTGGCAGAAGCAGAAGCGGTGGCTGGAAGACCACAGCCGTCTTGATTGGGCTCTGGCAGAGTTCGACCGCATGATCACCGAGATCCAGAGTGATGAGCAGATTGCTCCCTGGGAACGGATCGCGGGAATTCACCGGCTGCCACGACGAGAGTTTGCTGTCGCTCAGAAACTGGCGGCATGGCGTGAAGAAGAGGCTGCTTTCCGCAATCGACCGGCACGTCGCATTCTGCGAGACGATCTGCTGGTTGATCTGGCGAAAAGACGCCCGAAAACAGTCCAGCAGGCAATGGCAACTCGTGACCTGAACCGTCCTGAGTACAAGCGCTGCATTGAGGAAATTGTCCGAGTCATTGAAGAGGCGAACCGCATTCCCGAAGACAAGCTTCCGAAGAAGGTTCGCAGTCGTCGCGAAGAAGCATCCTCCGACGAACAAGTGATTTCTAAACTGCTGGGACTTGCTCTGGCCAATCGCTGCGCCGAACTGGATATCGCTCAGAGCCTTGTCGGCACCAACCGTGACCTCACCGAACTTGTCCGGGCAATTCGTTCCGGTGACCACGATGCTGATACTCGACTTCTGCATGGATGGCGTGCCGAGGTCTGCGGCGATCTGCTGCTGAAGGTTCTTGAGGGGCGGATTCGTTTTCGAGTCTCTCCGGAAACCTCCGGCACACCACTCATTTTTGAAGAGACTTCCTGAGACGTCAGTAGCCGCTGAAGTTCATTTCAGAAATCCATCTCTGGCCGTTTCCAGACTATGATCCGAGGATGACGACATGGCTTCCGGAGATTTTCCCCGTATATCTTCATCAGTCAAACTGTTCATATTTCTTCTGAGTATGGTGACGCCGTTTGCCAGTGTCGCTCATGCCGGTGACTGGCCACAGATTCTCGGTCCGGATCGGAACGGAACGGCAGTCAACGAAACTCTCAGTGAATGGGACACATCGGGCCCAACCCAGCTCTGGCAGTTTCGTGTGACCAGTGGATTCGCCGGCGTCGCAGTGAGTGAACAGACCATGGTTCTGTTTGAACGCGATGACGATCTGGAGATTGTCCGAGCTCATCATGCAGTCACCGGAAAACGACTTGGGTCGGCGACATCGCCGTGCACCTATCGCAGTAGTATCTCGAGTGACAATGGACCGCGATGTGTGCCGCTCATAAATCAGGGGCGAGTTTACACATTCGGAGCTGAGGG
>JBKDKA010000202.1:0-12545 GCA_046345315.1 Planctomyces sp.
GGCTGCGAATTCATCGAGCAGCGCTCGGGTGCGATCCTGGCTCATTCCGTCAGCGAAGATGAGTTCCGTTCGTTCCCGAGGATAATCCTGACTGAGCAGATTACTGATCAACGCTGGAATGTATCGTTCTTCGTTGTAGCAGGGGATCACGACGGAGATGAAGGGAGCATCTGTCATGTCAAAATGCTCTCCGCCGATAACATCAGAGTCTCCGTCCTCCTGCCGCCCGCCTTTTGCGGCTGAGACGCTGCAGCCACTCCATTTTTTCGCCTCGGTTCAGTGCCGAGCAACAGTAAGACCAGAGTTTCCCGGTGTCAATATCAATGACATCTATGACAAAGCCCCTGATGCTTGCCTGGTGTCAGCGAGAGGACTCCGCCGGGCTCTGTTCCTGATTAAAATTCTCCTGACGAAGATTCCCGTTCGTGTGCAGAACTCTGCTCTGACTCATGATATTGGAATGCAGAACGATGGGAAGATTCAGTCCGGTGCGGTCATCGACTTCAATCACGGTATTCTCAACAACGTTGTCTGCGAATACTGCGTTGCCGGCTGTGAAACGGATTCGGGTCGGTGATGCGGCGTCGAGCGATGCAACATTGTTTCCGGTAATCGTTGATTCAGTGCCGCGAATATCCATGGCCAGGCTGCAGGTGCCGCCTTCGTCGACGACAAGCACGTTGTCGCTGATCACGTGCCGGCGGGAGCCCGCCCAGGAACGGAATCCGATGTCGAGACGGCCGCCTTTTCGAACTCGGATGATGTTGTCCGACATGATCATGGAGTTGGCTCGGTCCGAACCGATCGCTACATGAGTCTGCCCGGTGATCTCGACAATGTTTCCACGGATCACTCCGGGACCGGTCAGAATCTCAACGGAGTCGCTCCCCGCATTTCCCAGCAGGTTGTCGATCACCCGCATGTTCGGCCCTTCCAGCATGATTCCCAGCCGATGTGAGTTTCGAACGATGCAGTTTCGGATCGTGATATCGTGAGTGTCTTCAGCGGCGCTCGGACCACGCGGAGCCTGTCGAAACGCTTTGATTCCACAGAACTCGAATCGGTCGTGCGAGATCCCGGGGTCACCCATCCCTTCCGTATTCTCTTCCCGGTTTCCGTCCACAGTGAGGTCGCGAATCTCCACGTGTCCAACACCGGATCCGATGATCCGAATCACATTCACGTCCTGCTTCGCGGAAAGTTTCAGCAGAGTGGCTGCACCCTGCCCCGCAAGTGTGACGAAGCTTCGACTGATGAGGATCCCGCCGAGTGTGCCGTCATTGCGACGGATGTCGAAATGGCCCGCCGAAAGCAGAACAATGCCACCCGCCGGTGGGAGTGAAAGAATGGCTGCGTTGATCTCCTCCTGATCGCCTTCACCGTCACACAGAAACTGTGCCCTGCCCCGAAACGCCGCCGATGAATCCGACGCGGCAACGAGCACGGTTTCAGAGGCAGAAGTCGAGGCCTGAGTTTTCGGTACCGATTCAGACGCTGAGACCGGACTGCACATCAGCAGAGCAGCAATACCGGGCAGTGAAAACCAGAATGATCGGACTGTTCGTGATTTCATGGGTATTCCCGGTGCTCTGTCACACCTTGATTTTGGAGTCGTCATTCCCGCCCAGGCGGGAATCTGTCATTTATATATAAGTATTCTGAATTTTCTCTCCATTTGACTCCCGAAGCGATTCTCCAGCCTCGTGACAAGGCCACGTGGGCATGAATTGCTGAAGAATGTGTCGTGTTGATTGTCCAGGAGACAACCAAACAGGATCTCTCGAAGCATCTGGCTTTGACTTCGGGCCGAAGGTCCAGCCGTTCTGCCAGCCCGGGCTGAAGCGAAGCGGTGGCCCGGGCAATGCACACAATCGATGATTGAGGGCCAACGGCCCGGCCGTTCGCATTGTCAGAGATTCCCACACGCCCACTGCATGGATTCGTTCATGAATGGGATTCATTCTGCGACCGCTTCAGGTTGAACTCCACCTTTGAACGGCTGGACCTTCGGTCCGCAATCAAGAATTTGACGGGACACCAGGACCTGGCCCTCCGCTTCGCTTCAGGCCAGGCTATGGGAACGAATGGCCTTTCAGGCCGGAAATCCAGTGGGGCAATCTGGATTCCCGCCTGCGCGGGAATGACGTATCTACTCAACCAGGTGTGGACGATGCACTCCAACAATGTCTGCGAAGAGGAATGAGTGTCTGCGAAGAGGAATGAGTTACTGCATGGCGCTGACCAGCTGGATCAGGCTGAGTTCACGTGAAGATCTGTGTCACAGGGTTGCCTCGAGCGATCGGAAATGGTCGATTGAGATGATCGTGGATCTCCGTGTCGTGACGAATTCCCATCGCATAGTACATCGTTGCAGCAAGGTCACCGATCGAAACCGGATCACGATCCGGAAAGGCTCCCGTTTTGTCTGACTCCCCGTAAACAGCACCGCCCTGAACGCCGCCGCCGGCCAGCAGAGCGGTATAACATTTCGGCCAGTGGTCACGACTCACGCGATCATTGATCTTCGGCGTGCGTCCGAATTCGCCCACCCAGACGACCAGTGTCTGATCCAGCAGGCCACGTGTCTGAAGATCATTGATGAGCACCGGAAGTGTGTGATCCGTCTGTGGAAAATGCCATTCCGGAAGGATTTCGTACATTCGTGTGTCGTCGAATCCATGCGTGTCCCAGCCACCATCCGTCTTGCTGCGGCCGCCGATGGACTTTGCAAAATTCACGGTCACAAATCGGACACCCGTTTCCACCAGTCGCCGAGCCAGCAGACAGCTCTGACCATACGTCGTCCTGCCATACGCTCCGCGGATCTCGGTGGATTCCCGGGACAGATCGAATGCTTCCCGAACCTTTGTGGAGTTCAGCATCGTCAGAGCACGCTCATAGTAGGAGTTCAGTCCGACAGCTGCTGCGGATCGATCCAGAGAAGCCGTCTGGCGATTGATCAGCTGCTGCATCCGGCGTCGATCGCTGAGCCGGTCGAAAGAAACACCTGCCGGCAGACTCAGCTGTGGCAGACTGAAGTCCGGCGCGTTCGGGTCACTCTCCACAAACAACGGATCGTATGTCGGCCCCAGAAAGCCAGCTCGCTGCCCCGGCGTCGTGGAACCATCCGCGATCGACCAAGGAAATGAAGCGAATGTTGGAATGCTGCTGTTCGCCGGAGCCACTCGGTCGACTACAGAACCGTAGGACGGGAACAGTTCGACAGAGTCCCGCAGACGCTGATCATCAATCGGTGGTTCGACTCCGGTGAGCGCCGTGTATCCGGCACTGTTGTGATTGTTCATCCGATGGTGCACCGTTCGAATCTGAGCGAACTGATGCATGACCTGCGCTGTTCTCGGCAGGTGTTCCACAATATTCATACCCGGCACGGAGGTGGAAATGCTTCCATACTTCGATCGATATCCATCCGGTGCACCGGGCTTCATATCAAACGTGTCGATATGACTGGGGCCACCCCACTGAAAAAGAAAGATGATCGAACGAGCTCGAACCGGTGGCGATTCCGCAGCGGATTTTTCCGCGGCCTGCAGCAGTCCTGGCGTGGTCAGCCCGAACAACCCCATGCCGCCGACTCGCAGAGCGTCACGACGCAGAACTTCAAGTGGAGAGTCCGCAGTGCCGTTTCTTCTGGTGCGATGGTCTGTCATCCCGGAGTCTCGCCTGTAACGTGTCCGCCTCTGATGTCAGTATTCAATCCGTCCTTACTGTCGTCATCGTCTCAGAAGAAACTCGTTCGAATTGAGAAGAACCCAGGTGATGTCTTCATAGGCTGCTCGAAAGTCCTGACTTAAGCGGCAGCGTTCGATGAGCAGCGTCTTTTCTTCTGTCGAAGGAGGTCGGGTCAGAGCGGACCAGTAAATCTCTTCGACATAATCGTCCGGTTCCTGAGAGCTCGCAAGGGCTTTTCCAATTCGATTTTCCGGATGCTGCATGAGCCGTGTCACTGTTTCTCCGGAAATCATTTCCAGTGTCTGAGCCAGTGTCGAGACGCTGGTGCGCTCACATTCGCAGCTTTCCAGTCGCCCGGGACGCCCGAACAGCTTCAGGAACCTGTCTCCCGAAGATGGTTCCGCAAACCGGAAATCGCCGTTTCGAACTCCCAGCAGCTGTGTCGCCCGCGTCCCTTCGGGATGACCGCCGTACTGAGCTGGCACCTGAAGCACAGTGCTGATGGCATCCAGCAGCTGTTCTGCAGACAGTCTTCGCGGAATGACATGCGAGAAACACATCTCATCAGACTGATTGCTGTCAACAGGGTCAGAGGATGCCTGCCAGGTATGGGAGTTCATAATGAGTCGAAACAGATGCCGGACGTTGTACCCGCTGGAGATGAACTCGTCGGTCAGTGCAGTCAGTAGTTCGGGGTTCACAGGAGGATTCGTCGCACGCAGATCATCGATCGGATCAACAATTCCGCGTCCCATCAGCTGATACCAGATCCGATTGACCTGCGCCACGGCGAATCGGCGGTTCTGTGGAGACGCCATCCATTCTGCAAGTACCTGCAGGCGGTCAGCATCCCCGGATTGTGGAACTGGCTGCGACGCCTCCCCGAGAAACCTCAGCGTCGCCGGCTGGCCTGTTCGAACATTCGTGACCTCTCCCTCGGGAAGGATCTTCACGATCTGTTCACCGACGAATTCATGTTTGTCGTTCGTGTCGCGACGCTTGTTCTCAATAATGTCGTAATCAATCCGGCCGAAGAAATTCGTCCAGTTGTAGTAGTCATCCTGAGTCCACTGATCGAACGGGTGATTGTGACATTTCGCGCAGGCCAGTCGAATGCCCAGCATCAGCTGAGCACAGGTTTCACTGCGCTCTTCGGGTGTGCGCAAGGCTCGATAGAAATTCGACGGAGCCGCTTTGTACGTACTGCCTCGTGCTGAAATCAGTTCAGCGGCCATCTGATTCAGTGGCATGTCGGAGGCGACGCAACTGCGAATCCACTGGTGGTAAACTCGAAGTCCTTCCGGATCGAGCGACTTTTCCTCAACCCGCAGCAGATCGGCCCATCGGGATGCCTGCTGGTCGACGAACTCTTCCGACGCCAGCAGTCGGTCAATCAGCTGAGAACGTTTATCTGGTACCGTCGACTGAACGAACTCCCGAGCTGCATTCACCGGCGGAAGCTGCCCGGTCAGATCGAGCCAGGCTCGGCGCACAAAGACGGCGTCATCACAGACCGGTGAAGGATTGATCTTCAGTCGCTGGAGCTGTGCGAAGACATGCTGATCAATGGCATTCTTCGGCTGCGGTGCAGAAAACTGAAAGCCCGGATCCGGGCGAACAATCTCAACCCGCACGGGCTGCTGAAGTGTCAGGTATCGAACCACGACCGTCGTCAGGCCTGGAACATCGAGTGCCACTTCTCCGGTGTCTGTCACACTGATGCCGACGGTTGACGAGTCATAGACCGCCATCTGTGTGACGTCCCGAGTGGTCTGATCACTGAAATGAGCAACCACGGTGAGTGCCGTCCGCTGTGCTGCGGCTTCGACCGTCAGTGACGGCGGGAATACCTCAAGATGTGTCGGGGATGGTGCTGAGTCGCGATCATCGGCAGCGCCTTCAACAATCCATTGCCGGAGAATCTGATGCTCGTGAGACGACGACGCGAATCGGCGACCACCTTCGTGCGGGACTTTCATCAGTGCCTTGAGCAGAAGCAGGCTTTCATCCGGATTGGCCGCGTTGATCCGGCGTCCACTGAATTCCCGCGTGATCGCCGGATAATCCGCATCGGGGTCCTGACCGCGCAGCGAAAGACGAAATCCACCTCGCCCCGAACTGCTCCCATGGCAGCTTCCCTGATTGCACCCGCTCCGCGACAAAACCGCCATCACATCGTGACGAAAGGAAACTCGGGGATCTGACACTTCACCTGCAGTGCCTGCGTCATCTGACTGCACCGGAGTCAGCAGGCTGAGCATCAACAGCAGAACCGCCGCAGATCGAAACGAGTTTCGAATCGCAATTCTAAGGTCATGGCTGTCGGATGCCGCTTTCATCGGGTTAGAGACCACCACGAAAGTAAGATGAGTACTGACAGATTTCCAATGAGAAGTCAAAGATGCTTCAGCTTCGTTGTGTGTGAGCCAGGAATTCATACCGGGAACAGAATGGATATCCTCATGATGACGGAACACTGCAGCAGGCGGAAGTCACATGTTCCGGAGTGCCGAATCCGATGATGGCGGAGTGAACGGCGGGATGGCTGAGTGAAAATCGAAGGGAGTAACCGGTGAGGTCCCGGATTCCGAGTCGCTCCGAGATTTCTCTCGCCTGAGCAGCATCCCGTTCATACAGCGCGAGTGGAAAAAACGGCGTCGTCAGTGTGTGAGCACTCGGAGCCTGTCCCAGAAGCGCGCCACCGGCGAAGACGCGAATCGCGAAGACTCCCATCTTTGCGTGCTGGCAGTCTTCGAGAATGTTTCCGTAGTTGCGGTCATCGAAATCCGCAGGCATCAGCAGTCCGGCACTGGGGTTGAGCACATTGTACGGAAGCTGGATGGTTTCAAAGGCACCGGACTGAATGACTCGACGCAGTGCTTCCGGGTGGCCTGTTCCCGTGAGACCGATATGCCGCGTGAGACCGCGTTCCCGAACCTGATTGAGAGCTTCGAGAATTCCGTTCGTCGAGAGAATATCGTCCGGTGAAACGGAAAAGGGTTCATCACCGCGCTGGTTCGTGATTCCATTGTGCAGCTGAAGAAGCGTTACCGACGGAAGCTGCAACCGCTTCAGGCTCTCTTCAATTCCTCGTATGACCTGACTGATAATCGTTTCATCCGTGTCGAAGACAACTCGAACCTTCGTGGCGACATGGATCGGCGTTTCAGGGGCCGGATCAAGAACTGCGAGCGCACGGCCGAGTCCGATCTCTGACTGTCCCTGACCGTAACCGGCTGCCGTATCAAACCAGTTGATGCCGGACTGAACTGCTCGACGGACTGTTGCCATCTGCGCGGCTTCGTCACTACCCGTCAGCAGTCCGGAAACCGGTCCCGCTCCAAAGGCAACGCGTGAAACACGGATCCCTGTCCGACCAAGCTGCGTGTACTGCATCAGGCTGTCCGATCCTGCTGATCTGAAGTGGTGCGGCCATTTTCCGGCGGCAGTTCATGACTGAACGCGCGAATGATCGCACTGTTATCAAGAGCTCCAAATCCCAGCGATGACGCTTTCGAGAGAAGCTGGTTGTGCAGTTCGCTGAGCGGAAGCGGGCAGTCGACAGAACGACCGAGTTCGAGAATCAGTCGAACATCCTTCCAGTGCTGGTCGAGCCTTGCCTGAGGCGGATCGAAATCCGATTCGATCATCTTTCGTCCTTTTGTGTCCATGACACGTGAAGCCGCAGCTCCACTGCGCAGGATCTCCAGCATCAGCGACTGATCCATCCCCGATGCCGCTGCCAGAGTCAGTCCTTCGGCCAGAACAGCTCGATTCAGTCCGAGCACCAGGTTCACGATCAGCTTCGCCCGCGAACCACATCCCCACGGACCGACGTGAAAACGCCGCGAAGAAAAACAGTCGAGAATCGGCTCCGCCTGCCGATACGCGACAGCAGTGCCACCCACCATCGTAACAACATCTCGTCGCCGCGCCTGTTCACTCGAACCGAGAACCGTGGCATCGAGATATTCCACAGAGCTCTCGAAAAGTCTTCGGCCGATTTCCTCCGAAACCTCCGGGCTGCCGGTTGTTGTATCGATGATCAGATGGCCGGGCGACAGAGATGTGATTTCGCTGAGCAGTTGACCGACGATACGGCTGTCAGGCAGACTCAGCAGCACCGTGCGACATCTCTGAAAGACCTGATCCGCATTGTCTGCTGGTTCGCCACCAAGCTGTTTCAGCCGAGTTCGACAATCCGGCTGAACGTCGAAGCCCATGACGCGATAGCCGGCCGCAATAAGCGTTTCGGCCATGGCGGATCCGAGAAGCCCGGTTCCCACGATGCCGACCAGTCCGCGTTCAGAGCCTGACTGTTCGGCGGGGTTGTTTTTGCTGGAATCTGTTGAGTCAACGGAAACAGTCATGAGGTTTCAGGCCAGTACCTTGTCCACAACATGACCGGAGACATCCGTCAGTCGGAAGTCGCGACCGCGGTATCGATAGGTGAGTGCCGTGTGGTCGAGACCCAGACAGTGGAGAATCGTGGCCTGAAGGTCGTGGACGTGAACGCGATCTTCCACGGCGTGATATCCGAGGTCGTCGGTCCGCCCGAGAACAGAACCCGATTTCGTGCCTCCACCGGCAAGCAGCATCGTGAATCCGAACGGATGATGGTCGCGGCCTTCTTTGCCGGGTGTTGTTCCGCGACGAATCTCGTGCATCGGAGTTCGACCGAACTCACCGCCCCAGATGACGAGTGTGTCATTCAGCAGGCCTCGCTGCTTCAGGTCTCTGATCAGACCGGCGGCCGGAAGATCCGTCATGTTGGTGTTCTTGTGAAGATGAGAGTTCAGATCCGAATGATCGTCCCAGGTCGAATGATAGAGCTGGACGAATCGAACGCCTCGTTCCACCATTCGCCGAGCCAGAAGACAATTGGATCCGAACGATCGAGTTGTTTCGTTGTCGAGTCCATACATGAGGCGGGTTGCGGGAGTTTCGTCCGCGAAATCGACGAGCTCCGGAGCAGCAGTCTGCATTCGGCTGGCCAGCTCATAGGCTTCAATTCGGGCTTCGATCTCGGGATCACCGGTCTGGTCCAACCGTGCCCGATTCATGGCTCGAATGGCATCCAGCCGTTGTCGCTGAGCAATCGCCGAGATGCCTTCAGGGTTTGAAAGATGAAGAATCGGATCTCCCTGATTACGGAACGTCACGCCGCGATAGCTCGAGGAAAGAAAGCCGTTGCTCCAGAGTGCCGTGCCTCCATCCACACCCTCCCCGGAGTTTGAAAGCAGAACCACAAAGCCGGGAAGATTTCGCGACTCACTTCCGAGACCGTAAGTGACCCATGCTCCCATACTTGGCAGTCCCGACAGCACGGATCCACACTGCATCAGCAGCTGCCCCGGGTCGTGATTGCTTGTGGTGGTGTACATCGAACGAATCATGCACAGATCGTCGGCCACCGATCCCAGATGAGGTACGTAATCGGAGAACTGCATCCCCGCCTGACCGAAGTGCTGAAACTTCCGAGGACTCCCGAAACAACGGGCATCTCCGCGGATCACAGGATCCACCAATGATTCGAGGAACGACGCGGGAACCGCCTGCCCGTGATGACGATTGAGTTCCGGCTTTGGATCAAAGAGGTCCAGATGACTTGGCCCACCGGACATGAAGATGAAGATGACATTCTTTGCCCGAGCCGGAAAGTGGGACGGTTTTACCGACATCGGGTCGCTCGAGGAACTCGTCGAATCCGCGTTTCGCTCACTGCGCTGCGGATCTCCTCCGCCACTGTCGCCACCTCCGCCAACGTCACCAAAGGAATCTTCGGCCAGCAGTTGACTCAGCGCAATCGAACCCAGTCCGAACGCGGACTGCTGCAGCAGGTCTCGACGACTGAACCCGGACGTTCTCATCATGTCTCAGTCTCTCGTGATCAATTCATGCTGGTTCAGAATGACGGTGCAGAGATTTGTCCAGGCTGTGATTTCATCAGCGCTGGCTCGCTGCTGCATCAGATAGTTCATCAGAATATCTCGTTCCTGATCCGTCGCTGAACGCGAGAACGCGGTCTGCATCAGTGATTCAATGCGCGGGGAGTCATCCTTGAGAGGTCCCTTCAGCAGGTTTTCTGCCATCGATCGGGATGCTTCAAAGAAGACCGGATCGTTCAGCAGAGCCAGAGCCTGCAGAGGCGAATTGGATCGATCTCTTCGAGTGCAGACCGAATTCGGCGGAGGCGCATCAAACGTGACGTTGTGTGAATAAGGTGAAAGTCTCTGAAGCCAGGTATACAGGCCCCGACGATAGCGGTCCTGACCCTCGCTGGTTTTCCACTCATTGGAGTAACCTTCGCGGGAAACACTTTCCGGCTGTGGCGGAAAGACGCTCGGACCACCGATCCGTATGTTCAGCAGCCCGCTGACCTGGAGTGCTGTGTCTCGAACCTGATCGGCACTGAGTCGCATCGGAACCTGACGAGCCAGAAACTGATTTCCCGGATCCATCGATGCGAGGTCAGAACGATGTATCGACGACTGACGGTAGGTCTTCGATGTCACGATCAGACGATGCATGGATTTGACTCGCCAGCCGCTCTCCATGAATTCCGCGGCCAGCCAGTCCAGCAGTTCCGGATACGCTGGTGCCGGCCCACGAAGTCCGAAGTCGTCCGGCGGGTCGACCAGACCTCGTCCAAAAAACTCCTGCCACATGCGATTCACAACAACTCGAGCGGTCAGTGGGTGGTCCCGACGAACAAGCCATTTCGCCAGATCGAGACGATTTATCTGCTGAGTTGAGTCATCCGAATTGGCTGTTGATGCTGTTTCGGATGAGCTCTGCCCGGGTTCAGCGCGTCGAGCTGTCGTCAGTAGTGAGCGATTCCGTGACTCCCGTCCGAAACCTTCGTTCGAGACGGCAAACTTCTGTGCTTTGCCTTCAAGCCATTTGGGGACTCCAGGTTCTACCGGATCCGCGACAACACGAAAGTCTCCCCGAACGTGAATATGGACGGGCCGATGATGACGAGCCTGCCGCATCGTGGGAGCTCGCGTGGGCCACCGAACCTCTTTCTTCAGCTCATTGATCTTTGAGGTCAGCTCCGACAACTTCAGCTCAGAAAACTTCTTCCCGTCGATCAGGGATCCACTGGCAAGAAAGTAATCCTGCAGACGGTCCTGTTCATCCGGAGTTCGCTGTGCTCTCGGAGTTCGGACAATTTCGCATCCTTCCAGTTGTCCTTCCCCGAGCTGTCCTCCCCAGACCAGCCCGAGCACTTCCCACTGACGGTCCCAGAGCGGATCTTCAGAGGGTCGGGCAACCGCCTGAAGCATGCGGGCTTCCCATCGAGCCTGCAGTGCTTCGAGTTCATCCCGAATTGGCGCAGTCAGTTCATCTCGCTTTCGCCGATACTCTGCATACGTCGACTGAAACGCTTCAGCTTCACCCTCAAGCGGAGCATCAATGTTGACTTCATCCGCCTGATCCAGAATTGCATACAGGCGATAGAAATCAGACTGTGTCATCGGATCGTATTTGTGGTCGTGGCATCGAGCACATCCGACTGTCAGACCCATCCAGCCGATGCCGACGAGTGTGGTTCGATCGACAACCTGTTCGACACGAAACTCCTCGAGATCAGCGCCGCCTTCCCGATTGCTGAGTGTGTTTCGCAGAAACCCCGTCGCCAGCAACTGGTCCAGAGTGGGATTCGGGAGAAGATCCCCGGCCAGTTGTTCGATGGTGAACTGATCGAATGGGAGATCCTGATTGATCGCCCGAATCAGCCAGTCCCGATAACGCCACGCAACCGGACGTCGCTGATCTGTGAGATAACCGTCAGTGTCGGCGAAATGACAGAGATCCAGCCAGGGCCGCGCCCATCGCTCACCATAATGCGGTGACATCAGCAGTCGATCGACAGCCCGTTCCCAGGCCCCCGGCTGATTATCCGCAAGGAACAATTCGACCGATTCCGCAGTTGGAAGCAGCCCGGTCAGATCAAGGGATGCTCGACGGAGAAGTGTTCTTCGGTCAGCTTCCGGAGAGGGTTCAATCTTCTGTTGCTTCAGACGAGATCGAATCAGTGCATCAATCGGATTCGTTTCCAATTGGCCTGGCGATTGGGGGTTGGCTGACGCATCGTGAGGCGATGGAAGCTCAGGACGAACCACGGGACGGAATGCCCAGTGTTCCTGTGCTGCCTCCCGGGGAGATTTCAGTACGAGTTGCTGTGGCCAGGGCGCTCCCGATCGAATCCAGTCTTCCAGAGTTGTGATCTGCGCTGCCGACAGGCGAGACCCCTCCGGGGGCATGCGAGTTTCGTCGCTCTCCGAAGCCCTGATGCGAGTGATCAGAAGACTTTGTTCCGGATGTCCCGGGACAACCGCCGCACCGCTGTCGCCTCCATGAAGCATGGATTTCGCTGAGTTGAGTTTCAGTCCGCCCTTTGGATCGTCGCCATGGCAGCTCAGACATCGATCGCTGAGTATGCGGACGAGTTCCTTCTCGGTGCTCGGATTCAGGCTGGTTCTGCCTCCTTTGGAGACAGAACTCTGTTGCTCTGAACTCGAATTCGCTGAACCCGAAGCGCCCGCCGGGATCGAGTCTTCACAGAACGCAGTCTGTCCGACGGCGACGATCAGGACGACCGAGAGAATCGCGGGGCCGTACTTCCAAAGTGAGCAGATGATCCGGTTCGACACCAGCATTTGATCAGACCTTATGGAAGTTCTCGCAGACGCAGATTCCGAAAGTCTACGGGAGATCCTTCCGATTCGAGGCAGAGAAAACCACTGGCCGGCTGGCATCCCGTTCCACCGGACACCTCTTCCCCATTCACCCAGAGCCGGACTTCGCCGTTGATCGCTCGAATGTAATAGTGATTCCATTCGCCG
>JBKDKA010000203.1:0-43727 GCA_046345315.1 Planctomyces sp.
TCATGTTCTGGAGCGTCAGGGCAGCAACAGATACCTGACTTCGTTTTCCGTTGAGGGTGCCCGGGAGACAGACGGCATCGACGCGGTTCCCGGAAACTTCGGAGGTCCGTTTTCGGACGGCATCTTCGGTTGTCACACCGATGGTGACCGTTGTGCGATGCTGCTGACATCTTGGAAGTCAATTGGCGATGTGATTCGAGCCACAGGTCAGGCGCAGTCATCAGAATCCCCCTCGAACTGATGATGTGCTGACTCTGTAACCTCAGTCCTGCGGAAGCGGGACTGAGGTGGAATCCGGAACTTCAGGTTCCCAGGGACTGCAGATCTGAGTTTGTCGTTATCCACGCGGGATGATCAATGTGATTGTCCACGGAGTTATTGTTTGCCGCTCTCCAGGAGGAATTTTTCGCATGAAGAGTCTCAGTCCATCGAAACTCACGGTTTCGAACTCCCCTAAACATCGGTTCTCGGGTTTCACCCTGATCGAGCTCCTTGTCGTGATAGCAATCATTGCAGTTCTGGTCTCATTGCTGCTGCCCGCAGTTCAGCAGGCGCGTGAAGCGGCTCGACGCACTCAGTGCAAGAACAATCTCAAGCAGATGGGACTTGCACTTCACAACTACCATGATGCATTCAGTACATTCCCCCCCGCGTATATCGGCAGCATGGTTCTTGACACTGAGCAGGAGCAGCAGGGGCATGGCTGGGGCACGTTTCTGTTGCCCTATCTCGACCAGGTCAATGTTTATAATCGTGTGAACCCGAACGGGATCAATGGACTTCCTGATGACGACGGAATCTGGGAAGTCCGCGGCGGTCCGACTCAGGGCGAAGACACCGTGCTTTCCGTATACCTCTGCCCGTCAGCCAGCACAGTCGGACCGAAATCCGAAGGTATCACGGCCACATGGAAAAACGGATTTGCAACGTCCCACTATGCGGCCAGTCAGGGACCTGAGATTCCTGATGATGGTGATGAGCAGGGCCTCTTTGGATATGGCGGTGGTGGTCTGCCGAGAGCACAGAAGATCCGCGATGTGACTGACGGCACAAGCAACACACTGGCCTTCGGCGAGAAGGCCTATGTGACGATCGACGGCGGCAACGGCAAACGTGACTGGCCGGTGTGGGTCGGTCCGATCGGCGAAGACGAGCAGGTAACGTTCAAGTCCGAAGCTGGTGACGTCATGAACACAACTGTCGATGACGACTCAGCATTCAGCCAGCACGAAGGCGGCGTTCAGTTCACGATGGCGGATGGCAGCGTCCGTTTCATCAGCGAAAACCTCGACACAACCGTCTACTTTAATCTGGGTGCTCGTAACGACGGGAACCCGCTGGGCGAGTTCTGAGTTCAATACTCAGTATTTCATCACGAACCTGCAGCCATCGGTTTCCGTGGGGACCGATGGCTGTTTCTTACCAGCCCCTCCTTTTTTGATCCATCAAGGCTCGTCAGATGACACGCATGATCAGTTTGTCGGAACGTTCACTCGGGACAATTCCGACCGGATCTCCATTCCTTCACTCAGTATTTCTCTGCTTTGCCATTCTGTTTTCTGGTTGCGGCAGGACAGAGTTTTCGTTGTCACCGGTTTCAGGAACATGCACCTGCAACGGTGAACCCATGACCGGCGGACTGTTGATTCTTGCGCCGATCCGGGATCCGAACTCTGACAGCAAGTCTGCAAACATCGGAAAGCCGGCACAGGCTCTGATTCAGGAGGACGGAACTTTCACGATGAGCACCTACGGTGAGGCCGACGGAGCCGTGGTAGGAAAGCATAAGGTCATTCTCAATCTCGCTGTTCTGGAGGAGGACGAAGACGGAAAGAAGAAAAAACAACCCTGTAAGAAGGCAGCAGAAGGCCTGATCGTCGAAGTGCTGCCAGACACGAACAATGATCTGAAGATTGATCTTGCCGGAACCGCAAAGCCCTGATGAATCAGCCGCTTTCGAAATCTGAATTATTCTATTCACGAGCGTTTCAGTCGACGGACTATTCCGGACTGGCGTTCTTTCGAATCGCTTTCGGGTTCTCACTGGCGGCATTTGCATACAAGTATCTGAGTTCACCGGCACTGGCGGCGGATTTCATCACGCCGCGGTTTCATCTCACGTACTTTGGGTTTGAATGGGTGAGACCCTGGCCCGGCAGCGGGATGTATCTGCATTTTCTGGTGATGCTGATCGCCGCGATCGGTGTTGCAGCCGGTTTGTTCTATCGGCTTGCTGCTGTTCTGCTTCTGTTCACCTTCACGCACGTTTTCCTGATCGAACGTGCGCTGTACAACAATCATTATTACCTGATCATTCTGCTCTGCCTTCTGGCTGTGGCAATTCCGCTGAACCGCGTCTGGTCAGTCGATGCCTTTCGTCCGGGCAGACAGAATTCTGCCGGACCAGTCTGGGGGCTCTGGCTGCTGCGATTTCAGCTGGGGGTCGTCTACTTCTATGGCGGAATCGCGAAGATCGATTCCGACTGGCTTCAGGGGCAGCCAATGAAAATGTGGCTGGCGGCCAGGTCCGAATTGCCGGTGATTGGGGAATTCTTGACACGAGATTGGTCTCCCGGGCTGTTCGCCTGGGGCGGTCTTCTTTTCGATCTGGCGATTGTTCCACTGCTTCTCTGGAGCCGGACTGCTCTTCCGGGTTTTCTGCTCCTGATCGCCTTTCACCTGATGAACTCTGTCCTGTTTCAGATCGGCCTGTTCCCTTGGCTGATGATTGCTGCCAGCACGATATTCTTTCGACCGAACTGGCCGAGAAGACTGCTTAGGACACCGGTATCAGCTCCCCAGTCGACAGCATCATGGTCCGAGATCCGGACACCACTTCGAACTGCTGGGATGTTCGCGCTGTCAGTCTACGTGCTCCTCCAGGTTCTGCTGCCGTTTCGACATCTGCTGTATGAGGGAAATCCATCATGGACTGAAAACGGTCAGCTCTTCGCATGGCGCATGATGCTTCGTCAGAAACTGACGGGGATTCGTTTTTATGCTGCGGAACCGCGCACTGGCCGGCACGGTGTCGTTGACATTATGCCGTTTCTGAATCAGCGTCAGGCGCAGATGATGAGCCGTGATCCCGATTTGATCGTCCATTTCGTCGGGCAACTGGCTAGTTTCTACGAACAGCAGGGGATCTCCGACTTAGAGATTCGTGTCCGAGTTCTGGCATCGCTGAATGGTCGCAAGCCTCAGTACCTGATCGATCCGTCTGTCAATCTCGCGAAAGAAGTCCGGAGAATCGGAGGTTACTCCTGGGTGCTGCCGCTCGTGGAACCGCTGCGAGAAGACCCATGGAACCTTCCGATCGACCAGTGGGAGAAACTTGTCCCTCCGCCTTCGCCACTCCACTGAGCATGTTGACGTGATATTTCGGGAACTGACCCGGAGCGCTTGCTCCCGTCTGTGCTCCGGGAATACAGTGCTGCGGCAATACTGTGCTCGCATTATTCACTCGTGCCGCTCTGCGGAGTAACTTCCGCGCATTCATTGATCAGTGCCGGAGTTGAGAAGAGTGTTTACCTCATTCCGGACTGAATTCCGGGAGACCGTCGTTGAACTACCAGCAGACCCTTTTGCAACTTCACCCTTCAGACAATGTCGCCGTGGCTCGTATTTCTGCCGCAGCCAATACAGAACAGCCATTCTCCGGCGGAAGCGTTCGCCTTCGAGAAGCAATTGGCGCTGGGCACAAAGTCGCTGTCCGGGACATACCGGCCGGAAGCGCGATTCTGAAATATGGTCAGAATATCGGCATTGCCTCAACGGATATCGCCGCTGGATCGTGGGTTCATGTTCACAACGTCACGGCTGCAAAGCTCAGTGGAGACTACGAATACTGCACTGATATTCGTGAGTTTCCGAAGCCGACGGAACAGCGAACGTTCATGGGCTATCGACGGGCCAACGGTACGTTCGGTACGCGAAATTATGTGGCACTGATCAGCACGGTGAATTGTTCGGCAACAACCGCGCGCTATGTTGCTCAGGAGCTTTCAAAGACAGACCTGAGTCGATTTCCGAACGTTGATGGTGTCATTCCGCTCGTTCACAAAAGCGGTTGCGCGTTTGCCTTTGGTGGTGAAGATCACCTGCAGCTGAATCGAACGCTTGCCGGGTTCGCTCGCCATCCCAATATCTCCGCCAGTCTGATTCTGGGGCTCGGGTGTGAAACGGCTCAGGCGAGTCACCTCGAATCAGAACATGGTCTGGTACAGCTGGGAGGCGGAAAGGCTCAGGACGTTCCCAATCGCCCGATGACGCTGAATATTCAGGAAGTCGGCGGAGTTCGCAAAACGGTTGACCGCGCTGTCGAAGTGCTCATGGAACTTCTTCCGATTGCCAACAACGTTCGACGCGAACCGATCCCCATCAGTGAACTGAAAGTGGGCCTGGAGTGTGGTGGCAGTGACGGAGCCAGCGGAATCACCGCGAATCCGGCTCTTGGTGTTGCCAGCGATATGATTGTGGCTCATGGCGGGACAGGCATCCTTTCGGAAATTCCGGAAGTCTACGGAGCCGAACATCTGCTGACTCGCCGTTCGGTTTCACGCAAGGTTGCTGATGCTCTGCTGGAACGCATCCGCTGGTGGGAGGATTACGCAGCGATGCACAAAGCCGCGATCGACAACAATCCGTCGGTCGGCAACAAAAAGGGTGGCCTCACGACGATCTTTGAAAAGTCGCTGGGAGCTGTTGCGAAAGGCGGAACGGCGCCTCTGCGAGCCGTTTACAAATACGCGGAGCTCGTCACGGAACGCGGCTTCGTCCTGATGGATACGCCCGGATACGACCCTGCGTCCGTCACGGGACTCGTCGCTGGCGGTGCTCAGATTATTGTCTTCACCACGGGACGCGGCAGCTGCTTCGGATGCAAGCCGTCACCGACGATCAAGGTGGCCACGAACTCCGGCATCTACAATCGGATGCGAGAAGACATGGACATCAACGCGGGCACGATTCTAGAAGGAGCCACTGTCGAAGAAGTCGGCCGTGAAATTTTCGAAAGCATCATTGCCACAGCCAGCGGAAAGCAGACGCTGAGTGAAGCTCAGGGAATCGGTGACGAGGAGTTCTGTCCCTGGATGCCGGGACCTGTATTTTGACGACAACGGCCACTGATCCGAAGCGTTCACAGGAATCAGAACTCCGGCCGGTCCTGTTTCGCCTGCGGAACGTGGGGCTTCAGGGGAACGGGACCAGGCGTCTGAGCAACGTCACACTGGACATTCGAGTCGGTGTCACGTCGATCATCGGCTATTCGGGCGCCGGAAAAACATCGCTGCTGAATCTGCTGGCAGGAATGGAGAGTCCCGACGAAGGCGAAGTGGTCAGTTATCCGGAAACCGTGTTCGGTAACTCACCGAATCAGCGACCGGCACCAGATGCGCTTCATGGATCGCGGAGATCACTGCCGGTGTACTGGGCGCCGTCAGGTGGTGGGCTCTGGCCGCATCTCACCGTGCAACAGCATCTGAATGCCGTGTCAGTGCGAAACGGGCCAGCCAGCAGTCGCAATCCGGTGGTCGGAATTGACGGAACTGACGCCAGTTCTTCCGAATTTGGAATTTCCTCAGACGAAATTCTGAGCCGGCTGGATCTCCTGCATCGGCGGGACGCGTTTCCGGAGACGCTGTCACAGGGGGAAATCTCACGACTTTCACTGGGTCGAGCACTGGCGTCGCAGAGCCGAATCCTGCTGCTCGACGAACCGCTGGCTCATGGCGACAGTGCCAGAAAACCGGAATGGTGGAAGTACATTCGCACAGTGATTCGTGAACGAGGAATTTCGGTGGTGATGACATCTCATGATGCCGAGGCTGTCATTCGCGAATCTGCGGATGTGGTCTGCCTGAAGGGCGGGCGCATGATTTATCAGGGAGCCGTGAAATCGCTTTATGAGTCACCTCCGGATACTGAAACAGGCCGTTTTCTGGGGCCATTGAACTGGTTCAATTCGGAAGATTCCGGATTCTGGGGCAAGCAGATTATGACAATCTGTTCAGGACGAGACTGCGGACCTGTTCGCCCTGAATGGCTGGCTCTTCAGCGGAGCAGCGAATCAGAGCTGATGGTCGTCAGTTCGGATTTCTGTGGTCCGTTTACAGAGACGACGCTCAGGCGATTCGACTCAGCAGCGGACGGCCCCGTTCATCGAGTTCTTCATCGCAGCGATGGCAATCGGCCCGGAATCGGCGATCGAGTACGGCTCGTCAGAACAGATTCAGGAAAAGCGGGAGAAGGTGTTGCGTGATGAGCCGCAACGGCGCACCGCCGAAACATCTGAAACGAGCACGGTCTGCAGATTGGGTGGCTGCAGTGATTCTGGTTGCTTTGGTTTCGGGCATCGCCGGTTGTGGACACTCCGCAGAAGGTCCTGTTTATCCGATCAGCCGATTCGATGTGTGGAAGGTTCCCGCTGAAGGACGATCCCTGCCGGCTCCCAGAGCTCTCTATTCGGACACGTCAGATAATGTCTATGCACTCGACGACGCGGGGCGAGTGCTCGTGTATGCGAAGGACGGAACGCTCACGAAGCAGTGGCGAATGCCGGCGTGGGACGTCGGGCGTCCGGAAGGCATCTGGAAAATGCTCGACGGTCGCATCGCTGTCGCCGACACGCATTACCATCGAGTGATTCTTTTCAACGCAACGGAAGACGGAACCGTCAGCGAAGTCTTCGGTCGTGAAGGCACAGGGGACGGAGAATTTGTGTTTCCAGTGGCAGTCACTCAGGATCCTTCCGGCTACCTTTACGTCGGGGAGTATGGCGACAAACAGAGAATTCAGAAGTTCACGTCAGACGGCGAATACGTCACTCAGTTCGGAAAACATGGTACCGCAGAGGGTGAGTTTCAGCGGCCCAGTGCTGTCGTCTGGCGAGACGGAAAGATTTACGCTGTTGATGCATTCAACAATCGAATTCAGATCTTCACGGATACCGGTGAATTCCTGAAAGTGCTGAAACTGCCCGACGATGTCGCTCCACTAGAGTTTCCGTACGATCTGACGGTCACACGCGACGGAACGCTTTTTGTGATTGAAAACAAGGCGTCTCGTCTGACAGTGCTCAATCAGGACGGTACCATACTCGGGCGTTATGGTGGACCTGCACGAGGCCTGAACGGGTTTCTGAATCCGTGGGCGCTGACTGTACTCACCGATGGACGGATTCTTGTGGCGGATACCGGCAATCATCGCCTTGTGGAGCTGACACCGTGAATCGATCGTCTCGATGGTCTCAGCTGACTGCGGCAGTCCGTCTGATCGGGCGTCGGTTGTTTCCGACAGCGCGACGGCCAGTCACGCGGTGGTCGACGCTTCCGATGATCCTTTTCGTGGTGGTGTTCGGCGGAACGGTCGCTTCGCTCCTGTTGACACAGCGCATTGAGTTTTCACGTCCCTGGGCGTTTCTGCTGCTCGTCGTCACGCCATGGATCTGGTGGATGCAGGCTGCAGGGCATTCCGGGCTTCCGGCGTTTCGAGGATCGCTTGCAGGGTTCGTTCGGCTGTTGATCACCGGACTGCTGGTGATTGTCCTTGCGGAACCTCGATCAGTTCGAACCAGTGATGTCGTTTCAGTAGTTTATGCCGTCGATGTTTCCGATTCCGTCAATGAAGCGCGTAACGATGCGCTCAAAATGGTCGCCGATACTGCTGCTGAGAAGCCCGTCACCGATCAGGCAGGACTGGTTGTTTTTGGTCGCACAGCAGCAGTCGAATACCCACCGCGAGAAACGTTTCCGTTTGAAAAGTTCATTAACTCCCGAGTCAGTCAGGATGCGACGAATCTGGAACAATCGCTGGCACTGAGTGCGGCGATGCTTCCTGAGGAGAACAACGGGCGGATTGTTCTGATCAGTGACGGAACAGAAACCGTCGGGCAGCTTAAGGATGTTGTCGACGACCTTGATGCTCGCGGTGTCGAGGTCGATGTCGTTCCGATCGAGTACGATTACAAGCATGAAGTGCTGCTCGAGCGACTCGATCTGCCGCGATTTGTGCGCATCGGGGAAACGTACGATGCGAGCATCGTACTGAGTTCGCTTGCTGCCGGATCCGGTACTCTGGTGCTGAAACAGGGAGATCAGACGCTTCAGCGGCTGGAAGTGAAATACGAAGCCGGGAAATCGCGATATACGATTCCCATTCGCGTCGATGAGCCGGGATACTATGAGTACTCAGCGGCCATAGAGGTGTCGCCGCAGCTGGACAGTCGCCCGGAGAATAATGAGGTCCGGAATTACCTGTTCATTGACGGTCCGGGGCGTATTCTGGTCGTCACAGACCCGCAGGGAGATCCTCGTGAATGGGCATTCTTCCAGAAGGCGCTCGAACAGGGCGAGCGGCAGGTGGAGACTCGGAACGCGCTGGAGTTTCCAGTCGATCCACTTTCACTGATGCCCTACGACGCCGTCATCTTTGCTGATGTCGCAGCGGATTCGCTCACCGGAATCCAGATGCAGGCTCTTCATGACGCCGTTCGAAATCTCGGCATCGGTTTCCTGATGGTGGGTGGCCCCAATAGTTTTGGACCTGGAGGTTATCAGGGATCTGTGATTGAGGAGGCGCTGCCGATTTCCATGGAGATCAGCAACAAAAAGATCCTTCCGAAGGGAGCTCTGGTGATCGTACTTCACACCTGCGAGTTTCCTCAGGGGAACAGCTGGGCGAAGCGAATCACGAAGCGAGCCATCCAGGTGCTGAGTTCGGAAGACCTCGTGGGCGCGCTTGCCTACGGCAGTGGTGGCGATGAATGGGTTTTCGAGCTCACTCCGGCATCGGAGTACAGCAGTCTGGTATCGAAGATCAACTCGGCAGAAATCGGTGACATGCCGGATTTTTCTGCCACGATGCGGATGGGGCTGGAGGCTCTGGTGAAAAGCGATGCGGCGAGCCGGCACATGATCATCATTTCCGACGGTGATGCCAATCCGCCACCGCCGGACCTGCTGCAGAAATTTGTGGACAATCAGGTGGAGGTTTCCACAGTGGCGGTGTTTCCGCACGATGGAAATACTCGAACGATGGAAATGATTTCCGGGATCACGAAGGGCCGATTCTATTACCCATCTGATCCGAATCAGCTCCCGTCGATCTTCATCAAAGAAGCGAAACGGCTTCGTCGCAGTCAGATTCAGAATCGAAGCTTTGTCCCGGAGCTGACCGGCGTCGACCCGATGATGCGGGATATCGGGCTGCCCCCGAATCTCTACGGATATGTTCTGACATCTCCCAAGGAAGACCCGCGAGCGACGGTTGTGTTGAGTGCTCCACCGGGAGGCAACGAAAAGGCCTTTTCAGACGGAGAAAAGGATCCGATTCTGGCGGTCTGGCGTTACGGGCTTGGTGTCACAGCGGCATTCACATCAGACCTGACATCGCGGTGGGGTAAGGACTGGCTTCAGTGGGATCAGTTTCAGCAGCTGGTGAATCAGATCCTGACTCGAGTAGGACGAGTTCGGCGCGAACAATTTCTTCGTGTCTACACGTACACAAATGGAAACGAAGGAGTCGTCGTCGTTGAAGATTTTCATCCGGAGGAAAGCCTGCTCGACGTGACGGTGTCCGCCTCGGGGCCGAATAATTTTCAGACGACTCAGCCCGTGCGTCAGATCGCACCGCGAAGATACCAGACAACCATGCCACTTCGCGGGGAAGGACGGTATCAGGTACAGATCGGCGCCGTTGGCGCTGATCGCAAAGAGACCGCATACGCTGGTTTCATTGTTTCCTATTCACCGGAGTATCTTCGCTTTCGAGCGAATCCTGTGGTAATGCGAGAGATTGCGGAACGAACCAAAGGGCAGGAACTGGAACCGGACGATGATCCGATCAAAACCGCCGAGCGGATCTTTGGGAATCGCAAGCCAAAACGCAGTTCTCGGCCGGTATTTGACTGGCTGCTGATGGCGCTGACCTGCCTGATTCCTCTGGACGTTGGTATCCGGCGAGTTCAGATCGACTTCTCGGCTCTCCGAAAGCTTTTCCGTCGCACAAGGCACGAGTCTTCCGGAACGATTGGGACGCTGCTGCAGAAGACGAACGAAGTACGCACGTCTCTCAGTGGATCAGCAGAGGAAAGACCAAAATCGCCGCCGCGTGGTCCGGTGGATGGTCCCAAGCTTCCTCGCCCCACGACCGGGACTCGTCCGCCATCGAAAGCAACGTCCGAGAAAACGGCAGAGCAACCGAAGGGGACTGGTCCTTCCGTGCAGTCATCAGAACAAAATTCCGGTGCCGCCGATGATGGCAGCACCACATCACGCCTGCTAGCGCTGAAACGAAAACGGGAACAGGATGGTGGTGACAATAAGTAGAGCGATGTCAGGACTGAAAGTTGGGGTGGATTGTGCTCTGTCAAAGATCAATTGATGTGTGCCACTGGCTCTGCCAGTGTTTGCCAGCTAACAGCACTGGCAGAGCCAGTGGCACAAAAAAACCACCTATCAACTTCCATCATTCCATAGTTGACGACGCAGTCGTGTGATCTCCAGAAATGAATCGAGTCCATCATGAATGAACCGGCGAAGACGCTCAGTGCTGCGGAACTGCAGTCGGAAGCAGATCAGTTTCGGAATGAGTTTCAGGCGATTCGAGAAGCCGTCGGACGAGTGATTGTCGGGCAGCAGCGTGTTGTCGAAGCGACGCTGACGGCGCTATTGTGTGGCGGAAACGTGCTGCTGGAAGGTGTTCCGGGGCTGGGAAAAACGGAGCTCGTCAAGGCCCTGTCGAACGTACTTCGGCTCGACTTTCGCCGGATTCAGTTCACTCCGGACCTGATGCCGGCAGACGTCGTCGGCACCAACATGATGACTTCCGATGAACGCGGTGGCTATCGCATCGAATTCCGACGCGGGCCGATTTTCACTCAGCTGTTGCTCGCTGACGAGATCAATCGAGCCACTCCGAAGACTCAGTCTGCGTTGCTCGAAACAATGCAGGAAGGAACGGTCACCACCGGCGGACAGACGTATCGGCTCGATCCTCCGTTCTTTGTTCTGGCCACTCAGAACCCGATTGAACAGGAAGGCACATTTCCGCTTCCCGAGGCTCAGCTTGACCGCTTCATGTACAAGGTTGTTGTTCCGTTACTCTCTCGCGAAGAACTCAACGAAGTCGTGAATCGAACGATTTTGAAACACAAGTATGTCGCGGAACCTGTCATTGACGGTCCGAGAATTCTGCGGCTTCGTGAAATTCTCGACCGAGTTGTGGTCTCTGATCCGATCCGAGACTACGCCTGTCGACTGGTACTCGCCACTCATCCTGACTGTGCATGGGCAACCGATCAGGTACGCAGATTCTTGAGATGGGGGGCCAGTCCGCGAGCGGCTCAGGCGCTGATTCGAGGGGGCCGTGTTCGAGCACTCAGTCAGGGACGAGCTCACGTGGCATTTGAAGACATTCGATACTTTGCTCCCGAAGTACTGCAGCACCGAGCGTTGCTGAACTATGACGGACAGGCAGAGAATGTCTCCGTTCGGGATGTAATCGAAGAGACCATCACCAAGCTGCCGACGGAGGCCTGAAAGCGTGACCAACGGCACGTCCGCACAACTCACGTCACTCTTCGATAACGCGACGCTCAAGCTGATTGAGCGAATGCGGATGAAGCCGATGCGCCGACTGACCAATCGCAGCCGGGGCGAACATCTTTCCGGCAAGGGCGGCAGCAGTACGGACTTCGCGGATTACCGTGACTACGCCTCCGGCGATGACATGCGTTACATCGACTGGAACATTTTCGCTCGCTTGAATCGTCCGTATATCAAGCAGTTCCAGCACGAAGAAGAGTTGCATGTGGTACTTCTTGTCGATGCCTCTGCGTCGATGGCGTGGGACGATAAACTCCTTCGAGCCAAACAGCTGGCTGCCGCATTCGGAATCATGAGTCTGCTGAGCGTCGAACGAGTCAGCGCGTATGCGATCCACCAGCGAAGCGATCGTCCGTCGATGTTTGCTCCTGGAACGGGTCGTACAAAACTGCAGCCGCTGCTGCAGTTCCTGGAACAAATCGAACCCGGCGGACACATCCCGATTGAGAACGCGATTGAAACCATGCTGCGTTTTCATCGAGGACGTGGTGTTGCGGTGCTGCTCAGCGATTTTCTGACCACTGGAGACCTGACTCGACCGCTGAATCTTCTCAACGGCAGCGGGCTGGAGATCTGGGGCGTTCAGATCCTTTCCGAGTCAGAGATTAATCCAGACGTTCAGGGAGACCTGCGATTTGTTGACTGCGAAACCGGCGACACGCTCGACATTACGAATGCCTCCGAGCTGCTGTCAATTTACCATGAACAGCGACTGGGGCTTGAAGAGTCACTGAATCTGATGTGCCGGCGTCGAAACGGACGCTTTGTGTCGATCAGTTCGGGACAGCCGCTGAAAAGTGTTCTGTTTGATCACCTTTGTCGGCAGGGATGGGTGATCCGATGAGCTGGCCGGGCTTTACAAATCTTTTCGGGGCCTGGTTTTTTCTGGCGATGATTCCGCTGGTGATTTTGTATTTTCTGAAGCTGCGGCGCCCGCGTGTTGAGCTTCCATCGCTGGTGCTCTGGCAGTCTGTGGTGAATGACCAGCGAGTCAACTCGCCGTTTCAGCGTTTTCGTCGCAATCTGTTGTTACTGCTTCAGCTGCTTCTTCTGGCCAGTATCGTGCTGGCACTCATGCAGCCGTTTCTTCAGTCCGGCAGTGGCGCAGCGGAATATCTTCCCGTGCTGATTGACTGTTCCGCGAGTATGGCCGCGAAAGAAGGGAAAGACGGCCGGAGTCGGCTCGATCTGGTGAAGGAGCTTGTTCAGCAGCAGATCGACAATCTTCGTGGTGATCAGCGGATGGCCCTGTTTGCTTTTGCATCCACTGGAAGGCGACTGACGGAATTTACCGATGATCAGCGTCTGCTCACACGAACACTGCAGTCGCTCGAACCTACAGACCTGCCGGCACAGCTGGATGACGTACTGCGAATGGCCGCTGCCTACACACGTTCGTTTGAGATTGAACGTGTGACAGTCATGACCGACGGGAATCTCCCGGAGCAGGTGGATTTTGAACTGCCATTCTCGGTGGATGTACGGCGAGTTGCACCTGGCGGACCGAACATCGGCATTACCGAAATGAGTGCTCGCCGAAGTACGGCTGATGAATGGGAAGTGTTTCTTCGAGTATCCGGTTCGGCTGCGGAACTGCGAAGCGGTGAGCTGCAGTTGTTTGAGAATGGTGCTCAGACAGCAACGCAGGCCGTGGAAGTGGGGTCCGACGAGTCGCAACGACTGGTGTTTCCGGTGTCGGCCACGGATGCTCGAATTCTTGAGGCACGTATTGTTCCGAAAGATGAAGACTCCCTGGACATTGACAATTCCGTATGGCTGACACTTCCTCAGGTTCGACCATTGAAGGTGCTGGTGTCGTCGGAACTGACATCGTGGCGACATGCGCTCAACGTCCTGCCTAAGGTGGAGATCGAGGATGCAGCGGACGGAAAAACGGGCACTGGTGAATGGGATCTGGTTGTCGCCGACACGGAAGCACTGAAGTCGACGGAAGCGCCGGTGCGATTGTTCATCGGTGTGCTCCCGGAAGATCTGAAGGACCTGGTGACGATTCAGGAAGATGTCACGAATGTCGTCGACTGGAACCGCACAGCACCGCTTCTTCGGCACGTCCAGCTGTCCGATGTCCAGATCGGGGAAAAGCCGACGATGGCAGAGAACCGTGCTGCGAAAGATCTTGAAGAACGGGGCTACGAAGTTCTGATTGACGGGACGACCGGTCCTTTGTTGCTGCAGAAACGGGAAGGGCTCAGAATTTCGTACTGGTTTCTCTTTCATACGGATCGTTCCACACTGCCGTATCGACTTGGTTTTCCGATCATTGCTGCCAATGCCGTGGAATCAGCACTGAAACAGGCGTCACTTTCGGAAGTCACTGCAGCGCCCACGGGAGTTCTTCCTGCGCTCAGCCTGGAAGCTGACCGGGAGTATCAGGTACGGAGTCCGGCCGGGGATACGGTGACACTTCGAAGTTCCGGCAGCGGAGCACTCACTGGTGCCGCAGCTGCCCGCGTCGGAAAGTACGATATTCTCGACGGGAATGACGTTGTCACGTCGATCGGAACCGGTCTTCTGAACTCCCGCGAAACGGGGCTCGCCGCAGCACAGGAGATTCGTTTCACAGAAATCAGTGTCAGTTCGGATGCGGACGCACGCCTGGAAACCGATCGTCCGCTCTGGTGGCAGCTTGCTCTGGGAGCATTTATTCTTCTGCTGGTGGAGTGGTGGTATTTTCAGCGCGGCCGGGGGGTTGCTGCATGATGGGTATATCAGCGAACACGGGATATGAAGTTCCGGCAGACACCACGTGTGAACAGGCACGGAATCGAGAACACTATCGGTATCTGTTGCGAGGAATCTGCACAATTACGGCCACAGCAATCTGCATATCTGCACTGCTGATTCGTTCGTCGGTGTATGCACAGGAGACGAGTCAGGTTGGTGGCTCGGTGACGCCGAAGCCGCCGGTTCGAATGAGAATCGAACTGCTGTCGCTTCGAAATCGTTCAACGAGCCCGATTCCGGTTCAGATCAAACTGGAATACAACAGACCGAAGAGTCTGGAAGGGCGACTGGAGCTCTCGCTGTATGATGCGCTGGATGTCGTTTCGTCGGAAGACCTGCGTGCGACCGTGGTTGTCGAAGATATTTTTCTGCGTGATACGGACTACACGTTTCAGACGATTCTTCCACCATTGAGGACTTCCGACACGCAGAATCTGGCGATTGTTGCGTGGTTCGTGACATCGGAAGAACGAATTCCGCTGAGTTCTTCTCTGAAAGAACTTTATCCACCGGTCCCGCACGACCTGCTGATGGTCAGTCCTGAGGAGCGAGCATGTCTGGTTTGTTCCTGTCATGGTGGACTGGCAGGAGAGGAGCCTTCGCTCAACAGAATGTTTCTCAACGAGGCGTTGGCGCTGGAGAACTACAATCCGAATCGCAGTGATTCCCTCGAGTTCGGAACAGACCCGAGATCTGACGATGGCGAGACGGGAACCCACATCCTGAATTATGCCACGAATCAGGCCGTGACAGATCTGTCTGCTGATCCGCTGACTTACTGTGCATTCGATCTGATTCTGCTGGCCGATGGTGCTCTGGGACGGATCAGCACGGAGCAGATGGAAGCCGTCACGCAGTGGGTTCAGGCGGGAGGCAGTGTCTGCATCGTACCGGACGTTCCGCTGAAGCCTGCACATCTGGAGTTTCTTCGGAAACTGATGACCGAGTCTGCAGAAGAAGCCTTCGACGGTTTACTCGATGACGACGGGCGACTGCAGCTCACTGGTCTGCAGAACAGAAGTTCGGAATCAGCATCAGAAGGTGTTCTTCTGCGACGAAAAGGTCTCGGGCGTGTCGCTCTGATATCGCCTGCGGAAGATCTGAGTGCAGCATTCGCAGGCCCCGCGCTGGCAGCCACCGTGACGCATCTCTGGAAGGTGCGAAAGAGCGTCGCGTTCGGACCTGATCAGCCATGGGACCTTGCGGCTGATCTGCGGGAGAGGGCGAAACGACTTGGTTTGGTGTATGAGCAAAAAGGAAATCGGTATCTCTTTGGCCCCGATGCCTTTGCTCGCATGGCTCAGTCGCCGGAGTTTGCTGGATACAATGGATACAACCGTCCGCTTTTTTCTGAGGTCTCGGAAGAGGAAGACGGAATCACAGAACGACAGATGCGAGACATACTCCGGATTCCTGCAACCATGGCTCCTTTGTCGCCGTCGTTTGTTTCTGAACTGACGCTGAATCTGCTGCCTCCTGGTGTTGAAACCGTTCCTGCCTGGCTGATCGGAGTCATTCTCTGCGGCTATGTACTGACCATCGGCCCCGCAGACTATTTCATCCTCGGATTTCTGAAATTCCGAAAAGCGACGTGGGTTATGTTTCCGTTTGTGACGGCGTTCTACACCATCCTGACTGTTGTGATTGCCGGGCGGTACATGGGCAGCAACTCTTCCGGAGGATCGCTCGAAGTCATCGACATCGTCGACAACGGCGTTCCTGTCCGAAGCAGTCGGATGGAGCTGTCGTTTGCCGGGGCACGAACTACACAGAGCAGCAGTCATCGTCAGGAGCTAACGGCTGAGTCATTCGACACCGCCTCCCTGCGTTCGTGGAACAACCTGAATTTTCAGAGGCAGAACGCAAATGACAACAGTCGGATGAAGACGTTCAGTCCCATTGTCTATTCCGGACATTTTCCGCAGAACTACACTGCCACACGAACCATTCAGCAGTGGACTCCGCAGGTAACGCGAACGTTTCGTCTGAACCCCGAAGTTTCTGAGATTCCGAAGATTGACTGGGATGATACCGGCCTGATCACAACATCAGACGGCAACGCTCGGCTGAGGCAGATTCTCGGAGATGCAGAACCGAGTGACGCGGCTGAGCCGGCAGCAGCAGCCGCAACGACAGTGAAGCGGAAGGTCATCGTTCTGAATTCCGGAACGTTATCGTCTCTTCAGATGTTTGGGCAGGAGAAACGTGACGACGGTGACACTTCCACCGCAGCCCTGACACATGTGGAATCGATCATCGTCCGATCTACCCTTGGGTTGGGGGAGCAAAACTTTTTCCGACTTGTTTCGCGTGTGTCGCCGCAGGGATCCGCGATACCGGAGGATCTTGCCATGCTGGACTCTACGGATCCCTCAGAATGGGTGCTCCTCATCTTTGAGCAGACAGACACTAATCATTGGCGAGTGTTTCGGAAGCTGTACCACATCCCGACATCACCAGATCAGCCGCAGTCTGAGTGAAGCGGACAGTTGTGATTGCAGGAAGACGCATCTCAAAACCATCGGTTTCAGAATCACATCTCTTATTGATTCAATCTTATGAACAACAGTCAAACTCAGGTCGGTTCCGCCGAATCAACCTCGCAGAATTCAGTGAGTGGTATCGGAGTTCTGCCGCTTCCTGACATGGCGGTTCGGATCAGGGATCTTCGCGTCAGTTACGGGCGATTCGAAGCCGTGAAGGGCATTTCTCTGGATATTCCGCGTGGCGAAGTATTCGGCTTTATCGGCCCGAATGGAGCGGGAAAATCTTCGACGATTCGTGTACTGGCAACCCTGCAGCCAAAGTTTCGTGGAAAGGCACTGGTCTGTGGTTACGACGTGCTGACACAGCCACAGAGAGTCCGTGAAGTGATGGGCTACATGCCGGATTTTTTCGGAGTCTACGAAGACCTCACGGCGCTGGAATACCTTCACTTCTTTGCAGCGGCGTACAAACTTCCCGTCTCGAAACGCCGAGGAATCATCGACGACGTGCTGGCGTTGACCGATCTGGCAGCAAAGGCAGACTCCCCAGTGGATGGACTGTCACGCGGGATGAAGCAGAGACTGGCCCTGGCTCGCGTGTTGCTTCCGGATCCGCAGCTCCTGCTGCTCGATGAGCCGACCAGCGGGCTCGATCCGCGAGCTCGCATTGAAGTCCGTGAACTGCTGAAAGCGCTGCGGGAGATGGGAAAAACTATTCTGATCAGCAGCCATATTCTGGAAGAACTGAGTCAGCTCTGTACCAGAATCGGAATCATTGAAGCCGGGCATCTGGTGGCAGCCGGGTCTGTGACTGACATCTATCGACAACTGCAGCTGAAACGAATCATTCACCTTCGCTGTGTGGATGCAGCTCCTGATCTTGCGGACCGAATTGGTCGAATCCCGGGTGTGGATTCGGTGGAAACGCAGGTCGATCGCTGGGCCATTCGAATTCATGAGGATCAGTTGTCGATTGCGGATCTGCATGAGGCGATCGTCGCGGAGAAAGCTCGTATCGTGATGTTTCAGCCGGAAGCCATGGATATGGAAACCGCGTTCATGAAGCTCACGGAGGGGAAAACGGCGTGATGATACCCGCAATGATCCCGCAGTTTCCGCTGCTGCGACGAGAACTCACGGAACTCGCCAATCGGCCACGGACCTATGTCATTCGTGTCGCTGGTGCAGTGATTCTTCTCTCGATCGTTTACCTGCAGCTTCGTGCATCCATCTACAGATCAACCGGCGCTCAGACAGCAGGAATGCCAGGCAGCTCAGTTGACCCTTCCACCGCAACAGCCGCTGCAGCACTCAATCTGCTGGGAATCGGCGGAGAGATCTTTGAAGAGATCGTTCCGTGGCTGTTTCGTCTGATTCAGATTCTGATGCCGGCTCTCTGCTGTGGTGCCATCACCATGGAGAAGGAACGAAATACGCTCGGCACACTCTTTCTGACGCGACTGTCACCGTCCGGCATCATCCTGGAGAAGCTGGCGAGCCGGCTTGTGCCGATGTTCACGTTTCTCCTGCTGACTTTTCCGGTGCTCGCTTACGTTTATTCTCTGGGTGGTGTCGACACGAGTCTGCTTGCGGGAACAATCTGGCTTTTGTTCTGTGAGTGCCTGTTGTATGCATCGATTGCGCTCATGTTCAGCTCCTGGTACACGACGACGGTCGCAGCATTCATCGCTTCCTATGTTGTTGTCGCACTGCTCGTTGCCAGATCCACGGCTTTGGCTGGATTGTCCTTTACGCCGTGGGATCTCTGGCGATACTCATTCACCGGTAACACGACCGTTCGTGTTATGCAGGGATTGTTTCCCGGGCCAGGCGAGTGGTTCAGCGCGGTTCTGGTTCTCGTGGTGGCGACTCTTCCAAGTCTGATTCTGACATCCTTTTGCCTGATTATGGCACGGGTATTTCTGTTTCGTCGTGCCTTTTCGTCGTCGTCATCATGGGTTCTGAAAGCCTTTCGCGTCGTTGATCGCTTCTTCGTGAGCGTGAACAATCGAGCGGCTCGAGGGATCGTCATCGTTCGCGATGTGAATTCTCTACCGGAGTTTGATCCGATCTGCTGGCGAGAACGAACTCGAAAGTCACTCGGGAAGGCTCGTTATCTCTTTCGCGTTCTGACACTGATTGAAGTTCCGATTCTGAGCATCTGTACGATTGCGGCCCTGCAGGGAGCCCGCGGGTCCGGAGGCCTCTGGGCCCTTCTGTTTGTTGTGTGGATGCTCGCAGCGCTGGTGATCGTTGTCCGCGCTTCGACGACAATTTCTGGTGAACGAGCGCGCGAGACTCTGGAAGCTCTGCTGTCGACACCCATGTCGGCGTCACAGATTCTGAGTGAGAAAGTCGCCGGGATGTCGCGGCTGATGATTGTCATGTCGATCCCGATTCTGACTGTGAACGCGACTCAGTTTCTGATGAGCATCGGCGGCACCAATCTGCTGCAGGAAGTGTTACAGAACGCCGGGCTGGCCACGGTTTATGGGCTGTTCTGCCTGGCAGGAACGTGGCTGACGATGCAGACACTGGCATGGGTTTCTGCGGGAATCGGGATGCGTTTTCATTCGCAGTCAAAATCGGTGGTTGTTTCAATCGCCGGCGTTGCCGCTTTGACGGTGATTCCGTTTCTGTTCATGGCTATCGTGCTTGCACGACTTCCGGAAGGCACGCTGAGCATCTCCCGGGGGACTCTGGTTGATCGTCAGGCTGAAGCCCTTGCGGAGCGCATCATTCGCTGGATGCTGAACTTCGCATTCACTCCGGGAGGAACCATCATTCTCAGTGAATACTATCTGGATGCAGTCGGCAATAATGGAGCATACTGGCGGCAGCGAGGACAATGGGCAGGCATCAACGCGGAGATGCTGGTCAATCTGTCTTTCTCACTGACGATTCTGGGACTGGTACTTCAGTCCGCCATGTTGTTTCTGGTGCGTCGCCTCGTCCTTCGATGGGCTCCGGCTCTTCTGAATCGTCAGGAGCAGCGTGATGTAATCTCTGCCGGGGCATCAGTTGCTCATGATTCGTTGCCACCGCAGAATCTTTCTGATCCCGTTCAGGCGGCTTTATGAGGTGGGGAATGATGACGTGGCCTGAATGGAAGCAGATTCTTCGCATTTTTGTTGTGACGATAGTGGTGTCATTGACATCGAGCGATGGAGAAACGGCTGCGCAGACTCCCGTTCAGAAAGTCCGAATTGCGGAATCAATCTGGGGGTTCGACGGACGGGTAGTGCCCGGCCAGTTCAATCCGTTATCGATCCTGCTGGACAATCTGAGTCAGGATTCCATCGAAGGTCAGGTTTCCTTCCAGCTGGTGACCGGAATGGTGCGAGAATCCGGAGGAGTTAACCGGGAAACCGTTTTTCTCTCGCCGAATACGCGGCGCTGGGTTCAGTTTTATCCGTACATCAGTCGTAATTCCGGCCAGTGTCGTATTCGGCTGGAAACCGCTGACGGCGTCGTGTTTTCCCAGGAACTGGATCAGGCACGAAGCGTGTTTGATCCCGCGGAAGGTGACACAGCAGACGCAGCTCCGCCCGTGATGACATCCGTCATTCTGGATCGTCCCGGCATGACACCGCGTTTCCCGACCACACTGAAGCATCTTCCGGCTGAGATTTTCCCACCCTACGCCACGGCCGTCGTGCCTCTCCGCGTCCTGTTCCTGGATCATGTGCCGGATTGGGAAGAACCGCGGCGACAGGCACTGCTGAGCTGGCTGAAGTCCGGAGGCAATATTCACCTGCTGCAGGATCGTAACGGTCAGGATCTGTTGTTTCAGGGAATCCTTTCGGAATTGAACAAGCCGTTTGCAGAATTCGCAGTCGGTTCCGGCAGAGTCACTCGACATGCGTTTCAGCGTGATGCCGTGCCCGATCAGGTCGTTGAAACGGCGACTCGACGACAGATATCAAAACCCGACGATGTTCCGGAAACGCAGTCTCCGGGACAGACTCAGATGAATGCACTCGGGAGTCAGAGCCTTGATCCGGGTTACTCCGACAGCAACCTGCTCATGGAATTCCGCCGCCTCACGCAGCCTGACCATGCCTGGTGGCTGATCTTTCTGCTGTCACTGATGTACATCGGAATGATTTTTCCGGGCTGCTGGTTCCTTTCACAGAACAGAAAGCTGCACTACCTGACGACGTACGGCGCGATCGCCGGACTGGCGGCCGTGTTCAGCATTCTGTTTCTGATCATTGGCCAGCGTGGATACGGTGAAGACACTTCCCTGCATTCCATCGGGATCGCTCGAGCTGAAGACGACACAACCTGGAATCTTTTCCAGTGGAACTCGCTTTTCGTAACTGGAGGCGAACAGTATCAGCTTCGAAGCGATGATCAGGAAGCGGTCCTGTCATCCGGTGAAGCGGATGAAGCGGTTGCGGCAACAATCCAGAGCGGAAATCGAGCGGTATTCGATGTACAGATACCGCCATTCAGTTCTCAGTCTGCCATTTCCCGACGACGACTGAAGACGCCCGACCGGGAAATTCGCCTTGCCAGTGTCGAACTCGAACAGTCCGGACTGCGACAGTTGTCCATCGCGGCTGGTCCGGAGTTTCCTCGGGACAAAGAATGTGTCTATCTGGTGATTCACGATACCGCGGTCTATGACCTTTTCTGGGACGAGAAGAAAACCACTCTCGGTTCACTTCGGAACAAACGTCATCTGATGGGATACACTCGTCAGAGTGAGTTTGGAGCATTCAACAATTCCTGGACCCCCAATTCTGTCCCAGCTGGCAACCAGTTGATCGTCAACGGGACGGAACAGCCTGCGACTCAGACTGCTGAAGAACTCTTTTACAGCGAGGCGCTGCCGCGACTGGTCGAACGAAGTCTGCTCGATGAGGGAATCTTCCGAATGCAGGAATTTCGTCTGCCCGCCGACCGCATTCGTCTTCTGGTCTACGCACCCATTTCCAAAGAACTTCAGCTCGCAGTCAGTACAGAAGCGAAGACAGTCGGACGAGTGCTGTTTATCAGCGACTTCTTCCTGAACTCTCCCTGAAACGCATAGAGCGCATTTCAAAACCGGGACAGGCACCCTTAAAGTTGTTGAATAATCAAAAACACCGCACCCTTCGGGCGCCAGTCCCGGTTTTGAAACCACCTTTAGAAGCGCGAACTGAACATCGGAGTCATCTGAAACATGGCTGAAATTACCAAAGACACTGTCCCTGCGATTTCCGTCAGCGAACTGACTCACTCGTTTCGCAGTCATCAGGCGCTGAGCCATGTGTCGTTCGCGGTCATGCCTCAGACGCTGCATGGTTTTGTCGGCCCGAATGGTGCGGGGAAGACAACCACGCTGAAAGTGATCTGCACGCTGCTTCAGGCCAGTTACGGTGATGTCCAGGTGTTCGGACAGAGTGTTCGCACCGACGCGGTCGCCGTGCGGCGCCGCATCGGATTCATGCCGGATCACTTCAGCATGTATCGACAGATGACCGTCTTTGAGTACCTTGACTTCTTTGCGGCAGCGTATGGACTACCGGCTGCCATGCGGGATCAGACAATTCATGATGTGCTGACACTCACGGACATGGACGGGCGAAAAAACGATCTGATCAGCGGACTGTCTCGCGGAATGCAGCAGCGAGTCAGCCTGGCTCGAGTCCTCGTTCACGACCCGGAAGTGCTGCTGCTCGATGAACCGGCCAGCGGGCTTGACCCCCGGGCTCGCATTGAACTCATGGAGATCCTCCGCGAACTCCGTCGCATGGGAAAAACAATCTTCATCAGTTCGCACATTCTGAGTGAGCTCGCGGAACTCTGTGACAGCGTCACGATCATCGATCGTGGTCAGATTCGATTCAGCGGTCCGATGGAAGTCCTGCTGAACAGCACGGATGAAAAGCCGGCATGGAACCTGAGATTCAGTGAATCTGTGGATGGGGTGATCGAGAGAATCCGGAGACTTACCGGAGTGGCCGTTGTTTCCGAACCGGAATTTACGACCGGAAAGGACTTTATCGTCGAACTCACTCCGGAGATTTCCGCCAATGAGTTTCTGGGAGCACTGCTGACTCTGAACATCCCGATTACATCGTTCAGTCAGCAGCGGCGACATCTGAATCAGGCGTTTATGGACCTCACGACACGGGGAGTCCGAACCTGATGGGAGCGAGTCTGACGCTGTTTCAATGGTCGCTTCGCAGTGACGTCCGATCCGTCTGGCCGCATGTCGTTCGCGCTGGATTCGCATTCTTCATGCTGTTCTCAATCACAGCCGCCTATGTGGATGCATTCTCCGCAGCTGGCCCCGGGCTGAAGTTCTTTCAGAGCATCTGCATGCTGAACGTGCTTCTGATTTCCGTGTCCGGAATCAGCTACTTTGTTTCTGCTGTCACCGAGGAAAAGGATTCGGGCACACTGGCGCTTCTGCGACTCGCCGGAATGACGCCTCTGGCGATCGTTCTGGGCAAGTCGACATCGCGTCTGATCAGCTGCCTGATGCTGCTCTGGATTCAGCTGCCATTCACTTTTCTCGCGATCACGCTGGGAGGTGTCACGTTGCAGCAGATCGTTGCCGCATACGCGGCACTGGCCGCATGGATGGCTCTCGTAGCAAACATGGCGTTGCTTTGCAGCGTTCGGAGTCAGACGTCAGGACGTGCCGCCGGGCTTGCAGCAGCGATTCTGTTTCTGTTCTTCACATCGCATTCTGTAATCTCATCAGGGCTCACCTCTGCCCCTAAAGGCTTCTTCCCAGCCTGGTTTGTCGCCATGGTTGAGAGTGTCGACCGGTGGCAGCAGAATCTTTCAATCATGCGAAGGCTCGATGAGATTCTGGAGATTCGCAGTTCAGCGGTGAATGTGTTCGACACTCAATTCTACTGGAGCCTGATTGTTGCTGCCGGGTGTTTTCTTCTCAGTGTGGTCCTGTTCGATCGCTGGACTGCTCCACTGGAATCCGTCACGCACGGGGAATCTGCTGCCGTCCGGCGATGGACAGTGGGCCGATGCTGGAATCTGCCGATTGTCTGGAAGGATTTTCTGTTTTTTACGGGAGGCAGAGCGTTCTTCCTCGTGAAGCTCATCACTTACGGAATCATGGTGCAGGGTTTTTACTGGTACCATCAGACCATCGGCTTTGGAGCATCATTCAGCGGCGACGTCAGCTGGAATGCGTTCGTTGCGATGATTGCCATCCTGATCGTCGAGATCCTGCTCTATGCGTCGGGATCGCTCTTTTCAGAAATTCGGCAGTCCACCATTTCCAGTCTTGTGATGCTGCCGATCAGCACACCGCGGCTGCTCGGAGAAAAAATCGTCGCCTGTCTTCTTGCGACGGCACCGGCGCTGTTCTGGCTGGGTGTGATTCTGGTGACCGACTTTCGTAATCTGATGGATCGCACCTCGGCCACGATGGTTGTCACGGTGATCACGATCATCCTGCTGAGCAGTCATCTCACTGTTCTGCTGTCGCTGATCACACGATGGGGAGCTTTGCCACTTGCTGTTCTGATCACAGCAGCGGCTTTCATGTGCTGCCCGATGGTGCTGTGGACGATGTTTTCTGTGACGGATGCTGTTGCCCGCAGCCATGGGCTTCGAATCGGCGTGCTGCTTGGAGCAGTTGTGAACCTCGTCTGGGTCTGGCTCTTCGTCCTGCTGCCGCTCGAAATCGAAATCGCCCGCAGATGGAATCAGAAAGCTGAAGAATCCTGACTGTGACTACGGGCCGAAGGTCCAGCCGTTCTGCCAGCCCGGGCTGAAGCGAAGCGGCGGCCCGGGTGATCTACGCAATCGATCATTGCGGGCCAACGGCCCGGCCGTTCAAATTGTCAAAGTTTCCCATGCCCCACTGCATGGATTTGTTCATGAACCGGATTCATTCCACGACCGCATCAGGTTGAACTCACCCGCGAACGGCTGGACCTTCGGTCCGCAATCACGAATCTGATGGGACACCTGACCTGGCCCGCCGCTTCGCTTCAGGCCAGGCTATGGGAACGAAAGGCCCGTTGGGCCGAAAATCATCTGCCGATGACTATGGAAATCATCCGTCTCATGGTGTCGTCTTTGGATCCCCACGATCTCATCAATCCCGCTCAGGTGGACATGGCATCAACCGGTAATGCTTTGTCACACCTTGATTCTGGGGTCTTCATACCCATGCAGGCGGGAATCCACACTGGGGCACTGGATTCCCGCCTGCGCGGGAATGACATCATCCGATAGCCACCAAGTCACGGCGCATGACAAGCAGTCACAGAACCGGAACTGGCTTGAGACGTCATCAATCTGCAGCTGCACTCGCGTGGCGGTGTGCTTTCGCTGCGTGAGGTGCTTTACGTTCAAGCACTTCAAGTGCTCTCAGAGCCCGGCGAATTCTCGCTCAATCGCCGCCTGAAGGCTGCTGATGGATCCCACTTCACCGGTCATTGTGCTCTTCGGGAACATGATCTTGGGCACTGATCCCGAACCGACTTTTCGGTAAAGATCAACATGACGAGCGATGTACTCGCCGACGGTCTTGCGGCCGAGTTCTGCTTTCAGAGCCTCAGCTCCGACCAGTTTCTCCGCCTGCTGGCGAGCTTCCTGAGCAGTTCGGTTGCGGCCGCCGGAGAACATCCAGTCGTGGTACTCACGGAACGCGGACGGCTTCACTCGCCAGACACCCAGCGATAACCTTGCAAGTTCGCAGGCATCGGCATTGCCGCCGCTTGCCGCGCTGTTGCAGGATGGATGCAACGGCACAACGAGCGTCACAATCGCGAGATCCTTGCCATACTTCTCCAGAGCCTGGTGGATTGTGGAATGTGTGTTCCGGCAGTGTGGGCAGGTATAGTCAAACATTTCGACAAAAATGTATTTGGCGTCCGGGGTACCCAACAATGGCCACTGAGCCACATTGAGTCGGAAGAGATTTCCTGAAACGCTCACAAGTCGTGGTTCCGGCTTCGGAGCTTCCTTCTTCTCCGGTTCCTTCGCAGGTTTCGTATCGGCAGAAGCGGCTTCCTTCTTCTCCGGGGCAGCTGATCCTGAAGCTTCGGAGCTGCCTGAAACTGCGTTGCTGCTCTCGGGATTCTTCGCCTCCGGGACGGCCGTTTCTCCACTAGCTGGTTTCGCGGTAACGTCACCCTCAGCCAGCAGTGCCACCTGAGTGGCGGCTGCAGCCGCCGCGATCGCAGCGGAATCTGACGCCGTACCGGTGTCTGCTGCCGGCATCAGCATCTGCGTCATGTTGCCCATGCGGGAAATTGTTCCCGGGACGATCAGCAGCAGCGATGCCGTAACATCGGTCACAGCCTTCTCCGCTTTCTCGGAAGTCTTCTCCGTGGCGGCAGAAGGATTGCTGCCATCAGTGTCTTCACGGTCCGTACTTCGAGCTGACTCGTTGGTCAGTGGCGTTGGAACGGTCTCTGTCACCGCAGGTTCACTTGAGGGAGCTGCTTCCACCGGTGCCTCGATGTCACCCGGTGCTTCGAAGACTTCGCCAGGTGCTGAAACATACTCGCCCGGAGCCGACACCACTTCCGAGGAATCCATGCCCTCAACACTACCAGCGAGGGCCGGTGTGTCGAAATGTTCGACCTCGAATGTCTGTGGATGAGGTCCGAAGACCTGACCGCCCACAAGCACAAGGACCCCGGCGAAACCAGCAAGTCCCATCTGAGTTGTTTTGAGTCCACCGAGCGGTCGGTTCCAGAGAACCCATGCGGACAACGTCAGGGCACAGCAGTGAGCTGCAAGACAGTAAATGCAGAGGTGCTGGATGACGAAAATCTGAAGTCCAATAAACCACAGAGCGGAAAGTCCGGCCGCAATGGTTCCCCCGGTCAGCACCTTCCAGCCTGCCACTCGGACGGCGATCGGTGTCTCAGGGCGAAGGAAGAACAGCACGGTCAGAAGACTTGCGTACAGCCCGAATGCCGGAGCACCCACAGGAATTCCGAACCACTTCGACCAGCCGCTGGTCAGCACATGTCCGCAGTTGAACACTTCACCGCTGCAGCCGTAGACCGGTGAGGAGTTGAACGACGTCCAGGCGAGGTATCCGGAAACGCTCAACCCCACCAGGCAGAGCCCGCGGAGGAACCAGAGGATACGTCTGGATGGAATCAGATGATCGGGAATCGCCGCGTCATCCTGGCGCGGCTGAAGATCCAGCGCAGTCATCACACTTACTCCGCGCGAAGCCTCAGGAGGTCGAGAACAGCTATCACAACCGTGAGGGACGGCTGAGAGGGGCGATAGGCTGCTCTTCGAGTCGCTGCAAGGATCCGCCGTCCAGCCGAAAAAATAACGCGTGCTCCGCAGTTGTGATGATAAATAGAATCATCGACATGCAGAAGAGCAAAGATTTTTCGCTCGCGGAATCACGATTCTCCCAAACGGCGCAATCCAACAGGGCCTCACGATTCGATCAGCACTTGCTCTGTTCTGAAGAATCCTGAATCATCCGTGCTATTCGAGCTCCTGGGCCAGTTGGTTTACCGGTCTGCCCGGCGCTCAGGAATCAGAAACCAACATTCTGCGTCCCCCCGAGCACGGGACGACGCAAAAACTCCTCATTTTTTTCAGGCAGGATTTCCGATGGCACTCATCCGCATCGCCAGGCTGCTCCAGGACGGACAGCCAGAGAGTCAGGTCACCGCCAGGGGCTGGGTGAGAACGCGGCGAGATTCGAAAAACGGCTTTTCCTTCATTGAGCTCAACGACGGCAGCTGCCTGAAGAATCTTCAGGTGGTCGTGGATTCGGCCGTTCCAGGCTACGAAGCCGCCGTCAAGGAAATCACGACCGGCGCCAGCCTTTCCATTGACGGCATTCTGAAGGCATCCCCGGGCAAAGGTCAGCGGATTGAGCTGCATGCCACGGCTCTGAAACTGCTGGGAGCGGCCGATCCGGCGACTTTTCCTCTTCAGAAGAAGGGGCACAGCATGGAATTTCTCCGCGAGATCGCTCACCTTCGCCCTCGAACCAACACCTTTGGTGCCGTGGCTCGCGTGCGGAACTGCATCAGTCGGACAATCCACGAGTTCTTTCAGTCTCGTGGATTTCTGTATATCAACACGCCCATCATCACGACGAGCGACTGCGAGGGTGCCGGCGAGATGTTTCAGGTCACGACGCTGGATCTGAAACGGCTGACTCACCTCAATCGCGACATCGACTGGAAACAGGACTTCTTCGGACGGCCGGCGTCGCTCACCGTGAGCGGTCAGCTGGAAGCCGAGGTTTTCGCGACTTCCGTCGGAGACTGTTATACATTCGGGCCGACGTTTCGAGCGGAGAACAGTAATACGACGCGTCATCTCGCCGAATTCTGGATGGTCGAACCGGAAATGCCGTTCTACGAACTGGCAGACAACATGGAGCTGGCAGAATCATTCATCCGAACCATCGTCGATCAGACGCTGCAGCAGTGCGGCGATGACATGCAGTTCTTCAATGATCGGATCAATAACACTGTTCTCGCGACTCTGGAGAAAATTCGTTCCAGTCAGTTCATCCGGCTGAGCTACACGGAAGCGGTGGATCTCCTGAAGAAAAGTGGTCGAGCATTCGAGTATCCGGTGGAGTGGGGGAAGGATCTTCAGAGCGAACACGAACGGTTTCTCACAGAGGACCATTTCGGTCAGCCGGTGATCCTGTACGACTATCCCCGTGCCATCAAATCGTTTTATATGCGTTGCAACGACGACGGCCGCACTGTGCGGGCGATGGATGTGCTGGTTCCGGGTGTCGGGGAAATCATCGGTGGCAGCCAGCGTGAAGAACGCCCCGACGTACTGATCAGCCGCATCGAGGAATGCGGAATGAACCCCGCTGATTACTGGTGGTACATTGAACTCCGAAAATTCGGAACCGTACCGCACAGCGGATTCGGGCTCGGGCTGGAACGTGCGGTTCTGCTCGTCACCGGAATGACCAACATCCGCGACGTCATTCCTTTCCCCAGAACACCGGGGCATGCGGATTTCTGAGGAAACATTCTGTCCAGAGAGGCTGCGATATCCTGCAGGGGTGGCCAGCGCCTGCGACGCTCGCTTGCCCTAACCGACGACTTTTTTTTCAAAGCCTCAGACTGCTCGGCAGTTGCCTCGCGTTCCCAGAGAACAGCCACGTCCACAAGACACATTCTTCGTGTCCATCGTGATCTTCGTGGTGAAAAACAAATGGCACAGAAGGACATGAAGATCACGAAGGAGAAACATTTCGGTGGGGCGAAGCTCCTGCTGAGTCGCTACTGCCGTTCACGATGAACAAGCCGGAGATGCAGTGACTTATTGTCGCGGGGGCACCAGCGAATCGCGGTCCCAAGCCCAACAACAGCGTGCAACGACGCCAGCAACCACAATCCTCGTTCGTCCCACCCGACGAAATCACGCTTTCGCGGCCTCGCAGCGCCGGAATCGCAGAATCTCCAGCAGTAACGTCGCACTGGCCAGCTAAACAGCTAAGACGACTCCATGACTCGAGCCAGAAACGGCGTCGTCAGCTGAGACAATGGTTCGAGATCGATCAGGAATGAATCATGGCCGAACGGGCAGAGCAGTTCCAGATACGAGACATGCCGCCCCACTCGCAGCAGTGACGTCACCAGGTCTCGGCTTTGACTGGTCGGAAAGAGCCAGTCGGTGTCGTACGACGCGACCAGAAAACGAGCTCGTGCCTGATCGAGCGCTTCGCTGAGACTTGCGAAACCGTCGGACAGATCAAAGTAGTCCATCGCACGAGTCAGGTAGAGATAACTGTTCGCGTCAAACCGCTGAACGAATCGTTTCCCCTGATGATGCAGATAGCTTTCAATCTGAAATTCAGTTTCCTTCTGCATGTTGTACGCAAACTGATTGCTGTCCTGCAGACGTCGGCCGAATTTCAGTTCGATGGAATCTTCAGAAAGATAGGTGATATGTGCGACCATTCTGGCCAGTGCCAGACCATAACGCGGCCCTTCGGAATCGTAGTAATCGCCGTTCATGAACCCATTGTCGGCATAGATGGCTCGACGACCGACGGCGTTGAAGGCAATCCCCTGAGCAGCCAGTTTCGGGGCTGAAGCAAGGACAACCGCGGCACGCATCTGATTCGGATGCCGGACGGTCCATTCGAGAACCTGCATTCCGCCGAGGCTTCCGCCGACGACAGCGAGAAGCTGAGTGATGCCGAGCGATCGGACAAGTTCGGAGTGAACCGACACCATGTCACGAACGGTCAGAAACGGAAACTCCAGACAGAATCGTTTTCCTGTGGCTGGATTGATGGAACCGGGGCCGGTCGTTCCCTGACATCCCCCAAGAACATTCGCACAGATGACAAAGTATCGGTTGGTATCAAGCCCTTTTCCCGGGCCGATGAAACCGTCCCACCAGCCGGTTTTGGGAAGAGCCCCTTCGTGATATCCGGCGGCATGAGCATCACCGGTCAGGGCGTGACAGACAAAAATTGCATTGGATGCGGAACTGTTCAGCTGGCCGTAAGTTTCATAGGCCACAGTAATTGGCCCGACTTCGGCACCGCATGAAAATCGCAGTGGTCGTTCGGGACTAAAGAGCTTCGTGTACTGCGTGCTGACAGCTCCCGCTGATCCTGCTGGCACTTCCGCTTGCTTCTGTCCCGAATCTGCTGACGTATCTGCCATCTTAAATCACCAGGCCTTCCACCAGGGCTTTTTCTCTGCTTCCTGCGGCCGAGAATTCCGTCCGGGATCGGAACGGGACACGCCCGAATCACCTACCGAAGACGTAATCACCTGGTTCTCCGGAAGAAGCACGCAGCTCAGTTCACCACCAACACCCCCCGTCGTATCGATACCGATGACGCCGTTGGCAAACTGGACCTTCGGGATCGGAACATGTCCCGAAACAACCGTAACCGGACAGTCTGAGGGTGGCCCGTTGAAAATGAACTCCTTCGAGTAAAGCCATGGCGGATGGCTGAGCGAATAATCACGTTCACGAAGAATTCGAATCTGAGTGTCGAATGGCATGTTGCGATCAAGGCCGGCATGTACAAACAGATAATCGGAGTGCTCAATGCCCCAGGGAAGATCGGACATCAGTCGAGCGTGCTCCTCGGGCAGCGCGTCTCGCAGTGCCTTCAGATCGCCGTGTTCAACGCCGTAAGATTCGAATGTGGTCTCGGAGTCGTAATGGCCGAGCCACCGTCCGCGAAAATCGACGAAATCCGGAGTTTTGATAAGTTCCAGTGATCCGGCCATTGCGAGTTCATGGTTCCCGCACAGCCAGGTGACGCGATCATGCTGGCGAGCGAGGTCGCAGTACAGCTGAACGGTTCCTGCAGGATCGGGACCTCTGTCAACCAGGTCTCCGATGAAGACAATCCAGCGACGGGAAATGTTCGGTATGGTCGACAGGTGACCGATGATCTGCCGCAGTTTGTCAGTCTGACCGTGTACGTCTCCGATGACTGCGACCGGACCGTCAATGCGAGTGGGAACAGAAGCCATAATCCTTCAGAATTCTGTAACTGGGACCGAGTGCCGTTTCCTGAGTGATCAGGGCCCCCGAAGGTGGGGGATCTGCCTCCGATGGTATCTCCTGATTCAAATATTACCAGCCAGTTCAGATTGTGTAAGACTCTCCCGGATTCAGGATGACCGGCTTCGCGGTGGTCTCATTTCTGATCGAATCCGCCCATTCCTGAACATTCTGCTGGATGACAGGGAACGTGTTGTAGTGCCCCGGAATGACAATCTCAGGCTGAAGAAACTGAGTCGCTCTGATGGCATCCTTCGGCCCCATGGTGTAGTTGTCTCCAATCGGCAGGATCGCCACCTTCAATCCGCACTCACCAATCAGCTTCATGTCATAAAACAATCCGGTGTCTGCAGCGTGGTAGATGTTGCCAACAACCGTTTCCAGAAGAATCCCTGCCGGGTTGCCACCATAGCTTCCGTCCGGCAGCATCGAACCATGATGAGCAATGGTCAGTTTCACGGTACCGAAGTCAAAACGATGGCTCCCCCCGATGTGCATATCATGAGTCTTCTGAACACCCTGCTTCTGAAACCACTGAATGATTTCATGATTGGCGATCACTGTCGCTCCGGTTCGCTGAGCGATTGCGATCGTGTCTCCCACATGATCTCCGTGTCCGTGCGACACGATGATGTAGTCTGCTGCAATCTTGTCCGCTGAAATTGACGCCAGCGGATTCCCGGTCAGAAACGGATCGATGAGCACACTCCGTCCGCTGGTTTCAATCTGAAAGGCACCGTGCCCAAGAAATCGGATATGTGTCGTCATGGTCCCGCTCGGTATGTTCCTGTTGTTTCTCAGAAATCGCCATTCGCCTGTCCCGTCGGCATTGTAGTCGTTCCGGATTCTCTCTTCATCCGGTCGCAAGAATTCATTCCGATTTCTGAACATCGACGCATCATGGCCACTGGAACAATGACCTACCGGAAAACATGCTCCGACGATCGCTCTTCGGAGTGCGCGAGTCGACGCAGGGTCCGGGGAGTGATATTCTCTCTCGAACCCCCTGGCGGCAAGAGGCTGCGTCAGGATCCCGGGCAGACCTCGAACTCCTCTTCCGCATGCAATTCGCCGCCGTTCCGGCACCATCTGAGTCTTCGCACAGTGATCGACACAAACTGTCATCTCTTTCAATGGCCTTTTCGTCACATTCGTCTGGATGCGACAGAGCGGCTGATTGACGCGCTTCGGGAGCTCGGAGTGCATTCAGCGTGGGCCGGAGGTTTTCACGGTTTGTTCTATCGCGACATGCGTTCAGCCAACACGATGCTCTTCGAGGAATGTCAGCGTGTCGGCGACGGCTTTCTTGTTCCCTTTGGAGCGATCGATCCGACACTGCCCGACTGGCAGGAAGATCTGCGTCGTTGTCACGAAGAATTTCGGATGCCCGGAATTCGAATTTACCCGGGATACCATGGGTACGAGCTCGCAGCAGCAGAATGCCGCGAACTGTTCTCAATGGCGGCAGAGAGAAAGCTCATCGTTCAGCTGGTCATAGCCATGGAAGACGAACGAACTCAGCATCGCCTGCATCGAATTCCTCCAGTATCCGTCGACAGTCTTCCTGAGTTGTTGAAGCAGGTTCCTGATGTTCTACTCCACATTGTGAATGGACTTCGTTCGATTCCGCTGAACACCGCTGCGACGCTTCGAAATGCCGGTAAAGTTTGGTTTGAGATCGCGACGCTGGAAGGCATCGAAGGTGTGGCGAGACTCACGGAAGCTGTGTCCGCGGATCGAATCCTTCTCGGGACTCATGCACCACTGTTCTATCCTGCGTCCGCCGTTCTGAAGCTGCAGGAATCCGGGCTGCCGGAAGAAGTTCTGGAGCAGATTCGACATCGCAACGCGAATGCTTTGCTGGCGGCGACGGGGCATACAGCAGGGAAAGCAGACTGATGGCACGAACGGATCTTGAACTGCCGGTCATTCAGAACTGGAGCTGCCACAATTGTGGCGGCTGCTGTCGTGAACACCAGATTGACATTACAGAAGAAGAAAAGAAACGAATCGATCGACAGAACTGGACCGCTGCGGATGGTGTTCCAGCGGACCGCCCACTGATGGTACGAACCGGGGGCGGTGACTGGCGTCTCGGACACGCAGAAGACGGCGCCTGTGTCTTCCTCAACGAACAGGGTCTCTGCCGAATTCATGCAAAATTCGGAGAAGCCGCGAAGCCGCTCGCCTGTCGAGTTTATCCCTACGCGTTTCACCCCCACGAACGGAATGTCACCGTCAGCCTTCGATTCAGCTGCCCATCCGTTGTTCAGAATCTTGGTGAGAACGTCGAGAAGCAGGATGCCTGGCTGAAACAGATCGCCCGCGAAATACTCGACGGAAAACAGAAGGAACTGCCACCCCCGCCGATTCACGGCAATCAGCAGCTCGACTGGTCAGACACAGATCTGTTCCTCGAAGCCTTCGATTCCGGGATCGCTGACACGACCGTAAATTTCGCAACTCGTCTGATGAGAATTCTGTCCTGGCTGGAACTCATCGAGCAATCGCAGTTTTCGACCGTTCGAGGACATCGGCTTGCGGAAATGATCCGGACGCTGACTCGAGCCGCCGCACGAGCTCAACCGGACAGCAATCTTCCGGTCGTCGAACCTCAGCGAATCGGCCGCACGATGTTCCGCCAGATCGTTGCTCATCTGCTGCGGCACGACACTCATCAGACCAAACGCGGCGGTCTTCGTGAACGTCTCCGTCTGTTGATGGAGGGCATTCGATTCACCATGGGGCGCGGGCGAGTGCCGGTCCTTCCGGATCCGATTTCTGTCCGCCGCGTCTTCGGAAGTCATTCCGGCGAAGGGAACGATCGTTCCACCGCACCGCGTCCGTTGTTTTCTGCAGTCGAAGGCCCGTTTCAGGGGCGCACGAGCGAAGTCGATGAATTGATGACACGATACTTTCGAGTCAAGATTCAGGGGCTTCACTTCTGCGGTGCGGCGAATTTTCAGCTGTCGCTCGTCGATGGATTTCGCTCACTTGCTCTGATGTATCCGGCCGCTCTGTGGGTGGCACGCATTCGAGCTGCCTCGCACGGACGTGATCATGTCACACTGACGGACGTTCACGCGTCGCTCGCCACGATCGATCACAACTACGCCTACTCCCCGGCATTTGCAACCGCATCCGCGAAGAATCGCCTGACACTGCTTGCCAGAGCTCATCAGATCACCAGCCTCTGTGGCTGGTACAGTCTCTGATTCTGATGCTGTTGTTGTTGATCCCGCCCACCAGTCCATAGGGCGATTTTGCTGTCAACCGTTGATATCCCCATCTCGTGATTCCCGCGCAGGCGGGAATGACGCCTGCTGCATCATGGTTTGCCACAGCTGTCGTCTCGCGCAATCTGCTTTCACCTTGCCGAGGAGACACTGATTATCAGCTCAGGATTCGATGAGTCGGCACTGGTCGTCCAGGACGAAAACTCTGACTGCTGACGATCTGAAATGTCGCGTTCACCGCCGAAGTGGTTTTCTCAAGCTCCTGCTGAACAATCTGCGAAAGGAACTCCGGATCAGCGGCAACACGAGCATTCACCACCACATCCGCTCGAACAGCTGCGAGTCTCGAACCAAGCGACAGCTCCGGACCGGCGGCGTTGCTCACCAGATTCGCCACCGCATAACCGCCGTCGGTCATTCCGATGACTTTCAGGTGCGCCGCTTCAGACGAGGCTGTCAGCAGTCGACTGTGGAGGCGCTGAATCAGATCCATGAGCAGCTGATCAAGGTCGAAACTCGTCGCACCGGTGACGATAACCTGACTGTTGAGCCACCCCAGTTCGGCTTCACCTTCTGCATAGATATCGTAGTCGACGTCCATGGTGCGGCGTCCGAACTGTCCACGCTGGTCCAGCATTTCGGTGAGCGAATCGAATCCCTCACCGGTTTTCGCAGAACAGCGAAGCACCGGTCGACCGGGAAACTCGTTCTCCAGAAGTGACTGCAGTTCCTGCACCTCGTGCGGTTTCAGCTCATCCACACGATTGATGATGATGAAGTCGGCTTCTTCGATCTGTTTGCGGAAGATGTAATCCGCCTTCGGTGAAAATCCGGTTCCGGAACTGCCTCGAAGAATCTTCAGTCCGTGACCGGGTTTGATGATGACGCCGTACGGGGCAATCTCCAGCGGAACGCCGTAAACTTCCGTCAGCGGTCGGATGACAGTCGCCACCAGATCAGTGCAGCTGCCGACCGGCTCCGCGAGGATGACTTCCGGCAGGTTCCCTTCCCCCAGCGCCTCGACGGTCGATGTCAGTGCGTTAAAGTTGCAGCAGAAGCACGATCCGGCGACTTCACCGACGTCAAACCCCTGTGATCGAAGGGTATGGGTGTCGACAAGATCATCGGTCTGATCGTTTGTCACAATCCCGACGCGTTTTCCCAGACTCATGTAATGGCGAGCGAGTCGTGACACCGTGGACGTCTTGCCGGCACCCAGAAATCCCCCCACCATGATGTAGACTGGTTTCATACAGCGAATCTCACAAAAGGTAGTTTCAAATCCGTGTCTGGCTCTCGCCAGACACGACTTCTACTGCAAATACTGAAACAGGAAGAGTGCCTGTCCTGATTTTGAATTATACAAAACGACAGATCTCAATCCGGACCCGCTGATGAGAATATCAGAAGCCTTCGAAGAAAACAGGATTCAGAATCCCTCATCCGACTTTACAGTTCCACAATCCATTTCAATGAAGGTGGAAAAGAAACGACGATGACTGAGAACGATTCGAAACCTGAAGAGTCGGGTCCCTTGACAGAAGATCGCATCTACGACGCGATCGGCAGTGAGGGCATTACACGGCTTGTGGGTTTCTTTTATCAGCAGATTCCGGCGGACGATATTCTTGGACCGATGTATCCGAAGGATGACCTTGCGGGAGCCGAAGAACGGCTGCGGCTGTTCCTGATATTTCGGTTCGGAGGTCCACAGGATTATCTCAGTCTTCGGGGACACCCAAAACTGCGAGCACGACACGCTCCCTTTGCGATTCCTCAGGCTGCCAGAGATCGCTGGATGCTGTTGATGGAAAACGCGATTCAGCGGTGCGAGTTTCGTCCCGAGGTATCGAATGTGATTCGTTCGTTTCTGTCGGCTGTTGCCACGTTCCTGATCAACCGGTGATGTTTACAGATCGCTGTTGCCTGCCGATGTAGCTCCGTTAGCGGATTCCTCCGGGGACGGCTCGCGGACAAACCGGTAACCAGTCCCGCGAATTGAAAGCAGATGTCGCGGTGTCGACGAATCGGTTTCAATCATTCGTCGAAGTCTCATGACGAAGTTGTCGATGGAGCGGCTGGAGATGTCAGCCGAATCCTTCCAGACATCCGACTGCAGACGAGCTCTGGAAAGCACGGCACCGTCATGTTCGAGAAAGTACCGAAGCAGTTCCTGTTCGCGAGTTGTCAGCGGATAAACCTGCTGAGCTCGCCGAAGTTCAAATCGCCCGAAGTCTACCGTCACATCTCCGAACCGGACGACATCTTCCGTGGCTCGCACCGAAACCTGACGTTCCAGATTGCGACGACGGCGGTCCAGCAGATTGCGGACACGGCTGAGCAGTTCCGGCAGTGAGAACGGTTTCGTGAGATACTGATCCACTCCACAGTCAAACGCCTGTGCCTTGTCTTCCGGAAGAGTTCGAGCAGTCAGAGCCAGAACGGGAATATCCGCATCGAGGCGTCTGAGAGCACGGCACGTGTCGTAACCGCTCATCTGCGGCAGCATCAGATCGAGAACAATCAGATCAAGCGGTGGCTGAGCGGATTCGTACAGCTCAAGTGCCGACATCCCATCACCGACAATATCAACCTGATGGCCTTCCCGCTCAAAGTTGAATTTCAGCCCCCGAGCAATCGCATCCTCATCTTCCACAATCAGAATTCTCATGGACGAACGCCTTCTCTCCGAGCCTCTGATGGCTGGTTGCCGCCCTCATTTGCGGACTCGTCCTTTCGGCGGATGTTTTCGTTCGTCGGTTCCGAAAGGCGGTCAGAATTCGGGGTGGATTGACTCTGGTGATTCGAATCATGCGCCGCCAGAGCCAGCTCGGAGACACGTGTTCGTTGTCCGCTGCGAGGTGGTGTTTCCACCGACGTTGCTGCCAACTGCCTGCCGGGCAGAATGACTTCAAAGACACTGCCGGGACCGGACGGATTGTCGGTAATCGAAACCTTGCCCTTGAGAAAGCCGACGAGCGTTCGCACGATGTAGAGGCCCAGGCCGGTTCCGGTTTTGGTACGTTCGAGTTCATCGCTTCCACGATAGAACATCTGAAAAATTCGCCCGCGACTTAATGCCGGGATTCCGGCGCCATTGTCAACGATCCTCACAATGACTCGATCCGTACCACCGGGAAAAGCATGAACCGTGACTCGCGGTGGAGAACCACCGTACTTCAGCGCGTTGTCAAGAAGATTGCCGAAGATCATCTCCAGCAGTTGTCGACGGGATGTCAGGCAAACCGGCGCCACATGAAACTGAAACGTCTCGGACATTTCCACTTTGTGATGCAGGCAGGCTGTTTCAGCACATTGTCGAAGAAGGTCCTGGACGGCGATGGTCTCCGTGCCGGCCTGGTGTCCGATCGCATCCAGTCGAGCCACCTCAAGAAGCTGATTGATCAGACGGTCAAGCCGAATCAGTTCGATATCCATCGTGCGATAGAATTCGCGACGGTCCGCCGGATCCGGATCCTGAATCGTCAGTGTATCCAGATAAAGACGAAGTGCCGCGATGGGGGTTTTCAGCTCGTGCGTGACACTGTCAACAAAGTTGGACTGCCGACGATTCAGCTGAATTTCCTTGATCGTCAGAAACGAGTAAAACGAAATTCCGAAGAGGCTGATTGCCAGTGCGACGGACCCGAGAACAAGGCTCATCCAGGAACTCTGTCGAGCCAGCTGGACAATCAGGACGGCCATCAGCGTGATGTTGACCGTCATCAGGACGACGCTGGTCCAGATGGGCAGTCCAAGATGCCGTTTTTTTCTTCGAAAATCAGCCACCGGAGTTTCCGCCGTTGTCAGATGATTTCGGAACGCCAGACACTTTCGGAGCTTCAGATGCTTTCAGCAAAGGTGCCAGTATCCGCGACGCAGATGTCTGGTTGTGATGAATTGTATTCACCGCACTGACAGCATCCTCAGGAAAATCGATCGTCAGTGGTCGACCATTCTGCGGATTGGGTTCGTAAAGTGGAGCTCCCGTGCTGCTGATGGTCACACGAATACGATGTCCTCGATTGAAGATCTGGCTGATCCAGCCGACATCGAAACGCACCGGGACGATCTCTCCCGGCTTCATCAGCACCTCATGGTCGAGCCCTTCGCGGTACCGTAGTCTCCACGGATAGTCGACGATCAGGATGGAACGTCCATCCGGATACACGTCACTGACACGGACAATGATATCCGTGTCCGGGGCTGTTGACGAAAGAAAAAGTTCCGCTTGAATGCGCCCGGTCCATTCGACGGGTTCCGCCAGAACTTCTGTGGTGAATGTTCGAACCTCGCTTTGAGCTTCATATGCGCGAGCGTCAGCGGCTCCCGGGAATGATGTTCCCGGGATCTCCATCGGTTTCCGCGGATCACTGACAAATGATGTCGTCGCGTCAGGACTGGACGGCTTTGCTTCGGAGAGTCCGCCGTTCTGCTGCAGATACAATGGCACTGTGCCGGTCGTTGCTGTCCAGTCGTCTGCAGTTCGCCAGTAGTTTCCGGGAGCGTCCTTCTCACCGACAGCTCCCATCACGTAATAGCGAACGGCCGGTTCCTTTTCGACGCCGTTATCGATCCCTTTCAGCCAGTGATCAAACCAGCGAATCATGTGTTCGTGTTCGGGCCAGAGTGCATTTTCCGGATAGGTCAGTTCAGCAACCTTGTACCCCTTATTCAGGCGTCCGTGCAGCCAGGGACCGATGATCAGCTGCTGCCGACCACGCGACTGCGGTCCACCGTGATGCTGCCGACCGACGAAGCTGGCAATCGATCCCTGATTCATGAAGTCGTACCAGCTGCCGATCGTAAAGCAGGGAACATTCATTTTGGCGAAGTGCAGGGAACAGTCTTCGTCCTTCCAGTAGTCATCGTAATGAGGGTGCTCGTACCATTCCTGAAGAAGCTTCGTGTTGTCTTCCGGATTGCGAGCAACCTGGCTGAGTGACTGAAAGCGCTGCGGTCGAGTTGTTCCGCCGATGCGGTATCCTTCATGAAACAGGCTGAGCCCGGTGTCGACCATGTACTGCGCGGTAAGATGAGGCGGCTGAGTCACGGCGAGGAAATTCTGAGCGTATCCGGCCTGAGAACTGCCGAACGTCCCGATCTTTCCAGTGCTCCACGTCTGCGTTGCCAGCCACTCGCAGATGTCGTATCCGTCCTTGAGTTCGCCCCAGCCGAGCGCTCGATAGCCTCGCCATGGCCCTTCCGATTGTCCGGCGCCACGGTAATTGACCATCGCCACCACGTAGCCAGCCTCCGCGAGTTTAGCGGCAGCCTTTCGCGTTCCGGCTCCTCGAAGGTCAGCGTAACGCTGCTCAAACAAGACCGGCCATGGACCAGTTCCCGGCGGAGTGTAGAGATAGGCAGAAAGGCGAATCCCGTCGCGCATGGGAATCATCTGATGGCGTTCAGTGATCGTCCCCAGATCAGGCTCTTCCGCACCAGCGACCGACAGGGCAGTCCGCTGCTCAACACAAATCAATACGAGAAGGCTCAGTGAGAGACGCGTTGCAGAAGACAGCATACGATTGAAGCAATCGAAGATCGGACCGGACAGATTCGCAGAGTTCATCTTTCTTGCTCTCCTGTAGTGCTCTGTCAAAGATCCAATTGATGTGTGCCACTGGCCGGGTACGACACTGTGGTAGGAACGAGTATCACCACCACCGATTCAAGCGGCAGGGCGCAAGCCCTCCGGTGAATTCATGCCGCGCACTCACCGGGGGCTTCCGCCCAGCCGCTAAAATGACAAACATCCAAAGCAACGTTGCTTCACAGTGCAGCAGATTCGGTCGTAAACAATAAGCCACTCGTGCATTTCGTTATGTTGATTTCGGCGGCCACAGCCGTTCGCATGCTGAATGTCAGTCGGCGTTGCATACTGGATTCCCGCCTGCGCGGGAATGACGACATGCCGGCATTCTATTGATGTCATCATTCATCAGTGTTTCATGCTCGAGTTGTTTCGGGGAGCTGTGAGCCAATCCAGTATGTTCAGCCAGAAGCGGTTGTAATGATCCCAGAAGACAAAGTTGCAACCCCAGTGAGGTGCCGGGTCTGACGTGTAGGCGACGGTACGTCCCTGACCGATTTCCGCGACGGCAAGCAGCGGATCGGTTGTTCCCTGCCACTGAGCAATGACGTGTCCTTCCGGACGCGGACGGACCTGATTGTAGCCGAGAATAGGAGGCAGCGAACCGAAGTCGAAATTGCGCACGATGGGGTGTGTTGGATCGATGATTTCCGCAGTGTACCCTTCGGTGCTCTCAACCAGGTCCTCGAAGTCGAGACATGTAACGGGAAGGAGTTCCTTGAGCCGACAGCGTCCCCATCCGCCCATTCCGTGATCACCACTGAAGCTCTGCCAGCCACCAAGGAACATGACGCCCAGTCCGCGATGAACAGCTTCAATCGTGAGCCGGATGCGATCGGGAAATGTCAGATACTGTTTGCCGAACTGTTCCCGCTTAAAGAATGCCGGAGCCAGCTGAAAATTCCGCGCTTCAATGTCTGAGAAGATCACGACGTCGTATGTCTGAAGGATCGTTTCGTACTCTCCGGGTTTCAGCATGTAAAAGTCCCAGCTCGGAACGCTGGTCACTTCATGCTGGCCGGTGGATTCCAGCGCTTCCTTCAGCCACTTTCCGTAGTTGAAGATTTCAGTTCCCTTCACGGAATGGTGAAACGCCGATTCCGCGTATACGGGACCAAGCTGCACCGCCCAGTCGCCGACGTAATAGACTCGTGCCATGATTTCTCACCCTCAGCAGGCGCTGGAACAGAAAGAGACAAACGCCAGTAAGCGATTCAGGGATCCGGGTGATCGGCGTCAAATGTCCCTGAACTGAGTTTCGCCAGCATGGTGCGAATGTCCGTCAGACCTTTGATGCTGACGTAGACAGTAACAATGCTGTACCAGGCGAGAGTGATGATGGTCAGAGCACCCCAGAATAACCGATAACTTTCCATGGAACGAATTCCCTTCTGCTGAATAATTCAGTGTATTCGGCGGATTGCGACACAATCAGGCGTTGTCTGATCCCAATGCTGGCTTTGCCTTTGGGCGAATCATGGAAAATACAACCATGAAAACGCCGGAAAGCACAAAGGCCGCGATCTTGGATCGGTCCTGAGTGAAGTGATAACTTTGCTCAAGGACTTCCTTGCCGATCTGTTTTTCCAGAACCAGATAACTGATCGGGAAAACAGCACCAATCACGATGGCTGCTGTCGCTCCCCAGCTGTTGGCACCCTTCCAGTAGCAGCATGCGATGAGCAGTACCGACATGCTGGAAAGGTACACAGTGCCGGTCGTGGTGAGATAATCCCAGAGACCGCCTTCGAGCTTGTAAAACAGACCATAGAAAAACAGGAATACGCCGATCACCGCGACAATCATTCGATTGATCAATATCCCTGTCGCCTCACTGGTCGGTCCCTTTCGAAACGGAGCCATGATGTCGTTGTAGATGACAGCAGCCCACGTGATCATGTATGACGAGTCGGTCGACATATCGGCGGCCAGCATTGCCGCAACGAGCAGCCCCATGAGACCGATGGGAACCACCATGCTGAGATAGACCGGCATCGCTTCCAGTGTGCTCTTCGCCAAAGCGGGAGCAGCAGGTGTGACTGCAGACGCAGTTGCCGTTTCAGCTGTTGCCGCTTCAGCAGTTGCTGCAGGCTGAGCTGTTTCTGTTGCTTCTGCTGTCGCTGATGCAGCTGGTGCCGGAGTTGACACCGCGACGACGCCCGCCGGCAGCATGGCCAGTGCGGCAACTCCCCAGATGCCCGGAATCAGAAAACGACAGATGAAGAAGAAGCTGGTGCCCATGTAGATCTTCTGTCCCGTCCAGGTGTCTTTGGCAGCCAGAAGTCGGGCAATCGTTGTCTGCCATGTCAGAGTGGCGGCAATCTGAACGAATGCCTGAGCCAGTACGTATTCCCAACCAAGCTTCGGATGCAGAAACGGATTGAATCCGCCGACTCCGTGATTCTGTTCCACGGTGGAGACAATCGTCGACCAGCCGACTTTGCCCAGAATCAGATAAGTGACGGCCAGCAGCCCCACACTCATCACAATGAACTGCAGAAAGTCCGTCACGAGTACAGACAGCATGCCTCCCAGAATCGTGTAGACAGCCACCATGATCAGCAGTGCAGTCATCGTGATCACGAGATACCCGGGATCCATTCCGGTCACGAGAACAAGAAACTCACCGCCCACTCGCAGAAAAACTCCCATGTTCAGGAGACCGCCGAGCACAATCACGACGCCGGCGAGCCAGCGAACGAACTTTCCATATCGCTGTTCAAAGAGTTCCGGGATCGTCATCACGCCTGAATCTCGCAGCGGCTTCACACAGAATCCCGTGATTCCGATGATGAACATCGCGAGCGCCTGAAGAATGCCGGGAGTGGCTCCTGAAAATCCGTACTCGTACCCAGCCTGAGCTGTGTACATACAGGTCACAATTCCAAATTCGGTAGCCGCAAGAGAAGCGATGCCGAGAAAGACGTTCATTTCTCGCCCGGCTACCAGAAAGTGTTCGACCTTGCCGACGTAGCGTCTGACAAGCAGTCCGGCTGCCATCGTCACAATGAGGTACAAGCCGACGATACTGCCGTCAACCAGCCAGGAAAAATGAGACATCAACGGGACTTTCGTTCTCAGACATCCGGTAATCATCAGGCAGGACTGCAACCAGCAGTCGCATGCATTTGTTCAGATAGCAAAAAGCCTGAACTTTGTTCGGATTCTTATAACGACGTTCCGTATGCCTCGCCACTTTCCCTGGCCGCTTTTCGCCCGAAAACTCCAGACGTCGCTGACCGCATGCGGCCATGCGAACCGATTGCAGGTCAACATGCCGAACCAGAGAAGCGAACGGCGATCACCTTTCCTGCGGTTTTCTCAGCGACTCTGCGGGAGAATCCTTTTCCTGACTGGTGGGCCGGCGCTTCGTCGGCCCCACCCTGCACCAATCCCGCCCACACCCTGCAACAATCATCGACTCGCGAGGACTGAATCGCAGAATTTCCTGCGGAACATCGCGCTGTCCCGCTAGAGCGCATTTCAAAACCGGTTTAATGTAATAAGAACGCAGGCAATGTAGATCCATCCGAGGAATCTTCTGGGGGTTGTTTCGTAACGGATGACGACTCGTCTGTAGTTGTGGAAC
>JBKDKA010000204.1:0-3184 GCA_046345315.1 Planctomyces sp.
AACAGCATCTCGTTTCTCGAACAGGTTCCTTCGCCGGATGCGGTCCCCCGACTCGTGCGGTTACTGCGGGACCCTGTGGCTGATGTCCGAGCAAAGGCTGCTTCAGCACTGGGGGAAATGGAAGCCCGAGACGCAGTCCCACAACTGATTGCTGCGCTCAGAGACGAAGCGCCAGTGGTTAGACGAGCGTCATTGCTTGCGCTCGCGGATATCAGAGACATCAGCTGTCTCCCTGCACTTCGACGATTGTTGTCTGATGAAGATCCTGAAGTACGTCACGACGCGAGAATTGCAATTCTTCGCTTACCGGATCCTCCGATTCGACAAGCAACGATCGCTGCCAGGGAGAATGATCATGATAAAGACGGTTCTGGAAACGAATCGAATCGTCGGAATGGCGATGACAGATGCGGAGTCGACGATTTCGACTGGGGTTTTCGCCCGGCCACGTACTGGCCGAATGATCGCCGAAGTTCAGAGGATGCTTTGGAGAACACAACTCCAGTGCCAGGTGCTGATACATCCAGATCGGTCTCAGATCGCCTGCCGCCCCTGAAGCACGGTGAAGTTGAAATCGCCATGATCAGGATTCGATCGTCGATCGGGCGGATTCTGAGCCTTCGGGTGTCCCGCGGCGAGGATGACGTGATTGTTTACAGAATCGTGGATGAGGCCTCCTCTGCGAATATGATTCTTTCTTCATCTGAAAACAGCGGGTTTCCGCTGACGTTCCGAGAATTGACCAGACGGCTGCTCCACCCGGGACATTCAACCGGTGCCCCGGTTCTCCGGCTTCTTGCCCGGGAGTATGGGCTATCATCAATCGAACTGTCTTCTGAGTTTTACCCACAATTGAATTTGTGGTGGCGACGAAGCATTACATTCTGGCGAAAAAACTATCCGGATCGCTGAGGGAAGAGCAGGATGCGCTTCGTCCGTCCGGCAAACGAACCTGCAACAGTTTACTTTCCTGAGGCCCCGTGATGTGCCACAGGCATTCCTAAATTCCGGTGTCGCTGGTACTCGAATGGGAGCCGTCCAGTGTTACGACACGAACGGATGATCCATCTGAGTAGAACGCGTCATCGCAGGCATTCACACCGACGAGTCGTGACCACTTTTGACCACTTTTCAGATGAAAACGAGCAGATCACATTGCAATCGAATGCAATCTCTGAGACGATCAAACACAGGAAAACCTGCATTCACGGGACCAGATCGACAGGGACCGGGCAGCATGGCATGCAAGAGGTCAGGGGTTCAACTCCCCTATCCTCCATGACCCGGGTCATTTCACCTGAACTGACCCGGGTCTTTTTTTTTAAGAGAATCGCGGACTGGCTGTCACAGGAAGGTGGCATAAACTCAGGACTCGCGGTCCAGACAGGTCGTCACGCATCGGGGCTGACAAGCAAGGCGTCGATTCGCGCGACCACTTCCGACAACTCGCCTTCGGAGACTCGACGAATCAACTGGATGTTGCGTGCCTTCCAATCGACATTCCTCAGATGATCGGCCAGGATCACGGTTGCGGTTCCGTCCGGGTTCGCGACCTCCACTTCAAAGGCGTAACCCTTCGCCTGTCGCGTAGCGGGGCACAGCACACACAGGCCCGTTTTGCGATTGTAGCTTCGAGGACTGATTACAATCGCTGGGCGACGACCTGCCTGCTCGTGCCCCGCAATGGGATTCAGCGTAATCCAGACGAGGTCGCCGCGATCAGGGACATAGCTCGAAGTCTTCCGTGTCACTCAATCACCTCACGACCGACATCCGCACCGAAATCAGTCTCGCCGTGCAACTGCGAGGGGCGACAGTCCTTCAGTAAATCACTCAGACTCAGTTTCTTAGACCGGATCGGCCGGATCACTAGTTCGCCGCCACGAACTTGTAAGTCGACAGCAGCTCCTTCTTCGACCGAAAGTTGTCCGGCGAGCGTCTGCGGGATTCGAATTGCGAGGCTGTTACCCCACTTCTGAATCGTTGACATCGCTTGTTCCTCCTGATGTGGTGACCTGATGTGGTGAGTAGATACATTGAATCTACACGCCTGCCGTCATCAATTCAAGGTGCATCTACCATGTCCTTCGCGACACTTTATTGTATCTTGAAATTTTGGGCGCTGCCCGGGCCGTGAAAACAGCAGAGTCATTGCCTGAATCAACTCTGTAGCCGGACACGCCATTTCACTGATCCCGGACAGAAAAAGTGCTACTGGTGTCCTCCCGCCTCCACTTTTCATAAGTCCTTACAGAATGGCGGTTTGCGATACCTGACGACGTTCGTCAGTGCGGTGAAATACCTGTTTCAATCGTGGAAGTTCTTCCACGAAATGAATAAGGCTTCCCGCACATGGCACGAAAAGCGAATGTTTTTCCGTCGTATCTCCTCCACAAGCAAAGCGGCCAAGCCCGCGTCCGAATCAATGGACGTGATTTTCTCCTCGGGCCATACGGCTCGGAATCCTCCCGGATCACTTGCGGTCAGATGATTGGGCAGCTATCAGGTGGCTCGCCAATCGACCCAATTTCTCAGGCGAAACGTGGAAGACTTCCACGAAACGATTCTGACCCCGGTCCCAGTGTCGCGGAGATCTGCCTTGCATTTCTCCGGCATGCGGAAACGCACTACGTCAAGAACGGGAAACAGACCAGCGAAGTTCAAATCCTGAAGTCTGTCATGAAACCGCTGAATGACATCTACGGTCTGACACCAGCGAACGAATTCGGACCACTGGCACTGACGGCCGTTCGGGCAAAGATGATCGAATCAGGCTGGAAGCGGATTACCATCAACGCGGCCATGAGCAGAATTCGGCGAATCTTCAAACATGCGATTGCCAACGAACTGATCGACTGTTCGGTGCTTCAGAGGCTTCAAACGGTTGCACCGTTACTCGCTGACAGAACGGAAGCGTCAGACAAGCCCGACGTTCTGAAACTGAAAAACATTGCTGAACTCGAGCAACTGCTTCTCGCTTTTGCGTCGGGCTCAACCGTTTCCCCGAAGTGCCTCTTTCAGAATCGCTTTATCAAGCTCAGCCTCCGCAAGAAGACGCTTCAGCCGAGCATTCTCAACGTCCAGCTCCTTCAGCCGCCTGGCCTCTTCGCTCTTCATGCCACCAAACTGATTCCGCCACCGGTGATACGTCGCCTCGCAGACCTCCAGGGTCTGTAACACCGCC
>JBKDKA010000205.1:0-19216 GCA_046345315.1 Planctomyces sp.
ACCTGGTGTGAATCGATCACGGTCGCCGAGCTGAAGAAGATCTGGGAACCCGGCAGCCAGGTTAAGACCTGGAAAGACGTGAATTCAGCCTGGCCTGAAGAAGAAATTCATCTGTTTGGTGCTGGTGAAGAATCCGGGACATTCGACTATTTCACGGAAGCGATCAACGGGAAGGAAGATTTGATCACAGAGAACTACAGCGCCAGCGCCGACGACAACGTGATTCTGACCGGGATTGCCGGGGATCGAAATTCGATGGGTTTTCTCGGCTGTGCGTACTACTTTCTCAATCGCGACAAGGTCAGATCACTGAAGATCTCACCAACTGAGAATGTCGCGGAAGCAATTGAATTGACTCCGGAAAATGTGGCCTCGGGCACTTACAGTCCACTCTCCCGGCCGTTGTTTATCTATGTTCGCAAATCCGCACTGGCTCGTCAGGAAGTTCAGGATTTTGTTCGTTTTTTCCTGCACGAGGGACAGGCACAGGTTGCTGAGGTAGACTACGTTCCGCTCAGCAGCGAAGAGCTGGAGAAAAGTCGCGAGGCGTTTCGCGCGGCCGTTCAGAAATGAAGGAACGGCAGAAAATCGTCAGCTTGGCTGCGAAAAACGTTAGATGTCTGTTGGTTTTTCATGCCGGATAAATCTTCCAATCTGATGCCCTGGGCGAAGAGCCGCGGATCTCGCGTCCACGAAAAACTGATTCAGGTGTTTCTGTTTTTCTGTGCGGCCATTTCGATTCTGACCACAGCCGGGATCATCACCGTACTGCTCAGCAACGCGGTTTATGCGCCCGGCGACGGCAAGGCATTCTTCGAGCGAGTTTCGCTCTGGGAGTTTCTGACCGGAACTCACTGGAAAACGGTCGACGGCCCTGAGGGACGTTTTGGAGTTCTCCCGCTGCTTTCGGGAACGCTGATGGTAGGGCTGATCGCGTCCTGTGTCTGCATCCCCACGGGGTTGGGGGCTGCAGTCTACATGTCGGAGTATGCGGCACCCGGGGAACGGAATCTCATCAAACCGATGCTTGAGATACTCGCCGGGATTCCGACGGTCGTCTACGGATTCTTCGCTTTGAAGGTCATTACGCCATATCTCCTGAAGCCGATTTTTCAGGACGCGTTGGGAATACCGGTCGAGACGTACAACATTCTCAGTGCCGGACTTGTCGTTGGTCTGATGGTAACTCCGCTCGTGGCTTCGCTGAGCGAAGACGTCATTCGGGCGGTGCCGCGCAGTCTTCGGGAAGCTGCGTTCGCTCTGGGAAGCACAAGGCTGGATGTTTCGGCGCGAGTCGTCGTACCTGCGGCGCTTTCCGGTATTCTGGCCGCCGTGCTGCTGGCCTTTTCGCGAGCCATCGGTGAAACCATGGCTGTGACGATTGCGGCGGGAAGTCGAATTCAGCTCGCGACCAACTCGCTGGAAGGTGCTGCCACCATGACCGCCTTTATGGTGCAGCAGAGTTCCGGTGACAGTTCCGCTGATTCCATCGGATACAAGAGCATCTACGCAGTCGGTCTGGCACTGTTTGTCATGACACTGACGATTAACCTCATCTCAGGCTGGATCATGAGACGGTATCGGGAGGTCTACCAGTGAGTGGCCTTCCAAAACGAGAGGCTCGGCGTCCTGGCGGTCCGGAACCCAGGTCTGACGACGATCGAAAGAGGGAATCGGCATCGGAAGATTCCGGGAATCCGACGACTGTCCGAAGCGAAAGCAGCATCAGCTTTGTTTCGGGCGCCGATTCACGAATGCGACGACGGATCCTGATCTCAGTGCTCTTTCAGTGGGCGTGTCGAATTCTGACGTATTCGGCACTTGCCGTTCTCGCGGTACTGCTGCTCACCGTAGGCTGGGGGGGCATCGGAAGACTGGGGTTTGATTTCATCAGCAGCACCAATTCCAGCAATCCGCTCAAGGCAGGCATGCTGGCTGGTATCTGGGGATCGTTCTGGCTGATTCTTCTGACAGCGTTGTTCTCGGTTCCGGTGGGAGTTTCCGCTGCCGTCTACCTGGAAGAATATGCGGCCGACACAAGGCTGAATCGACTGATCAAAGTGAATCTCTCCAATCTTGCCGGAGTGCCGTCAATTGTTTACGGCATCCTGGGGCTGACCGTGTTTGTTCATTTTTTTGATCTTTTTAGTGCCGATGATCTGCAGTCACAGCGGGAACTCATGTTTACGCTTTTCGGTCGGCTGCGTTTTCGTTTATCAATGCCGAAGCCTCTGGGTGATGTTGTGCTGGCCGGAGCATTGACGATGACACTGGTAGTTCTGCCGACGATCATTATTGCCTCACAGGAAGCCATTCGTGCTGTTCCATCTTCCATTCGAAACGCCTCGCTGGCACTGGGAGCGACGCGATGGCAGACCGTCTGGTATCAGGTGATTCCTGCTGCCGTGCCGGGGATTTCGACAGGTGTGATTCTGTCGATTTCACGAGCGGTTGGGGAGACAGCCCCGCTGATCATGGTGGGTGCGCTCACACGAGCCAGTTTCTGTCCGGGAGGCATTGAATCACCGATTCAGATCGTCACACATCCGTCGAGGATCAAGGCTGCGGTGTTCGACCAGTTTACCGTGATGCCTGTCGAAATCTTTGCCTGGGCGCGGCAGCCGGATGAGCGATTCAACGCTGTGGCGGCTGCGGGAATCATCGTACTGCTGATGATTCTGCTGACCATCAATGGACTGGCCATGTGGATCAGGCATCGCACTGGAAGAAATATTCGCTGGTAAGAAGAGGCTCTGATAAAACCGGGACTGGCTCGCGTCGGGCAGGAATACTCCTTTGATTTCTGCAGTCGCCAGGGTGCCTGTCCCGGTTTTGTCAGGCGTTTTAAGAAGTGTCGGGAAAGAATTGAACGTATGGGTGCCATCAGATCAATGCTTTCAGTGCCTCCTCCGGTCGCGGGCGTTGACCGTGACAAAGACATGTCGGGTCATCAGGCCTGCATCGTGGCGAAGGATCTCTGCTTCTACTACGGAGAGAACCAGGTTCTCTTCAATGTCTCGCTGACGGTGCCGGAAAGATCGGTGACCGCACTGATCGGTCCGTCCGGGTGCGGTAAAAGTACCTTCCTGCGAACGCTCAATCGGATGAATGATCTGATTGAAGGAACGCGTGTCACGGGAAGAATCGACATCGAAGGGCAGAATATCATGGACCCGTCGGTCGACGTGGTCCTGCTCCGGAAGCATGTCGGCATGGTGTTCCAGAAGTCGACACCGTTTCCGAAATCAATTTTTGACAACGTGGCATTTGGTCCGCGCGTCGCCGGCGAGAAGAATCGCTCAGTGCTGGCAGACCTTGTCGAATCCTGTCTGCGCAAAGCAGCGCTCTGGGACGAAGTGAAAGACAGGCTGAACGATTCTGCAATGGCGCTTTCCGGAGGTCAGCAGCAGCGACTCTGCATTGCCAGAACGCTCGCAACCAGTCCTCAGATCGTGCTGATGGACGAACCGGCTTCGGCGCTCGACCCGGCAAGTACGGCTCGCATTGAAGACCTGATTGGTGAACTGTGTGCCAATTACACGATTGTCATCGTCACACACAATATGCAGCAGGCCTCGCGAGTCAGTCATCAGACGGCATTTTTCTTTGAAGGACGTCTGATTGAAGTAGGGCCGACGACTCGAATCTTTACGAGCCCTTCTCAGAAGAAAACGGAAGATTACATCACGGGACGATTCGGTTAACGGGGTCTGTGAGGAAGTTCTGAAAAGTTTATCATTCGCCGCTTCGGTTCACTGAATCTTAATATTTTCTGTTTAGAAACCGGGAACACCGGGAAGCTCAGGCAAAGCAATGACGGCACACTTTTTCCGGGAAATGGACCGACTTCACCGTGACGTACTCACCATGTGCTCTGCCGCAGAAGAACTGATTTACGACGCGCTGGACGGTCTTAGAAACCGCCGATCTGAAATTTCTGACGAATTGTCAGGTCGTGATCTGGAAGTGGATGAATGGGACATTCGAATCGAAGAAGAATGCCTGAAGATTCTTGCCCTCTACCATCCGGTGGCAAACGATCTTCGGCGAGTAATGGTGGTGATGAAGATCACTGCCGAACTCGAGCGAGTAGCAGATCTGGCAGTGAGTATTGCGGAACGATCTGCGGGGATCTGCGGATATCCCGACTTTCCGATGCCCGAAGGTCTGGAAGAGATGGCTCGACAGGCGCTCGCGATGCTTCACGACAGCATCGATTCCTTCGTGGAGCAGAACGCGCAGGTGGCTCGCGATGTTTGTCAACGCGACGATCAGGTCGATGCTCTGAACAACGTCCTGATTCAGGAACTGATCGACGTGATGAAGCGCCGTCCGGAACTGATCGAACCCGGAATGCATCTGTTTTCGGTGGTGCGACATCTCGAACGAGTCGCCGACCATGCGACGAACATCTCCGAAGATGTGGTCTATATGGTGGAAGGTGCCATTATCCGGCATCCTCGGCTGCGACGAAATGCATCGGGACAGCCATCCGCACTGGATTCCTGATCGCTGCTTCCGAAGCATGCCGACTCGATGTCGGCTGGTCGATGCAGAGCTCCAGTTGTGATTCGGTAGGCCTCTTCAGACGGAGGACCTGTCGATGAAGGATCCCGTCATTCTGCTCGTCGAAGACGAACAATCCATCGCCGACGTCATTGTGTACAACCTGCGGAAAGAAGGCTTCCTGGTTCAGTGGGAACGTGACGGTCGCGCCGGACTGGTGCAGGCACAGAACCTGATGCCCGACCTGATCATACTCGACCTGATGCTGCCGTCGCTTGATGGTCTGCAGATCTGTCGAACTCTCAAGTCCAGTTCGAAAACGCAGGACATCCGGATTCTGATGCTGACGGCCCGCGGGACAGAAACGGACGAAATTGTCGGTTTCAATATGGGTGCGGACGACTACGTCACGAAGCCGTTTCGCGTCGCACCGTTGATTCATCGAGTCCGTGCGCTTTTGCGACGGAGTGATGCTGATTCTGACTCCAACCCGGTGATGTCTATCCACGGAATTGAGATTGATCAGGTACATCGAGTCGTTCGGATCGGATCCGCTGAACTGGATCTGACTCCCACCGAGTTTCGCATGCTCTGGACGCTCATGAAGCAGCCCGGACGTCCATTTTCTCGCCACGAGCTGATGGAAACGTCCCGCGGAGAAGATGCCAATTCGCTGGAGCGAACGATTGACGTGCATGTCAGGTCGCTTCGAAAGAAACTCGGCGAAGCTGGTGACCGAATCGAAACTGTGCGCGGGATCGGTTATCGTTTTCAGCGCCGGTAAGCCTCCAGTGTGAAAAGTGCGGACCAGACACTGGCAGAACTGCTCCTCGGCAGAAACACCTCCCTGCATCTTTTCTCTGAAGAGGACAATGAGTCATGACTCGCGCACTGCTGGTGATTGATGTGCAGAAAGAGTACTTCGAGGGTGCTCTGCCGATTTCGTGGCCTGAAGGGCATCTTGATCACATCCTACGCGTCATGGATGAGGCCAGTGCGCAGGGAATTCCAACAGCCGTCATTCGTCATCATCAGAGTGATCCTGAGGCGCCGTTCTTCCGGCTGAATTCTGACATGTGGCAGCTTCACCCGAAGGTCGCTGAACGACCTCGTGGAATTCTGATCGACAAGCAGCTTCCGGGTTCATTCACCGGAACGGGGCTGGATGACTGGCTGCGGCATGTGGGTGCTGACACCGTCACTATTGCCGGATACATGACTCACATGTGCTGCGACACGACAGCGCGACAGGCCATGCACCGTGGCTACTCCGTGGAATTTCTCAGCGACGCAACGGGAACACTGAGCGTTGAAAACACCGCCGGGAAAGTCACCGCTGAACAGATGCAGGAGTCCATTCTGGTCGCTCAGCAGATGATGATCAGTCGAGTGATGAGTTCCGAAGACTGGCGATCACAGGTCCGACAATCCTGAACGGTCATCCTCACTCGTTCGAATGCACGAGAGTCTCCGCTCGTCTCCTGAAACAGCACAGCGAAACTGCAGTCCTGCGTGAGTACATCAGGATTTGCCAGGCTGCCAGAAATGGCTAATCAGCCCTGCTTGCCAACCGTTCGTGAATGTGAGACATTTGAGCCGGGGTTGGTTTCTCAATCGTGTGTCGAACGGAAATAGCTTCGGTTCTCACCGGAGTTTGCAGAGATTGTCTATGTCTGTCTCAGAATGTCCGGAAGTTTTTGATGTCTTCAACAGTGAGGCCATTGTCAACGATCGGATCCTGACTTCGATTGCCGAATGTGACGCGGAAGCGTTCCGGCGAGTGTTTCAGAAGCACTGGCGAAAACCACTTCGAAGGATGCGTCAGTTCGGTCTTCGCTCCTTCATGGGATGCCTTTCTGAGGTTCAGCGAGACCGAAATAGCCGCGAGCAGCAGCTTCTGGAATCCCTCAGAGACCTTGAATCATCGAGTCGGGAAAAAAAGGCTCGTCGCGAGAAGGTCGGGAAGAAAAAAGGTCACCGGGAGACAGAGGCAACTTCGACGCCGATGGATCTGACTCAGATTCTGCGTCATTGGGTTTCTGAAACGGCCGATCCGCTGGGGACCCGGGAACGACTGATTGTTGCGGAAATCCTGTTCCGGGAGCACGAAGATCTGCCCGCAGATCTGTTCGTTCAATGTGTTTCACGGCTGATCGCAGAGCAGGATTCCTTTTCAACGGAGCCGACGGTTTCGAAAAAGGGAAAGGGAACTACTCCGGCAGTCAATCAGGCTGACCTGAAGAAAGACAGGCTCCTGCATTTTCAGTTTGAAGAGGAAGAAGAACACTCCGGAAGCGAAATTCGACCGTCCGAATGCGACTGGATCACCGGGCTGCTGTTTGAACCGCTGAACCCCGAAGCATGGCAGAATCGGCGACAGTCAGCACTTTCGGAACTCTCGCGAACGATTACCGAATGTCTGGATTCCGCCGGAGTTCTTCACGGTTCAATGATTGCTCATCCTGAACGGTGGCTTGCCCCAGTTGTGCGGACTGCGGCCTGGGCACGCGCATTTCAGGAGACTGCCTTCGACGGAGAGACGCTTGAACGTCTGGAAGCGGGACTGAATACGCTCAGCCTGATGATTCTGGCCGATGGTAGTTCACTTTTTGCTGAACGTCGAAGGCCGCAATCGGAATCTGCGTCGGAACTGCTGCAGGAACTCTCGGATGACTGCCCGGAGGACCATTCAGACGAAGCGCCATCCGACAGTGGCATCAGGAACGTTGATGCCGAATCCGTTTCGCTCAGGGTGTTGCTTCTTCGAACGATCGAGTTCTGCGGATTGAAGCCTGACAGCCACGTCATTCGTCGCCTTCGCCGTGAAGAATCCTGCAGAGTGTCGAAGCGTGAGCGACGAGAGATTCTGCGCACACAGGTTCCGCGAAAGAATCTATCCCGAAAGCCGTCGGCCGAAACATGCATTCAGTCGGATGAAGCCTGTGTGGCCATCATGAGATCATCACGACACCCATTGGCAGACTGCTGTGTTCTTGACTGGCATTCGACGGAGCCTGTGTTGTCATTGGCTGCTGGAGGCATCCCGGTGCTCCAGGGCCCCTGGAATCTGAATCTTGAGATCAATGGAACACCGGCTCCGGCAGACTACACCTGGGCCTGCACATGCTGGTTTCTTGATGAAGAAGCGGCCTTCGTGGAGCTGGAAGCTCAGGGAACTGCAGGTTTTCGGCTCATCCGGCAGCTGCTTCTGCTGCGATGTGAGCACACACTGATGCTGACTGACAGCGTTCGAGCTCACGAAAGTTCAGACGTGATTCGTTATTCTTCAACAGTCAGGTCGGCCGCCGGCATCATCTCGGAGCCCGACGATGTGACTCGGCAGGTGACCGGCGTTGGTGAACAGATCAGTCTCCGAGGTTATCCGCTCTGGCTGCCGGACGATCGGCTCGTTCCCTCAGGGCTCACCACCGGATACGGATCGTTGATGTTCGATCGTGGTGAATGGAAATCGTCTGCGGAGGGAGTTGGCGGGTTGACGGTGCCTCTGGTCTTCGACTGGAATTCCCGAAGAGATGTGAAAAAAGCCGACTGGAATCGGCTCACTGTTGCGGAGCGGCGAAAAAATCTGACTCCGCGTGAAGCCGCTGGTTTTCGACTACGAATTGGAAAAACACAGTGGCTGATTTACCGAAGTCTTTCGAATCCGGAGGTCTCTCGAACAGTTCTCGGGCTGCACACAGGTGACGAAACGTATATCGGAACGGTGTCATCAGATGGTGATATTGAGCCGATTTTGCTGGTGGAAATGTCCGCCGCCGGCGGATAAACTCCCGTAAAAGCCGAGATTTTGAGGAAAATCACCTCACCACGGCACCGCCTGATGCGTAGGATCAATGGTAACCCGAATCTCCGATCGTGGATAACGAGTGAACACGTGAAGTTTATCAGCCTTCTGCTTATCGCGAACTATGGCTTGCTGGCCGTTCTCGGCCATGCAGGGCTGCACGCTTTGAGCGGGGCTTACGGCTCCTGCTGTCATCACCACGAGGCTTCCTCCGCAGCGGCAGGTCACGATCATGGCGGTTGCTGCCATACTGCGAAGGGCGGCTCGGGTGAGCGGGAATGCCCGTTCGAGGCTCATCGACGGAAGCAGTCTTCATCGGAAGAGTCCGTTCGGTTGACGGACGCAGGTTGTCCGGTTGAGGCGGGCGACGGTCCGCAGAAGCACGATTCCCGTCATTGCCGCATCTGCGAATGGCACGTGAAGGCATCCGCAGCGTGTTTTGAGCTTGCAGGGTTAACGGTTTCCCCGGCAGTCACGCCACGTGATGACATCCCTGAAACCATTGCCTCAAGTGCGTTCAGTCTGAGTGCCTGCTCCCGAGGACCGCCGCTGGCGGCCTGGTCGAGCGTACTCTGATTCTGAAGCACTGGCTTGCTGCTGAACAGCAGCTCTGATCGAGACTCAGTGAACATTGATGGCTGAGTCATTCACTTGCGGGCAGTTCCGGATCGATTGATTCGCATCGCTGCTGCAATCCGGTCAGTTTTTCGTCCGATCCTCTGCCAGGGCCTCTTGAGATTCAGTTGACGCCGGCCGCTCGCGACAAGGTTGTCCTGTCTTGAGCATCAGCAGTTCCGTGCAGATGCCTTTTCTCATCTGATCTGACAATTCCCGAAGGCTGTTTCTGCAGCCCCATCCACGGGCGTCTGTTTTGGTCAGAGTCTCATTCAGGTTTCTGAAATTCGTCCGGTGCTTCAGGATAACGCGACACAGCGATCCGAAACCGGCGAGTCATTCATCAGGGGATACGTCATGGAGACGCTCACATTTGACGGGGTGACGGCAGTCGATGGACCGCGTGATCGGGAAGAGACACGGAATCTGCTTCTGCGGATGAACTCGGCTCTGAATCATGATTTCTGCCCGTCGTTCAATCGCTGGGTTTACTGGCTGAAGAATCCGCTCTGGTGTCTCGTACTGGCCGTCGGCATCTCTGCGGCCTGTGGGCTGATGGTGAATGCGATGGCGTTCCTGCTCACGGGGATGCTGCTGCTGGTAACCGCCATCGGCATTGCGTTTCCGTGGGTCACGATGAAAGGAATTGAGGGAACAGTATCGTTTGGCAGTCGACGCGGACGAGTGGGAGAAGCGGTTCTTGTCTATCTCCGGGTTCGGAATCGGTGTCCATGGCCTGCATGGGGTGTTTCGGTCGTTCGCGGTTTCTCGGCCAGTGGTTCTGCCGATGCAACAGAAGGGTTGGCACTCGCCAAGATTCCGGGCTGGTCGACTGTCGAGTTCGCCTGGGAATTTGTTCCAACTCGTCGAGGTCAGTATCCGCGTCAGTCACCGGAGATCGAAACCGCATTTCCGTTTGGAATGTATCGGCAGGCGAAGCCGCTTCAGAGTGACGGCAGTGTGATCGTCTGGCCGAGGACTGCCGCACTCAACGGGGTTCCGGACTGCAGTGATGTGAGTGGTGACGAACAGAGTCTGTCAGACCGTCGCACCGGAGATGCGGGAGACGCAATCGGTACGCGTCTGTTTCGAGCCGGTGATTCATTGCGTCGAATTCACTGGTCTCAGACCGCACGCCAGCAGAAGCTGATTGTCTGTGAACGACAGGCTCCGGCAACTTCCAGTGTTCGCATCCGACTGGAACTTCCGTCGGAAGGAACGACAGAGAATGGGCCGCAGAGCTGCGAAGAACTGGAAGACGCACTGGTCGAAGTCGCTGCGAGCCTCTGCGAGTCGCTTCATCGGCAGCAGTGCCGAGTCGAACTGCAGACAGGGCGGCAGCTGATTGTTGCTTCTGAGTCGGCAGCGTCATTGTGTCGAGCACTTGATGCGCTCGCCGTGTCCAGCCCTGAAACCGATCCGGCGTCGATCGGACAGGGACGCCGACTGGGAGGGATGTTCGAAATTCTTGTGACATCATTGCCTCAGTGCAGTTCCTCCGGAGCGGCGTCAGCACACCAGCATGTGGTGCTGGTTGGCAGTGAATCAACCAGTGCTGGTGCATCGGCAGGCCACTGGATCCGTCTGCCTGACGTGAAGCGTCATCTTTCCGAACTGCGTCGCGTCTGGAAGGGTGCATGCAATGTCCGATAGATCGGACCAGAATCCACGTCCGAACTCGGAAACATCCGGCGACTCAAGCCGGAGCGTTAGTCGGCTCGTTGGACGAGTCCTGACTGGCCGTCGTCGATCAGGATCGCGTTCGCAGTCGTCAGAACGCTCAGGGAAGTCTGAGACGAGCACCGCTCTGTCGGGTGCAGACCAGGGACTCGACCGTTCGCTGTCAACAGGGTCCCTTCATGGTCTGACACTGGCGGCCGCTGTTCTGTGCGCCATCATCTTTATCATGACAGAGGGGGCCATTCGTTATCAGCAGTCGCGAGCCGTCGTTGAGTCACTGATCACGGCCTGTGTTGCTCTGGCTGCCATGAGTATTGTGCGGCGACGAGTTCGTTCGAACAAAGAGCTGGATGCGAGTGTTCCGTTTCTGGTGGGGCTGACTTTACTTAGCCTTCTCTGGGAGCCTTTTCAGCGTGCTGTTTTCGAGACTGGCCGATCATTTGAAATGATGATCATGTTCAGTCAGAAGAATCTGCTGCTGGGCCTCGCAGTGTTCGGACTTCGGTACAGTTACCAGAGACTGTCGATTCTGCTCGGCGTCTGCATGGTGATTTTCTGCAGTGTCGTATCGCCTGATCGCACTGTCGCTGTTTACGCTGGAATTTACGGAGGCATTGCAGTCACCTGGCTGATCGCGAGTCACTGGGAAACGCTCAGGGTCAGAATGCTGCCTTCGCAGCATTCGCGAATGCCAAAGCTCTGGCTGCCGTTACTGGTGATTCTGCCGTTGCTGATTCTGATGCTTGCCCCTTCAGCCGGTACGCGTCTGATCACGGCAGCTCGGGGATTTCTGCCCGGTTCCGGTGGTCAGGGTGACTCTGATCCATATGCTCGTGATGGCGTGAATGACGGTGATGCTCTTGTCGCCGGAAAAGACAACATTCAGACGTTCGGCCCGATTGATGATGCACCGTTTGCAGACGACAAGCGGCCGAGCCTGTACGACGTTGTGAACGATCAGCTTGATGAACCAGTCCGACCGCCAAATAAGCAGGATCGTTCCGTCTCTCTGCCGCCTGAGATGATGGCGAAGATCACGCAGCGAATGGCGACATCACAGCAGGCTAACCGTAGTTTTTCGACTCATCGCCGAAACAGAAATGCAAACCAGAGATTACGTGAGAGCGAAAAAAACAGTGCACTGTTCTACGTGGCCGGACGCGTTCCGCTTCATCTGCGAATGGAAGTTTATGATCTGTTCGATGGCGTGGACTGGTACGCCGGCAGCTCTGCGGAGTCCGGTGCCACCGGTATGCAGACGGGCATGCAGATGATTGGTGAACGCCCGTGGTTCTGTATTTCCGCAAATCAGGGTCGGCACGAGATTTTTCGGCATTCGGAGTCTCATGCTGTCAAGATTATCAATTTTCGAAGCAACGTCATTCCTGCACCGTCGGATACCCGCAGGGTTCACATTGAGCATATCGACGACGCCACGATGTTCTCCGCGAATGGTGCAATGATTCTTCGGATGAATCGGGATCGAATTCCGGAGCTGGTTCCGATACACCTGATGAGCGACCGGGTCGATCGTGACCGTCTACCCGATCATCCTGATCTTGTCTGGAACGCGGGGAAGCACACCACAGAACTGACACTTCCGGAGGGACTGCATATACAGCAGCTTCGCGAACTTGCCCGGGAGTGGACAAAGGGGCTTCCTCGCGGATGGCAGCAGGTTGATGCGGTCTGTCAGAAACTGCGACAGAATTATCAGGTGGATCGTGATTATCGGTCGCCCGAAGACTGTCAGTTCCCAGTCGCGGATTTTCTTCTGCGTTCAAAGCGCGGACCGGACTACCAGTTTGCCGGAGCCACAGCGGTGCTTCTGCGAAGTCTGGGATATCCGACTCGTCTGGTGAGTGGGTTTTACGCGCGGCCGGAGAAATATGAGAACCAGAAAGGACACACGCCCGTCGCTGCGGGAGACATTCATTTCTGGTGTGAAGTGTCCACAGGATTCGGTCCATGGCTCACTGTGGAACCGACCCCGGGCTTTGAAGTGCTGGATGTTCCGGCAGGGCTGCTCAAGCGAATTCAACAGGTATTTGTCGCCTGTCTGCAGTGGGCGGCCAGCCATTCCGCTTCGATCGCCGTGCTGCTGCTCGCTGGTGTCGTAATGTTGATTCAGCGACGGTGGATCGCAGAACGATTCTTCACTGCGATCTGGAAATTCATTCCGGGACGAACTGCTCGAGAACGCATCCTGCAGACGGTGAATCTTCTGGACAGACGATTTCGTTATGCCGGACAACCGCGTCCTCAAAGCATGACGCTGAACCGATGGTTCCTCGGAAACGGTGCAGCAGCCCGAACGGGTCATCTATCGATCGATCGGCCATCCCTGGACAGGTTTATCCGGCTGGCTGACTGGGCGGCATTCAGTCGGCATGAGCGTCCTGCCGAGACTTCAGTCAATGAGATCTCATTCCGATCAGACTCAGAGTTTCGAGACGACGTGGATTCACTTTGTCGTCAGATGGCAGATGTTGTCACGTTCAGATCGTGCAGGCCGGATCGAGGATCGGACGCCCCGGAATCTGCCAGTTTAAAGAATGCATTCGTCAGGCCGTTGTCCGGCATTCATCGATTCACCATGTCAATTCGTTCCCTTGCCCAGTCCAGCCAGAGGTAGTCTGCCAATGACGTCCGTCTCAACCGAGGAGATCCGGTCAGTCCGCGAGGATCGCGACGATTTTCAGTGCATTGTTGCACTGCGAGATCGACTGAATCTGGCCATTCGAGGTAAATCGGATGTCGTCGATACGGTGCTCGTCTGTCTGCTTGCCAACGGCCATCTGCTGCTTGAAGACAAGCCGGGACTGGGCAAGACCACACTGGCTCGAGCACTTGCTGACGGGATCGGAGGCGCCTTTGCGAGAAGTCAGTGTACGCCGGACCTGCTGCCGGGCGACATTACCGGCTTCAACATTTATAACCAGCGTACACATGAGTTTGAGTTTCGGCAGGGACCTGTCTTCGCAGACGTTCTGCTGGCAGATGAAATCAATCGGGCGACTCCGAGAACACAAAGTGCCCTTCTGGAGGCGATGGCGGAACGTCAGGTGACTGTCGATGCCGTCCGGTATCCGCTGCCTCGCACGTTTTTCGTGATCGCCACGCAGAATCCTGTGGATCAGCATGGAACGTATCCGCTTCCTGAAGCTCAGCTGGATCGATTCGCGATGAAGCTGAGTATCGGATATCCCAGCGTCACTGACGAAATGCAGATGCTTCGGGATGCCATTGAGTCCGGAAAAAACGGATCATCCGAGCGGAACCAGAGCCCCGTGCTGGCACCTGGACAGCTTCAGAGAATCCAGGCTTCGGTCGCATCACTGCCGCTGGTGGATTCGCTTCTGGAGTACCTCGTGCGACTGGCGACTGCAACAAGAACTCATGCCGCCATTACTCTTGGGCTGAGTCCGCGAGGACTGCTGACCTGGCAGAGAACGGCTCAGGCTCGCGCCTGGCTCAATCGCCGCGACTTTGTGACTCCGGACGATATCTGCGATACCGCAATTCCGGTTCTTGGTGTCCGACTTGGGCTGGATTCACGAGACTCACATGCAGTCATTCAGGAGATTCTTGACGTTGTTCCTGGTCCGGAGTACACGCTTCCATGAATCACTTCACCTTTGTTCTCGTGTGCCTGACGTTATTAGTCTCTGTCACCGGCTGTGGGGAAAAGGCAACTGTCGGCTCCGAGTCGGAAGAGCACCTCGAGCACTTTGTGCCACCACACAAACCGGCGAGCTACGCTGATCTGGTGAAAAGCCTTCGCGATCGCATCGATCAGGTTTCCGCAGGCGGAACACCCTCCGAGACGCAGAAAACGGAGCTCCTGGACGTGATTCGGTGGATTCCGGAGATCGCTGCGGACTCGGACCTCCTAAAGAGTGACTGGGAAGTTGCTGCAGGAACCAGTGTCACTATGGAACGTCTGTTTCAGGAATGCTTCGGTGGCTCGGCGGACGGAAACACAGTCGTCGGGAAATCAGATAGCGGTCAATCCGGTACTGCTGTCGGTTCGGTTCGGGAACGCTTTCAGCCATTGATCAGCACTCTGGACGAGATGGTCAGTCGCTCGATGATTGATGATGGCACGGCCACAGGCCTCGAAAGCATCGCTCCGGGAACAGACGTCACTGATGGTGAACCGACCGATGCTGGCACACCGGAGGCGGCTCAGAGGGCCGAGGTATCAGAGCCGTAACGGATTCCTTCCGGCAGTTGAACGTGAAGAATGGATTCCGGATCAGCGAATGTTTTCGTTTTCCGGAACGAGGTTTTCGAAATGAAACGAACCTGTTGGACCAGTCTTCCTGATATGGGTGGATGAATCATGCTTTCGATCATGTTCTGGGGATTTATCCTTCGGTTCGTTCAGTGTCTCGCTCAGGCGTCACCGTTCATTCTCTGCGGGTTCATTGCCGCTGCCGTTCTGAAGCGATTTTTCGGCTATCAGGAAACGCGACGGCTTTTTGGAGGTGACGGCCGCTGGGGACTGCTGCGAGCCTGGATCATCGGCATGCTGCTGCCGGTCTGTTCGCTGGGAGTGGTGCCGATGCTGCGGGAGCTGAAGCGAGCAGGTCTGGCGGGAGGCACGATCCTTGCATTTGCCATGGCGGCACCGCTCTTCAATCCCTTGTCGCTGCTTTACGGACTGACGCTTTCAGAACCGATTGCCATCGTCTGCTTTGCCGGCTGCTCACTGGTTATCGTCACCATCATTGGTACCCTGTTTGACAGACTCCACGGAAACAGCTCCGACACGGAGATACAGCTTCCCCCCGCTCCTTTTGGTATTCGAAGAATGCTGGCGGTAGGTGTGACCTGTGCTCTGGAAGCAACAGGTCCATCGCTGGTGATTATTTTCGTCGGGCTGGCCGGCGTTGCTCTGCTGGGGGCAGTGATTCCGGCCGGAGGATTTCAGCATGCATTCAACTCCGACAATGCTGCAGCTCCGTTGCTGATGATGGCGATGGCCATTCCCGTGTATGCAACTCCGATGCAGGCGATGTCACAGCTGGGGATGATGTTTCAACACGCCAATTCGATTGGGGCCGCATTCGTACTGCTGATTCTCGGGGCAGGTATGAATCTCGGACTGGTGTACTGGCTGTGGCGAGAATACGGAACGAAGCGTACGCTGAGCTTCATGGCGATGCTCCTGACGGTTGTGGTGGCATTGGCCTACGGGATTCAGGACCCGCTCTTTCCGAAGGATATTGAACCGGCCAACCATACTCACGCGTTCGATATCTACAGTCAGCCGTTTCACTCGTCCGTTTCCACGGGCAGTCTTCCGTCACTCACTGCAGAAAAACTGTCTCGTGATATTCAGATCTTTGAGTGGCATTCACTGAAGCTGCTTGCAGGTCTGGCGGCGATCGGCGTCGTTCTGAGAGTTGCTGATCCGAAAAAGCGACTCGAAGCATGGATTGAACAAAGACCGGAAGAAGCGACAACTCCGCGGATGGACCTCATCCTGCCGCCTTCAGTGATCGGGCTTTTCTGTCTCGGTGTGCTCGTCGCCGTCAGCGTGGCAGGCTGTTACGCTTATTATCCGACCGCCCGAGAAGCTTTGGCCGAAATGTACATCATTCGTGGTGAGGCATTGACAGCAGCAAGGACCGGACAGAAGGCCGAGGCAGAATACTGGATTGATCTGTATGCCGACTGGAGTCGAAAAATGGAAGTCGGCGTTTACCTCAGAGAATGGAATCTGAGCGAATATCACCGGTGGAAAGCTCGTCTGCTGCGTGAACAGCTTGAGCTGCTGAAACATGAAGTGGAAGATGACGAGAAGGACGAGGTGCGGAAACTGTGTCTTCATCTCGGCAGAACTCATGCTCGCATGAGAAGCGCATTCACGGACGAACTTGAGTCATCAGGAAATGCGGTTGTCTCCGGAGCTCAGTGACGAGCGGCCGATGATTTCTTCAGGTCGCAGTAAGCCAGTTGAGCGACGTGCCACATATAGCGAGGGCCATATCCTGCCCTGAGCGGCCACGGATTTTCAGATGCTCGCCGAAGAGCTTCGAGAGCCGCATCGGGGTGCTTCTGCGCGAGCTCATTCAGCCCGATGTAAAGTTCGATGTAGAACTCTCGTGACTGTCGATCGGATGCCGTCAGGTTCTCGGGAAGAGACGATCGCAGCTGTTCCGCAGTCAGTTTTCCTTCGAACAGCTGGTAGACCTCGGCGAATGGCGGTCGATCGTCATGTTCGTATCGGAGAAGTTCCTTTCGTGCCGTTTCCATTCCGGACGCACGATAATGAGATAGATATCGCCAGATACCATTTTCACGATCCACGTTGTCAAAGGAATGGTACTTCTCAAACTGTGCTGCTGCTTCCTCTGGTTTTCCGGCAAAGAACAACGCGATGCCCAGACGCCAGTGAGAGGCATCGAGCGTCGGATCGAGCACTACCATTTTTCGGTAGTCAGCCACCGCCAGTTCGTAGTCTCCGAGAAACATCTGAACGTCACCACGCATTGAGTATTTTTGTGAAGCGTTCGGATCGGCATCGGTGATCTCACCAGTGTCCTCCAGTTGCCTGCGCAGCACCGCTGATTGCTCAGCCTGTCGCTGAAGGATCGGATCGTCGTTTTCGTTCGGAGACACCGATTCGTTCAGAGAGACTGGTTCGTCCGAAGACACCGGAGCAGATTCATTAGACGCTGTCTCTGTGTTGATTGCTGATTCTTCGGAAGCCGTGGAACCCGATGATGCTGCGGCGACGCCAAGCACCGCAACCAGGATCCACGGGTTGATGAGACGCAACGAGAATTCTGCCGACAGATCCTGAAGACGCATACTGAAGATGTCCGCACAATGGAATGTGTTGCACGCAGGAGTTCGAGATACGACAATAGAGCATAGCGAATTGAGGCTGCCTGAGAATGACGCAGATGGCAATCCCGAGGTTTCTGCTCGACTGAGATGGGAAAGACGACGATTCATGAGGCGGATCTGGTCAGTCATCGGTTTCCTCTGTGCTGTCTGCAGCTGTACGGTCCTGACGGCAGACGAGGAGATTCAGTTCAATCGAGACATTCGGCCGATTCTGGCGGACAACTGTTTTTCCTGCCATGGGCCTGATGCTGGAAATCGGAAAGCGGACTTTCGGCTGGACGTTCGTGACGACGCTGTGTCAATGAAGGCATTTGTTCCGGGCAACCCGGAAACCAGTACTGCGATTTCACGGATTCTGTCTTCAGATGATGCGACGCGAATGCCGCCGCCGGAGTCACATCGAGAGTTGACTCGGGCTCAGACGTTGCTGCTGGAACGCTGGGTGCGTGATGGGGCGATTTACCAGAAACACTGGGCGTACGAGACACCTGTCCGTCCGGATGTGCCCGCTGATCGTCACGCTGTTGATTACCTGATTGAGCAAAGATTGAAGCAGAGAGCGATCACGGCGGCTCCTGAAGCCGACCGCCGCACGCTCATTCGACGTGTTTTCCTTGATCTGACTGGAATGCCACCGACTTCGGAACAGGTGCGTGCGTTTCAGAATGACCAATCGCCACAGGCCTGGAACACGGTCATAGAACAGTGTCTCTCAAGCCCTCATTTTGGGGAACGCATGGCGGTGGACTGGCTGGATGTCGTGCGATTTGCCGACACCATCGGATACCACAGCGACGTGCCAAGAAATGTCTGGCCGTATCGTGACTGGGTGATTCGGTCTTTCAATGAGAACAAACCCTTTGATCGATTCACACGAGAACAGATTGCCGGAGATCTGCTTCCAGATGCCGATCAGGAGTCGCGAATCGGTTCCGCCTTCAATCGGCTGGTTCAATCGACAGAAGAGGGAGGTGCTCAGCCGAAAGATTATGAATCACGAATGCTCGCCGACCGCGTTCGTGCAATCGGGACCGTCTGGCTGGGGCAGACAACCGGGTGTGCTCAGTGCCATGACCATAAGTTTGATCCATTCACAATTCGTGATTTCTATTCGCTTGGAGCGTTCTTTGCTGACATCGATGAACGACCAGTGGGGGCTCGCGGTCCGGGGATGCCGGTTGCGGATACTCAGCAGCAGGCCATCCTGACCAGGCTGCAGACCCGGGTACAGGAGACTCAGACGGCCTCCGACGCAACGGTCCGGAGTGCCGCAGAAACCGAGTTGAAGGATTTTCTGGCGACTCTTCCGCACTGCCTGGTGACGTCGAGGACAACACAACCGCGTACGGTTCGGATGCTCCCTCGCGGAAACTGGATGGATGAATCCGGCGAAGTCATGCGTGCGGCTGTTCCGCATTACCTGCCTCAACCTGCGATCGAGGAGCGTGAACCGGATCGACGAGATCTGGCCGACTGGCTCGTTTCCCCGAACAATCCTCTGACCGCCAGAACCGTGATGAATCGTCTCTGGAAACAGTTCCTCGGCACTGCTCTCAGTCGCAATCCAGCAGATCTTGGCACGCAGGGAGAAATGCCCACCAATCCGGAGCTGCTGGACTGGCTTGCGACGGAGTTTGTTCAAGGCGGCTGGAACGTCAAGCAGATGATCCGAATCATCGTGACCAGCGAAGCGTATCGTCGATCTTCGATTACCACACCGGAGCACCTGCAGGCAGATCCGGAGAACCG
>JBKDKA010000206.1:0-36284 GCA_046345315.1 Planctomyces sp.
ACCTGGCATTCCGCTTCGCTTCAGAACAGGCTATGGGAACGAATGGCCCTTCAGCCCAGAAGGGCAGGCGGCTCGGCAGGAGCCTCGCCCTCCCGAATAGCGGGGCGGGCGTGGATTCGTTCGGGTACGGGATTTCACGTGCGCATCAGAACCCGGCCATCCGCTTCGCATCAGTCCATGCTATGGGAACGAATGGCCCTTCAGCCCAGAAGGGCAGGCGGCTCGGCAGGAGCCTCGCCCTCCCGAATTGAGGGTTCAGGCGGCTCGCTCAGGCGAATCGGAAAGGGCGGCGGCCTACCGATTTGCGGGTTCTGGTTCATCGCAGGAGTAACTCCATCGAGGTATTGATCCTGCAGAATTGGTGGTCTGGGACAGCCGTTGGCGTCTGACGTCAGAGAATTTTGTGTGAATCCTCAAAGCTCGTCTTCGTACTGTCCCGGCGATTCGGTACGATTCCGGGGCTTTCCGGGCTCATTCTGCGCATGGCGTCCAATTGCTGACGAACCACTGTTCCGCTGTTCATCTCCGCAGTTTTTCCCGCCGGTTCCGTTTCCACTGCTGTTTCTGATTGTGTGCCGGTCCATCTTCCTGACCGGTCCTGAGGGTGTTTCTGATGTCGACCATTGTTGATTCCACTTCCGTTTCTGCATCTGAAGGCAGCGTCATTCGCCGTCAGGACATTCGCAACATTGCGATCATTGCTCACGTTGACCACGGAAAAACTTCCCTGGTCGACTGTCTGATTCGTCAGAGCGGAGTGTTTCGTGAGAACCAGAAGGTTGGCACCTGTATTCTGGACTCCAATGATCAGGAACGTGAACGCGGAATTACAATTCTCGCCAAGAACATCGCTCTGAATTATGAAGGTGTTCGGATCAATGTGATTGACACTCCGGGCCACGCTGACTTCGGGGGCGAAGTCGAGCGAGTTCTTCGGATGGCGGATGGTGCACTGCTTCTGGTTGATGCCTTTGAAGGGCCACGTCCGCAGACTCGCTTCGTCCTTCAGAAAGCTCTGGAGTGTGGTCTGGCTCTGATGGTCGTTATTAACAAGATTGACCGTCCTAACTGCCGTCCCGACGAAGTTCTATCACATACGTTCGACCTGCTGGTGGAACTTGGCGCTGACGACGCAACGCTCGACTTCCCTTACATCTTCACAAGTGCCATCAACGGATTTGCGACACATGATCCGAAGGTTCAGAGCGGTGACATTCGGCCGCTGCTCGACATGGTGCTTGAAAAGATTCCCGGTCCAATCGTTCGTCCTGATGACCCGCTGCAGCTGATGGTCACTTCACTGGAGTGGTCTCGTTATGTTGGTCGAATTGCGACAGGGCGAGTTCTTGCCGGGCGGGTCAAAACAGGCCAGCAGATTGCTCTGATGCGATCCGACGGCAGCAAAGTTGTTTCCAAAGTCGATCAGGTTCAGCTTTACGATAACCTCGGCCGAATTGATGCCGTCGAAGCCAGCGCCGGGGAGATCGTCGCACTCGTCGGGCTTCCGGATCCGGAGATCGGTGATACAGTCGCTGACCCGGTCAATCCTGTCGCTCTGGATCGAATCGCGGTTGATGAGCCGACACTGTCGATGAAGTTTACCATCAACAGTTCTCCGCTTGCCGGACAGCACGGAAAATTCGTGACCAGTCGGCATCTGCGAGACCGACTCTTCCGTGAACTCCAGTCGAACGTAGCTCTTCGCGTTGAGGAGATGGAAGACAAAGACTCCTTCAAGGTATCCGGTCGCGGCATTCTGCATCTGGCGGTGCTGATCGAAACCATGCGTCGTGAGGGATTCGAGCTTTCAGTTGGAAAGCCGGAAGTCATCATTCGTGAAATCAACGGCAAGAAGCACGAACCTTACGAAATCCTTGTCGTGGATGTACCGACGGCCGATCTTGGCCCTGTGATGGAACTCGTTGGTTCACGTCGCGGTCAGGCAACTCAGATGACAACGTCTGAGACCGGGCTGACTCACGTTGAGTTCTCCATTCCCGCTCGTGGTCTGATCGGGATGAGAACACGCATGATGAATGCGACTCGCGGCGAAGCGATCATGCATCATCAGTTTCAGGATTATCAGCCGGTCGAAGGTGAGCTCGCCAGCCGCCCGAACGGCGTTCTGATTTCCCAGGAGAGCGGCAAAGTGGTCGCTTATGCTCTGTGGAAACTCCAGGAACGAGCTGACCTGTTCGTCAATCCGGGTGATGATGTCTACGAAGGCATGATCATCGGCGAGAACGCTCGCGACAACGACATGACCGTCAATCCGGTTCGCGAAAAGAAGCTCACCAACATTCGATCATCAGGTGCTGACGACGCGATTCTTCTGCGGCCTCCTCGCGATATCACGCTGGAGCTGGCTCTTGAGTACATCGAATGGGATGAGTACGTCGAGATTACACCGCAGGTGATCCGACTGCGTAAAGTTTATCTGACCGAAACAGATCGAAAGCGAGCCAGTCGCGGTAAACCATCCTGAGCCTGCTCGAGCCGGATTCCGGACGATTCCACTGAATCGTCCGGGACTCGTAAATCGCATTTCAAGTCCGGCATAGGCACCCTTGCAGTTTCTGAGTTTGATGGAAAACACCGCGTCCGTCGGGAGCCAGTGCCGGTTTTGAAACCACCTGTAGCAACAGGCTGTTGTCCGCACGGAGTGAGGACCGGCCTCTGCTGAACAATCCGGAGAGACAGCAGGGATGCATGAGTTTGCGTGGAAGACGCTTCTCTCCAATCGAAGTAAGATGCTGACAGGGCTCGGCGGAGTCGTTTTCTCGCTGGTACTGGTGAACATCCAGGGTGGGCTGTATCTCGGACTCATGAAGAAAGCGAGCCTGCTGGTCGACCAGTGCGAGGCCGATATCTGGGTGGCACACCGGCAGGTGGAAAATGTTGATCTCGCGCGTGAAATTCCTCTTTCGTGGCGACAGCGGATCGCGTCCCTTGAAGGCGTGAGTCAGGTTGAGCCGTATATCGTCGGCAAAGGGACTGCCTCCCTTAGCAACGGTCATATGGAGGATGTCTGGATCATCGGGTCTGATCCGGACACCATGCTGGGCAGCGGCTGGAATTTCGTTTCCGGATCGAGACGATCATTGCGGCGCCCCAACGGAGTCAGCTTCGATACCGTGGACTCCGAGAAGCTGGGCCATCCGAAAGTTGGAGACTGGATGGAAGTCAACCAGCAGCGAACACACATTGTGGCAAAGACCAGTGGCATCACAGGGTTTATCACGATGCCATATCTGTTTTCCAGCTACGAAACCGCCTGTCGTCTGGCTCGAATTCCGCCGGGAGCCTGTTCATTTCTCCTGATAAAACTGAAGCCGGGATTCGATCGAAGTGCGGTGCGACGTGCTGTGCAGTCCCGCGTTCCTGATGCGGCGGTGTTTCTGCCGGAAGAGTTTGCCGGCATCTCTCAGGACTACTGGATGAAACGTACCGGCATCGGAGTCAGCTTCGGTGCGGCTACCATGCTCGGATTGCTTGTTGGTCTGCTGGTCGTCGGGCAGAGTCTCTATGCACTGGCTCTCGATCATCTGGAAGATTATGCCACACTGAAGGCGCTGGGTGCCGAAGATCGACAGGTCTGTCGTGTGATTGTGTTTCAGTCGCTGACGATCGGTGTACTTGGAGGTGGTGCCGGGATTCTGGTTGTTTCGTTCATTCGAAGCATCTGGTACTCAGCGCTGGCCCCGGTTGTGATTCCGTGGATCCTGACTGCAATCTCTGTGGTGATGGTTCTCGTTCTGTGCCTTGTCGCGTCACTGATTCCTTACCTGCGAATTCGTCGGGTTGATCCAGCCGTTGTTCTGATGGGATAAGCGTGGCCGTCGTGATACCCGAACTCCATCATGAGTCTGAAGACGCAGCTTCGTCGCGGCAGGACGAGAATGTTGTCGTCAGGGTATCCAGGCTCGTGAAAACCTGGGGAACCGGGGATCAGGCCGTTACGGTTCTGAAAGGCGTGAGCCTGACCGTCCATCAGGGGGAGTGTCTTTTTCTGGCGGGGCCGTCCGGAAGTGGCAAGACGACACTGCTTTCTATTCTCGGATGTGTGCTGTCGGCGACCTCCGGCACCGTTTCCATTCTCGGTCACGACGTTACGACCCTGACATCCGAAGAGCGAGCTGCGTTCCGGTGCCGAAAGATTGGCTTTGTGTTTCAGAAGTTTCATCTTTTCAGTGCGCTGACCGCCGCTGAAAACGTTCAGGTTCCGTGTGACCTGCAGAATCTTCCGCGATCGAAATCGGGCATTCGAGCTCGCGAGCTGCTGTCACTGGTCGGGCTGGCTGATTTTGCCAACGTTCGCGTCAATCGGCTCAGTATGGGGCAGCGTCAGCGTGTTGCTGTAGCGCGAGCATTGTCCGCAGATCCGGGGCTGATACTCGCCGATGAACCGACCGCATCGCTGGACGCAGAATCCGGAATGAATGCCATGTGTCTTCTGAAGCAGCTTTGTCGGCAGCTTGGAAAGACGGTGATCACGGTGACGCATGATTCCAGAATTTTCGAGCTGGCGGATCGAATTCTTTATCTGTCCGAAGGGCAACTCAGCGACGGACATACTTCGACGACGCAGAAAGATCATTCTGCAGACCTGAAACGACTCTTCGGTGGGGTTCCCTGAGACGGGATGGTGACAGGGATGAACAAGATGAAGTGGATCGTGCTGCTTCTCCTGCTGCTCTGTGCAGCTGCGACATTTGATTCGGGTCGGTTGCGCGGCGTCCTGACCGGCGGACAGACTCCGGAGAAGGTGACAGTTGCTGTTTCCGCTGTGTCTCCGGATGTGTTCGCCGCCGGTATCGTTGAAGGTGGCGAACGGCCTGTCGGACTTCGATTCGAAGTTCCGGGAAAAATCACGCGTGTGCATGTGAAGCGTGGCGATGCGGTTCGTGCCGGACAACTTCTCGCTGAACTCGATGCTGCGGATTATGGCCTGCAACTGGAAGCGGCTCAGATTCAGCATCGTATCGCTGTTGATCTAAACGGAGGTCAGGCCGGCGCTACGAAACAAAGCCAGTATCAGGTGGAACTCGCAGAGAATCGGATCCGGCAGGCCGAGAGGCTCCTTGAGAAGACTCGAATCCTCGCGCCAACCGACGGCATCGTCATGACCGTTCCGTTCGAGCCGGGGGAGCTTACCGGGCCCGCGGACGGCTCGGAAGCACTGGAGGTCGTGAACAGACAGCGAACGCGAATTCGAGCGTGGATCGAGGAGCTCGATGCACTGCGAGTTGCCCCCGGTCAGCCAGCCGGAGTCACCGTTGCAGGAATGCCGGAGAAAGTCTATCGAGCCGTTGTTGTGGAATGTGCGGATTCTGTGAGGCCGAAAACACATCGCCATCTCAACCCGGGAGAGAGAATTGACGTTCGGGTTCGGGAAGTGATGCTGGACGTTCAGGACGGCAGCGCACTGCTCATCGGACTTCCGGTGGAAGTCATGATTCGGACGGCATCCGCGAAAGATGGAAGCTCGAAAAAAAGTGGGCGGGAAAAATCGACCGTTCAGCGCACTCGAAGCGGAATCTGAAACGGAACCAGGCCAATCAGCAGCACGTGGAGCGTCTCTGGTGCTTTGTCAGACATGAAGTGATGGAAGACAAACGGTGGTTCTTGTGTGCCATTGGCTATGCCAGTGCTGTTGGTAAAAAAAACACTGGCATAGCCAGTGGCACACATCAATGGATCGTTGACAGAGCACTATTGCAGTCTCCGGTTGACTCAAGTAGTGCGCATTTCAAAACCGGCACAGGCCCCCTTGCGGTTAAACCGTTTACAGGCAAACATAGCTACCGCCGGGAGCCAGTCCCGGTTTTGAAACCAGTTGCACTCAAAGCTAGCGAATGCTTTTCCATCGCAGCCAGTGGTCGGCGATGACAATTGCAACCATGGCTTCTGCCATCGGGATAAACCGAGGCAACAGACAGGGATCGTGGCGTCCCTTCGTGCGGATGGTTGTCGGCTGACCGTCACGAGTCACAGTCGGCTGTTCCATCGCCAGGCTGCTGGTCGGTTTGACAGCGGCGCGAAGAATGATCGGCATACCGGAACTGATTCCGCCCAGCATTCCACCATGACGATTGGACTCTGTCACGATCTTCGTTTTTCCGGAGTTCTGTCCGCTGGTGTCCGGTGCTGTTCGAAAATAATCATTGTTCTGAGAACCGCGAAGTTCGGCGCATTGAAACCCAATTCCGTATTCGACACCGAGTACCGCGGGGAGGCTGAAGAGTGCCTTTGCCAGGTCGGCCTTTAGTTTGTCAAAAACGGGTTCACCGAGACCTGCCGGGATGTTAGTCGCGACGATCTCGGAGACACCCCCAATGGAATCAGTTTCCATTCGGACCGCATCGATCAGTTCCGCCATCTTCGCCGCAGCGTTGTAGTCAGGACAACGAACGAAATTCGCGGAACCATCCGGAAGTGTTTCAACATCCTTCAGAGTCACACGTTCCGGATGCGGAACGGATGCTTTGATCGATCCCACCTGCGTCACGTAAGCAATGACGTGGCCGCCGAAGTCCTGTGCGATCAGTTTCTTTGCGATTGCTCCGGCAGCAACGCGTGCGGTTGTTTCGCGAGCACTGCTGCGGCCGCCTCCACGGTAATCGCGAAATCCATAACGGGCATCAAAGGTATAATCAGCGTGACCGGGACGATACTTGTCGCTGATGTCGGAGTAGTCTCGGCTCCGCTGATCTGTATTTCGAATCAGAATGGCAATGCTGGTGCCAGTGGTTCTGCCTTCGAACACACCGGAAACAATCTCCGGTTCGTCAGCTTCCTGTCGTTGAGTGACAAGTGGACTCTGTCCGGGCCGACGTCGATCAAGATCCTGTTTCAGGTCCGCTTCAGTGAGCGGTATACCGGCTGGAACTCCGTCAACAATCACGACATTCCCGGGTCCGTGACTTTCGCCGGCGGTGGTGATTCGAAAAGCATGTCCGAATGTGTTTCCGGGCATAAATTCAGCTATCTGCGGTTCTGCGGTTGCTTCTCAGACCAGATCAAGGAAGTCGAAGCCCGGGACGGTGATTGGTGATCGAATTTCGGACGAACGTATTTCAAAATCGGGACAGGCACCCTTGGAAGTCATCATTCTCAATTATTTCAGACTCTCGGCGGGAGCCAGTCCCGGTTTTGAAACCACATGTAGATTATCCGGTCAGAGACTCGATTTCACTCAGAATGGCATCGATATCAGATCTCGGAATGATGCGGCAGGAGATGCCATCCGCAAAATCATCACTGATGACAGCACGGATTCCGGGATCATTGACGGCGTAGGGAGGTTCTGAATGATTCGCACGCCAGACTTCCAGCCGGATTCCGCTGGTGAGCAGGTCACCTTCGACGAGAATCAGGTCGCAGTCACTGAAGAGAGTCTCGAAACGTTCATATCGCATTTCGTGAGCGGCAGGATCGTGCCGGGATGGCGAATCGCTGTCTGAGTCATTCGATGACGTTTCACGCTGTTGTGGGAAAAACATGGCGGTCATGCGAGGCGACAGAATTCCGACCGCGGCAGCTCCGGCTTCCCGATGATGCCAGGAATCTTTTCCGGGCGTATCGAGCTCGTGATGATGGTGAGTATGTTTGATGGTGGCCACGCGATAACCGCGTTTTGTCAGAGCGGCGACGAGCTCGCAGACCAGAGTCGTTTTTCCGGAATTCCTGCGGCCGACGATGTGAATTCTCAGCGGCTTTTTGGGATCGGATTCAGACATGGAATGCTCAGTGGTGGTCGACGAAACCCGGGCAGTGACGATTTCGGATTGTATGGGCAGGGCTGCTATTCGGAAAACCGAATCCCTGAATGCAGTCCGGAGAGGCTGTGAATAAGTGATTTCGTAGGGTGGGACAAGCGAGAGTTGCGAGCGTCGGCGCACCATTTCGCGGCGTTGATGGCGGTGGGCCTGCGCTTCGCTGGTCCCACCCTACGAAACATCGCAGCCTCGGAGGAACCGCGATCTGCTCAGAATTCTCCTGACGAACTGAATCCGGCAGATTCTGAACGACAATCGCGGTATCATGGAGTTTCGTTGCCTGCAGACAGCATCGGCGATTAAATGGCTCTCACAAAACCGGAATAGGCACCCCTGGAAGTTGCCGTTCTCACAGATTTCAGACATTCGGCGGGAGCCAGTCCCGGATTTGATACGCGTTATAACTCTCAGGGTGTTCAGAGCAATGACCATGTCTGATCAGAAATCCGCGTTGCAGAAACCGGTCCCGAACTTGGTGCAGAAGCAGTCACGCCGAGCTCTTCTGACGACCGCAGGGCTTGGAATTGGCGAGGCAGCGCTGATGTCGCTGCTGGCTGAGTCTTACGGCGCCGAAACTGCATCCACTGAAACTCCGCAGGGCTGGCAGTCGCTTGGCGGGCTGCCGGGATTTCCGAACCTGCCTCCAAAGGTGCGGAATGTGATTTATCTGTTTCAGAATGGTGCGCCGACTCATGTCGACCTGTTCGACTACAAGCCTCAGCTGGAGAAGCTGCATGGTCAGCCCGTGCCGGAGACTGCCGTCGGCGGCAAACGATTCAGCACGATGACCGGGAACGCCTCGGGGAAGCTCATTCTCGCCAACGTGGAACCATTTCATCGTCGTGGTGACTGTGGTGCGACGGTCAGTAACTTCTTGCCGTACACAGCATCGATAGTGGACAAACTCTGTTTCGTTCGGAGCATGCACACTGACGCAGTGAATCATGCGCCGGCCATTTCGTTTTTGCTGAGCGGATCTCAGATTCCGGGTCGACCGACGATGGGAGCCTGGCTGACGTATGGGCTCGGCAGTGAATCACAGAACCTGCCTGCGTTTGTCGTGATGACCTCGGTCAGTAAAGGGACGACCTGCGGACAGATCTTCTACGACTTCTACTGGGGCCACGGTTTTCTTCCTTCACGTTATCAGGGGGTTAAGTTTCGCAGCGGCGGAGACCCGGTGCTCTACCTTTCGAACCCGCCGGGCATCAGTCGATCGATGCGTCGGGAATGGCTGGACAATATTGGTGACCTCAATCGTCTGAAATCTTCGAAGCAACGTGATCCGGAGATTGAGACACGGATCAGCCAGTACGAGATGGCGTTTCGCATGCAGGCGAGCGTCCCGGAGCTCGCGGATATCTCCGGCGAAACGAAAGCAACGCTGGATCTCTATGGTCCACAGGTACTTGAGCGAGGAACGTTCGCTCACCATTGCCTGCAGGCAAGAAGGCTCGTTGAACGCGGCACGCGATTTGTGCAGGTGATGCATGCGGGGTGGGATCAGCACAACAGTCTGACCACAGAACTTTACACTCAGTGCCGCGATACAGATCAGCCATCCGCCGGGCTTATTCGTGATCTCGAACAGCGAGGTCTGCTGGACGAAACGCTTGTCATCTGGGGCGGGGAGTTCGGCCGCACGCCGTTCCTGCAGGGCGACATCAATAATCGAGTCCGCTGGGGGCGAGATCACCATCCGTATGCATTCACGATCTGGATGGCGGGCGGTGGCGTAAAGCCAGGTTTCACATGGGGGTCAACGGACGATCTGGGAATCGATGTCGTGTCTGACCCTGTCCATGTTCATGACCTGCAGGCTACAATTCTTCACCTGCTGGGAATTGATCACGAACGACTGACTTATCGTTTTCAGGGTCGACAGTTTCGACTGACAGATGTTCACGGAGAAGTGGTAACTCCAATTCTCAGCTGAGAACGGGCCTGAGTGATCTTTTTGGAGTTCAGTATGTCGCCGAGCAACATTCCGGACCGCAACGACGCCGAGAGTCATGATCTCGAATCGGAGACTGACGTGCATTCCGAAGATTCAGAGAATCTTCCCGAAAGATCTGCGAGGCCGCTTTGTCTCGACCAGTTTCTGAAACTCTGTTCGGCGGCAGACACGGGTGGGCGCGCAAAGTGGATGATTCAGCACGGTGAAGTCAAAGTGAATGGTCAGGTGGAGACTCGCCGAAGAAGAAAACTTGCCGCCGGTGACGTTGTGGAGTTATCAGGTCAGCGGTTCCTCCCCGACGAATTTCTGCTGGTGGACTGACCACATCGGTAATCTCGTCGGGCCTGCGCTGTTCGCGATGAAGACGAGAAATGCTGAATGCAGGTCGAAGAGTCCGCGACTGAACAATTGCGCGAGTGGTTCAGTGGGGAGGGTGGTTCAGAAGATTTCGGCGCATGAAAAAACCTCGACCAGAGTTACTGATCGAGGTTTCTTTGACCCTAGGGGGATTTGAACCCCCGTTACCGGAATGAAAATCCGATGTCCTAGACCTAGCTAGACGATAGGGCCGTATCAGAAAGCGTCGTCTGACCGCCACGAATACTATGAAACATGTAGTCAGATTTGTCAATTCGTTCTGAATGACAACTGAAAAATTCGAACGTCATTCAGGCAGAATGATCTTCGGTGGAATCGTTCGACAACTTTACTTTTTCTGCCAGAATCGCCTCCAGAACCTCCTGACGATGAACTGCCACATCGCGAGGTGCCTGAATGCCCAGACGCACCTTGTCACCCCGAACTTCGATGATCGTAATGACGACGTTCTCGTCGATTACGATGCTCTCATTTTTCTTCCGTGATAATACCAGCATTCCTCCACCTCGTTCAGCGACGGTTCGTTCAATCGTGACGCTGCCCAGAAATTTGATGACACACGCCCCTCCCCTGTATCCCTGACACAATCCGATGACTCAGGAAACGACAAGAGTACCCGCAGGTTTTCAGCGTGTCTCTGGCCCAGAGCTGGGACACACACTGAAAAACCACAACGGGCAGTTGCTGCGCATTTTACGCAGGCTCTATTTTGTGGTCAAGCAATCGAAACCGGTTTTGTCAGCGTCTTTATCGGCAGAATGCTGAATTTTCGGAGTTAAACCACGAAACCACAGGTCTTTGTGACAGGAGTGATTCGAGTGGTCAGCAACATCTGAACAGACAGCAAGTGTCACGCGAGGAGACACCTGCTGTAAGATTCAGTTCGCAGAAAATTCTCAGATCATCTCTTTCAGCTTCTTCAGAGGCTTGGCCTTGACCACCTTCGAAGCAGGACGTGCCTTGATTGTGATCTCTTCACCTGTTGCCGGATTTCGGCCAACTCGTTCCTTGGTTGCTGGCTTGACGTGAACATAGATCTTCAGCAGGCCGGGCAGATTGAAAATCCCAGGACCCTTGCTGATGTTGCTCTCGATCAGGCTTTCCAGTGCATCAAGAACCGCTCCGACATCCTTGCGGCTTTGACCGGTCGCATCTGCCAATGAATTCAGAATTTCCGTCTTGGACAACGGCTTTTCCGGTTTCTTCGCCATGAGTGTTCTACTCCCTCTGATTACTTTCGTCACACGTTGATAAAAAAAGTTGCTGTCGCTCAGAGGACTCCGAACTGCCGGAAATCCCCTGCTTTTTTTGCAGGAAGTAAAGGGCGATTGGCCAGAAGTGTCAATGCAATGCGAGTTGGAAAATCCGGAAAACGACTTTTTTGTCCGTGTTTTTCCGCATTCAGCAATTCCATCCACTGCAGTCGATGAGAGTTCGCGTCATGATTCGAATGGTGATGTGGCAGGAGTTGCCTGAAGTTCGCGGGTTTCGATGAAGAGTATTTTGCTTTTATGATCAGCGAAGGGACAATTGGAGGCATTCTGAATGCTTCCATCAATAACAGCATCCTTCCCGTGCAGCATCCTTCTTCGTGAGAGCAGACGTTCTATGGTCCTGCGTGTGATCGCCGGAGATTTCCGACGACGGCATCTGAAAACACCTCCCGGAATCGGAACTCGCCCCTACACCGACCGAGTGCGTCAGATGGTTTTTGACCGTCTGGTCGATGAGATCGAGGGGGCTCGTGTGGCTGACGTCTTCTCCGGCGTCGGTACCATGGGACTTGAAGCTCTGAGCCGAGGTGCGGATTCCTGTGTCTTTTTCGAGGCAGACGCAGAGGTCGTTGAATACCTTCGACTGAATGTCGCCACGATCGCTCCCGAGACAAGAACGATCTGCTGGAGGACGGATGTTCGCAGAACTTCTTTTCGGCCCAATGGCGGTTCCGATTGCCTTCCTTACACATTGATTTTTTTTGATCCTCCCTACGCTCAGGTCTCGCAGCTTCGCGAAGGAGAACCGCTCGCCGGGAGTCTCAAACGACTGTGCCGAGCAGACATCAGCTCCCCCGACGCCAGTCTGATTCTCAGGACTCCGGAGCGAACTGATTTTGTTGCAGTCGGCGGATGGGAAGTGGCTGAACGCTGGGACATTTCCACCATGATCATCTGGAAGCTCAAGAAATGCCTCACAGATTCATCTGAACCTCTGGAACCAGGCGATCAGAATGAATGTGGCGAAGACGGAGCGGATGAAGCAGGAGCGGAGAGCGGGGAATGAGGAATAGGGAACGGTACTACTCACGGTGCGAGCGTTTCGGAGACTTCACTTCCGCGATGAAGTTCTGTTTCCATCTTGCGGTCGCTTGCTGTGTGACATGGATGGCAGCAAGTTCCAGTGGTGCAGCATTCGGTTCGGAGCAAGCTCAGATTGTCGCAAGCGTGAAGTCGCTTTCAACCGCTGAGGATCAACCTGCTGCAGACTCGCCTTTACCGGCACCTGTTCCTGAAAAACTGAATGCGGTTTCCGAATCGAAAGATTCAGCCGCTGGTGATGAACAGGACTCTTCGAAGAAACCAGAACCGATCCCGCTGCCTGCAGAACTTCAGAAGCTGTTGTCCGGTTCGACGCCATTGAATCCGGAATCCACAGTCTTTCTGAACAAAGCTGAAAATCGAATTACACTGCGAGCCGAAGTGGCGTGCAGAAGCTGCGTGCTCGAAATGCTCTGCGTGCCCCGCGGTACCAAAGAACATGAAAGCATTTTTCGATTTTTCGGCAAGGCATGGATTGTTCACACCGCATTCGTGGCTCTGGGAGTCGAAACGGGAACGCCTGCCGCGTTCTCCCCGGAGTTCTCGCCTCCCGAAGGGACCGTCGTTGAAATTCAGGTGATCTGGATCGATGAGAAAGGAAAGACTCAGAAATCGGATGTGCGAGAATGGGTGCGGCACAACATCCATAAGTATCAGGCGGCTCCACTTCCGATTCCGCCTCCCGGCCTGAAACTGCCCTACCAGGAACTTCGTTTTGATAAATTCAACAATGAGCTTCTGTGGTTCGGGCCGATGTCGGAGGCTCAGCGAGACGACCTGCTTTCGAAATGGGATCATCAGGACTATCAGAAAGCCATTCAGAGCTTCTATGAGGCGGGACAGTCACGCCCGATGACGGCGGATTTTGTTTTCACGGGCAGCCAGTTCTACAAAGATCCGGAGACTGGTGAGGAGTTCTATCAGGCCGAAGGCGGCTGGATGATTTGTCTGGCGAATTTTGCGGATGCCATGATCGACATTCGGGAGCAGAGTTCTGCGAGCAAGGGGTCTGAAGTTTACGAAGCCTGGACCGAAAAGATTCCTCCGGAAGATACTCCAGTGCTTCTCGAACTGACACCTCAGATTCAGAAGCCTGATCAGGGTCAGAAAGCTCAATGAAGGATCGACTGTGATATCCACTGGGATCAGATATGCAGTCATTCTATTGCTGCTGGCACACATTCTGATCGGCGACCATGAATTCCTGCGCCACTGCGCTGCGGAGCCGATGGAACGCGTTCTGTTTACTGTTGAGGGAATGCCGCAGGAAGTGAGCGGTCGGATTCTGACGGAAGCTCAGGACGGCGGAGTGCTGCTGGAAGATCGCGCGGGGCGGATTTTCAATCTTTTGCCGGATGTGATCACCGAACGTCAGTTGTCCGAGGCGGAGTTTTCTTACCTGAGCTCCACGGAATTGGCCGATGCGCTGCAGACAGAATTCGGGGTCGGCTTCAGCTCTCACACGACGGCCCATTATGTGATTTGCTTTCAGGGAGCACCGCATTATGCCGAATTCGTCGGGCGGCTTCTTGAGCACGTTCACAGCGAGTATTACGACTTTGCGGAGTCGTTTGCGGATCTGAATTTATCAGAGGCGAACGGCAGTCTGCCGGTGATCATCTTTGAGACCCGGGAGGCATTCCTTGAGGCCGCTGAAAAGCAGCATCCGGAGCAGGATTTTGCTTCCACACCCGGTTTTTATTCGACTCGGAGCAATCGAATACTGCTCACGAATCCGTGCACTGACCCGCAGACAGATACGCCACAGAAGATCAGAAAATCGCTCCAGCAGTCGCTGCATCACATCGCAACCGTGGTGCATGAGGCCACTCATCAGCTGGCTCATCATTCCGGTCTGCAGATTCGATTCGCCGACAATCCGCTCTGGTTTTCGGAAGGACTTGCACTCTGGTTTGAACCGCCGGCAGAAAATTCAAAACTGCTCTGGAATCGTCCTGGGCAGGTGAATCCGCTCCATCGCACGCAGTATCTGAAGCTGTTTCCTGTTTCGAAGCGAGGCATTCGTGATAGACAGCGGGATTCAGACTCTGATCAGATCACTGACGATCAGGGAACTCCTGACGGATCATTGGATCAGGACGCGGAATCGGACCACAATCCTGAATCGGATCGCAGTGGTGAATCACTGACACTTGCGGAACTGATTCGAAGTGATCGGGCGTTTCAGTCTGCCCAGCAGGCTGGTGCGGCGTATTCAAAGAGCTGGAGTCTCGTGTCGTATCTGATTCGGCACGAACGCGAAGCATTCGGGAACTACCTGAAACGGTCTTCGCAGCGTCAACCACTTGTGATTCTTACTGCCGAAGAACGAGAGCTGGAGTTTCGGGAGATTTTCGGGAAATCGCCAGACGAATTTGAACCTCTCGTTGGTCAATATGTCGTCCGTCTTCGTGTTCCCCGATAGAGCGTCCAAGACCGGGACAGGCGTCCTTACAGTTGCAGTGTCCGCAGGAAAACATCATCTACGCCGGGACCCAGTCCCTGTTTTGAAACCACCTGGAATCCATGTCTTTCCGGAGGTGACTATGCGCTGGATTACAGAAGACCCTGTGCCACTGATGTCCATTCTCTTTTTTGTAGCGGTGGTGACAGCGCTGCTGCCGGCAAATCGTGGGAGGAAGCTGACACCTGTTCTGCTGATCGCGGTATTCGCAGTCTGGCTGACTGACTACCTGGTGGTGACTCCGGCGGAACGACTTCGTGGTGACGTGCAGACACTTCTGAACAGTTTTCGGAAAGATGATCTGCAGGCCATTTTTCAGCAGATTGATGAACAGGCCGACGAGCTGAAAAAAGTCTCCGAGGCAGGACTCAAGCTCGTTCAGCTTCGTGAGAACTTTCACCTGAAGAACGTCGAAGTCACAGTATCGCCAGACGGTGCAGAGGCGACCGTTAAACTGAGGGCCAATGGGCAGATTCTGATCCGGGAGTCGGGAGCTGAAGCGTATCTGGGGACTCGGTGGGAAACCGGCTGGCATCTGAAATCCGGTCAGTGGAAACTCCACAGCGTCAAGCGTCTGGATCCTGTCACGGGAGCTGTCATCGGGATTCTTGACAGGCAGTGAACCTGCCACTGACCACTGGTGATCCTTGGGGAAGTCGATATCATCCGTGCAGATCGTGGCGGCTTTTTTCGCTGCGAAAGAACCGGTCAGCAGGGATGGCGACTCATGAGCATCCAGTCGTTTACGGAGTTTCTGGAAAGAAAGTTCGCAAAGCAGATTGCATCGCATACGGTACTTCCGGCGACGCCCGGGGAGTTTGATGCACTGCCGAAACAACTTGATCCCCGGCTCGCCGATGCACTGCGTTCGGGTGGGCTGAATCAGCTTTATTCACACCAGAGCGAAGCGTTTGATTCGATTCGGCAGGGGCAGGATACCGTTCTGGTGTCTCGAACGGCGAGCGGCAAAACGCTGTCGTTTCTGCTTCCGATTCTGCACGAATATCTTCAGGCAGATGCTCCGTTTGGAGTCGCTCTGCTGTACCCGACCAAAGCACTGTCGCGCGATCAGGAAGGTACTCTCGGGAAGCTCCTGCAGGCCGCCGGCGCCGATATGCGACTGGGCACGTTCGACGGAGATACTCCGCGAGAAGAACGGACTCGCATTCAGTCTCAGGCAGATTTCATCATCACAAATCCCGACATGCTGCATGCGGGAATCCTTCCCAACCATCACCGGAAGTGGCGCACGTTTCTCTCACGCCTGAGATACATCGTTGTCGACGAGGTTCATACCTACCGCGGCGCCTTTGGGTCTCATGTTGCCAACGTGCTGCGTCGACTGGTTCGTGTCTGTGAGATGCATGGAAGTCGGCCGGTGTTCGTTTGTTCGTCAGCGACAATCGCCAACCCGGGGGAGCACGTCGAGGCGTTGTTTCAGCGACCGTTTCATGTGATTCATCGTGATGGAGCTCCTCGTCCGGCGAGGGATCTTTACTTGATGAATCCACCGGTTGTTCAGAGCCACGGGCATGCGTCCTATCGCAAAGGCCCGTCGTCTATCAGTATTCCCCTGATCCGCGAGGCAACGAAACAGGGCATTCGAACGATCTGCTTCTGTCGAGCTCGGCAGCAGGTGGAACGACTCTGCCGTGCCGTCACAGACGGTCATCCGCAACTGCTCGATAAGGTCAAGCCGTACCGCGGTGGACTGCTTCCGAATGAACGAAGAAAGCTGGAGCGTGATCTGGCGACAGGTCGTGTGACGACCATCATCAGCACCAACGCTCTGGAGCTTGGGATCGATATCGGAGATCTTGATCTCTGTATTCTCAGCGGGCATCCCGGATCGATGGCCAGTTTCTGGCAGCAGGCGGGGCGAGTCGGTCGTCGTGGTTCGCGAGCGGTCATCGTGTACGCCGCGAGAGATACTCCGATTGATCAGTATTTTGTGAATCACCCGGAGTTCGTGCAGGCGGCTCCGATTGAACGAGCGTGGCTGAATGCGAACAACCCGTACATTCTGCTGCAGCATCTTCCGTGTGCGGCTCATGAACATCCGCTTCGAAGCGAGGAACCGCATTTTCCGGAACCGTCTTATTCAGCGGCCGTCGAAGTTCTTCGCGCTGATGACACACTGAAGGAATATCACGGAAATCTGCGGTACGCTCTGCGAGATTACCCGGCGCGTGGCGTCAATCTTCGGGGAATGACTGACTACAACATTGAGATTTACTGCGGCACGGAAGTCATCGGTGAACTTGACCCGATCGGAGCTCGCGGAACGCTTTACCGAGATGCGATTTATCAGCACCTCGGCCGACGTTACATGTCAATGGAGCTCGACCTGGAGAAGAAGCTCTGCCGCGTGGACCCCGTTGACGTGGATTACTACACCGAAGCGGTCTGGGAAAGTCGGATTCTGATCACGGAATCACTTGATCGAACCGTACTGAATGACGCCGTGCTGGAATTCGGCTACGTGAATGTGAATCGACAGCCGAAGCTGTATAAGAAGATTCGAGAACGAACTCTGGAGAATATTGGCTACGGTCCGATCACTCTCGATCCATTCATCTACGATACCGCCGGCATGGCCATCTATCCGCCGGCACCGTGGCTGAATGCGATGGATCAGGTGGATCGGCGGTACTGCGGCGCCGCTCTGCACGGGCTCAGTTATCTGCTTCGCCGGACGGCACCCGGCCTGTGTCTGGGGGACGTGCAGGACATCGAAACCGATGTGTCATTGACTCGCCTGGAAACCGGCGACTGGAAGAGCGCACTCTACCTTTACGATGCCATCGAAGGTGGCGTTGGATACGCAGAAAAGATCTTCGAGGTCTTCCCGGAAGCTCTGAAGTTGTGCGATGCCGTAATCAACGAGTGCAGCTGTAAGGCTGGCTGTCCGTCATGTGTTACATCACTTCCTCCCGGTGTTCAGGATGAAGAACTGGAACAGCTGCTGACGGAATCAGATGCGGCAGTGGAGTGTACGGCAAGCCTCATCAAGGCTCTTCTGACGGGTGAAGTCGAGATTCCACAGGTCACTCAGACAGCGATTGTACCGGCTGCTCCTGTGGAACCGCCTCCTCCGGATCTGCAGGCTCTACGTTTACAGCAACGACTCGCAGCGGCGTCTCGGATTCTGCAGCAGAAAAGGGCCAGAACGCATTGATCACGGAAGCACTGCGACACTGCCCGGGTATCGGCCCGACTCGACTGAAGCGACTGCATGACCAGGGCATTCGTACATGGCACGACGTGCTGTCTCGTCCGCACGATGTACCGGCAGGTCTGCGTGAATCGCTGACCATCGAATGCCGTGGCGCTGTTGAAGCGCTCGACCGATCTGACATCTCGTGGTTTGTCGATCGCCTGCATGTGCAGGATCGCTGGAGAATTCTTTCGCAGTTTCACGATGATGCGACGTGCTTTGATATCGAAACCACTGGTCTGGAACACGACGCGGAGATTTCTGTCATTGTCTGCTGGCATCGAGGTCAGCTCCATCACTTTGTGGAGCACGAAAACCTCGATGACTTTCTGGATCTGCTCGACGACGTCCGTCTGCTCGTATCATTCAACGGCAGTACATTTGATGTGCCGAGAGTTCTTGATTCGTTTCACATTCCGTCTCTTCCATGCCCGCACATCGACATTCGCTGGTCGTGTTATCATCGCGGGCTGACCGGAAGTCTCAAGCAGATTACTGATCGCCTTGGATTTCGACGCCCTTCGGATCTCCGGTACGCGGACGGAGAGCTGGCCGTGCTGCTGTGGAACGACTGGCTGAGATCCCGCAATCCGCGATCACGTGAGATGCTGCTCCGATACTGCGGAGCCGACGTTGTTCTGCTGAAGATGCTGATGAGACATCTCGCAGATGCTCCAGTGCCTCAGGACGGAGGGGTCTGGGCGGTTCTTGATTCCATGCGTTCCGAGAATCCTGTGGCCGCGTCCATTCTGCAGTCCGAGACTCGCGATCCAGTGAGCGGGGCGAGTGATCAGCATTCGCAGGTGGCAGCAGATCGTGTTGATGCCGCATCACCGAAGCGGGGCGAACCATCATTGCTTCGAATGCTGAAGAATCGGAAGCGATAGCTGGGCTCCGTGTGCCAATGAGGCAATCCGGTTCGTGGCGAATCGACAGCGGAACCTTGAAGGGAGGGCGAAGCTCCTGCTGAGCCGCTTCGGCCAATCAACGTCGCCAAGGAAGACGGCTCGGCAGGCGCCTCGCCCTCCCGGAAATCAGCAACTTAAAAAAAGATCCTTCGTGTCCTTCGTGATCTTCGTGATCTTCGTGGTAAGAAAGAGATTGCATACAGAACCACGAAGAACACAAAGATCACGAAGATTGAATATTTCGGTGAGGCGATACTCCCGCTGAGCCGCTTCGGCCAATCAACGTCGCCAATGAAGACGGCTCGGCAGGCGCCTCGCCCTCCCGGGAATCAGCAACTTCAAAAAAAAGTCCTTCGTGGTGAGAAAGAAATCGCATCAAGGACCACGAAGAACCAAAGATCACGAAGAGAAAACATTTCGGTGAGGCGGCGCTCGTGCTGAGCTGCGATCGCCATTCACGATAACCACGCCGGAGATGCTGTGATTCTTGTCGATCGCTTTCCAAAACAGGCACAGATAACCTGGCTGCTGAAGATGTCTCACAAAAACAAAGTGTCCGTCAGAAGCCAATTGTGGTCTGGACACCATCTGCGGAGTGATCATCGGCCAACAGCGAGGTTTGATCCCGGGTTGTGAGTTCGGCGAGAAATGGTCTCAGAAACGTGCCGCGATGCTTTTCCTCTTTCGGTGATCCTGTAACCTGAACCACTTTGAGCTCCCAGGAAATCGGTCCAGGTGATTCGACATGGTGCGACGCGTTCTGACAGGCGGAATCAGCCACGAAACCAGCACGTTCACTCCGGTGGAAACGACGCTGGAAAGCTTTCGGGAACGCGGCCTGCTGCGAGGCGAAGAACTGATTCAGACACTGCGGGGCACGAACACCACCATCGGTGGTTTCATCAACGGAGCGGAGCGTTACCAGTTCGAGCTCGTACCCACGCTTTATGCGGAAGCTCAGACGAGCGCACCGGCAACGCGAAACGTCTTTGATCAACTGTTGAATGAGATGCTGGAACGGATGTCGAAGGCCGGTGCAGCGGACGCAGTTCTTCTGGCACTGCATGGCTCAATGTGCGTCGGCAATCTGGACGGCCCGGATGGACTTCACGATGCTGATGGTGAGATTCTTTCGCGAGTCCGAGCACTGGTGGGCCCCGATGTGCCCATTCTTGCCGAACTCGATATTCATTCCAACATGACTCCGCTGATGATCTCGAAGGCTGACGTGCTGATCGGCCGGCGGTCGTATCCGGAAGTGGACATGTCTGAGCGGGCTCTGGAATGCACCGAAGTGCTTCAGAGAATCTGGAATGACAGTGTTCGTCCGACGATGGCGCTCCGGCAGATTCCAATGGTCTGGGGAATGAATCAGGTCACCGCTCATGCTCCCATGAGCCTCGCGATGGCGGAGCTGGAGAAGATTCGGCAGACGCCGGGAGTGCTCGCGGCGTCGATTGCCACCTGTTACTTTCTGGCGGACGTTCCTGACATGGGAGCGTCGGTCTATGTGGTCACTGACAATGACCAGAGGGCCGCTCAGAGATACGCAGATGAACTTGGAGACTGGTGCTGGCAGCGACGATATGACTGGCATTTTCACATGCCGTCGACGCGCGACGCGATTGAGCGAGCTCGCCGTGATGGCAGGTTTCCGGTGATCTTCGCCGACATGCGGGACAATCCCGGTGGAGGCTCGCCCGGTGACAGCACCGGCATGCTGCGAGCATTCATGGAGGCTGGACTTCGCGATGCCTGCATTCTCAATATCACCGATCCGGAAACGGCGTTGCAGTGTCACGCTGCAGGTGTCGGTTCTGTGATCAACGTGTTGGTCGGCGGCAAATCGTCACCGCTTCAGGGGGATCCTGTTCCGATGCGAGCCACAGTGAAGGCCGTCTCCGACGGAGTTGCTCCTTACGACGGTCCGATGTTCGCCGGTCTGAGTACCAGCCTTGGTCCGTCGGCTCACATCGAGAGCAACGGGATTCATATCGTCGTCACGACATTGCGTGAACAGCCGTTTGATACCGCGTTTGCTCGTTCACTGAAGCTGAATCCGGCAGAGATGAAGTGGATCGGCGTGAAATCCGCCGCTCATTTTCGTGCCGGTTTTGAATCCTGGTCAAAGGCAATTCACGTCGTTTCGGAACCGGGTGTTCACAACCTTGGTCACCTGCCGTTTCGTCGGTTGAAGCAGACGGTGTTTCCATTAGGCAATATGAACGAGCTTGAAATCGCACTCCGGCAACGAGCAGAGGAATAACGTCGATGACAGATTCACACACCTCGAATTCGTTGCCATTGAAAAATGGAAACGACGGGGATGCTGATCCATGGAAGGAGCCAGCGATGGAGACTCCGGCGGATCCTGATACCTGCGATCTGCCGGAGTCGGCTCAGTTTCGAAACAGTCTCGTTTTCATCATCAACAATTCGCTCTCGTACCTTGTTGCGCCGGTATTTTACGTCGGAGTGCTTCATGCTGCGATTCTGGAATCATTCGGCTACAGCGATACCACAGCGAATCTGCCGGAAACAGTCTTCCTCTGGCTGCTCCCCGCGCCGGTCTTCATTGCGTGGTTCTGGCCGTCAATTTCTCACCTGCGGACCATGCTCTTCTGTAACTATTTGTGTAAAGCTCTTGCGGGGGTTGCGGCGGCATCATTTCTTGCAGTGGGTTCTCCTTCCGGACTCTTCATTGCGATCCTGATACACGCTGCGGTGGTCGGAATCACCAATGGCGTAACGCAGATGTGTCTCTGGGAGCTGATCAGTCGAGGCATGACCTCGAAACGCCGCGGATGGACTCTGGGGGTGACATTCGGATTTGGTCCATTGTTCGCTGTTCTGGGATCCTGTGCGTCGCAGCTGGTTCTGAGTGGTGATTTTCTGGGCATCATTCGCTGCACACCGATTCCCGCGCCGTGGAGTTACGTGGTTTTGTTCGGATTCACAGGACCAGCGATGCTTGTCGGGGCCTTCAGTTCGCTGATTGCGTGCCCGCCGACCAGCATCAACAGTGAACAGAAAGCAAGTCTGAAAGGTATTGTGGAAGGTGTCACTCAGTACTTTACGACTCCACTGATTGTTGTTGCTGCCATTGGATTTCTTCTGACGAGCGGAGGCGGCAACATGATTCTGAACAACCTGGGACTGTATGTCAGGGAGGCGACAGGCGAATCTCCGGCGATGTATGCCGGGCTGCAGCTGACTCTGCGATTCGGATTCAAAAGCCTGTTCGGATTCGCGCTCGGCTGGATGCTCGCTCGCTTCACTCCCAAAGTTCCGGCGCTTGCCACAACACTGATCTGTGTCATCGGAATCGTGTGGGCTCTGCTGGTTCCCGGAAAATGGTACCTGCTGAGTTTCGGGTTTCTTGGTGCCGGGGAGCTGTACTACATTTACTATCTGAACTACATCGTGGCCTGCTCGCCGCCGGAACGAGTCCGTGAGAATACCGCCTATACCAACGTCGTGGCGGTGACTGTCAGCCTGATGCCCCTGATCTATGGAAAGATTTCCGACCTGTATGGGATCACGGCCAGTCTGCTGGTGGCTTTGGGGATACTGATTGTCTGCACCTTCATCGTCACAGTTTACCTTCCCTCTCGACCCCGAATTCGCAGCTCGACGGATGCACCCGGCAACCCTGAAGCTTCGAACAGCGTTTCCGGAAACTGATCTTCATGTGCTCGTCGACACATCAATTTCCTGAAGTCCATGGATCGCGTCAGCTGACGTTCACAGAGGCTCCTGAATGAACTCTGAAGCTCCCGACAGCAACGGCATCCGTGAGTGGACTCAGCCACGACCGTTTTCTCTGCGTAACCGTGCTCGAAGCTTTCTGTATGCCGGGCGAGGATTCCGGACGCTCATCACACGCGAACACAACGCATGGATCCACGCCGCTGCAACAGTCGCAGTTGTTGCCGCTGGTCTGACACTAAGAATCGATCGAACAGACTGGGCTTTGTTGATTCTGGCGATGATGGCCGTCTGGACTGCGGAGAGCCTGAACACCGCCGTGGAGCTGCTTGCTGATGCGGCGTTACCGGAATTCCACCCGCTGGTCAGAAAATCAAAAGATGTGGCTGCCGCTGCGGTTCTGATTGCTGCCGGTGGGGCTCTGCTGATCGGGATTCTGGTGTTCGTTCCTCACGTGTCCCGGTTCTTCTGAAAGTTGACCGGAAGACACCGGTTTTTGACAGAAGCGCATTTCAAAAACGGGGCAGGCAACCTTGGCGCTGCAGAATCGCCAGGCAAACACCATGTCCGTCGGGAGCCAGTCCCGGTCTTGCAACCACCTGAGGATCAGCGCTCAGTGATTTGGTATGTCTGGTGATTGTCCGCCTGGCGGAGGTGAATCCCAGTCGGGGCCGGGTTCTGAGTCCTGCGCTGGTGGTGGAGGCGGCGGGTTCCTCAGACGTTCCTGAAATTGCTGGAAGGAATGAATGAGCGATTCGAGCAGACGTTTGGCATTGGGGGACGCCAGAAACACTCGCTGTGAAACCGCCGATCGCGGGAAAAACGTTGTGATGAAGTCGAAAGAGAACTCAGTCGCGGAATGTCCGATCATCACAGCATTTGCATAACTGCCCGACATGACGTCTTCAGGCATCTTCAGCTGATCGTAAAGATCCTGAGCCGACTGACGCGGGGCTCCCGGTGGCTGTGGAGGAACCGCTGGCATCGGAATTCCGCCAAACCGGTCTTCGTGTTTCTGAATGTTTTCCTGTAACGCCTGAATGAACTGAGCGACCACGCCTGGCGGAAGAACGACGCGAGCGGCGACCTGCTGCGGCTGCTGCATCCGAAGCAGAAAGTCCACGATAAACTCGTGCTGGCCCTGAAGCACAACCGCTCCGGTGCTGAATGTCCCGCGAGCAACATTCGATGGCACCAGCGCCCCGATGTGGCTGTGTCGAATCTCCTGACTCTGCGGTCCATCATCTGGAAGGCCGTCGGAGTTCGGTGGATTATTCATAGAAATCTCGTTCATCTTCTGCAGGTGATCATTCAGAGCCCTGCAGAAGCATAACAGATGTCACGGCAGCGGGCACCTGAAAAGAACACAGGCACTCCAGGTGGCTTCAAAACCGGAACCAGTGCCTTGTCAGTCATGATGTGATCGAAGACGAAAGGTGGTTCTTGTGTACCACTGGCTATGCCAGTGCTATTGGTCGAAAAACACTGGCACACATCAATTCATCTTTGACAGAACACCAGCTCCCGACGGGTGCGGCATCTGACTGCTGATTCTGCAGCGTCAGAGGCGCCTGTCCCGTTTCTGAAATGCGATCTCCGGGGACTCTGCGGACTGAGCAACACCTTCGCAGAATCTCGTCGGAAGTGTGTTTGGACATGAACCACCCGGGTCGGATCATGATGACCCGGATGGTCATCTGGTAATCGTCGGCAACAAATCAGCCACCAGTCGGGCCGGTTGTCTTTACACGCTTGCGCACGTCTGTCTCGAGCACGCCGAATGCCTGCTCATGTCGCTGAAGCGCCATCGAAAGAGCACTCCAGAGACGCTTGGCTGTGTAGTGATTCAGAATGATTCGCTGTGTCACCTTGACGTCGACTTTGCCGGTCGCGTAGGGAGTTGGGTTGAGACCGAGGTCCAGAATCAGTTCTTCCGGTGTGCTCGAAACTCGGCAGAAATTCGCGTACCCGGCATTGGCCTGGGTATCGTCAACGACGACTTCCTGCATCTGCTGCTGAGGAGCATTCTCACCACTTCGTGCCTCGTCTGACTTCACCTTTGACTCACTCACAGTTTGACTCTCCCTTTGATTTTGTTCATTCCTGGATGGCACCCTGGGCAGTTCTGTGACCTCACCCCGTCCGAGCGCTTCATTCACAGCCGGAGCTTATATCAGCCCGTTTCCTCATCATCAACAGTGATCAGCCTCTGCCTGGCGACTCTGCAGGATTCCACACACGCATCAGAAACTGTCAGGTAAAATGCGCAGAACAGGCGAGTTTATAGTGCATTCAGAATCACGCTGAGCGAGCTCAGGAAACGATCAACATCCGCGGCTGTGTTGTAGCCATGGATCGCCACTCGCAGTCGACCGGCGTTCGCCATAATGTGAATGTTCTTCTCGTGGAGCTGCCTGAAGATCTCGTCGGAACGTGAATGCCGAAAGGCGATGATCCCGGCAAGCGGCCCCGACTTTGGCGTCAGCAGTTCCACTGGCAGCGATGCTAATCCCTCGATGCACTGTCTGACGAGTGGCTCTGCTGCCGTCGCGATCGAAGCCACTCCGACATTTCGAATGTATTCCAGAGCAGCTCGAATGGCATAGATCGCTGGAAAGTTCGGCATACCGACCGCGAAACCTGGTGCACCCGGGCGACTCACTGCTGCTTCGAACCGTTTCGGACCAAACACATCTTCGATATGGAACCAGCCTCCCGCCGGGACGGTCAACTCAGCGGCTCGCTTCGCCGGAACTCCCACCAACCCGCCTCCGTGACCGGCCAGAATCCATTTGTGTGTCGAGCTGAAGACAAAGTCAATGTCGGTCAGATCGAGCGGAATCCGGCCGAGGGCCTGAGTCACATCAACGCTCAGCAGCGCCGCACTGTGCTTTCGGACGACCCCGCGAAGCTCCTCCAGATTGATCAGGTACCCGTTCAGGAAGCTCACCAGAGATGTGGTCACCAGACGAGTTCGGCTGGACAGCAGAGGAATGAGATCCGCAATGTCCAGTACGCCCGATCGCGACTTCCAGAGCCGCACTTTCGCAGGCGATCCCTGCTGCAGGAATGGCGTCACAGCCGCCGGAAAATCCAGATCATTGATAACGACTTCATCACCAGCATTCAGACGTAGAGCCATCGTGAACAGGTTGCAGGCTTCTGAAGAGCACGAGCACACCGCTGTTTCGTCAGCTGTGAGGCCGTAGAACTCAGCCGTCAGACGCTTCACCTGCTCCAGCTGTTCAAAGTGCGGAACGCGCCCGTCCATCCCGAGCAGTTTGTCCTGAAAATACTGATCGAGAGCGGTCTGAACGACCAGTGGCGGAATGCCCTCGGCAGCTGAGTTCAGGTATGTTCGAGACTCAAGTGATGGAAAATCCCGTCGTCTGCTTTCCGGAGTCAGCATAAAACCTCAGGAACCTCCGAATTCGTCTTCGTAGTCGGCCATGGCACAACCAATAACTTTCTCAGCATGAGCTCGGTCGTAAATATGGTCGATCGAGATCTGCTGTGAGTTGTCGCCCGGCATGACTTTGTAAGTGGTAAAGTAATGACGAAGCCTCTGGACCAGCGCCTGAGGAAGCTCATCAAGGTCCTCAACGTGAGACCAGATGTTATCCTGAGCGAGCACTCCGATGATTTTGTCGTCAGCTTCGCCGCCGTCGAGCATCGGAAGACCGCCGATCACACGAACATTCAGAATAACTTCCGACCGTGTGATCGGGCGTTCGCTGAGAACACAGATATCGAGCGGGTCGCCGTCGCCTCGGCGAGCACGCGGCATCAGTTCAGCGACTCGAGCTCCACAGAACGTGCGCGGAATGAAACCGTACAGCGCTGGAGGCTGCGATGATGTCCGCTGAGGTCGGTCGACTCGCAGATACCCGGTCACCTTGTCGACTTCATACTTCACGAGGTCAAACGGTGTGATCTCGATGAAAGCATTGACGAGGCGTGGCGGGTTGGGGCCCACCTCAAGTCCATGCCAGGGATGCGGACGCCAGCGAAAAAACGGTTTGGGAAATGGCATAACGGTCGACCGTTTCGTTCTTTTGAAAGATCAGAGAAACCCGACATGGACAGACTGAAAGAACTCCGCACTCAGTGAGCTTACACTGTAGGGATTCTTCTGCGGGTTCACACCATCAGCTTCGAAGCGAATTAATGTTTTGTCATTCCCGACAACAGACCGCTGAACAGATGACAAAATCGTCATTGTAAAGTGCGATAGGGAACAAAAGAGCAGTTCCGGCTGGACTACTGATCAGAAATCTTCAGCGGAGATAGGGAGTCTGAAGCCCCTGTACCGGGCTGACGAAATCTTCCGGCTTGATCACGATCACCGAACAGGGAGCCTCATTCAGTAATTGTTCAGCAGTTCCCCCCGGCAGCATGGCAGCGATTCCTCCACGAGCCTGCGTTGCGATGATCAGCAGATTGATTTTCAGGTCCCGAATTGCTTCCAGAATCGAATTCTCCGCACTGCCGATGCGAATGTGAGTCTGAACGCCCTGCTGCAGTGTGCGATAGTCTGTTGAAGAGAGCTGATCCTGAAGAGCATGCTCGGCCTGCTCTCGTTGCTTCTCAAGCCAGAGATGCGTATCGTCAGCACTTCGCGCTGATCGCTGCAGATATCGCTGCGGAATTCCTTCGACCACGTGAAGAACGTGCAGTCGTGATTCCAGCGCATTCGCAATCTCCACGCTCATCGTCAGAATATCCTGCCCGACAGGACTGAGGTCTGTTGCTGCGAGGATATCCAGGCGGTCGTCGTCGTCCGGACGCGGCTCAACCAGCCAGACCGGTCCAGCGGCATTTCGCAGCAGCTTCATCCCCGTGCTGCCGAACAGAACTCGGCCGGCCAGACTCTGATGTCGCGTCCCGCAGACGGTCATGACATCCGGGGCATTCCCGCTGGCTCGCAGGATTTCGAACCAGGGACGCCCGGACGCTGCGATGACCTGCACATCATTCTTTTCGTCCGGAAGTCCCGTGTATTGTCGAGACAGATCACGAAGTACTGCCAGTGACTCTTCCCGAAGTTTTTCAAACTGTTCCGCTGCGTCTTCCTCAGATCCAAACCAGCCTGTGGATGGTTCCGGAAGCACTGTCACCAGCGTGACGGGAAGGTGAAGCGATCGAGCCAGCTGAAAGGCGCTTCGGACTGCGATCCGCGACGGAGCTTCCAGATTGGCAGCGTCCCACGGAGTTGTTTCCGGCATTTCAACGCCCACCACAAGTCGTCGCACCAGGTACATTTCCAGTGGCCTCTCTCTGCACTCGCAAACAGCATTTCATGCCCGGAATCAGGACTCGCTGATGCCACCCCGGTTGTCCCATCTCATTGTAATGATGCGAGGACAATTATCTGGAGGGATTGTCACGTTGAGGTGCTCAGAGGTTGCTACAATCTGCCGATCTGATTCTTCAGAACCGGAATTATGGCTGCGAACTGCGGCTGCGTCATCCCTTCGGGAACATCATCCGGCAGGTATTCATAAAACCTCTATTCCCCTTCGAAACAACTCTGCTGCCATGAAATCCATCCGTTTTCAGCAGTGCGGAGAACCGTCGAGCGTTCTGCACTGCGAAGAAATTGCTCAGCCCGTCCCGAGGCCAGGTGAAGTGCTCGTGCGCATGCTCGCCTCGCCGGTCAATCCTTCCGATCTGATGTTCATTCGCGGCAGATACACCACAGCGGCTCAACTTCCGGCGTCGCCCGGCTTCGAGGGCACCGGGGTTGTCGTTGCCTCCGGCGGTGGCCTGCGAGGATTGTTTTTTCGCGGAAAGCGAGTGGCCGTTCTGAATCGCACCGGCGGAAACTGGTCGGAGTTCGTGACGGTCCCGGCAACTCAGGTGATCCCGATCAGCAGTGCACTCACCGATGAACAGGCCGCGACGTTCTTCGTCAATCCAGCGACCGCGTGGGTGATGACTCAGGAAGTCCTCCGCATTCCTCAGGGAGCCTGGCTGGCACAGTCAGCTTCATCTTCGGCGCTTGGCCGCATGATCATCCGACTCGGGAAACACTGCGGCTTCCGAACGTTCAATCTTGTGCGGCGGGAATCGCAGATCAGTGAGCTGAAGTCGCTGGGCGCCGATCATGTTCATGTTGTCCGAGGTGACGGCCATGACTCAAGTTCGCTGAGTGCGGAATGGCGCCGCGTGACACGGAGTGACGGAATCCGATACGCCGTTGATCCGGTGGGAGGCGCGACAGGTTCAGCAATGATCGAGTGCCTTGGAACCGGAGGACATCTGCTTGCCTACGGTACGCTCTCCACAGAACCCCTGCATTTTTCGCCTCGGACCATGATGACTGTCGGAAGCCGCCTGGAAGGTTTCTGGCTGGGCAATTTCATGGCCGGCCTTGGGCTTCCTGCAAAGCTTCGACTCGTGAGACGTATCACACGACTGATTCGCCAGAACATTCTGTCTTCAGAAATACGACGGAAGTATTCGCTCAATGAAGTGAACGAGGCGGTCCTTGCTGCAGAGGCTCCTGACAGCCCCGGAAAGATTCTGCTGACGATGAATCAGAAATAATGCAACACGGTACAGAATCTGAGGACTCTGTACCGTCTGTCGTTTGTCGGAAGACTCGCCAGCATCTTTCACGGAGAGTAGCGGGATGTCAGCAACCAAAACTGGGGTAGCTCGTCATTCCCGCGTCTGCGGCAATCCAGACTGAGACATTAGATTACGCCCTGTGATTGATACACAAATATGCCTTGACGGTCCGAAGACGGGCCATTCTGTTGCGAACTCGCCCATCCTGAAGACGCCGATCTGAATGGGTTGAGGGCAGCGAGGTGGTTCTCTGGGTCGGTTGTTGTCGCCTCAGAAAACGGGTCAGCATATCGGAAGATGATTTCCGGCCTGAAAGACCATTCGTTCCCATAGCCTGGCCTGAAGCGAAGCGGAGGGCCAGGTGATGGTGTCCCATCAAATTCGTGATAGCGGACTGAAGGTCCAGCCTTTCGTGGTTCAGTTCAATCTGATGCGCGAGTGGAATGAATCTGGTTCATGAACAAATCCATGCAGCATTGACCCGGGCCGCCGCGTTGCTTCAGCCCGGGCTGGCAGAACGCCTGGGCCTTCGGCCCGAAGTCACAGCCGGAGCTTTGAGAAATCCAGTTCGGTTGTCGCGTGAACAATCAACACGAGACACAGTTCCGCAATTCGCCCCGACAATCCCCCCGGCCAAAACTATAGCCCTGCTCCTGTTGAGTGGCGATGCGCAGACGTGATGCCAAATTGAGTGGCCATTCAGAACACTTACGTTTAACTGAACGGATTCCCGCCTTCGCCGCAATGACGGAACACAAAAACCCAGTGCTGACGATGCACTGGGTTTTTGACATTGCTCAAAAATGTTTGCAGTCAGAGCCTCAAGCAGACCTTACTTCTTCACTTCGCTCTTTGCACCTTCCTGAATTGCGTAGATGCGATTTCGGTTTGCGATGAAGAGCGTATCGTTGGCAACCACAGGTGATGTCAGTACAGACGACCCCATGCTGACTTCACCGATCAGTTCCTTCTCTGCTGCGACCTTGAAGATCGAAATATCACCGTCTTCGTCAGAGATGTAAACACGATCTTCCACGATGAGCGGAGATCCCCAGGATCCTGCAAACATGTCGTGTGTCCAGTGAGGTTTTCCGGTCTTCACGTCGAGACAGTGGAACAGCCCGCTGAAGTCGGAAATGAACAGCAGTCCGTCGCGAATGGAGACGGTACCGAGTGTTCGATGCATCGTTGTCTCAAACTCTTCGGTGTTCGTGCCGGTGTAGTGCCAGATCGCTGCCGAGTTTGGATTCTCGCGTTCAAAGTCGCCCGCTTTTTCGTCCAGAGCCTGCAGACGTTTGTGTGGAATCGGAGTGTTAGGTTCTTTGGAATTGTAAACGATCGTCGGACTGACGTCGCCACGTTTATTCGGGTCGATGCACCAGAGGTGTCCGTTCCCTTCACCGTGTTCCGGGTCTTCCCCGACACCAACAAAGACGTAGCCATCAAAGACGACGGGAGTCGCAATCAGATGATTGCGAGTAGCACGTCCGCCCAAAAGGTAGATCGAATCCTTGGGATTGCAGTCGAACTTCCAGAGAAGGTCTGCCTGTCCGTTCTTCCCTTCGGCGGTGAAGCTGTAGATGTAACCATCGCCACCGGCGAAGAGCACCTGCGCCACACCATTGAACACACCAAACGCGGGCGAAGACCACTGTCCGTGGAGAACGTTGGCACCAGGACTGTTGTCCGTCCAGAGCACCTTCCCCGTTGTTCGATTGACACAGAGGAAGCTTGGCGCTTTCTCTTCCGGAATCGTGATGTGGCTCTCGTCGACGCCGTTCCCGGTGGTGACGAACAGCAGTTCTCCCTCGCAGGTGAGCGAACAACTGCACATGTTATGCTGCGACACGTTCAGTTCGCTCATCATGTTGAGTGACCAGATCACATCCGCTTCATCTTTCTCGGTAAACTTCTCCTGAGTGAACGGCCCGTCGTTCTCGCCGTCATGGAAACCTTCTGTATCCATGCAGACAACCTCACCGCGACTCGTCACCAGCCAGAGACGCTCACCATCGACATAAGGAGCTGCACAGATTCCCTGATGCGGCCAGTCGTGAACTCGACCGGTCGGCAGTTTTTCGCTCGAATGCTGCCAGAGAAACTTACCGTCCTTTTCATCAAAACAGACGAGCACACCAAGATCGACAGAACTGGGGTAGCGCTTCAGATACGCGTTTCCGTTATTGGTTCCGACATAAACCTTGCCGTTCGCGATGACCGGATTTCCGTATGTCTCCGAACCAAGTGGCATCGACCACCGAATGTTTGTGCCGTCTTCGACATTCCATTCGGTCGGAATGTTCTTTCCCGGGGAGGTGTTATTTCGAGCTGAACTGCCACCCCACTGAGGCCAGTCACCGGGACGGACCTTCATTTTGCTGATCGCTTTCACGACTTCCGCAGTCGGGTCAGCGGCGGAGCAGAGCGTCTGGCTGGAAACAAGCACCGAGGTCGCAGCGACAAGCATTCCGAATAATCTGAACGTGGACATGTTTTCCCTTTTTCTATTCTGTCCGAATGAACTTCGGGTGAGTTCCGATGTCATCTGCCTGCGAGACAGCACCGGAGACCGCAGACTGGCTCCGATCTTCCCGTTTGTGGTCTTAGAACGCGTAACAAAACCGGGACTGGCTCCCGCCGAGAGTCTGAAACAATTGAAAAAGGTGACTTTCAAGGGTGCCTGTCCCGGTTTTGTTAGAGCCTCTTAGTTGGCAGTCACCTGCACATTATCAAGATAAAATTCCGCATCAGACGCGTTGCCGAACAGTCCGGGACTGCCGTTCAGATTCGGTGTTTCGTCGGTCGCCTCAATCTGCCATTCCTTCGGTTCTGCTTCGCCGCGAGGCCAGACCTTGCCCTGAAGCGTCACTTTGCCGTCGCTGGTCTCGCTTCGGAACTTCATCGTGTACCAGACGCCCTGTTTCCACTGAAAATCAATGGTCTTTGCGAATCGCAGATCCAGACGAGCTGTCCAGGAGCGAATCTGCAAACGCTGTGATCCCTGAAGATCGAGCGTGTATCGCTGATTGATCAGCCCCATGTCGGGCAGTCGGCCCTTCTTCTCCGTGGCCATGAAGTCGGCCTGAACGGTGTAGTCATGCAGGTCCGTCCAGCCCAGCCAAGCCTGACTTCGCGTTCCCTTCGGAATCGTACTGACCTTCACCAGCCCCTTCTGTCCTTCCAGCGGAGCCGGTTTGTGACGATAGTCAGCACCAATCCAGACAGGCGGTACCTTTTCCTCAGAGAACTCGAACTTCCATGGCAGCATCGGAACAACACGAGCTCTGCCTGTCGCCGTCATTTCTCCTGATTTCGCTGTGAGAACGACACCAGCCACACCATCCGCCGCCGTGTACTGCAGGTCCTTTGAAACCGAACCACCTCCCTGAACCGTAACGACAGCATCCTTCACCGGCCCGACGTACTGTCCGATCGCATTGTAACCGCTCACCTTCAGAGCGACTTTTTCCCCGGGCTTGAGCAGGAGTTCCGTCGGTGTGAGAAGTATCTGTGTTACCTTTCGATCAGTGACTTCCTTCTTTGCGGCAACTGCTCCGGAGTCGCCGGGAGGCGTCGCGGCAGCATCCTTCGAACCGATGCAGTAGAGCGCCTCGATCGTCGGCAGATAAATCCGCCCGTTGGAAATCACCGGAGATCCAAAGACTTCTTCACCCTGACCAAGGCGAGCCTGACTCACGGTCTCAACGCCCTTCTCGGACGGTTTGAACACATAGAACCGGCCGGTGTTCTCTGCAGCGTAGATCTTTCCGTCACCAGCCACCAGACTCCCGAACATCACGCGACCCAGCTTCTGTGTGGTCACAAGCTTGCCTGTTGCGGCGTCGATGATGAGCATCGCGGCACCGTCTTCGACAAAGTACACACGGTCACCGTACTTCAGTGGTGAACTGCGGCCCACCGTTTTCTTGGGAATCTTCCAGAGCAGATCGCCCTCGGAGATCTCACCTTCGGTGTTGCCGTTGAATGCAAACACGGCCCCGAGAATTGTCGTATCGGTCTGGTTCTGTTCGCCATGACCGCAATAAACAATTCCGTTTTCTACCAGTGGTGTCACGTTGATACCGCGAGTCGACGCCTGATACTTCCAGATGGTCTTCCCGGTTCGTGGCTGAATTGCATAGATCGCACCGTCACCAGCACCGACAACCAGTGCTTCCTGGCCATTCAGTGTCGCAACGACGGGTGTGCTGTAGGTTGTGTCTTCCGGCCGAACCCGCGTGCTCTTCAGCCAGACTGCCTGTCCTGTTTTCTTGTCAAATGCAATAAAGCGATGAGCCGGAACCGCGGTCTCACCCCAGCCGGTCATGACTCCGCTGATCACCACCAGATCTTCGAAGACCACGGGAAAGTTTGTTCGACCTCCGTAAGTCGAAAGCATCCCGAACTCTTCGCTCATCGAATGTTCCCAGACGATCGCCCCTGTAACGGCGTCGAGACACTGGAAGTGACATCCGAGACCAAGTACGTAGACGTATTTGCCTTCCGGATCACAGACGACACTCGACCAGCCCACTCGTTCCGCAGGAGCATCTGAAAGGAAGATGTTGTGCACACTTTCCCAGATCAGATCACCAGTCACAGCATCGAGACAAACTGTCTTTTCACCTTCCTTTGTCGTTTCAGGAAATGCACGGCAGACGACGTACACTTTGCCGTTGCTCACAACCGGAGTTGATCGGGTGGCGTATTCGGCTTTTCGCCAGAGGAGATTTTCGCCTTTGGGAGACCATTTCTCCGGAAGATTCTTCTCAGGAGAAACTCCATTCATCCCGGGGCCGCGCCAGTGAGACCAGTCTGCCCCCTGAACGAAGCTCATCAAGCTGAGAATCATCCACCCAGCCAGAGGCTTAAGACACTGCGATCCGGAACTTCTGAAATGTTTCATACGGTGACCACGCAATAAAAATTCTGAGATTCATGAACCGCCATGCGTACCCCGATGTCGAAGCGGAGTCTTCGGGGAATACATCACGAGCACTCAATGCAACAAGCAGATCTGGAATTGAACGCAGGGAGATTGGAGGTTGAAATGTTGTGGCGAGTCAAAACCTGTGGGGAGACAAAACGGCGGGAGGCAAAGATGGCTGAAAAAACGAGGCTTCACGGCCAGCTACGGCCCGTCAGGCTTCGAATTCCCACGTCTGAAGTCTAGCTGACTGCCTGCCGTTTTCAACTGTTGTTCCTGAAGGTCCGTTCACTCCGCATTGCGAATGGGGCTGGTGACCGCGACTGTGTCCAGTGACCGCGAACTTCTCTGGCTGCACCACGTGATGTTTCGGTTTCGGGCAATTCCGAATTTTTCGCAGAATGGAACTGAACCGAGCTCCTGATCTCGTGTTACCATCGCGGGTCACCACTCGAAAGTCTGCTACAGGTGGTTTCCAAACCGGGACTGGCTCCCGACGGACGCTGTGTTTGCCTGCAAATTCTGCAACTGCAAGGTTGCCTGTCCCGGTTTTGAAATGCAATCTACGAAATTGTCAGCCATGGAATGATGGAAGACGAAAGGTGATTCTTGTGTGCCACTGGCTATGCCAGTGCTGTTTGGTTGGAAAACACTTGCATAGCCACTGGCACACATTCATCGAACTTTGACTGAGCACTACACTGATTCCCGCGGGATGACGGCATGATTTTTCTGCTCGATAACTACGACTCCTTCACTTACAACCTCGTCCAGCGAATCGGTGAAATCGATCCGAAGGCCGATATTCGGGTGGAACGCAATGATCAGGTGACGGTGGAGCAGGTCGAGGAGATGAAACCCGACCGGATCATCATTTCCCCCGGCCCGTGCTCCCCCGCCGAGGCGGGGCTCTCCCGAACGCTGATCGAACACTTCGGTCCCCGAATCCCTGTGCTCGGCGTCTGCCTCGGCCACCAGTGTCTTGCCGAGGTTTATGGAGCGAAGGTTGTCCGTGCAAAACGGCTCATGCACGGAAAGACGTCCATGATTTCACACACGGGAACGGGTGTCTTCGCGAACCTGCCGAATCCGTTCGTTGCCACGCGTTATCACAGTCTGATCGTGCCAAAAGAGACCGTTCCGGATTGCCTCGAAGTCACCGCATGGGTAAACGACACCGGACATGATTTCGAGGTGATGGGACTGCAGCATCGCACCTACCCGGTGCACGGCGTCCAGTTCCATCCGGAAAGCTTTCTGACGGAAGACGGATACTCGCTGCTGGGCAATTTTCTCCGCCTGTGAGATTCCGAAACGCTCGTGGAATTCTCCACTGATCACAGCGTGCGTGGATCAACCGGCATTCCGCCATTCATTGCGGATTTCAATGCAGCATCCATGACCAGCTGCGTCTTCAAAGTCACATCCGGCCATGACGAATCCGGCCGACCGGAAAGCACGAGCCGTGAAAATTCGCGGAACAACTGCGTCTCCTGCGCACTCGCTGCGTTGTTGCTCATTTCCGTCACCGCAACACGGCGCACATGACGTTCCATGTTGAATCGACAGCCATCCACGCGGAACGCAGGATTGGAAACGTCAAATGACACTTCGCTGCCGAAATACGGAAGCACGAAGTCATCGAGCGTCAGACTTCCTTTCTGCCCACTGACTGCAACGTACTGAGTGTTGTGAACTCGAAATGAATTGAAGAAGGACGCGGAGGTTCCGCCTTCGAAATGCATCTCTCCCTGAAACTCCACCGGCACTGATACGCGACTGCCTGGCCTTTGAATCCCGTGCAGAATCCGACCTCGCACTTCCGTCGGCATCTGCATCTTCATAGTCCAGAGAGTCATTCGGATCGTGTACCAACCCAGGTGCCCCACACAACCAGCCGGTTCCAGTTCACTGCTGAACCGGATGTTCGTCGTTAACCATTCCTCAGGTGCACAGAAGCAGAACTGTGACGCAATATGACGAATGGTTCCGATCGCGGAGGGATCGTCGAGCACGGCTCGCATCGCGGGCAGCCGGGAACTGTGCATGAACATGACGC
>JBKDKA010000207.1:0-9382 GCA_046345315.1 Planctomyces sp.
AATCTACACCGAACGGTACATGTCGACACCGGAAGAAAACCCGGATGGCTATCGACGATCGTCTGCTCTGCGAAATGCCGGCGATCTGCATGGCAGGCTGCTGCTGGTTCACGGACTGCTTGATGACAACGTGCATCCGGAAAACTCCCTTCGACTGGTTCATGAACTTCAGAAGGCAGGTCGCCCGTTTGATCTGATGCTGTATCCGGAGGCTCGCCACGGGATCGCTGGAGCTCATTATGAGAAGCTGGTCTACAACTTCATCGTGGAAGCCATGGGCCGCTCTGAGGCTCGTCGACCGTAATCCAGTCGTGATCCGCTTGATTCAGCCTTAGCTGGACAGCGCCATGTTCCAGGAAAGTCAGGAAAAGCGGAAACTCGCCAAGGCCGCAATCCGGGAGGGCGAGGCTCCTGCCGAGCCGTCTTCAAGGACGACGTTGATTGGCCGAAGCGGCTCAGCAGGAGCTTCGCCCTCCCTGCAGGGTGTCGTAAACGATATTCTGCGAACCGGATTGCCTCATTCGCTCACCGATGATGAGGTAACGATGGAATTAGTACACAACTTCGTTGGCACAAGTCTTTTGCTGGTAATCATTTCCTGCGTCTTCAATACGAAATATGGCGCTGTCCAGTTAGAACGCGTAACAAAACCGGGACTGGCTTCCGCCGAGAGTCTGAAACGATTGAGAAAGGTGACTTTCAAGGGTGCCTGTCCCGGTTTTGTTAGAGCCTCTTGATCAGGAGGAGCATTGTGGCTGACCGGTCTGCCACCCGAGTTGACTTGATCGCATGCTGATTCCCGCCGAGAATATCGTCAGCAGGCTTGGGAACCGCTTCTGAAGATTCAGAACCCGGATTCGTCAGCTGCTCCGCGTTGAATCGGTTCTGAACACCTCGACGATCACCACGAAAAGCAACCGGGAGACGAACGAATGAGCGGCATCGCTACAGATCGCACTGCGCCTTCTGATCATACAAGATCACCTGACTCGGCGACGTCAGGATTCACGGATCCGGATCGACGTTTCCTGCGATGGTTGTTGTTCGTGTTCCTTGTGGGCTGCACGATTCAGTGGTTTCGCCTGGTCACGACACGACCCGTCCCGCCGGAACTGATTCGCGGCGAGCATTTTCAGAAGTATTTCTCTGTTGATGTGAACACCGCAGGATGGATCGAATGGATGCAGCTTGAAGGAATCGGCCCATCGCTGGCTCATCGGATCGTTGCTGAACGTGACCTGAACGGCCCGTTTCAGACGATCGATGACATCCTTCGGGTTCCCGGAATCGGGCCTGCAACACTCGACCAGATCCGTTCCCGGCTTACAATCAGCTATGCAAACAAAAAAAGCGAAGACGACGGAGAGCGGTTCAGCCCCGTCGAACGGTCTGAACAGCGCAGCCGACAATCATCCGATGCGTTCGAGCCGCCAGCGATTCGAGAATCACCGCGATAAGGTTCGACGGAAAGAACTGCCGAAAGGCGGGATTCACAGTTCCGGTGAAGCGCGAAGCGCGAAAGATCGGGTTCGGAGCGGCAAAGAACTGGTCTTTCAGTTCTTCCGTCTGATGAAGCCGTATCGAACTCAGATTCTCTGGATTCTGCTCTCCGTCACCATTGCCACGATCGTTGGACTGCTTCCTCCGGCAGGAACCAAATTCATTCTGGACTATGGTCTCAGCGGGCAGAAGCTTCCGGAATCTGTGCTGCAGTCATTTCCATCACTGGCCAGTTCGCGTCGTCTGCTCCTGGTCACCGTGATCGCCGTTGCCGTCATCTCCCTGTTCAAGATTGCGCTGCATCTGGCCGGTCGCTGGTATGCCACTCGAATCTCGAAACAGATTCAGCTCGACCTGCGTCGTATGGTGTTTGATCACGCGGTTCGACTGCCACTTCATCGAGTGCACGAGATCCGGTCCGGAGGCGTTGCTTCGATCCTGAGAGAAGACGGCGGCAGTGTCGGTGAGCTCGTGTTCGGGATGTTGTTCAATCCGTGGCGAGCCATCATTCAGCTTGCCGGAAGTCTGGCGATTCTGGCATGGGTTGACTGGACTCTCCTTCTGGGGGCGCTCATTCTGCTTCCAACAGTCTTTATCACTCATCGTGCGTGGATCAACAGCATTCGTCCGCAGTTTCGTGTCATCCGCAAACAGCGTGAGCTCATTGACGCGGGAGCCACCGAGACTTTCGCCGGCATGCGAATTGTGCGCGCCTTCAGTCGGCAGAAGCGGGAAGCGCGCCGGTTCAGCCTTGAGAACAACCTGATGGCACGTCAGGAACTTTATGCCTGGTGGTGGATGCGAGTTGTCGAAATGGTCTGGGAGGCGCTCATACCAATCGCCAGTGCCGGGCTTCTGTTTTACGGTGGCTGGAGAGTGCTTGATGGTTACATGACTGTCGGGGATCTGATGATGTTCCTCGTCTATCTGCTCATGCTTCTGGAACCTCTTGCTGCACTGGCGCAGAGTGCCACTCAGTTTCAAAACAGCCTGAGTGGTCTTGATCGCGTGCTCGATCTGCTCGCGGAATCTCAGGAGATGCAGTCCACAGACAAGTCACTTCGAGTGGATCGTCGAACGGTGCGCGGCGAAATCGCATTCGAGAATGTTTCATTCACTTATCCGGGAACAGATACTCCGGCGCTGCAGGATGTCAGTCTGAAGGTCCTGCCAGGGCAGACCGTGGCACTCATCGGTCCCAGCGGTGCGGGCAAGACAACGCTCAGTAATCTTGTGGCCAGATTCTACGATCCGACATCGGGCCGAGTGACGCTTGATGGACGTGACTTGCGGGACTATGACGTGGAGTCATTCCGCAGCCTTTTGGGTGTTGTCGAACAGGACGTCTTTCTGTTTGACGGAACCATTGCTGACAACATTTCATACGCTCGACGGGATGCATCCGAAGAAGAGATCCGAGCTGCTGCAGATGCCGCCAACGCGTCAGAATTCATCGATCGGATGACACTTGGGATGAAGACCGTGATCGGTGAACGCGGTGTACGGCTGAGCGGCGGGCAGCGCCAGCGTCTCGCGATTGCCCGAGCCGTTCTGGCGGACCCGCGGCTGCTGATTCTCGATGAAGCAACAAGCAATCTCGATACCGACAGCGAACGTCTGATTCAGCAGAGTCTCGGACTGCTGATGAAAGGTCGAACCAGTTTCGTGATTGCTCATCGACTGAGCACGATCGCCGGCGCCGACCTGATTGTGGTCATCGAAAACGGGAGGATCAGTCAGACGGGCACTCATACTGAACTGATGGCGCGAGGCGGAAAGTATCGAGTCATGGTGGAACAGCAGATCCAGATGACGCTGGGAAATGCCGCAGTCGGAACGTAACAGACCGGCACTGGGACGTTGCAACGCCTTCAGAATTCGTCCCGTTATCTTTCCCATCGCTTCGGGCTGATCCCCGGAGCATCACGAGCCATATTATCGGGACGATTCGGAAGATCGTAATCAAACGTTCTTGTGTTCGGACTGCCGAACAATGGTCTCACCTCAGGCGGCAGCGCCGCAACTTTCTCCGGATCGTGCTCCGGAACTTCGCCGATCGGCCCCGCCCAGGCCGGTCGATAGGCGATGGCCAGCATGCGCCGCTGACTGTCACTGTAGTTTGGATAATTGGCGTGGAATACCTTCTGGTTGATGATGACAGCGGATCCGGCTCGACAGGTGACCATTACTTCGTCCGGATGTGAGAGATAGCGTCGGTAAGGATTTCCGTCGGAATGCATCGACAGATGAGAACCAGGGATCACTTTAAAGGGACTGCGCTCCGGCGTCAGATCATCAAGATAGTACAGAACGCGAACGAGGCAGGGTGAGCTGGCCGTGAGCCCGAAGATCTTCGATCCCAGCGGCTGAGCGTCAGTATGAACAGCGATTCCCGGGTGACCAGGGAGCGAAACCGCATAAGCGCAAGAAGTGCAGATGATTGAATCGCCGAACAGTTGAGTCAGAAAGGAAATCATCTTCGGCAGTGCGATCGTCTGAATCGTTACCGGAGAATCGGTCCATTGAACATTCGCATAGCCGCGCTGATTGTCGCTGTAATCAACGGCCTTTGTCGGCAGTTGAGCCAGTTCGGCGCGGATAGCGGTCAACTGTGCGTTCGTCAGAAGATCAGGGATCACAACATAACCGTGAACCTCGATCCATCGGATCCGATCTCCGGGCGTGAAAGATGCCCAGTCTTCGCAGGACTGCACCGCAGCAAGCTGTTCTTCGCGTGAATTCGCCGGTGAAGTATCCATGGTTTACGGATTCCGCTGAAAGATTGCCCTGACCCGGATGCCGCCGGGACGAAAGAGCTGGCGGCGACATTTCGGTAACCTGAGACCATTGTGACGTTGCCGGAATCTGATCACACTGTCATCGGGCAATCTTCAAACGTTGTCCCGGATGTTGATTTTGTAGCGGACTGGTACGAATTGGCTGTCCGCTCGAAACACTTTTCAGAGGCTCCAACAAAACCGGGACAGGCACCCTTGAAAGTCACCTTTCTCAATCGTTTCAGACTCTCGGCGGGAGCCAGTCCAGGTTTTGTTTCGCGTTCTTAGTCTCTCATTCACTTTTTTGACAGGTAGTGATCTCATGGTCAAAACAGCATCGACAATGCTTCCGATCGGCACCCGAGCTCCGGAGTTTTCCCTGAAAAACATCGACGACCGGACTGTGACTCGCGGTGAGTTCGCTGGTAAGCCGCTGCTCGTCATCTTCATGTGCAATCATTGTCCGTTTGTTGTTCATCTGAGATCTGCACTGAAGTCATTCTCGGATGAATACCTGAAAAAGGGACTTGCCGTTGTCGGAATCAGCAGCAATGATCCTGTGGCATATCCGCAGGACGGCCCTGAAAAAATGAAAGCCGAAGCGGCCAGCGCCGGGTACACTTTCCCCTATCTGTTTGATGCCGGACAGGATGTTGCAAAAGCTTATCGTGCCGCCTGCACGCCGGATTTCTTTCTCTTCGATCAGAATCATGCTCTCGTGTATCGCGGGCAGTTTGACTCCAGTCGTCCGGGCAACGGACTTCCTGTGACAGGCGCTGACCTCAAAGCGGCCTGTGATGCCGTTCTCGCCGGAACAGCGGTCCCGTCGGAACAGAAGCCCAGCATCGGCTGCAACATCAAGTGGGCTGCGGGGCAGGAACCGGATTACTTCACAGGCATTGCAGCCGGCTGATCCATCGGAATCAATCTGTACGCGGAACAACAATCACCCGGCGATTCGTACTTTGGGACAATTGCCGGGCTGATTCTGCGTCTCTTACAAACCAGCAGACATCCTCCTGTCGAATCTGCTGAAGGTTGAGGTCACCTGCGACACGCCATTCTCTTTCATTCGCCCAGACAGAGATTCCGTGAGGATGTTTTGTGTCTGCGCCAGAACACTCTCTCTGGAACCAGGGGCGATCGGACTGCGACAACGTTTCCCACAGGGAGTCGTCTCCGTAAAGAACGGAGCGTGCTCCCAGACTGATCAGTGCAGACCGACGAACGGCAACGCCCCAGGGCTCGAAATCGTGTCGATGCCGATGACGCCGAAACGTTCGCATGATAGCGAACTCGGTGAGCGGAACTTCAGTGAAGCAGACGACCGGATACTTTCCGCGGATGCCACTGGAAGAGGCAATCAATAGTCCCTGTTCCGCAATTCGTTTCAGAGTCGCAAACGCCGAATGATTCGCGGAAGGACTGCCCGTAATCAGTTCATCCAGCCAGTCGTTCTCAGACTGACCTGGCCAGGGGCCATCGCAGGCTCGAGTCCAGTGAAGCAGCCAGTCTGCCGGATCTCTGAGCGGACACGAGTTGTCCGATGCCGTCACCGCGGCTGTACGGAACGGAATCCTCTCCGTTGTATCTTCTGAGGGGATCTCCGATGTGCTGCACGCGGTTCCGGTAGCATGTTCCATCGAAGCATCTCTTTTGACTCGAGCAGAATTCACTTTGTTCGGGCGCGTTCGAGGTTGTTCACCTTCTTTCGTCTTCGCCGCGAATTGATCGGTGCAGAACAAGACCGGAACATTCCGTCGATCAGGATCATTCTGATGATGACGAATGAGTGCTTCTGTGTGGCCTCCTTCACGACAGTGCAGCACCCGAATTGTTTCTGCGGAGGCAAACAGAAGGCGATCGGCGAGCGGTCGGTTCGCGATTTCAGAACCATTTGAGGACAGCAACGTTCCACGCAGCAGAACCGGAGAAACGTCGACCGGCCGAACGGCACCAGGAACACTCATTCCGGAATCCTGATCATGATTCCTCAGTGTCCGGAGTTGCTGAGCCAGCCATTCTGCCATGCTCAAGTTGTCGACACCGCGAAGCGTTCGCCGATCTGTCTCGCGGAATCTCAGAACGTGAACCTGAGCGAGCTCCGCCGCGCGTTCCACAACTCGCGATGCCCAGACGGACGAATCCACGACGAGACAGTCAAGGGACGGGTTCAGTTCAGCGACAGAGCTTCGAAGGTCTGCGAACCATGATTTCTGATCGTAGCGGGGACGGCCGGGACGCGATGAGAGAATCACGCAACGACGGAAGAACGGAATTCCTCGCGGCCACCAGAAAAGACGAAGTCCGCACCAGCGCAAACTGCATTCGCAGCTCAGCCAGGGCAGTCCAATTGTCAAAGCCGGCCCGCGGGCTTCTGTCTCAAATCGGGGCTCACTGAAGTGACTGCCGACAACGGTTCCGGATTCCGCAAGGTCTTTCAGAAAGCAGGGCGCCGGGCTTTGATCGGGCGCGCAGGAGTCTGCTGCGGCGAGCACCTGTTTCAGCAGCTCGGCGGCCTGAGCAGAAAAATCGTGTTGAAAATCATGGTGCGTCATCTGATTCTGCTGCCGCTTACGCTGCAACATCCGGCCACAAACGATCAATCAGGGATCGTTGAGGTCCGCCATCTTCAGCCGTTCTTCGCGGTCAAATGCGACCAGCGCAGAAATCAGCTCGTCCATATCGCCCATCATGATCCGGTCCAGCTTATGGATTGTCAGATTGCAGCGATGATCAGTCATTCGATTCTGAGGAAAATTGTACGTTCTGATCCGTTCACTGCGATCGCCGGATCCTACGAGCGTGCGGCGGTGTTCCGCGCGTTCATTATGCTGTTTCTGTTGCTGAGCTTCCAGGATGCGGCTGCGAAGAACTCGCATGGCTTTGGCGCGATTCTTGTGCTGGCTTTTCTCATCCTGGCATTTCACGACCACGCCGGTTGGCAGATGAGTGATTCGAACGGCGCTTTCGGTTTTGTTCACCTTCTGACCGCCCGGCCCGCCGGCTCGCATCGTATCGATCTGCAGATCTTCGGGATTGATGTCAATTTCCACTTCGTCAGCTTCCGGCAGAACAGCCACGGTCGCGGCAGAGGTGTGAACTCGTCCCTGAGTCTCCGTGGCCGGGACTCGCTGAACTCGATGACCACCGCTTTCGAACTGAAGCTGATGAAAGGCCCCTTCGCCGCTGACGGAAAAGACGACTTCCTTCAGACCGCCCAGTTCTGTCGGACTGAATTCCAGAACTTCTGTTTTCCAGCCACGGTTGGCACAGAACGCCATGTACATGTCATGGAGGTCTTTGGCGAAAAGAGCAGCCTCATCGCCACCGGTGCCGGCCCTGATTTCCATGATCAGTGCGCCGCGAGTGATGGAATCGCCCGCTGTCGCCATGTCACCCAGATCTGTTTCGGCCTGTTTTCGCTGCTCGATCAGCTGGTCGAGTTCCTGCTGAGCATATTCCCTGGCCGAACGGTCGGTTTCTTCATCAACCATCAGCTGAGCCGCTTCGATGTCGGCGAGCAGGGAATGGTATTTTCGAACCGCCAGAGCGATTCTGGCAAGGCTTCCCATTTCCTTCTGGATGCCAAGCATTCTCGTGACATCCGAAAGAACTTCCGGATCGATGAGCTGTTTCTCGAGCTCATCGTAACGATTTTTTTTTCGTTCAAGACTGGGAAACATGAGCAATCCGTCTCGTTGGTTCAGCAACCCGTCACAAAAAACACGGTCACTGATGTAGATCGCATTTTGAAACCGGCACAGGCACCCTTGCAGGTGCAGGCTTCGCAGGAAAATTTCTGTCCGACAGGAGCCGTCCCGGTATCGAAACCACTTCTGGTACTGGTCAGGCCATTCGGAGGTTCCAAAAACAAAGGACGCACGCACCAATGTGCGTACGTCCCGTCAGATGTTTTCGTGCTTCGGCAGCTACTCGGCAGCGGCGTCTTTCTTGCCCCAGTTGTACTTCTTCTGGAACTTTTCGACTCGACCAGCAGAGTCGACGTATTTCATCTTGCCGGTGAAAAACGGATGTGACGCCGAGCTGATTTCCACTTTCACGAGTGGATACTCAGTTCCGTCATCCCATTTTGCGGTTTCTTTGGACCGCATCGTCGACTTCATCAGGAACCGGGTGCCGGTTGATGTGTCCTGGAAAATGACGTCGCGATACTGCGGGTGGATGTCCTTCTTCATGACTCTGCTTCTCTGCCTTTTCGGTTCTCAGACGGTTTGGATGGCAAGTACATCCACCGGATTAATGCTGATCCACCACTGTACGAGCGCGCACAGCCAGCGGAGCTTGCTTTCGCAATGTGTGAAACGTGGGAGTCTAAATGCGGAGGTTCGTTTCGGCAAGCAAAAACGAACGAAACCCGACGTCAGAGAATAAACGGGAAAAGGCATCAGTGGGAAAACAACCCGGCCTTCGCACTGCAGTCTGGTCAGTAAATCGGCCGGAACGGCCTTTTCACCTTGTCAGGAAGAAAAAAGACGCCATTTTCTGCGAATTCTGCTTTCACGGAACAGCGTTCGGCGGCGATTGCAGCATGACATGATGCTCATTCAAGGACGTCCAGAATCTGGAGAGTCTGAGTCAACCTGTATCGATTTCATGATTCGACGGGTTGCTCCGCAAGTATGCTTTATCCGCGATTCCCCGCGTCAGATGTCCGTTTTCCGGCCGGTTCCGTTCGATCTGTGCGGACTGTTACAGACGATAGAAAAACAACCCGAGCAGCACCACTTGTGCTGATGCCTGTTCCGGGTTGTCTTCGCAACTGATGGCAACTGCAGTGACTCCGTATCCATCAGCTGGCGATCGAACAGACCCGAGTCTTCTGACGCCTGCCAGACATTCGGGAGGAGTGTCGGTGTCTGAGGATTTTAGACTTCCATCGCGAGGGATTGTGTAATGGTCAAAAGGTCATGGAGAAGGTTTCTGTCAGGCGTCATGCTTGCCGGAAGCCTGGCAGTCGCGTCTCCGGTATTTGCCGGCGACGGAAGCTGCACAACAGGCGAGTGCACACCAGAAGGATGCAGCAGCGATGTCTGCTGCAAACATTGCGAGAAAATTTTTGAAGAAGCCGGACAGAAGCTCAC
>JBKDKA010000208.1:0-30358 GCA_046345315.1 Planctomyces sp.
GCATTCCTGATCGGAGTCCACGTGATCGTTGGTGTGAGCCCATTCGCGGAATTGTTTGCCGGAATGAGGATCTCCGGCATCCCTCCGGTCGCGTGGAAGCTGTATCCGGCGCTCCACCCGGTTCTCATCCCCGATGGACCATAGGCTCTAACCCAGACGACATAGTCTCCCCTCGGGATCACCGAAGTAAACTGCCATTCGTTCGTTGTCGATCGAGTCAGGATGTAGGGTGTGGTCGAAGTTCCGCGCTGAATCCAGATTTCATAGTCTCTGGCGGAATCCACTTCCTGCCAGCTGACGATTGGGAACGGATCGTGTGTCACTGTCTGAGCCGCGAGATTGGTCGCCTCAGGAGCAGGAGTAAACACCGTTGTGCCACCCGGCACTGTGAGCTGGATCTGGCGTGTGATCGACACGGCCAGTGTTCCGCCTGTTGTATTGTTGAGTACAGAGACAGTGACAGCGCTGGCGACGCCGCGGAAATCGATGTTGTGAACACTTCCGGGAATTCCTGTCGACGACTGAACCAGGACCTGAGAATATCCCGGGACTGCTCGAATGGCCGCCTGCAGCTGAGCCGCAGTGGCATTGTACGGAATCGGTGCAGTTCGCTGGACGGCTCCTCCGTTAATGGTTGAACGCAGCGAAAGCTGGAATGTCCCAGTGGTCGGAGCTCCCGAAACTGTCAATCGGGTGATCTGTGAAATAACGGTCGGTTTTCCAACACGATAATCCACGGGAGTGCTGAAGTTTCCGATCACCGTCAATGTTGGTTTACCGGAGATCTCACGAACAGCCTGAACAGAAATCGTATATGTGCCATTGGCGAGATCGAATGGCACAGTGTAGGTGGTCGTCGTGAGCTTTGTCTGATTGACGACCAGACGCGGCACTCCGCCGGCTCCCGGAGTTGTAATGCGAAGATTGTATGAGGTCGCGTTGGCGATCGCCGTCCAGGTAATTGTCGGTGACGCATCCAGTTTCGGGAACAGGTCAAGCGACAGCGGATTGACTGCAACGGGCGTCAGAATGTTCAGTTGCCGAGTGGTTTCGAATTGAAACGGTGAGCTCCATGAAGAGACATTGCCCGCGTCGTCCGTGGCACGCACGAAGACACGGAACTTAGTCATCGCTGGTGCATCGGCTTCTGCCAGTTCCAGCCGACGATTCTCCAGAGTCACATTGGTGGAGTTCGCAATGACAGGAGCGATCGCTTCTGACTGATTCACAACCGTGGTGATGGTTGTTGACGGATCTGTTAAATCCGGGTAGGTCACTGTGAAATCGACGCGGCCGGCGGTCTCTGTTCTTGTCACGACGGCGTTGGAGTAACCGCTCAGCCTCCGAATGGCGGTCTGAACCTCCGCAGCTGTCGCATCGAAGCTCAGAGGTTCCACAAGCGCGGTCGTTGTCGACTCACTGTACGGCCTGATCGTCGCGACTACCGGCGTGACGCCGGTCGAGTTTCTCGGAACACTTACTGTGACCGGTGCGTCAACCTGACTGAAGGTGATCTCGTAGGTGATCCCGGACCCATTGTCGACCTCCGTCACGGTGACGTTTTCGTAACCGCCAAGAGCCCGTATGGCTCGCTGAACAGTTCCGGCATCAGATCCGGGAATGATAGTCACCGTGTCCTGAATCGGCAGCGCACCAGCCACAGACTCCAGACGAATCGCAAATCCAATCGTTCTTGATGAAGGCACAAAGATGGACGAAACCTGTGATGTTGTGGTTCGAGCGTTGAGCTGGAAGTTCAGTTTGCCGTCAATTGGCACCGGCTGAACAGAAACGACCGTCCCCTTGACCTGCCCCGGCGTGACAAACGTTTTGACGGTCTCTGTGGAGAGATTCTGCAGATAGACTTCATACTGACTCGCGCCGGGAGCAGAATTCCATTCGACAACCGGTCGGGAAACTTCAATGTTCTGCGGTGTCGCGAGATTGGCACCGATCGGACCGCTGATGACCGGTGTGTAACGAATTGTAAATGTTCGAGCGGCAGACCAGTCGGTCGGAACGTTTCCCGCCAGTACGGCTCGCACCTGAACTCGCACGCCTCCCTGATTCAGTTGGAGGTTCCCATTGAAGCTGGTCTGCGTGATGCCGTTCTGAGTCAGAATCGTATCACCCGATTCCACATCGACGGCCTGAAGCTCATATGTGACCGCATTCGTCACAGCACTCCACGTGATCGTCTGCGACGGGCTTGTGACAATCGCACCGCTTGCTGGTGACTGAATGATCGGGCCCGCGGCGAGCAATGTTCGAGTCTCGCAGGCTTCTGTCGATAGAGCGACACTCTGGCGACGACGGGATGGACGATTCGTACCGGAGGAGAGTTCAAGTTTCATGCGTTGTCACTCAGCTCAGACGTAGTGAATTTAAAGACGAAGCGTCCTGTTGTCAGTAGGTATCGCCAATCCATGGAAAGGGTCTTGACGGACAGGTCAGCATGATCGTCAGATCACGCACCGTGGCACCTGACCGCGTCGTGCGAACAGATTTCCTAAAAAAGTCTGCGTCTCTTGACTGACCGTAACTCTCTTGACTGACCGTAACTATGGCGTGATGAAATCGGTGGTTGTCTCCCGTTCGCAGCCCGGATTCGGCGGACTCATTCCAGGAATCACGCTGAACAGACGTTTTGTGCCGATGTTTCCAACAGAATCTCTCTGCGGTCCGCGCTCAATTCCCGCTTCCGATCCTCGTGAAACCGCAGGCGATCAATCGGGAGACTCTGTCATGAGCCGAGTGATGTTGGTTTAATATGTGGCGTTAAGGAAAATCACCGGGAGTGAGGCGGATTCAGCCCGCGAACCTGACGTCTCCGGCTCTGCGACCTGGAATGGGATGCAACCTACAGGATCTTTTAACAATGAACATCGTATTCCGGCCGTTTCAAGCCGACTTCGCTCGACGATTTCAGACTGCGATGTGTCTGGCAGTATGCCTGATCCTGTCCCTCTGTATTCAGGGCAGCCTCTGCATCGCCGAGGAGTTTCAGTTCGGTGATCGAACTCTGAAGGTCGCCGATGGCTACACCGTGGAGAAGGTCACTGACCCGTCGCTCGTGGAACGTCCGATTGCTGTGGCTCGCGATGAACGAGGACGGCTCTATGTAACGGATTCCGGAGGTATGACGGAACGCGCTGAACAGCAACTGGAAGCGAAGCCGCATCGAATCCGAAGGCTGGACGACACCGACGGAGACGGTCAATACGACCGCAGCACGCTGTTCGCTGATCGCATGATGTTTCCGGAAGGATGCCTCTGGCGGGATGGTTCACTGTATGTGGCAGCTCCACCGGAAATCTGGAAACTGACAGACAGTGACGATGACGGCGTCGCAGAGAAACGCGAAGTCTGGTACGACGGAAAGACACTCACCGGATGCGGCAATGATCTTCACGGGCCTTATGAAGGGCCGGATGGCAGACTCTACTGGTGCAAAGGTGCCTTCGCGGAACAAACTCATCAGCTGGGGTCCGGAAGAACACTCATCACCGGCAGTTCACACATCTTTCGATCCCGCCCGGATGGTTCTGATCGGGAATCCGTGATGGTCGGTGGAATGGACAACCCTGTGAATGTCGCGTTCTTTCCCACAGGAGATCGTTTTCTCAGCTGCACGTTCTTTCAGTTTCCGGAAGCCGGTCGTCGTGACGGCATGATCCACACGATCTACGGCGGCGTGTACGGAAAGAAACATGGTTCCATTTATTCTCACATCATGACCGGTAACGTGATGCCGGTGCTGAATCATCAGGGAGCGGCAGCTCCCTGTGGAATGATCGCCGGCAGCGAAGCTCTCTTCGGCGGCGGTGCCGATCGCTCAATCTTCACCTGCTACTTCAATCTTCACAAGGTGATGCGACATGATCTGTCGGTGAAAGGCGCAACGTATACGACGGCAGACACAGACCTGCTTTCGTGCGATCACCCGGATTTTCATCCGACAGATGTGTTTGAAGACGCGGACGGCAGTCTGCTCATTGTGGATACGGGTGGATGGTACAAAGTCTGCTGCCCGACATCGCAGCTGGCCAAGCCGGATGTTCTCGGTGCCATCTATCGTGTTCGTCGCCGTGGAGCTCCCTCAGTGACCGATCCGCTCGGTCTGCAGATCGCCTGGGACGCGGCATCACCCTCACAGCTGGCAAAGCTGCTCGCAGACCCGCGTCTGTTTGTTCACCGCCGAGCCACGATGACATTGCGAAACCAGGGACAGGCATCGGTAGCATCTCTTCGCGATGAGCTGCCGACGGCTGCCCCAACACATCGGATGCGAATCCTCTGGACTCTGGCCGGAATTGAAAGCGAATCGGCTCGAGCTGCCTCACGACAGCTGCTCAACGATCAGGATCCGCAGATTCGTCTGGCGGCAGTGAGCAGCGCCGGACTCTGGAGAGATCGCGAGGCGCTGCCGGAACTTCTTCAGATTCTGAAGGCTGCGACGGCCACAGGATCGGCGACCGCAACGGACCAGAACACTTCCGCAGCAATTGTTCGTGCATCAGCCGAGTCTGTCGGGCGGATCCAGGCCATCGAAGCCGTGGATCTTCTGCTTGAAGCTGCGGGAACACTTCCTTCAGTTCCATCAGATTCCTCAGGAGCTCCCTCAGACGACGACATCAGAATTCAGGAACATTCACTGATCTTTGCATTGATCGAAATTGGTGACGCCGAAAAGACGAAATTCGGGCTGAAGTCAGCATCCGCGGGCACTCGACGAGCTGCTCTCGTTGCGCTGGATCAGATGTCGGGGAATCCACTGACTCCGGATCAGGTCATTCCGCTGATGAAGGAAAGTGATCCCATATTGCGTTCCACAGCGGTCTGGATTGTGAAGAGACACTCCGACTGGGGGAAACCACTCGCAGATCATTTTCGATCTGTGCTGGCTTCTGCCGAAACCATGAATGATGAACTGCGGGCACAGACAGCCGAATTGCTTTCCTCGCTGATTTCCGCAGAAGACATTCAGAAGCTGATCACAGAGAAGCTGTCAAAAGACGCTGGTGTGGCGGAACGACTTCTGACGTTGAACACTGTTCGTCAGGCCAGCCTCACCGCGACACCAACCGCCTGGCTGGATGCGTTGGCCGGACTGCTTCCCGAAGCTCCGAGTGATGAGATCCCGCTGATCGTGTCCGCAGTCGCCAATCTTCCTCTTCCCAAAGAAGGACACGCCGGTCTGCGAGATGCTCTGTTGACGGTCGCTTCCCGAAAGAATTCTGAAGTCGCTGTCCGACTGGATGCGATTTTGGCTGCCGGTCCGGGATTGAGTCTCAACGCATCCCATTTTGAACTCCTGATGGAATCGATGAGTCCGGATCAGCAGATGGAACAGCGTTCTGCGGCCTCGCGAGTCCTTGGTACGGCATCGCTGTCGAAAGAACAGCGGCAGCAGCTTCTGACGAAGGTTCGTCATGTCGGGCCGATGGAGCTCCCGAAGATTCTGCCAGCTCTGGAACAGGACCCGTCGGAACCTTACGGTCTGCAGCTGGTCAGTGCTCTGGAAACCTCTGACGGAGTCCGTGGGCTGCGTGCGGATCTGATCAAGCCATTGCTGGCTCGTTATCCCGCCAGCGTTCAGGCAGCCGGCAAGCCGCTGATGACGCTTCTGAACGCCAGTGCGGAACAGCAGGCAGCTCACCTGGACCAGATCCTGAAATCTCGCCCGCCCGGTGATGTCCGACGCGGTCACGAGGTCTTCATGAGCCGTAAGGCGGGCTGTTACGGATGTCACAAACTGGGCTATGGCGGAGGTCGTCTCGGACCGGACCTGTCCGCCATCGGCAAAACACGAAATCATCGCGACCTGATTGAGGCTGTCGTTTACCCGAGTGCCAGTATCGTTCGCGGTTACGAACCCGTTGTGGTCGAATTGATTGATGGTCGCACAGTGGCAGGAATTGTGATCAGCGAAAATCGCAGCGAAGTCACGATCGGGATCGATGCCGAAAAACAGGTTCACCTCAGCCGGGAGGAGATTGAACAGATTTCACCGTCGCCGACGTCTGTCATGCCAAACGGAATTGCAACTCTGCTGACTCCTCAGGAACTCTCCGATCTGCTCGAGTTCCTGGCGGAAAGAAAGTAGACCTGTCTCCATGAAGTCGTCCGGAAAATCAGTGGATCAGGGGCCACGAGCGTTTCTTCAGATGCTCCTGCGAGACAACCGCCCGGGGCTGATCGGCTTCCTCCTGAGTCTGCTTCAGCTGGCAGGTCACGGAACCTGGATCGTGCTCGTATCAATCGCCGCAGGTTCCGGAGCAGCCTCCACCATGGACGCATCCAGCGCCCTGGCCTGGGTCATCATTCTGGTTCTCGGAATCAGTACACTGCTGACCCTGACCTCGCTGTTTGTGTGTCTGTTTTACGGACTCCGAAAGGCTCCTCGAGTCCTTCCGCTCTGTGGATTTGCTCTGTCATTCTTTACGGGAGCATTTGCGACATTCGCGATTCTTCTCAGCATGAGTCGGTGAGCCTGAAGCCTTTCCGCGCGTCTCGGCGATCACCTGCGTGGCATCGCTGGCTGAACCTGAAAGGGAAGGCGAAGCTCCTGCTGAGCCCCTTCAGCTATTCGAAATCACTCATGAAAACGGCTCGGAAGGAGCCTCGCCCTCCCTACTCACGAAACCGAATGCTGCGAGAGCCTGATTCAGTGCGGTCAATAGTGCGGTGGTCGCTCAGACGCCGGATCGCGTTTCTCTGGATCGGTGCCACGAATTTCCAGTTCATGCTCCAGCCGGCCGAATCTGGCCTCCAGCTCCTGAATTCTGCGGAACTGAGCAGTCAGTGACGCATTCAGAGAATCAACGTCATGCTGCAGGTGAGCCAGCACGGTTTCAATCTGAGTCAGTCTCGCAGCCATTTCATCCGGCGACATTGAATTCCTTCAGATTGATCAGATGAACTCCTGAGGGACGAAATCAGCGAAGCGGTGTGTTCTGCGGCCTCGAAGCGGACGAAGCGGGTGGCTTGACTCCGGACTTTGATTCGTAGACGCGAATCAGGTTCTCGAGATCACTGCGTTCGGTGACCGGCGCATCTTCGAGTGCTCGCCGAGCGTAGTCAGCAGCTTCAGACACGCGTCCGGCTTCCGCACATGCAGCAGCGAGCGTGCTCAGTGTCGACCAGTCACTGAAACTGTTGAGTTCACACGCCGTGCGAGCCATTCGCACGGCTTTCTCCGGATCACGAATGTTCGGATCCTCACAGGTTGCGAGCAGCCAGGCATAGTTGTCAAAGGCCGTTGCAAATCCCGGAGCGATTCGGATAGCGTTCTCATAGTCGCTGACGGCATCCGGGAACTTCGACATCCGCGTGTACGCTGCTGCTCGGTTATTGTAAGCCCGAAACATGGACGGCTGAAGCTGAATTGCCTTTGTCCAGCTCTCAACCGCGGCATCCACCTGGTTACTGCTGAAAAGAAGATTGCCCTGATTGTAAAGAGCTGCGGCATGTCCCGGATCCAGTTCCAGGGTTTTCGTATAATCCGTCATGGCCTTTTCGGATTCACTCTTCAGAGCATACACGTTCCCACGAACATACCACGCATCGGTGAGCTTCGGATTGAGCCGAATGGCCTCGTTCAGATCCGAGATCGCGTTCTCACTCTGATTCAGCTGGTGAAACGCCAGTCCCCGGCGATACAACAGTTCGGCGTTGATCGGATCTGACTTCAGCACCCGAGAAAACTCTCCGACGGCTTCGCGATAACGACCACTCCGATGAAGAAAGATGCCTCGGCGAGTTCTCATTACCGTATCATCCGGAGATTTCTTCAGAAGAAATCGCAGATCATCAGCTGCCGAAGTCCAGGCTCCGAGTTTCTCTGACTGTTCGATTCGCAGCTTTCTGGCTTCGTCGTTATTAGGTGCTCTGCCAAGGAGCTCACCGATCGCGGCAACGGCAGCTTCAGAGTCGCCCGATTCCGCAAGAGCTCTGCATCGCATCCATTCAATCTGTTGCTGTTCTGTCGGGTCAGAAACCAGTGCAGTCGTCAGATCTGTCAGAGCTCCCGACCAGTCCTTCTTTTCGAATAATACAGTACCACGAATCAGCCGAGCCTTCGAATCTTCCGGATCAGCGCCGAGAAGAAACGAACTGTCCTTCTCGGCTGTGTCGAAGTCCCGGGTTTTCATAGCCAGCTCAGCTCGACAGAGCCTGGCGGTCAGATTGTCCGGCTGCATTTCGAGAAGCTGGTTCAGGTCGCGAAGAGCTTCATCGTTTCGTCCGAGAGACGTCAGTGATTGACTTCGGTACTGCAGGATTTCCGGGGTCTCTCCGGTGAGCACCGCTTTCTCGAAACACGTCAAAGCCTCTTCGGCGTTTCCAAGCTGAGAGAGAGCGATTCCCTTCAGCAGCTGTGCTGAGGGATCACTGGCATTCTCGGCCGGAAGCATGTCGACATCAGACACAGTTCGCGAGGGATTGCCGGCTTTCAAGCACGCTCTCGCCCGGATCAGCAGAAGCTCCGGTGTTGCCTTCGTCAGGTCCCCGGCACGATCGAGCACCTCCACCGAACGCAGCGGTTCTCCGATTCTGAGCCATGACAGAGCCAGAAGTTCCCAGGCTGTAACATCACCGGGAGTAAGCTCCAGATACTTCGTGAGATCGCGCGTCGCGTCTTCCGTTCGGCCGGCTTTAAGCAGCAGATCCGCTCGAAGTCGCAGCGACGCGGCGTCCTCCGGCTGGAGCTCCACGATGCGGTTCAGATCGAGGAGCGCCGACGGAATATCCCCGGATGCAGAAAACGCTTCGGCACGGTTTCGCATAATCTCCGGGTCAGATGGATTCAGTTCCAGAGCCTGACTGAGGTCATCAATTGCGCTGGCCGTGTTGCCGGCTGACTGAAACAGACGCGCTCGCTGCGTTCGAGCTGAAGAGGAATCGTTTCCGGAGGAGATCAGTCTCGTATAATCCGCAATCGCTTCTTCGTTTCGATTCAGTGACGAAAGAACTTCGGCGCGGAACGCGATCGCATCGGTGTTATCCGGAGCCAGCGTCAGCACTCGATTCACCTCGAACAGTGAATCATCAGATCGCCCGCACTGCCGGAGAATCTGAGCTCGCAGGAGACCAGCATCCGTTGATACAGGAGCGAGCCGAACTGCCAGGTTCAGGTCCTCAAGGCTTTCCTCGCGATGTCCTGAAGCGAATCGCGCCTGAGCGCGATCCAGCAGTACTTCCACCCTTCCTGGTGAGAGAGTTTCTGCACGCGTAAGACTGGTAATCGCTTCTTCGTATTGTTCACAGTGAAGGTGGGCCTTTCCGAGCAAAGCATGGATGTCTGCATTGTCGGGTGCCGTTGTGACTGCATGACTGAGGTCATGAATGGCGTCTGCGGGACGCCGAATCGAGATCAGCAATCGAGCTCGTTCGATCCAGGCCTGGGCGTCATCCGGCCTGAGCCGACATGCCATGGCCAGATCGATCAGAGCGTTGTCAGTCTGTCCCGTTTTTCGATGCAGCAGACCACGCTGAAGCCAGGCGTCGTGGCGACTTCGATCGATCTCAATGGCCCGATTCAGACCACTCAGTGCTGTTTCCGGATCGGATTCCGCACGAAGCATCGCACGTCGGATCAGGGCATCAGGATGATTCGGGTCGTTTTTCAGGACCGTGTCAATGTCTTCCAATGCACGCTGCGGCTCCTGCAACTCCATCAGTGCGCATGCGCGGTCAAATCTCGCATCGATCAGAGTGGGGTTGATTCGGAGAGCGTGGGAAAAGGAATCGACACTGGCAGCTGCTTTTCCGAGTGACCGCTGTGCCAACCCGAGCGCCAGCCAGGCTTTATCCCAGTCGCTGCGAAGACGCGTGGCTCGTTCCAGATCTGAAACTGCCTCACGATACTTCTTCTCTGCCAGCGAGGCTGAGCCGCGAAGATACCAGGCCTCAGGAAGATCCGGGTCGAGCGCGATCGCACGGTTCAGTACCGGTAACGATTCCTCGTGGTGCCCGGACTGCTGATGCTGCAGCGCAACACGGACGAGTTCCTCAGCCTGCTTCTTCTGCCCCGTGCAGCCCGGTGATAACAGGACCAGCGACGCAAGAAGGATACGCCCGGTGCGCAACAGCAGATGCCTCCGGGAAGAAACACCACATTGAGTCAATGCTGAGCACATGGGACACATACCCTGGCCTGCTGTTCAGACAGTCTTCCGTCGTTTCTTAATCGTCAGTTGCAGCAGCGGGATTGTGTTCGAATCAATTTGCAAAGTCGGTCTCTTCGGAAGAACAGGTCCTGAGCGGCAAAGCTTCCCCAGCTTGACGACGACTCGTCGAAGATCCGTCTGTTTTCGGAGGTCACCCGAGTTTCGGAGGTCACCCGAGAATCCTGACAAATTGGGCAAATACCGACTGCTCAACCACTGCTCAATGAAGCTCACATTTGGATGAGCTCTGATTTCCGAGCGGTCTTGTGCGACGTGCTGGTCTGGTCTCTCGAGCACGATCAATGGCTGGCATTCGCGGGGTACGTCATTCCTGCGGATGCGGCAATCCGGATGACAGCACCTCGTTCCCGCCTTCGCGGGAATGACAACTGCCAGCAAAATGACAACTGCCAGCAAGTCGTCAGTGCTGACTACTGACTCGGTTCGGCAGAAAGCACCGGAAGTCATGACCGTAGCGCAGATTGCCGATCCGTCACATTGAGAGAACCGGGACGGCGGGAGTCACTTCAGGGAAGGAAGTTGCTGTCGCCGAATGAAGCGATCTCAGGCGGAACGTCGAAATTGACAGTAGATTGCAGGATCTGCCGGTCTCGTGCGGATGGAATTGGGCTGGATCGCACCAGCCAGCGAAACAGTCAGATCTCTGCTGTCGTCAGATGCGACCATTACGTTCGCCGGGAGTCGTCCTATGTCAGTTACCGAAATGTTGACAGACAATCAGATTGCAGTGGTGGGCTGTTTCGCGGCACTCGGTGTCTGCGGAATCATCACAGCGATCAGCTATCATCTGGGGCCTGCGAAACAGAAGGCAGGACAGCTGGAGTATTCTGTTGTGAATCGCACTCGAAACGCAGACGCTTCAGCCGCCGGCCGATCGGAAGAACGCCGAGCTGCGTAGTAGACTTCAGGATCAAAGAATTCAGGGTTTCCCTTCGTTCCCGCACAGGCGGGAATCCAGATTGTGTCGCTGGATTCCCGCCTGTGCGGGAATTATTGCGATCCATGATCTCCAGCATTCCCGGATCAGCACTGGAAATCTGTATGCATCATCGCTAGTGTAATACCAGTGAGGGCAGATTTTCAGTTCAGCGGAAAAAGGTCTCCGATGCGATCGATTGGCAAGCTGTTCGCCAGTGCTGCTTTGTTTGGCGCTGGTTATCTGATGGGAACGTCGAATTCTGCCGCTCCGAAGCCTCTGACAGCTGTTCAGCAGAGCACAGGCGCTGAGAACGTGACGAACGACACTCTTCTGTCTTACCAGCGGTTCATTAAAGGAAGCAACGAACTGTCTGACAGTCTTGCTGCCGAAAGCCTGAACACTGTTGCGATCGAAGGGAGCAATTTCTTCGCGTTATCAGTCGGGGGCGTTGATGCTCTTCGGGATCTCGAAGAAGGCCGTGGCGTCGATCCTGAAACTTTTGCTGCGATCTACGCAGGTCGAGCCAGTCAGCAGGTGACAGAACACATCACGACAGACGGTTCGGGGCGAAAGCTTTACAAAGGCAGCATTATTCGGCTGTATTCGCGCGAAAGGCTTGAGGAAATCTTCCAGCGCCGTGATCAGATGAATAATCGAAGCAAGAACATCGGTGGATGAAGTTTCACCGGGTGGAATCGCTGAGCGGTCAGAGTTGCAGCGCGTCGGCTTTCCGCAGGTACTCCGTCAGCCGCACCTTCCTTGCCGTGTTCTCTGAAGTCATGTATCGAATCTTTCCGTAGATCGGGCGTTCGGGGCCCCACGCACGATCGTAGCGACCAAGCACCCAGAAAATTCCTGAGTAGGAATTCGGGTTCCTTCCATCGAGCGCATAGCGGTTGTTGAGGTCAATCAGGACCTCCAGTGCCTGCTGCGGCGACGGAGACCATTCGAGGATTTTCTTTCCCCAGAGCATCCTGAGGTAGTTATGCATTCGCCCCTCGCACCGCAGTTCCTTCTGCGCTGCGTTCCAGAGTCGATCGTGAGTCTCAGCGTTCCGCAGCTGCTCGGGGGAGTAAATCACCGGACGTGGATCCCCTGCATGCTCCCGGAGCGTCGTCTGAGCCCACTCAGGAAGTGACTCATAGCGGTCGTAGTCGCTCCGCAGTCGACACATGTTGTAGCCCAGCTCTCGCCACGTGATCAGTTCATCAAGAAACGCTTCGGCGGGTCTTGACATCTGCCACCATCCTTCACGACTGCCGCGAGGACGGCGGGTATCTTCTATCAGATCGGGAGTCCAGTTCTCCAGACGGATCAGCTCCGTGAAGATCTCGTGGACGGAGACATGACCGAAGTGAAGGTACGGAGACAATCCACTGGATGGATCGTCGTCCGGCTGGTTACGATCATCTGCATAACGACGCAGTTTCTGATTCAGAAACATCTGGAGCCGACGGCGTCCGGCGACAGGACCCCCAACTGTCTCGACCGGCGCAACGGAATGGTCAATCGGCAGCAATGACAGAGCCGCCTGATCGGCCCGAAGAAGGATTTCTGACACCAGCGGCCAGCGCGTCAGAACCTCAGAAGGAACGTCCGGAGCATCCCGATTCTGCAGATGGCTCAGCGGATCAGATACAGGCTGGTCCGAAAGCCAGGGGACGAGATGCAGCTGCAGAAAGCGCCGGAACGCATAAGCTGTTGGAAACACTTGGTCCGCAGCACGCATCGGAAGTAGTCCATTGGAATCCACGGACTCCATCAGAACATCGACGCGGTCTGCAACGACACGCTGCATCTTCGGCAAAAAGAAGCATGGAAAATCATCGGTGATGATGACACAGCTTCGGGCAGCGAGAGACTCGATCAGGCCGCGACCGTGTCCCGTTTCCGGTTCTACATATCCGTAATACGAGATCCCTGCACGAACCGCTTCTGCTCGATTGTCGTTCATGCCCTGAAGAATAAACGCGTGCAGACGATCGCTGGCCCACGGGTAACCCGAACGAAGTGCTTCGAGGATGAGCAAGGGACGGCCGAGCTGATTGCTCCATTCAACAGCACGTTGAAGAGCAAAATTGAAATGCAGCCGACGGTTCGAAGTCATCCAGTAAACGACAAACTCACGGTCGGGATGGACTGGCGCGTCGTTCAGGCAACGTCGCCGAAGCTCTGAAACAGGTGTCAATTCTCAACTCCCTCAAATCCGCCGGGGTGATGAACCTCCATCCGCGAGAATGTGTCATTTCGCAGAGGCAGCGGAGATGGCTGAATCCTCAATCGCGGGAAAAAGTTCAATCATTTTCAAAGCTCGAAATTCAAAAATGCGTCGAACATCATTTTCCACAAACAGCCAGTTCAGCAGCCGCCCGCCGGGGGAGCGATAACGAACGATGTCGTGCATGAGCGTACCGCCTGGCACCTCCTCGAAGATGTGACGGTGTTCCCAGAGAGAATACGGCCCCTTCAGTTGGCGGTCGGTGAAGGCAAACGGGGGATTCCAGGAAGAAATCTCAGTTCGCCAACGCACAGGAATTCCGTGAATCCGAAGCTTGTAGTCAATCAGACAACCTTCACGGATCAAAATTGGTGCAGGAGTGAGAATCCCGAAATTCACCCATTCCGGTGTAAGCCGTTGCAGCTGAAACGCGTCACTGAAGAAAGCGAAAATCTCATCCCGAGACCGCGGGAGGATCACGCTGGTCCTCATGACATGAACAGAACATGAAGAATCGTAAAGAAATTCCGGAGGAAGATAGCAGGCTTCGGCAACTTTCCATTGGGAGTTCTTTTTCAGGGGAGCCTGCACGTCGCCGGTGCAGGGAGTGGAATTCACCACAGTGACGATCGATCCCATGGAGGTCTGTTTCCGCTGAATTTTTCAGTTCAGGAACGAACAAAAGAGCCCGGCTGATAAATGCCTGACAAGCCGGGAGGATCAGTCTGATGTCAGGCAGAATGGCTCAAAACCGTCATCGAGCGTCGATGGCTGCGAAGCGACTCCGCGTTTCGATGAATCAGTTCACAGAAAATTCTTTCCATACCTTCAAAATTTCAGAATCGGATGAGTTTAAGTCAGACAGTTATCTTCAGATGCGAGTTGCGGATTCTAACGGAAGCAAGGAATCCTTTTGAATCACGTAACGCGTCCCCCCTCACCGTGCACGGGAGAGCTGAAATGCCAGGAAGCACTCGACAAGCCAGTAGAACGGAGTCCTCGGAGCTGAAATCACGGCAATCTCTGAGAGATCGTGCAGCATCCCTCCTCAAACAGGAAATCCGGTTTGTTTACTCTCCGGAATTCGAACTTCGCGGCACCTCAGAGGAAGTGGTGGGCGAGGCTCTTGAGCTCGTGCAGAGCCTCAGAGCGGCCGGAGCTGCGGAACGCGAGGCGGCAGAGCTTCAATCCAGCGACGACAACAGCGATTCATCTGTAATCCGTGCATGGAATTCCGGGGATCCTCTGCTCACCGCAGAAAACGAACGTGTTCTGTTCCAGGCACTGAATCTCCTTCGCTATCAGGTGAATCAGCTTCGTTCTCGACTCTCCGCTGTGCGGCCACGAACCGCGCTGGTCGAGTCAATCGAAGAAAAGATCCGGTCGGCGGAGCTGATCAGGGAGCAACTCGTTCGTTCGAACCTCAGGCTCGTGACGAGTATTGCTCGGAAATTCGCTGCTTCAGGGACTGAGGTGGATGAATTCAGCAGCGACGGCTGTTCAATCCTGCTCGGGGCGATCGATCGTTTTGACATCTCGAGAGGGTTTCGATTCAGCACGTATGCGACTCACTCAATTCAGCGACATTTCTTCCGGGCCTGGCGAGTTCGTCAACGCAGGAAGGAACGCTTTCCCAATGCGTCCGGAGAAATTCTCAGCGAAGTGCCTCAGGAAGCCACTGCGGAACCAATCTGCAGTGATCCGGAATCGGTCGTCTCGGGTTTGATGGCTCGCGCTGATCAGGTACTGGATGCGAGAGAACACCGAATTCTTGTGGATCGCTTCGGATTAACCGCGTCTGGTCGGGCGAGCACACTCCGGGAAATCGCTGGCGATCTGGGGATCTCGAAAGAAAGAGTGCGCCAGCTACAGCTGAAGGCACTCGAGAAGCTCAGAAACCTGATGGATCCTGACGTTCTGCGACAGTTCGGAGGTGATCTGATGCGAATGAGATGTTCCGCATCCTGAGTTGTCAGGTGAATCGAATCGGATCACCAGAATAGATGTGATGCGGTCGGTTCACCTCGTCACGCCAGACGGCTGTTTCCGGAATTCCCAGTAAAGAATAAATGGTCGCTGCGAGGTTCTCAGGTTTCTGAGGATTCAGCGACGGCCATGCTCCCTCCGCATCGGATTCACCGACGACGATTCCTCCCGGCACGCCACCGCCGGCAATCAGAGCCGTCTGAACTGCTCCCCAATGATCTCTGCCGGGGCCGCAGCCCGGACTGCGATTGAGAGCATTGACCTTCGGTGTTCGCCCCATTTCTCCGCACATGACGACGAGTGTCTCTTTCAACAGACCACGTTGATCGAGGTCTTCGAGCAGCGCCGACAGGGCTCGGTCCATCGGAGGAAGCAGGCAGTCACGAAGCAGCGGAAAGTTGTTGTCGTGAGTATCCCAGGTTTCGTCGTTTCCGAGATTCACCTGAATCAGAGGAACACCGGATTCGACCAGTTGTCGTGCCATCAGCAGTGACCAGCCGAATGCGTTTCTCCCATAGCGATCGAGGATTTCTGGCGGCGCTGAATGCACGTCGAACGCCTGCTGCACAGACGAATCTGTCAGCAGCGACAACGCAGCCTGACGATAACCGTCAAATGATTCTGATCTGGCCGCAGCGGTCAGATCGTGTCGCTGCTGATCGATCATGCTGAGCAGGGAATTGCGGTCTGCCAGACGCTGCCTCGACAGCCCCTGAGGCAGATTCAGATTGGGGGCCTGAAAAAGCAGATCCTTCGTACGGTGCCGTCCCGTTTCAAAATGGAACTCGTAATCCGGGTAGGCACCGTATGTCTTTGCATTGAACGGCGACGCTTCAATAAACCAGGGGTCGCGGTGAGCCCCCATCAGGCCGCCGAACTGTCCAGGAATGACACGTCCGGAACGATGAATCAGTCGCTCCGGCAGAACGACCGCCGGAGGCAGGTTATTGTTGCGTGAGCGGACTGCAGAACCAGCAACGGAGAGCATCGTCGGCCAGTCAGATGCCTGGGGACGAGTGCCATTAAAGGCCGGAGGCAGCATGGATCGGCCCGACAGGAACACCATATGCCCTTCGGAATGACCATTGTGCGGACTTGTGAGAGACCGAATCTGACTCCAGAGATGACTGACGGATGCCAGCATCGGAAGGTGTTCACAGATTCGAACGCCGGAGTTGCGAGTACTGATGGAGGAAAACTCACCGCGAATTCCGACCGGTGCATCAGGCTTTGGATCGAAGCTGTCGTGCTGAGCTAACCCGCCGGAAAGGAAGACGAAAATGACCGACTTCGCGGCGCCAGCAGGAGAGCTCTGGAGCATCTCTGCAGAGGAGCTCTCAGCACTGCAGCTCCGCAATGCTGTCAGGTGATTCATTCCCAGTCCGAGAAGACTCAGACTGCCCGCCTGAATCATCGTGCGCCGCGTCGCGATCGGTTCGTGAGCTGCCCGCAGCAGAGTCTTTTCTGATGCGATCATCCGGCGTGAAGGAGCAAGAACATCAAAACCGCTCTTCATATGACACCTGGATTCGTTTTCTGTCCACGGCGACATTTTCGCAGTTCGCGCGACGAAACGCCTGCATTACAAAACCGGGACAGGCACACTTAGTCGTTCAGAATTTACCTGAAAACATCGATCGCTCTGGGAGCCAGTCCCGGTTTTGAAACCACCTGCAGCAACTGCTCAGTGGGCTGCGGAAGAAACACCGAGAGGTACAAACACGGACAAAGGGGCAGTGTCTTTGGCTTCCTCAGATTTTGCAACGTCTTCCGGTGCAAGCACTGTGTCAACGAAGAACTGGAGCAGTTCCCGAACTCGCTCATCGTCAACACTTTCCACCAGCCCGATTGCTTTCTCGCGAGATCGTTCGATCAGCAACTGAGCTTTCTGGAAGACATCGCACGCTTCGAACACTTCCCGGATTCTGGCGATGCGGATCATCTCAGATTTCTCTGCGCCTGGTCCCGAGAGGACATCACGGAGGATCGCTCGCTGTTCACAGGTCGCGTCCTTCAGTGCCAGTGCCAGAAGGACTGTCGGTCGGAGCGCGAGTGCGTCCTGTCCGGCAACCATCTTGTTGTCTCGATCACCCTGCCAGTCTTTCAGATCATTCAGGACCTGAAACGCAACACCCACATGGCGGCAGAACTGTGGCACCACATCGGTTTCTGCGAGCGGATGTCCTGCCATGCGAAGTCCCGCGTAAAGCGCCGCTTCGAATGCGGGAGACGTTTTCAGTGAGTAAATCTGCAGTGCATCCAGCGGCGTGATGGCCCAGTCAGGATTCTGCTGCCATCGCATTTCTGCTCCCTGACCGTCACAAAGTCGAATATGAGCCGTCGACATGCTGTCCAGTACGTCAGCTGCCGTCTCTGTATCCAGCTCCCGCGCTGCATGAATCAGTCGATAACCAAGACCGATCAGATAGTCACCGATGTTGATCGCCTGGCCGGAGCCGAACTCACGATGAAGTGTTTCGCGTCCGTAACGGTAAGCGTCACCATCCTGAATGTCATCATGGACAAGTGACGCCTTGTGGAACGCTTCGATGGCCATGGCGACACGCGCCACTGCGTCGGGAATCTCCGGCGTTTCTGATCCGGTGGTCAGCGGATCTGCGCCGGAGGCTGCATGCCACGCCGCCAAAGTGATAAATGGTCGGAAACGCTTCCCACCCTTGGATAGCCATTCGTAGGCGACCTGCTCCGTGAATGCGACCGGAGTTCCGGCTCGTTTTGCATCCTTCGTCCGAATTCGAGGCAGCAGTCGATCGAAATCCGATTCGAACATGCGCGACGAAGCTCGCATGAGCGGAATGAAACTGGTCGTCTGTTTTTCAGGGAGCGGTTCGTATTTGTCGAGAACATCCCAGACCCACGCCTGATCGAGCGTTGTGTTGAGGCAGTCTCCCGAGTGCAGCGGAACGGCGTACGACGGAACCCCGGCAATCAGGATCTTGTCGATTGCCTTTTCGAGCACATTCAGGCATGCCACACCGAGGATTCCGTCAATGTATCCCGAAACGATAATCTTCAGAACAACGGGTGACCCTTCTGCGACCAGACCCTAGTAACCCAGCTGCTCGGCTCGAACCTTGGAATCTGCGATCGAAAACGCGCCGCAGCGTTCACAGTCGAGGCCAAACTGAGTGTACTCAGCGGGGCAGCCTTCAGCGTGTTTCAGACAGTGAGGCAGCAGGAGCATTCGACGATTGAACGGAATCGCAAGGAACTGCTGCTTCCAGAAAAAGTTTCCGACCATCACCATCGCGAAGCCAAGGAACTTCTCGGGCAGTTCCATCTGATTCAGCAGCTGTCGCCCATGACTTTCCAGTTCATCACGAGTGAACGCTTTCGACCGCTCAAGTCCCCTCGCGTACTCTTCGGCAGCGGCCTTGATCTGCTCGCGCTGTTCCAGTGTTTCCGGGACGGCCTTCAGATGAGTCGTACTGCGTCGCCTTCCCTGACGACGGACTGGCATCGGATCATCATCGACGTCAGCATGAGTTCCCTGAGTCGTGTCCGGCGTCCCGACAACGGACTCATCGTCGATCGCTTCGTGCTCCACTACCGGACGAGCATCTGCCAGTCGAGCGGAATCTGTTGCCTTCGTCCGAATCTCTGCGGGAACAATTGACACTGGAAACTCCGATTTCATGGATTCCGGCGGTGGGAAGTTCGCTGATCCGCGATCTTTCTCCTGCCCGCCTGTTCGGTCGACCTGCCGCAGGATTATAACCAGGAATCCGGTAAAACGTACGAATCAGCACCACGTAATTTCCAATGGTTCATGACTCAAATGATCATCCGTTCCCGATCACAACGATTCTGCTTCGATCCAGCGGATTTCAATGGTCGATTTTCGCGCCGCGTCGATCGCTCGACCGCAATGCCAGCCACTTGAGCGCTCCTGAGACTGGAAAAATGATGGGGTACAGGCGTTCGAAATACCAGAGTTTTGCGAAATAGAAGCCGATCGGGCTGGGATTCTGAAGCGTCCCGGCCTGTACGGATACTTCAATCCACCCAAACGCTCGCTCACAGGCTTCCCGGACGCCCGGAATCTCCAGAAACTCCCTTTGAGCCAGCGATTCCAGTGCGAGCCCCGTTTCTTCTGAAGAACTGATCAGCCCCTTTCGTGCAGACCAGCCGCCATCCACGTTCTGATTTTTCAGCAGCCATTCAATCCCTCGAATCACAGTTGAGGCATGAGGCAGTGCTGCGGCATGAGGCAATGCAGCCGTTGCGGATGCATCAGAATCCGGTGAAGACGCGTCAGAAGGAAGTTCAGGTCCCGCCCAGGCCAGGACAACTCTCGATGTGCCGTACAGCGGATTCTCATCGTTCTCGTTGTGCTGGTGCCCAAACCAGAGCGGAAGCCAGGTACCGTCCGTTCGTTGTGTCTTTTCCAGAAAACGATACCCCTTCATGATGGCTCTGTGCGCACGAACCTGCTGACCACTGTCCGAATGTGCCCTGGAATCCGCCAGAATCTGCAGCCAGCGGCGGAGCGCTCGAATCGTATGAGCCGTCAGATCACAGGAACTGCGATCGAATGGCAGAGTCCCCCAGCCTCGACAGAACGTCGGCCAGCCACCATCGCGATTTTGGAGGTCCAGCAGCCAGCCAGCCGCAGCGTTCAGAGCCTCAAGTTCCTCCTGAGAGAACTCTTCCCCCTGAACGCGAAGGTTCATCAGCGCAAGCATGGCTCCGGGAGTATCATCAGCATCAGGGACACCTCCCGGAAGATTTGTCCACGACCAGCCACCCGGAGCGGCATTGGTGTACGGGTGTCGGCAGCGATACTGCTGTTCCAGCAGCCACATCCGAAGTGTTTGGCGATCATTCGAATTCAGACAATCTCCCGAAGTCTCTCCCTGTGAAAGTGCGTTGATACTCAGCGTGGTGACCCATGTCGTGAGGTTGGTGTCAATCGGCCAGCTTCCGTCCGAGCGGACTGACTGCTCGATAAACCGCAGGCATTTCTTCGTCACTGGATGATTAAAAAGACCACATCCCAGAAGGCTCATGCAGACGAAACTTGTCAGCGGTGTTGCTTCGAGAAAGCCTCCGTTCTCAGGCTGGATGGATTCGAGCACTCGCAGTGATAGACTGATGGAACGGCGTCGAATCCATCGGATCAGCGGGTTTCGATGTCCCTGATGGTGAAAGATGACCTGGCCGATCGCAATCAATGCCGGCAGCGCGTAGCTGACGACCGGCATTCGTACTGCCGCGTAAAACTTCGCGGGGATGCATGAGAGCTCAAACGGAAGCGGAATAACGTGCTTCCAGTCGACGGTTCCCGCAAGAGCACAATGAGTCAGGATCGGAACCGAAAACGTGTGATCTTTTCCATAGCGTTTCAGAAGTGCCGGAACTCCTCCTGCGTTTCTGATGTATGCGTCGGCTGCTGCAATGATCGCTGCACGATTGTTGCCCTGAGTGATCTCGGTGGCCGATGTTGTTGGGAGTCCCTCAGTGGGAGTTGCCGCCTTCAGCTCAGAACGACCGGCAGCCACGAACACCGCATGGACCAGCATGGTCGTGGAAATGTTGCTGACACTGAGCGTCGTGTCGCCCCAGCCGCCATCAGCGTTCTGATGAGCGGCCAGCCATGACAGCCCGCCCTGCACAAGCTTCCGACGCCGTCCTTCGGCAATGTGATCAGACGATGCCGTATGACCGTCATCTTTAAGCGGAACCTTCAGAGGCTGCGTTACCAGCAACAGGGCCATCACGGCAGTCGCAGTGGAAAGAGCAGAAGTGGACAATTCACCAGTCCAGTGCCCGTTCTCATTCCGCTGATTCATCAACAGCTGAATCAGACGGGACTCGATATCATTTTTTTGGTTCGACGGCAGTTCCAACACTTCAGCAGAAACTTTCTCGTGAATTCATCCAACGATCCGACGCGCTTCATCCGGCTGGTTGAAGAAATACTGACTGGCAAGCTGCTGACTGTAACAGTCTTCAAGGCAGGACAGCAGCAGGTTCCGAAGTCTTTCAGACGATGATACCAGAGGCAGTGACGTTCTTCGAAAGAGCGACTCAATCCGGCGTTCCATCTGCCCGATCGTAGACATCACTTTCCGCAGGCTCCACTCCCCTCGTCGAACCTGCAGAAATTGTTCTCTGCTGGCGCGGAGGCAGAAATCGTGTTGAGTCAGCATCTGTTCGCAGGCATCAAGCATTCGAACTGCTCGGCATGCCGCCTTGAAGTCGTAACAGTACTGAGCATCGGTATGCTGGGATAGCGGAAGCGTCTTCCTTTCTTCGAGCCTTCTGATCTGAGCACGTGCGCAGCTTCGAAATTTTCGGGCCGCTTCGCAACTCAGAAAAAGCTCACGATATTCCCGGATACGGCGTCCGACCAGACTCATGCGAAGCACACAGGAATCGGGAACAAACAGAACCTCGAGAATGTTGGGAGTGCCACGACGGCCGAGTTCGAAGAATCGTACAATACTGAAGACCTGCAGATCAAAAACACGCTCTCGAGCATGCCCTGACTCGCCAGCCACGCAGACTTCCGAAAGACTCACGGAAACAAGCGGAGTCTCCGGCGATGGATCGACAATATGATGAGCTGTCCACTGGTCGAAACCCGGTGGTTCAGCATCGAACCCTGGCACCCAGCCGGTGAGATGCTTGTAGATATACGAAGGAGGCGGTACTGCAATCGCCGCGACGTCATAATCGGAGGGCACATCCTGAATACCGGCATCGGAGATACCGCAGGCTCGTGAGCCTGTGATGGCTTCATAGTGCACGGGGAACTGCAGAAACTTCGGAGGATCATGAATGATCCCGCGACGAATCAGGTTCTCGATAATTCCCCGTTCCTCATCCAGATTCTCAGGCACGCTCTCCTGCACGCCGACGGCGGATGTCTTCATGATGCAGATCCACGGGTGTCCGGTCGAAGACCGGTTTCTGAGGTTTCTTTCGAATCTCTTCCGGCACTGCTATGGTAAATCGAGAGATCAGACTAAAACATCAGAGAAAGTGCCGACAAATTCGATTTTGTTAAGAGATCATTCACGCCCGGGACTGGCAGGAGCGTTCCAGCCTGTGGTGAATTGATAACACGGACTGGACGCAGAAACGGATATACGTATGAATGTTTTTCCGAGCAACCGCGATGACTCAGGTCTGATCCAACTTCATCCTGGTTTTCTCAGACTGTTCCACGGTGGCGTGACATTCTTTCGGAACTGTTTTCGCCCCGCCGTCTGTTGTCTGGCGATGCTGATGTCCTTTGCAGGATGTCAGAGGACTGAAGACTCTGGTTCAGGAAGATCCAGTGTCGTCCCCGGAAGCAATGAATCTGGCACAGCGACGGATTCCGGGAGTGGCATTTCAAAGGGAGCAGCGGATCCAACTTCCCCGAATACCGACGGGACACCGCCAAATGCTCCGGATCTGAACAGCGGCGAATCGATCAATGTTCGTCTCGCCCTGAACTGGTATGCGGAGGCCGAACACGGCGGTTATCTCGCCGCAAGGACTCATGGATACTTTGCTGAGCAGGGGGTGAATGTGGAAGTCATCCCCGGCGGCCCGGGAGCTCCACAGCAGATCATCACTGAACTGGCCACTGAACGAATTGAATTTGCAGTGTCTGATGCCGACAACGTCGTGAAGGCTCGATCCGCCGGCGTGCCTCTGGTCGCAGTGATGGCACCCCTGCAAAATTCCCCCCGATGCATCATGGTTCATGCGTCATCCGGAATTGATTCGCTGGACAAGCTGGCCGGCGTCGAACTGGCGATCAGCGAAGCTCGCCCTTTTGCACTCTGGATGAAGAAGAAACTGCCTCTGAAGGATGTCACGATGGTGCCTTACAGCGGTTCTGTCGGGGAGTTCCTGACAAAGCAGAGTTTTGCTCAGCAGGGCTTCGTGTTCAGTGAACCTTTCGTTGCTCGGGAGCAGGGCGGAGATCCGCAAGTTCTGATGGTCTCTGACATCGGCTTCAATCCGTATGCCAGCGTCCTTGTGACGACGGAGAAGATGATCCAGGAAAAAGGTGATGTCGTTCGCCGTGTCGTGAAAGCATCGCTCGCCGGATGGAATCAGTATCTGGCAGATCCTCTGGAAACAAATCAGGACATTCATCGAGACAACAATGACATGAGCCTTGCCGTTCTCGCATACGGAGCTGAGCAGATGAAGCCATTGTGCTTTGCAGACAACCAGTCCGCCACGTGCGACATGACGTCAGAACGATGGAAAGTGCTCGTCAGCCAGATTGAGGAGATTGGCGAGATTGAACCGGGCAGTGTCGCTCCCGAAAGCTGCTTTACGCGGGAGTTCCTCAAATCTCCGCCGAAGAATCAGTCAGGAAGTGATCAGGCATCAGGATCTCCCTGAAGACCGGTGTCAAGCCGAAGTCTCTTCGGGAACACATCTTCTGAGTGACTCAGATGACTCAGCAGCCCACCGAACCCGAAACTGACGCAGATTTCCGTCACCAAAGGCCCTGAGCAGATTCAGTTTCGCCGTTCACCGGAACCCTCCTGCGGATTCCGCCGTTCAAAGATTCGGATCCGGTGAGATTTTCGGGATGTGACCTTCTGGCCTGCGTTCCACATAGACGTCCGATAAGAACTCTGTTAACTTCCCCCGGCCCGGTCGACGAAGCCTTTAAGGGACTCAGAGAATCAGATCATGATGAACTGAGGAGTTTCTGAAGACTGTCGTACCGAACACCTTCGGTGATGTTGACAACTGCACCACCGGAACATCGAATTCGTCAGGAAATTTCAGACTGTCCGTATCAGTGTGACTGATCTTTGATCACTCACCAGAATCTGACGCGTCACAGTGTAATCAACCTCACCGGCATGGAGGCCGCCATGGGATTGAAGCGAACAAACGAACCTGCGGCACAGACCTCTGATGCTCCTCAGACGGACGCCTCCAGAACCCAGATTCGCTGGCTGATCCGCCGCGACATGGAAGAAGTTCTGAAGATCGAACGTTCCAGCTTTCAGTTTGCCTGGACCGAAGAAGAATTTCTCTGCTGCCTGCGTCAGCGGAACTGCATCGGGACTGTAGCCGAACTTGATCATCGTATCGTCGGTTTCATGATTTATGAACTCCATAAATCGATGCTCCGAATTCTGAATTTCGCTGTCAGCCCGGACTTTCGCCGAATGGGGATCGGGCATCAGATGGTTCAGCGACTCGTCGACAAGCTGTCTCAGCAGCGACGCCGCGAGATCGTGCTCGAAGTACGAGAAACCAACGTTCCGGCTCAGCTGTTCTTCGCTGACTCCGGTTTCCGTGCTGTCACAGTACTTCGCAATCATTACGACGACACCTGCGAAGACGCTTACTACATGCGTTACAGCCTGACGGAAGATGCAACAATTCCGTTCATTCCACACAATCGCATTTCGGAGTACGATGCCGCCTGAGAGCGGGGCTTCGTGACGAGTGACGTCTGAAATCCTGAAGAAGTTCTGTCTGTGAAACGGACAGAACTTCTTTTACTGCGCCTCGGAGATTTCTGCTTCAATGCCGAAATTGTCTCGATCTCAGATTTTCATCGTCACATACTTCTGTGCGGTCTGTCGTGCAGCCGACGAAACGGGATTCGCGGCTTAGGAGAGCTCCGCAGCTTCGGCAGGGCGATCAGGAACATGTCACTGGATTATCAGCAGAACAATCGGCAGGCATGGAATCATCTGGCGGATTCCGGAAGTCAGTTTGCGAAGGTCGCGTCAGACGCTGAGTGTCGTGAGCCACTGAAAGTTCTGGACGGGCGAGGCTGGCTGCCTTCGAGCGTTGCCGGTCTCAATGTTCTCTGCCTTGCTTCTGCCGGCGGCTGGCAGGCGATCCTTTACGCCGTCGCAGGCGCCAATGTAACTGTCCTGGACATCAGTGATTCGATGCTTCGTCTTGATGAACGTGAAGCAGGACGACGCGGACTTAAGCTCAGCCTGTTTCAGGGGTCCATGGATGATCTCAGCATGTTTGGCGATCAGACATTCGACATTGTGCATCAGCCGGTCAGCACATGCTACGTCCCGGATCTGAAACCGGTTTACCGGGAAGTCGCGAGAGTGCTGCGAGACAACGGCATCTACATCAGTCAGCATAAACAACCGATCAGTCTGCAGATCAGCCATCGAAATGAGCGGCAGCAGTTTGTGATCGGTGTCGAGTACTACCATGAGGGGCCTCTGCCTCGCCAGCAGGACACCAGTTATCGCGAATCCGGTTCTGCGGAGTATCTCCATCGAATGGAGGACATCGTGGGAGGCCTCTGCCGAAGTGGCTTTGTCATCGAGGACCTTCGCGAACCGAAACGAGCTGACTACACGGTGGATGTGACACACTTCGGATATCGCGGTCGATTCGTTCCTCCATATGTCCGCATGAAAGCTCGTCGGCTTCCGCGGATTGACACGGAGAAAGCTTCCGATTCCACTGCGTCTTCAATCTGGATTCCCGGCAATCCGGTCAACTGACTGAGACAGGCTGGAACTCGCGAGACTGCAGAAGCAGAGTGCTGAGACAGAACGTTGTTTTGCTCTGAGTTGTATTCTGCACTGAGCAATCAACCAGGATCGACGCAGAAAAGGAACCGAGAGTGATGAAGCTGGGGCTGATCAACAGTGCGTGGGCTCAGGCCGGGAAAGACACTGCGTGGGGAATTCGCAGGACACGTGAAATCGGTTTCGACTGCATCGATGTTTTCGCCGATCCGCTTGATATCAATGCCATGGAACGGCGACTCATTCGACGAGAGTGCAAAGCCTCGCAGCTACCGATCATCTCTGTCTGTTGTGTGGCCACCGGACTGATTGATTTCAATCCGTCAGTTCAGCGATTTCATCTGCATCGCTGTCAGCAGTATCTCGAAATGTGCTGTGAATTTGAGGCTCAGAACCTTCTCCTCGTGATCGGTGAATACATCTGGAATCGTGAAGTCATTCCGCCGGCAGAACAGTGGAAGACGGGAGTTGACAACTGTCGTCAGCTCGCAGAGTACGCCTCACGTCTTGGACTCCGGATTGCACTGGAACTTGAGCCATTCCCGTTGTCGCTGGTCAACAGCGTCAAGACCATGGTTCAGTTCATTGACGACGTCGATCACGCCGCATTTCGAGCGAACATTGACGTGTCACACCTGCAGCTGGCTCGGGTATCACCGTCTGAACTACCATCGCTGAAGGATCGTGCGATTCACGTCCACATCTCCGACTGCGATGGTGTGGTTCACGGCGATCTTCCACCAGGACGCGGTGTTGTCGATTTTGCCCCTTACCTTCGCGAGATAGCGGCGCTCGGAATTGATGGGGCTGTTTCCGTTGAACTGGAGTATTCGCCGGACCCGGATCGGATTGACGAGTGGGTCCGGGAGGCCTTTCATTCCACGGCAGTTCTGCTGGCGGATGCAGGGCTGCGTCCGATGGCCGGATGAAGTTCCGAAAGAACATCGTCCGGATGCTGGTGACTCAGCCTTTATCGATCGCAAGTGCGAGCTGATAAATCTCCGTGAGATCAATCACCTGCTGACTGGACTCAAAGAGCTTCCGCACGGACTGCTTGTGGACCTTCATCTTCAGGCCACCGACACCGAGCGCTCCGTAGCAGAGAACACCGTTTTTCTCCGTCCCGCGATCCATCACACCAATCTCTGCGATTCCGGCCGGTGGCACCGCATTGAGGTCAATGGCCATCTTCAGCCCGGACAGCTGACTCAGAGCTCCTTCCGGCAGAAAACTCACACCAGCAGCTCCGGCTGCGACCACCAGATCTGAGCCTCGACACACAGATTCGAACTCCTCTGCGGTCGCGGCAACGGTCGGTTCCGTGCATTGATTACCCGAAGACTGTTCAATTGTGCGACAGACTGCAATTGCTCGATCCATGGTTCGAGAAACCACGCGTACTTTCGCTTTTTCGCTCGCCAGCAGCTGAGCTGCACGAATTCCAACCGGTCCCGTTGCACCAAGCACGGTTGCCGTACATCCACTCAGCGACATTCGATTGCGAGCAACAGCGATGGCGGCAGCAGCGGTTGTGTTGCATCCGTTCGAGTCCATCATTACCGAAACACGCATCGGACCGAAGAAGATGCTGGAGATCTTTCGAACCAGAGCTTCCCCGGCTGTGACATCGCTGCCACCGACAAAGACAGCAGTGTTCTTCAGGTCCGATGGTCCGCGAGTGAAGATGGCGCCGTGGATCAGTCCCGTGACGTTCTGCGGGGTAATGCCGCAGTAACTGAAGATCTCATCCACGCCGGCGTCGACTGCAACGACTCGGTCAAATGAAGATGGCAGTGAATCTGTATCGAGCTGAATCAGAATTGTTTTCATGGGAAAATTCTCCCGGCATTTTTCAGATAGTCAATCCAGTCGCAGATGTTCTCACGTGAAGGCAATGACCACAAGTGATTCCTAAACCGCGACTGGCTCCTGACGGACGCGGTGTCTTCCTGAAAGTGTTGCAAACAGCGAGGGTGCCTCTCCTGGTCTTGCAATGCTGTCGACTTGATTTCGGGCATTCGCGGATTCAGGCCATTCCAGTGGCGCACGAATGACTGCAGGTACCGATCAGGAAAACCTCGTAGAAGAATCCAGTCCTCGTCATCAGGTAATTCAACAGGGAGTTTTATCAGAAAACTGACTGGAGGTTCGTTTCACGCAGGAATTGCAAGCTCCTGGGAAAACTTATCGATAACTGGCAGATTCTGCCGAACTGCAGTCGATGTTGTCTGCGTCAACAAAATTCCTGTCTGGTTACTTCATCCTCTCACAGTCCATGCATCAACGTCACTGATCTGTTTTCAGCAATCACCGTTCTCAACGATGGCCGTTCGGAGCAATCGTCGTGATTCCTGATGATGCGTCAGCGACAACATCGTGATGTGCCCGTCAGCTCGAGGAGACCCATTGCATTGCTGCCTGCAGCGTAATCACCGTGCAGGCAGTGCTTTCAGGCAGAACAGTTCTGAAACAAGACATCATGTTGCCGGAAGGGACTCCGTTTTCTGCCAGACCTCGACCCGGGAGTTTCGAGATTCGTCTGGCTTCCGAAAATGCTCAGACCGCAGCAGCTGAAGACTGCTGGCGGTAAGAGATCGTCAAAAGCGAGTACCCGATGCATAGTTATGGTGTTTATGAGTCAGCGCGGAAAGCCAACGCGCTGGCGGGTCTGACGATCCTGATCGGGATCAGTATCTTTTACACGGCCCTTGACCCGGCCCCCGCGGCCGATGATCTGATTGCGTCATGGAATTCTGTGGAGCGATCAGAAGATGCTCTGAACGACGCACCAGTGCCATTCCCGATAGAAATCTCTGACGAATCGCTGACACTCGCACCTGCTCCAGCGACAGACACTGCCGCAGACTCCGTCGACCTCACTGATCCATCAGGGTCAGAAGCTTCGGCAACTGCCGTCTCTGAATCAACTGTGCAGAATCCTGTGCCGGCAGTCGACGGAATCGTTCTCAGCAATCAGGAAGCGATTCAGTTCTCGCTTCTGCTGCTGCGTGACGGAGAAAAGTACCTTCAGGGGTTGAGCAGCTACTCGGCGGTCTTCAGCAAACGGGAACGAATCAACGGCGATCTCCAGGAAGCTCAGGTGATCGATATGAAGATTCAGCACTCGCCGCAGTACAGTGTCTATATGCGATGGCGGAATGGAGATGCTGGAAGACAGGTTCTCTACAGCACTCAGTACGAAGACGGGCAGATGGTGGTGAAGCTTGGCGGCTTCAAGGGACGTCTGATTCCTGCAATCAAGCTCGACCCAAATGGGGACAAGGCAATGTCGGAGTCTCGTTATCCGATCACGCGAGCCGGACTCCACGGAATGCAGCAGCAGGTACTCAGCCATCGCGAAGCCGATCTGTCTCGTGGCTATGGAGTCAGGTGCCGCCGTCTCCCGAATCAGGTGTTCGACGAAACTGCGTGCCTGTGCTTTGAGTTTACCTACGATTCCGCAGACATCTCACCGGTCTACAGAAAGAGCCTGATCCTCATCGATGTCCGGAAGAATATCGTCCGGCTCACAAGGAGTTACACATGGGCCGGCGACTCTGATGGTCTCTCTGCAGAACAGCTGGATGAACAGACTCTGATTGAGGACTACTCGTACTCGTCGATCAACTCGGGAGCAGAGCTTGCTGCTGAGGAATTCAGCAGAGATAACCCGAAGTATCGAATGTGAAAGCCTGTCTCACCACTCACACGGTGAGACATATCGCATCGTGAGACAGGGCGATCTCGAATTATTCTGATCAGTCAACGGAACCGCAGCCGACTCAGTTCGGTTGCGGTTATTCCGTTTCTGCCAGATGGATCTTCAGCGGGGTTGCTTCGAGATTTCCTGAGCGATCAGAGTTCTTTTCCACTCCCGAAGCTTTCTCCCGCCCCCCCGCTGTCGAGGTGCCCCTCAGCTGCCCGGAATAAGCGGATGATATTCGCGGACGTCGGATTGATTCTTCCGAGGAAGCCGCATGTCGGCGAAGTTTGTGAGTCAGGACGGTCGCAGTTCCTTCGACCTCCGATCCGTTGTGATTCCCATGAATCTCAGCGGAACGTTCCTGTACCGACGTCGCTGCCGAGTCTGAACATTCAAGACAAAGTGCCCTGAGAATCTTCTCTGTCAGACGGCGGTCTTCGATCGGCAGGTTCTGCTTTCGAAGCAGTCCGGCACAGGCTCGAGAATAATAGTCCGTGATCGCAGGAGGAATCGCACTGTCAGCAGCTGCCAGAGAAGCCTCCTCAATCGTACTCAGTATCTGCCCCGTCAGTGGAATCAGCAGATCTTTCTCCACAGCGGCAGAAATTCCGATTTCATTCGATGGCAATGCGCCCAGCAGACTGAGATCAACTTGCCCAGCGATCTCCGTCCGAGGCAGCAGGATTCCCCCGAAGCTGGCCTGAAGCTTCGTTCGAAGTACCGTGGCGACGATATCAGCTGCACGAGCAACCTCCAGTTCGGTTCCGGCTATAAAGGCCGCCAGTCCAATCTGTTCGATGGAACTGCCCAGATCTGCACCCTCGCTCCGCGGCATTT
>JBKDKA010000209.1:0-36581 GCA_046345315.1 Planctomyces sp.
CGCCCATTGCATGGATTAGTTCAAGAAAGAGATTCATTCCACGACCGCCTCAGGTTGAATGCAATCTCGAACGGTTGGACCATTGGTCCTCAATGATGACTTTGATTGGACACCATGACCTGGCCCTCCGCTTCGCTTCAGGCCAGGCTATGGGAACGAATGGCCTTTCAGGCCGGCAGTTATCTTCAAATATGCTGACAATGGAACCACCGGTAAACTCATCTCCCTGCAGCCAGCTCGTGAACGGCCTTCCATTCGGCTTCTGTCACGGGCTGGATGGAAAGGCGGCTGCCACGTTTGAGCACCATCATGCCGGCGGTGACAGGATTGCTCGCCAGCATCTCGCGCGTGACGACGTTCGGGAAGACTTCGGTCAGACGAATGTCGACCATAAACCAGATTGGGTTCTCTTCGGTGGCTTTTTCGTCGAAGTAATTGTGATCTGGATCTCGAGCAAAATGATCGGGATAGGCTTCCTTCACAACTTCAGCCGTGCCGGCGATACACATCGGTTCCTGTCGGCTGTGATAGAACAGCACCCCATCGCCACGACGGACATCGTCGCGAAGCAGATTTCTCGCCTGATAATTCCGGACGCCTTCCCAGCTCGTTTTCTTTCCCGGGCTCTTCGTGAGATCCTGAATTGAAAACACATCGGGTTCTGATTTAAACAGCCAGTACCGTCGAGAACTCATCGTTTTGCACACCATGTAAGCAGGACACTGAAGCAGGACAACTCCTGCTGCAGCATGCGACCGGGAAATCGGTCAGTAATTGTAACGATCCACAGCAGCGATCGCCTACCCTGAGGATTCACACCTCAGTTGACATTCCCGGGATGCTCCGAGTTTTGCGGACTGAAACTCCGGTCAGCCCCACAGACCGGTTGGCAAAATGATCAGTGATCGGCCAGAATACCAGACTATTCAAATCTGATCCGTATTTCTGATTGTTTCAATGTCCTGACTGATGGGTTTGTCGGGTGCTGATCTGAATCCGGCGCTTTGCGGAGTACTCTGATGCGACTGAACGGTATGAAATGTCTGATTGCGGCGGCCCTGCTGGTCACCGTCGGTCCGATTCTGATTCCTGGTGCTCAATCTGGCGTCAACGCAGCGGAGAAATCGAAGATTCTCATGCTCACCCAGAGCCAGGGCTACATGCATGGTTCGGTGAAGCGAGCGGAGCCAAAGAAACTGTCGGTCGCTGAAGTGGCCATGACGCAGCTCGGTCAGCAGTCCGAACTGTTCACTGTGCAATGCACTCAGGATGCCGCCGCTGATTTCACGAAGGAAAACCTCAGCCAGCATGACATCGTCATGTTTTATACCACTGGAGCTCTGCCGATTGCCGAAGCGGATATGAACTATTTTCTGAATGACTGGCTCAAACAGAAGGGACATGGCTTCATTGGGTTCCATTCAGCCACGGACACTTACGGAGACTTTCAGCCGTACTGGGACATGATCGGGGGAACATTCAACGGTCATCCGTGGAACTCCGGGAACAAGGTGACGATTACGGTTCATGAACCCGGGCACCCGACCATGGAGCCATTCGGTGCCGAATTCACGATTCAGGATGAGATCTATCAGTACAAGAACTGGCAGCCGGAGAAAGTTCGGGTACTGATGAGTCTGAACATGGCGAAGAATGATCCATCAAAGCCGTATCATGTTCCCGTCGCCTGGGTAAAACCGTGGGGCGAAGGTCGAGTCTATGTCAACAACCTTGGGCATAATGAAACGACCTGGACTGATCCTCGGTTTCTGAAGAGTGTGACAGCTGGAATTCATTGGATTCGCGGTGACGTTGAGGGCGAGTCGGCTCAAAATCCGGAACTCTCGGCCGCTCAGGAGAAGCTAGCCGCATCCGTCGCTCCGAAGTAGAGCGCATTTCAAAACCGGGACAGGCACCCTTGCTGCTGCACAAAAACATCTCGTCCGTCGGGAGCCAGTGCCGGTTTTGAAATCACCTGTAAGCATTCCCCATTTGATCTTATCAGCCCTGATCTCATTCACGGAAACATTCTGATCATGCCGGAAGTAAGTCCTCAGGTGGGTGTAGTCATGGGGAGCCGTTCTGACTGGGAAACCATGTCAGCGGCTGCCGACGTCCTTCGGGAATTCGGAATTGCTCACGAATGTCGCGTTGTGTCAGCTCACCGAACTCCCGCATGGATGGTCGAGTATTCCTTGTCTGCCGAAGCACGCGGACTTCAGGTGATCATAGCGGGGGCTGGTGGAGCGGCTCATCTTCCAGGCATGATCGCTTCCCAGACGATCCTGCCGGTGCTGGGAGTTCCTGTGCAAAGCCGTGCGCTCAACGGCCTGGATTCACTCCTGTCGATCGTGCAGATGCCGGGGGGAATTCCAGTGGGCACACTGGCCATCGGCACGGCGGGAGCGACAAACGCGGGGCTGCTGGCTGTTCGAATACTGGCTCTTCAAAATCAATCCCTGCGTGAACAGCTTCAGAATTACCAGAAGGCACAGGCAGAATCCGTGCTCAACGATTCCTGGCTCCCAGGCCAGGATTCAACCTCGTAGCGTTTCAAAACCAGGACAGGCACCCTTGCAGTTTCAGAACTTGCAGTAAAACAAAAGGTCCGTCGGGAGCCAGTCTGGGATTTGAAACCACTTGTAATCAGATTCAACCGCCTGAACGTAACAGAAAAACTGAACCGATCCTTCCCTGCACTCTGAGTGGACTTTAACTGTGTCTCCGTCATCTTCCGCATCCGGCAATCGCGACCAGATCCTTCGACTGTCTGACGCCGGAAACTGCTCTTCAGAGAATTCGGCCCCTCGCATCGTTTCACCCGGCGAATCACTGGGGATGCTTGGTGGTGGGCAGCTCGGGCGGATGTTTGCTCTGGCGGCACGACGTTCTGGTTACCACGTGCAGATCTTCGGAGATCATTCTTCGTCTCCGGCGGGTCAGGTGGCGGATCGTTCGTGGCCTGCAGCTCTGACGGAGGAGTCACAACTGCGGCAGTTCGCTGAGCATGTGTCGGTCGTTTCGCTGGAGACTGAGAACATTCCGGTCAGGACGGTGGAGTTTCTGGAACAGTTCGTTCCGGTTTACCCGTCTCGGGAACTTCTGCGAGCATCGCAGCACCGGCTGCAGGAAAAGACGATGCTTCGCAGCATCGGAATTCCGACCGCTGACTTCTTTTCTGTCAAAGGAATTGAAGATCTCCAGAACGGACTTTTGCAGTTCGGCGGAACGGGGATCCTGAAGACTGTCACCGAAGGGTATGACGGCAAAGGGCAGGTTCGAATTGCATCCCTGGATGGAGGGGAAGCTGCCTGGTCGTCATTGAAGACAGAGGAAGCGATTCTGGAACGAGAGATCTCATTCGACTGTGAAGTGTCCGTGGTGGCAGGTCGATTTGCCGATGGTCGCGTTGTCAGTTTTCGTCCGACCGTCAATCATCATGTGAACCACATTCTTGACGTCTCCGTGACACCGTCGTCGCTCCTCGATCCGGCCACCGAAAAACAGGCCTCAGAAATTGCAGCAGCGATTCTGGAACATTTCGGCACCTACGGGGTGCTCTGTGTGGAATTCTTTCTCACGAAGAGCGGGCAGTTGCTGGTCAATGAGATTGCTCCAAGGCCTCACAACAGTGGCCATCTGACGATTGAGGCCTGCAGATCCAGTCAGTTTGAGCAGCAGTTTCGTGCAATCAGCGGAATGCCGTCCGGGGATGTGAGTCAGGTCTGTCCCGCCGCGATGATCAATCTTCTCGGGGATCATCTGATGAATGCAACTCCGGAACGATGGCAGAGTGTTTTCGCGATGCCGAATGTTTTCGTTCATCTTTACGGAAAGGCGGAGGCTCGCCGCGGCCGCAAAATGGGACATTTGACCGTTCTGGCTGAAACATCAGAACGGGCAGAAGCCACTGCTCGAAAGGCCCGAGCTATCCTGGTGGGGGAGCAGGCCCGCTGAGGTTCTCAGTCAATCGGCGCTGCTGAATGTCATTTTCTGATCATCCGTCGTAGAACGCGTAACAAAACCGCCTGTAGAGCCCTCTCATCTTCATTGCCGTTAGTATCTGAAGGAGATTGTCGATGCGTCCATTCAACGTCGCCATGGTGGGACTTGGTTTCGGAGCGGAATTCATTCCGATTTATCAGGCTCATCCTCTGGGCAACGTCGCTGCGGTCTGTCGTCGGAACGTCGCGGAGATGAATCGCGTCGGAGACCAGTTCGGAATTGAGAAACGGTACGCAGAATTCGAAGATGTGCTGAAGGACAAGTCCATCGACTTCGTGCACATCAACAGTCCGATTCCGGACCATGCCTGGATGTCACTGAAGGCACTGGACGCCGGAAAGCATGTCATGTGCACAGTGCCAATGGCGACAACGATTGAAGACTGTCAGAAGATCGTTGAAAAGGTTAAAGCGACCGGTCTGAAATACATGATGGCAGAAACGGTTGTGTACAGCCGCGAGTTTTTGTTTATCTGCGAGATGTACCGCAACGGGGAACTCGGAAAGATTCAGCATCTCGCGGCCTCGCATCCACAGGACATGGATGGCTGGCCATCGTACTGGGAAAAAATGATTCCCATGCATTACGCGACGCACGTTGTGAGTCCGTGTCTGGGGCTCGTTGATGGCCTTGCAGAATACGTCAGCTGTTTCGGATCGGGTACGGTGCGTGATGATATCGCCGCGAAATCCGGAAACCGATTTGCAGTGGAAACCTGCCATATTCGGATCAAGGATACTGACCTGACGGCACACATCTGGAGATTCCTCTACGACGTGGCTCGTCAGTACCGCGAGAGTTTCGACGTTTACGGGACTCGCCGCAGCTTTGAGTGGACACTGGTGGAGCATGAACCACACGTGATTCATACGGCGAAGAAGCCGGAACCGGAGATTCCGGAGAAGGTTACGGTTCCTGATTATGCTCATCTGCTGCCGGAGTCGATCCGCCGATTTACTCAGCCGGCTGAGATCCATGACGCCGAACATCTGTCATTCATTCAGGGAGGAGGCCACGGTGGTTCTCATCCTCACATGGTTCATGAGTTTCTGAGTGCGCTGCAGGAAGATCGCGATCCGCGACCGAACGCTGTAACCAGTGCGAACTGGACCTGCGTGGGGATTTGCGCCCATGAATCGGCGATGAAAGGTGGTGAGATTGTACGACTTCCTGAGTTCACGTTAGGCTGAGATATCGCGAGCAGTTCGCTCTGCGCAATGATGCTTCGCATGGCACGTGGTTTCATGATCGGGACGGATTCCCGACAGTCGCGAATGTTCCTGTAACCATGGCGGCTGCAGGAGTTCCTGTTCCGCTTTTGGAATGCGTTCTCTTGTTGCGGTCAGATCCCCGAACGCCGTTTTGAGATTTCCACTTTCTGCTCAGGAGCCTGCTCATGACACTGAACACGCTGATGCACGATCTTACCTTTTCACGCCGTTCGGCATTGATTGCGATGAGTGGTGCGGCTGCGTCCGGCGTGGGCGCTCTGCGCGGTGCCGCCGCCGAGTCGTCTCCTGCCATTGACTGGGATAAGATTTCTCAGGAATTCATGGTCGACAAAAGCCTTCTGTATCTGAATACCGGAACGCTGGGAGCAACTCCCAAGGCCGTTCTGGAGGCTCGGAGAATGATTGAGCAGCGGCTGGAAACCAGCCCGGCCGGTGAGGGATTCGGACCGATTCTTCAGGAAGCCGAAGCGACGATCCCGAAGATTGCAGATCTGATCGGTTGTGGACCAAAGGAAGTCACGGTCACTCGCAACACGACAGAAGGAATGAATTTCATCGGTGAGGGTGTCAACCTGAAACCGGGACAGCGTGTTCTCGTGAGCAATCATGAGCACCCCGGCGGATTGCGAGCGTGGCAGTTCCTGAAGAAGACTCGCGGAACTGAAGTCGATGTTGTGGAGATTAATTCTCCGCCGCAGAGCGAAGATGAGGTTGTGGAGGCATTCCGAAAAGCCATTCAGCCGCAGACTCGCGTGATCATGTGCAGCTATGTGCATTTCAGCAACGGCCTTAAGACACCGATTGCTCGGCTTTCCGAGCTGGCTCATCAGCACGGTTGCCTGATGGTTGTGGATGGGGCTCAGGCATCCGGGGGTGTCTCCATGAATGTAAAGGAACTTGGATGCGACGCGTATGCATCGAGTGGCCACAAGTTTCTGCTCGGCCCCAAGGGCACAGGAATCCTCTACATCAGCGAGTCTGCTCGCGATCAGATCACACCGATGCAGCTTGATGACGGGATGGGCTTCTACACTGCGATTCGCGGAACGGGCAGCATGCCGGAAGTCATCGGGCTCGGTAATGTCATCGACTGGACAAAGAAGATCGGGCGAGATGCCATTTACGGGCGACTGATGACGCTGAGAAACATGCTCTATGAAGTGCTGGCGACAACCCCGCACATTGTGCCAAAGAGCCCACCGCCGGGAAGTTCCATGGCATCACAGCTGGTCTGCTTCAGCGTCGACGACCGAGATCGACATAAGAAGCTCTCAGAACATTTTGCAAAGAACAAGGTTCTGGTGCGAGGTGTAAACATACACGGTGTCGATTTTCGGGTCAGCGTTCATCTGTACAACACAGAAGCAGACATCGCTCGATTTGCAGAGATCCTTCGGGTGGGCGCTGCTTAGTGCTTTGCCACACGTTGATTTCGGGTTCGTCATTCCCGCGCAGGCGGGATTCCAGTGCCACAGTGTGGATTCCCGCCTGTGTGCCACTGGCAATGCCAGTGCCGTTGGCTGGAAAACACTGGCATAGCCAGTGGCACACATCAATGGATCCTTGAGAGAGCACCAGTGCCTGTTAAGGGTTGATTTTCGCTATTCCGGGTTGATCGTCTTTCGCCGACGGTGGCGGTGAAACGACGTTGACGAGCCGACTCCGTTGGCTCGTGTTTAACACGAAACCTGAATCTTCACGGAACACCAGGCTGGGCGTTGCGTGCAGGTCATCGCCGGTTGTTCTGTTCGAAAGTTCGCTGAATGAATGAAACTGAAGCGACCGGGAAAGGCATCGAGGGAACTGCGACCGGGCAGGGGCGACTGGATGTCGTCGATCTCCTGCGTGGGCTCATCATGGTTATCATGGCGCTGGATCATGTGCGGCATTTCTTTCATGCATCCAGCATCAGTCCGACGGACCTGAATCAGACGACAGTTCCTCTGTTTTTTACACGCTGGATCACTCATTTCTGCGCACCGAACTTCATTCTTCTCGCGGGTGTCGGCGTTTCGCTTGGGCTATCGCGAGCCGGTTCGCGGTCGCAGCATGCTCGATATCTTCTGATTCGTGGGCTCTGGCTGGTCATCCTGGAGAACACGCTGGTCAGATTCGGATGGACCTTCAGTTTTCAATTGACGCCGCTGACCGCTGCCGTGATCTGGGTGATTGGATGGTCGATGGTTGTCATGGCGTTTCTCATTCTTCTTCCGGACTGGATGATCACGGCATTCGGGATCATTCTGATTGTCGGACATAACGCTCTGGACGGGATCTCTCCGTCATCTTTCGGCTCAATGGAATGGCTCTGGAGATTCCTTCACGTTCCGGGGCAGACCACATTCTTCTCCATACCAGTGCGGATCGGATATCCGCTGGTTCCCTGGGTGGGCGTGATGGCCGCTGGGTTCGGGCTCGGAAAACTGCTGCTCCAGCCGCTGGAGATTCGAAGTCGACGGATTCAGATGATCGGACTGTTCATGCTGATTGGGTTTGCAGTCCTTCGGGGCGGCAATCTGTATGGTGATTCGGAATCGTGGGTGAAACAGTCACGTCCGGAGATGACTTTGGCAGCGATCCTGAACTGCAGGAAGTATCCTCCGTCGCTCAGCTATCTTCTGATGACATTGGGTGGCACTCTGACACTCTGGCCGTACTTCGAGCGATGTCGCGGACCGATTGCTCGTTGTCTGATCGTACTCGGCCGCGTTCCACTCTTTTACTACGTGCTGCATCTTCCACTGATTCATGGACTGGCACTTGGAGTTGCAGCCTGGCGTACAGGGTCTGAGATTCCAAAGATTTCCGAACTGATCACCAGATTTCCGCGTGGCGTGGCTGGTACGGAATACGGCGTTTCATTGACGATGGTTTATTTCTGGTGGATCCTTGTCGTGGTTCTGCTGTATCCGGCTTGTCTTTTCTATGGTCGGCTCAGAAAACGATATCCCGGCGGACTTCTGAGATTTCTCTGAAACAACCAGCGTGTCGGTGACCGATGCGACGACAGATCAAGCACGAGATTCTGATTCCTTTTGCCGTCGTGCAGACGGCAGCGATTCTGCTGTTGTCTGTCAGCGCCGCGTGGCTCGCAGTGAAGCGCGCCGAACGAGAGACTCTGGACCGACTGGCTGCCGTCGTGCGCACGCTCGATGAAGCCAGTTTTCCATTGCACTCTTCCACCCTGGAATCCATGAAGGGGCTCTCGCAGGCGGAATTCGTGACGGCTGACTCAAGTGGGACGGTTCTCAGTTCGACGCTGCCAGTTGAAGTGGCCGACCGAATTCTGGATGCCATGCCGGGAAACCTGGCAGCGCCAACTGATTCTCTGGACGCATTTCTGCCGGTTCGCGATGGCAATCAATCATGGCGAGCAGGGCAGGTGCGGATTCGCCGATCACCGGGCACTGAAACTCTGTTCGTCATTATCCCCGAGCGGAGCTGGCGAAATCTCCAGCGAGAAACGATCTGGCCACCGCTGTTGATTGGCGTTGTTGCGATCGTCACGATGATCAGTGTTTCGTACGTTCTGGCAGAACGCCTGGCTCGTCCGCTGCGCAAAATGCAACAGCAGGTTCAACAAATTGCAGGAGGGCATTTTGCAGCAGAGATCCCGGAATCCACGAATCAGGAAATGCATGATCTTGCGGCATCCATTCAGCAGATGGCAGCAGGTCTGAAAGCGATGACGGAGCAGATTCGCACCAGCGAGCGAACAAGTCTCGTGACTCAGGTTGCTGGTGGGCTGGCTCATCAACTCCGGAACGCGATCAGCGGTGCCAGCATGGCGGTTCAGTTACATCTGCGTCGCTGCCGCGACAATGATTCAGAAAGTCTGCGGGTTGCGCTCCATCAGCTTTCGTCCATGGAATCTCAGATTCGCGGACTACTTCGATTAACGCATGATGTTCAGCGTGTGGTGATTCCGGGTGAGATTGGTACGATCGTGAGTCAGGTCAGGTCGCTGGTGACTCCTGAATGTGAGCATCAGGGAATCAGGCTGGTGGTCATGGACAGCACTCGTGACTGTGTGGTCCGAGATTCTGAACAGACAGAAGCAGCGGTGCTGAATCTGGTGAGGAACGCGATCGAAGCGGCAGGGCCCGGTGGCGAAGTTGAAGTTCGCTGTTCAGAGACGGTGTCAGACGATTCCAGTCATTGTATCGTCATTGAAGTTCTGGATAATGGGGACGGAGTTGCGGTCGAGATGGAGTCACGCATCTTCGATCCGTTTGTCACCACCAAACGGGAAGGTGTCGGACTTGGATTAACGCAGGTTGCGAGGGCGGCACGTGACCATTCAGGAACTGTGGGATATGATCGCATCGATTCGCGGACACGTTTTCGCCTGATACTTCGGGTTCGCCTGACACTTCGGGCTGAATCCGTCGCGGCTGAAGTATACGAAAGCTGAAGTTAACGAAAATGGAAAGGGCAGCGTGGTGTCGTGAGTCACATCCTGATCGTTGATGATGAGCCGGCGATCTGCTGGGCTCTTCGAGAATGTCTGACGGACGAAGGATACACGGTTGACACCGCCGGTTCTGCAGAACAGGGACTTGAATCTGCAGGGCTTCGACCGCCGGATGTGGTTCTGCTTGATGTTCGCCTTCCCGGCATGGATGGGCTGACGGCACTTCCGGAGTTTCACGGCGGTGATTCGGCGGTGCCTGTCATCGTCATGACGGCTTTCGGAAGTCTGTCCACTGCCGTGCAGGCCATCGATCAGGGCGCTTTCGATTACCTCACGAAACCCCTGGAACTGGACCACGTGCTGACAGTAGTGCGTCAGGCGGAGCTGGTGCGTCAGGCCGAATCTGTTGCTCGCCGAACGAATTCAAACGACGGTTCAGCCACACTGACTCACTCTGAGGAGTCTGATCAATTCGGGGGATGCGATGAACTGATCACCGGACGAACTCCGGTGATGCAGGAGATCTATCGAAGAATCGCACTGGTCGCTGACCATGATGTGCCGGTTCTGATTACCGGTGAGAGTGGCACCGGAAAAGATCTTGTTGCTCGTGCCATTCATCAGCACAGCGGCCGTCGTGGAAGTTTTGTTCCGATCTGTGTTCCTGCAATGAGCGACACGGTGATTGAAAGTGAACTCTTCGGACACGTAAGAGGGGCGTTCACGGGAGCTGACTCGGCAAGAACAGGTCTGCTTCAGAGTGCTGATCAGGGAACGGCTTTTATCGATGAGATCGGAGACGTCTCACTGGGGCTTCAGGTGAAACTCCTGCGCGTGCTTGAAACGAAAGAGATTCAGCCTGTTGGTACCGGAAAATGCGTCTCCTCGGCGTTTCGACTGATTGCGGCCACCAACCAAAACCTCGAAGAAATTGTCTCGCGGGGAAGCTTTCGCGAAGACCTCTACTTTCGGCTCAATGTCTTTCGGATTCACCTGCCTCCGCTGCGAGAACGACGATCAGATATTCCTCTGCTGGCCGAGCGATTCCTGAGGGATTCATCGCCCTCCGGTTCACGTCGGTTGTCGCAGGAAGCGTTGAGCGAGCTCTGTGAACGACCGTGGTACGGCAACGTTCGTGAACTCAGAAACGCAATCGATGCCGCGTCCGTTGTCTGCCGGGGAAACATCATTCAGCGTGAACACCTGCCTCCGTGCTGTGCTGAGATGCGTCAGGCTGAGTCCAGTGTCTCAGAGACAACTCTTGGTGAATCGATCACATCGTGGATCAGTCAGCAACTGGCCAGGCAGAACGCCGATGATCAGTCCCCGCGGAATCTGCTCGAATCGTTTCTCGACGAAGCAGAACCTGTGCTCTTCCAGCAGGTGCTTTCTCTGACCGGAGGAAATCGTGCTCACGCAGCGAAGCTGCTTGGCATCCACAGGGAAACGCTGCGTGAGAAACTGCGGCGATACGGGATGGATGAGTAGAACGCATTTCGAGATCGGGACAGGCACCCTTGAAGTGTCAGATTGTGAGAAACAACCTGCGTTGTGCGGGAGCCAGTCCCGGTTTTGCAATCACCTGTGAGCGATATCGAATCACCGGTTGACTTGTCGTCCGTGAGACCGTCACACTGTCAGTGTCGCAGCGAGGCAGACAACTGCAGAGCGAACGATATCATGGTTATGGACATCGAGCTTATGGACGTCTCATCACGACAGGCAGGGCAAATGAACGGATCAGACCCGGCTTCGAGCGGCGGTGGATCGAGCACCAGTGTGCAGGCAAACGTTGCAGGGCAGGCAGCAGCTTCCGCTGCACGACCGCGACACCTTGGTCACGGCGTCCACGCATTCTCATCGTGGAATCCAATTGCCGCTGACGGACTCACTGTGCGAAGTCGCCGGAACCTTCTGAAGGCCGGACTCGGCGGCGTTGCCGGTCTGACTGTGCCCGATCTTCTTCGGGCTCGGGAGCTTTCCAGTCGTGCGGGAAAGCCTGGAAGTCGAAAGAGTGTCATTCTGCTCTGGATGACGGGTGGCCCGAGTCACATCGATACCTGGGATCCCAAGCCGGACCGGCCGTACAACAATCGCGGACCATTCAGCACAATGTCGACTGCTGTTCCCGGAATCAGCATCTGTGAACATCTGCCGAAACAGGCAGCGATGATGGACCGTTTTACGTTGATTCGTTCCGTGGACTGCCGATCCAGCAATCACGAACCGAATCAGGTGATGCAGACCGCCAGTCGCGACGCCGAGCCGCGGATCAATCCGAAGGGAGACATGTATCCGTCGATTGCATCGATCGTCGCGAAGTATCGGGGAGCGAATGATCCGGCGATGCCGCCCTATGTGGCATTCCAGAAGGCTCGAGGCCATGTTGCCTGGGGTGGATGGCTGGGCAAAACTTATGATCCGTTTGACGGAAACAGAGCTGCGGTGCTTCCAGCTCTGGACTATGTCGGAAAGCCGCTCGGCCATAACTCCGGAGCTGACATCTTTCATCTGCCCCGCGGCCTCAGCCAGGACCGTCTGCTCGATCGGCGACTGCTGATGAAAGATCTGGATCAGCTCCGACGCGGACTTGATCAGTCCGGCGCCATGGATGCGCTCGACAACTATGGTCAACAGGCATTTGAAATGGTTCTGGGCGGACGAGCTCGACAGGCATTCGATCTGTCACAGGAATCTCCGGAAGCCCGAGCTCGCTACGGTGACCATCTCTGGTGTCAGCAGGCTCTGCTGGCACGACGGCTGGTTGAATCCGGTGTCTCATTCGTCACCATTGATCTCAGCTACCACCCGTCTTCCGGAACCTGGGACACTCATGGTGATAACATTCCTCCTTATGGGGGAATCACCAAGGGACTTGGTCCTCTGCTGCCGCTCTTCGATCATCTGCTCACCACGCTTGTCGGGGATCTGGAAGAACGAGGTCTGCTCGATGAAGTGATGGTGATCGCGATGGGTGAGTTTGGTCGAACGCCGTTCATGGGAACTCAGGACAGCGTCGACGGGCGGAATCACTGGCCTGTCGTGATGTCGATGAGCCTTGCCGGTGGTGGGCTTCGGCACGGCCAGGTAATTGGTTCTAGCACGCATGACGGCGGGGAGATTCGTGACAGGCCGGTGAAACCAGTGGATCTCGCCGCCACAATCTATCGACACATGGACGTACCGCTCGGCACCATGTACGAAGACGACCGAAATCGTCCTCGGATGATTCTGGAAGAAAACGGCACGCCCCTTCCGGAACTCTTCTGAACAACTCACGAAACGGCGGGATCGATTCTGTGACCCTCTGCCTTTTGATCCTGCTCTCTGCATGCGTACATGTCGTCTCCATCCACGTCGCTTTTGCCGACGAAGATGGGACGCAGGCCGCTGTCGCAGATAAAACGGAATCCTCTGAATCCGGCAAGCCGGATGTACCGGCTGCGGATTCTGCCAACGCGAAGGTTTCTGTTGTGCCGAATGCCGATGTCAAAGTCACAACAGACAATGCCGGCCCGCTGCGAATCTCCGGATCCACGATGGGAAGTTACTACTCGGTGGTGGTCGATGCTCCGGGAACCAGAGCCGAGGTGGAGATCCGGAAGCTGATTGATGACAAGCTTGCACTCATCAATCTACAGATGTCAAACTGGGATTCCGAATCAGAGATCTCACGATTCAATGCGTCGGATTCAGTGGACTGGTTTCCGGTGAGTGAAGAATTCGCTCGAGTGACGGCTGCAGCGATTGAGATCCACCAGAAGACGGAAGGCGCCTTTGATCCGACTCTGGCCCCGGTGATCGAACTCTGGGGATTCGGCCGAAAACGCACTCGCAAAGTTCCCTCTGACGATCAGATTCTGGCAGCGCTCAAGAATGTCGGAATGCAGGCTGTTGAAGTTCGTTCTGACCCGCCGGCAATTCGAAAAACGAATCCGACAATTCAGCTGAATCTTTCGGCACTGGCGCCGGGGTTTGCCGTTGATCAGATTGTGGAACAGCTGAAGAGCATTGGCGTGCGATCGTTTCTTGTGGACATCAGTGGTGAAGTGCGTTTTGGAGATTCGAAACAGTCGGGTGAGTTCTGGAAACTGGGTGTCGAATCGCCGACGGGCGGGATCTACAAACTCCTGGAACTGAAAGAGATTTCCGTCGCAACATCCGGCAACTATCGGAACTTCTTTCGTGCCGGTGGAAAACGGTATTCGCACATTCTTGATCCCGATACCGGGCGTCCCGTCGAGAATCCACCGGCGAGCGCCACCGTTCGTCACGAATCCTGCATGATGGCCGATGCATGGGCTACCTCGATGATTGTTCTCGGACCCGAGCGAGGGATGCAGATCGCGCAGACACATCAGCTTGATGTCATGATTCTGATGGTGGACGAAAATCAGGTCATTCAGGAGTTTTCAACGGACTATTTTCGCAGCGTTCTCCGACATGAGCCACCGGTGCAGAGTCGCCCGTCACCGTAGAATCCCGTCACAGTAGACTGTTGTGATGAATCAAGCTGTTTTCATGGGTCGGATACCTCAGAACGACCAGAAATCGGCATCGCAGCATGCCGAGATGAATTCCTCTGCCTCCGACGCAGCGCAGTTTCTATCATACTCCGGAGCGGCTGGTGGGAAGATTCGCAGCCGGTTGAGTGTGCTCAGGCAGATGGAAGGTGTCTGATATGAACGACGATGGGGAGATGTCATTGGGAATCGGGCCTGATCCGGACGTTCGATCGTCCACCTGCATTCCCCGTTTCTCTCCGCTGACCTGCTGTCTGCTGCTGGTACTTGTTATGACCGGCGATCATGGTGTATTGAACGTGGTCTGCGCGGCTGAGCGAAGTTCCAGCATTCAGAAGTTCGGGGCGAAAGATCGATTGAGTACGTCGGCTTTCCCGATGCTGAATGCAGTGGAGAAGTTCACGGTTCTGATGCAATCCGGAACTGGCAGATCAACGCCTGAGAAGACATCAGCCAGCTCTTCTTCTGTCCGTGAGAACTCTGTTCGCGAGAAGCGATATCGAGCATTTCAGACGCGGCGGGAAGAGATTCTGATCGAATTCAGCAGGCGTCTTGAAGCACAGCGTGAGCAGTGGCTGAGTGATGGAAACGGCGAAGCAGTTCAGGCTGCTGAAACGGCTCTTGCGGCCGCTCGGGATACGGAAGTCACAGCGAATCAGATTCGTCTGCCCGGTGAAGCGCAGGGGCCGGTGACGGGGGAACCGATTCAGTTTTCAGAGTCCTGGAAGAATGCGATTCGAGAACAGCAAATTCGGTCGGCCGGTGAAATGTATCGAGCGGCACGAGAGGCTCTTCGAAACGGATTTCCCACACTTGCATTCCGAATGATCGGCGACGTGGTGCGAATCGATTCGGACCATCGACAGGCTCGTTCTATTCTCGGGTATCAGCTGTTCTCGGATCCTGAGCGGAAGGGCGAGACCAGTTATTTCGGAGAATGGGTTTCTCCGTTTGAAGCCAAAATGCGCGGGGGTGCGAAGCCACAGATCTATGACTCGCGTTTTGGCTGGATACCGGCGGCTTCGCTGACGCGTTACGAACAGGGGCTGCGACCATGGAAGGGTGAATGGGTCAGTGAAGAAAAGGAGGCGGAGCTTCGTCGTGATTTTCGGAATGCCTGGGAAGTTCGCAGCGAACATTTTCTTGTGAAGACAAACACCAGCCTGGAAACGGGTGTGCAGCTCAGTGCGAATCTCGAAGTGTTCTATCACTGGCTGCAGCAGAATCTGCCGGGCTTCTTCGATTCACCCGGCGCACTTCAGCAGCGTTTCGATGAAGCGACTCGACGAGACTCGGGGCGAGAAAAGGAGCCGATGCTGGTCAACTGCTTTGCGACTCGGGAAGAGTACCTCAAGAAGGTCCGAGGCAAAGTCCCGCCAAACACGGAAACCAACGGGCTCTACTGGCAGCCGGACCAGACGTCCTTCTTCTACATTCGTTCCGAGGATGATCCCGAGGGCAGTGAATCTCAGCAAGGGCCTGACCTGAGTACGCTCTTCCATGAGGCCACTCATCAGATTCTGGACACTCATACTGCCAGGGATCGGCTTCGGGCTGCGGAGAAAAGACGACAGGCACTGCGTCAGAAAAAGCGATCGGAGTGGGTGATCTGTGAAACGGCCAATTTCTGGCTCATCGAAGGCCTGGCATGTTATTTCGAATCATTTGAGATCATTGACGGTGAAATCCGTGTTGGTCGGCCGGACTACATTCGGTTTGAGGTGGCTCGGGAACGTCTGACTTCATCTGATCCGAAAGTACATTTCTTTGTGCCGTTTCGGAAATTCTTTGGTATTGGAAAAGATGGCTTTCAGCAGCATCCGAATGCGGCTCAGTTGTATACGCAGGCTTCCGGAACGGCTCATTTTCTGATGCATTACGACGGGGGCGTTTATCGCGACGACCTGGTGGCGTTTTTGAAGGCTGTCTACGTACCGGATGCTGAAGACGTGCTGAGCGTTCCGTCGTTTGATAAGATTTCCGGTGTTCCATTTGAACAGCTGGAAAATCAGTATCGAGCTCACATGCAGATGCTCACAGAGGATGAGTCTGAGGAATGATCAGTCGAAGAACTTGTCCTGTCTGCGACAAAGCTCTGCCGGTCGAGTCTGCGGAAGCGGAAAGAGCGTTTCCGTTCTGCAGTCTTCGATGTCGACAGATCGACTTCTTCCGCTGGGCTGACGGAAAGTACGCCGTCGTGGAACAGCTGGATCCGGAGGTTGTGGAGTTTCTGAGTGCGGAATCCGGCGATCTTCGAATCACCGGGGGCAGGAATCAGGATCACTCCGAGGACGATGATTAACATGGGAACGGAGTACAGATCCGATTGACCAGCATGATCATCCTCTTATTTCTGCTGCTCGCCCTGACCTTTCTGGGAGTCTGCTGGAAAGCGGCCAGCATTCTTGTTGCCCCTGCGAACTGTCATGTGGGACCTTCACCGGACCCGCCTGGTCTGGAATGCGTCCAGTTTCCGAGTGCATCGGGAGGGATGATTTCTGCGTGGTGCCGAATGACAGCCGATTCACAAGCCGTCGTGGTCATGGCTCACGGACTTCGCGGTGACCGCAGGAAGCTCCTTGGGCGAGCGGAACTCTGCCTGTCGCAGGGGTTTGATGTGCTGCTCATCGACCTTCAGGCTCACGGTGAAAGTCTCGGAGAAAAGATCACGGTGGGATATCGAGAACGCCACGATATCGAAGCTGCCGTTGGCTATGCCAGACAACGAGCTTCTGGAAAGCGAATCGGAATCATTGGCGTGTCACTTGGAGGTGCAGCGACGGTCCTCGCCAGTCCACTGAATGTGGACGCCATTGTGCTGGAATCGGTATATCCGACTATCTTTGAAGCCGTCAGCAATCGCATGAACGTTCGATTCGGTCCGCTCGGACGCCTGCTGACATTCGCTCTGATCTGTCAGATTCGCCCGAGGCTTGGTTTTCCCGCGGCGGCGCTTCGCCCGATCGATCATATCCGTTTCGTCGGATGCCCGGTTCTGATTCTCAGCGGTGACCAGGATCGGCACACGACCTCTGCCGAATCTCAGCGACTTTTTGAGGCTGCGGCCGAACCGAAAGAATTCGTCACCTTTCCGGGAGCCGGACACAGCGACCTGCTGGCTCACCGATCAGATTTGTATGAGAATTCGGTCGTTCGGTTTCTCCGCAGTTATCTGCTTTGAGTTGCGGGAACTGATTTCAAAACGAGGACAGACACTCCTGTTGTCGCAGAATCTGCTGGGAACACTCGATCTCCTCGGGAGTCAGTTCCGGTTTTGAAACTACTGCTTTGTCAAACCTTGTTTTTGGGGTTCCGTCATTCCCCCGCAGGCGGGAATCCAGATTGAGACACTGGATTCCCGCCTGCGGGGGAATGACAAGCAAACCTCGTTCTTGGTACTGACAAAGCACTACCTGTATCAGGAAATCAGGACCCATGTTTTCACCAATTGGCAGCTTGAATCGACTGACCAGTGGCCTCCTCCTCTGCTCCATGGTCCTTTCAGTCATCGCACCTCGAACGGCGGCTTCCGAACTGTTTTTTACGTCGAGCGGAAAGACGGGCATCATAGCATCGGACGGCACCGGGCTTCGTTACTTCGATTTTGACGTTCCGGGTCAGGCGACATGGCAGCCGGGGCCTTCATTTTCGGATGGTCGGCGCGTCATTTTTCTGAGCATGGAACCACGACGTGACGGGCCTGGTAAACCGTTTGCGGAGTTTTACACACAGACGCCGACTCATATCTGGGCCCATGATCTGATCGACGGATCCCTCAAGGAACTCTGCACGGAAGAACGCATTGCTCCGTTTGAAACGCCGGCACTGCTGATCGGCGACGAACGATTGCTCGTTCAGGTTGTGAAGGATCAAGTGGGCCGAATCGTGAGCATGAAACTTGACGGAAGCGATCCGAAGGATTTTACAAAAGCCGGGGAAGGACTTCCGTATGGATTCAGCCAGAGCCCTGACGGCCGGCGAGTCGCCTTTCATCTTGCCGGAAGTTCCGGCTATCAGGTAATGACAGCCAATGCTGACGGCACGGATCGAACTCTGATTGCTGCGGCACCCGGACACCTTTACTTCGGAACGAGCTGGTCACCATCGGGTGAACACATTCTTTATGTCGACTGTGTGCCCGGCAATGATCCGGGGCATGACTGGGCTGACGTCTGTATCGGCAAAGCAGATGGAAGTGATCATCGAGTTCTCACGGCGGGCTTTGCCATGTGGTTCGCTGCAACTTACGGTCCTGCAGATCGACACGGCAGCGGATCGAATCTGCCCGCGTGGACTCGCGATGGTTCGATTCTCTTTCCGCGGCGAAGTCCGGGGACTCAGGTCCCGTGGCAGTATCGCGTCGGGAAGCCGGATCTGGATCATTTTAATCGTGACTTCCGTCCTGATCTCGCCCAGGGAGGCGTCTGCATCAGCCGACTCGATCCGGTCTCCGGAACAATCACTGACCTGACACCGATGAAGGCCGGAATCTGGGACTTTCGTGCCACGGAGTCTCCCGATGGTCGGAAGATCGTCTACTGCCGCGCTGCCACTGCTGAATCTCCGGAAATCCGAGTGATAAACTCAGACGGAACGGCGGATCGTGCTCTGACAAGAGGTGTCGATGACCTGGGCGCTGACCATCCGAGGTGGTTACCATCCAGAAAACAGTAGTGCCTTGCGACACCTTGATTTCAGGTTCGTCATTCCCGCGCAGGCGGGAATGACACAGGCCCCCTGTTTTAAGTTCTGACTATGCACTAGATTGGTGTTCTGCGATGTGATGAAACACTGCGGTGTGAATTGTCTGGATTTGTGACCTGTCAGAATTGATTCCCGGCTATGAAGATTTCTGTCCTGGGGCACGACGTGGGGGCTCTTCAGATCATTGAAGAGATCCATCGTTCGGCTGAACATCAACTGAGTGCGTGCTGGCTGGAAGGGCCGCTTGCAGATGAGGTGTCACGTCGTGCGATTCCTGTTCGTCGTGAATCATCTGCTGAAAACGCCATGCTGGCGAACGATGTCGACGTCGTTCTGATTGCACTGGACGACACCGAGGAGATTCTGCGACTTTGTCGAGCGGCAGTGCAGGCCGACCGTCATGTGATGCTCACAATTCCTGCGGAAGCGTCGACCGCATTCAGTTTTGAACTGCATCTGATTCACGACGAGTCAGCTCGATGCATTATCCCGTTGTCGGGTCGACTTCGACTAAGGCAGGGTGAGCATTCCGAAAGCTCGGATTCTTCGTCGCTGCTTCAGCTTCAGATGAATTTTGTGAATGTCCCCGGTGAACCGTCGGCACTGCGTCGGTTTCAGATCGACGCTCTCGACTGTCCGGGAACTTTCGGGCTCCGATACACGCAGATGACGGCAATTGAAGCGATCGGGCCCGATGGACGACCTCTGTCACGGCTGTTGACACTCGGCGCATCGCAGGCTTCCGAGCAGCATCTGCCTCCTGCAACGATCAACTTCCGAATGGCCGGCAATCCAGGTTCTTCAGGTCCATCAGTCCAGCTGCCTTCAGAAAACAGAGACGTGTCGACCACCGGAACTGCGGTTGCGGACAAGTCATCGCCGACGCTTGGGGCGAATCCTGCAGGAACACTGAGTTCCACGGGGACGTTGACTCTGATCATGAGTGACGGACGTCAGGAGATCTGGCGCATTGATCCTGCAGCTCCGATACTGCCCGAAATCTTGCGGCTCACGGGAGATCGCGGCGCCTGCGATCGGTGGCTGGATGATTTCTCAGCGACCATGGAACTTCAGGATGCCGTCGACAAGTCACTTCGGCGTCGCCGAACTGTCGATGTCTATTTTGATTCGGGAAGTGAACGGGGAGTGTTCAAGAGTCAGATGGCTGCGATGGGCTGCGGGGTCCTGATGTGGATGATTTTCGGGATGATCGCGTTTCTTCTGCTCGCTCGCCTGACGACGCTCTCGCGTGAAATGCTGCTCGTGGCAAGAGCTCTCTGGATCGCGCCGCTGGCGATCTTTCTCGTGGCTCAGTTGCTGCTTCCCGTGACACGCAGCCGCGGCGGAAATCGTCCCCCATCGGCAGATTGATTTTTTGTACTGACCGACGCTGCGGCTGCATCACCAGCGCGATGCCCCCAGTCAGATTGCTTCAACGCCGTGGCGTGACAATCGGTGTCGGGCGACGACTGTTGAGTCGCACTTTTTGGGGATTCTCGCGTGTCTCGCGACCGATCTGCCATGAAACCCATCGGCCTGCGATGTGTCCGGCGATCACACCCACCGGATACATGACAGGTGACAGGTCGCCGAATGCACTTCCGATATACGTTCCGTACGCCGGGTAAAGCACGTTGTATGCCTTCTGCAGATCAGACGGATCGCCATTGAGTTCGATGTAACCCAGAGCATCACCTGTCGCGATGGCTTCATGATACAAAGGCACGCCGGGCACGAGATAAGCCGCAGCGTAGGTTCCTTTCCATTTGCGCCGAGCGAAGTCCTTTGAGTGGCCACCTTCATGGATGGCGATCGCTGGAACGTCTGAATAGACGTGGATCGTGTTCGTGAAGGGATTGTAATGATCACCACCGAAGAGACGTCCGGGGAAGATTGTTTCTCCAAGAACGCTCAGTGTTCCCAGCGTATATCGCCATCCAGCACCGACGCTTTTATTCTGTCGTAGACGTTGCCAGTCATCACCGGGATGATACTGATTCAGCCGTACCTTCACCGTGGATAGCTCGTTATCTTTGAGATACGCAGCGATTGCACCTTCCGTTTCCGGCCCGATGCGATGATTCTCAACGCGATGATTGAACAGAATGATCTTGCTCGGAATGCCCCAGATCCAGCCGAATCCATCGACAAACGCCTGCGGACGACCTCGTTCAATCTGGTTTTCTGCAGTCGCTGCCAGTTCCGGTGACACATGATAAGTCGACGCGGATCCCTGGTAATACGGTGTGGCAGCGCACCCGCAGATGTTCAACAGAATTGCCGTAATGGCAAACCTGTTCAGCGCGTTCAGCCTCGCAACTCGCCTCGGAATCCCCGGCATTCCATTTCGGACAGCGAATAAGCCTGAATTCATTGGCATTTGTTGACTCGCAGGGTGCATTCCGAATCCTTTCGGACCTGCGAATTGTTACCGAATTCCGGCTTTCGACTCAATGCGTGTTTTGACAGGCGTTCTTTTACTTTGCCGGCGCAGTTGCCTGCGTGAGAAACTGGTTCACGGCGAGCCAGTTTTCCAGACGTTCCGACCAGGACTTCAGAATGGGATCATCCTGAGCCAGTCCGACGCCGTGTCGTCCGTTCTGATAGATATGCATTTCTGATCGAGCGATCTGTTTTGCTCGGAGTGCCGAATAAAACAGAAGGGCGTTTTCTACCGGCACCGCCTGATCTTCCGTTGTGTGAAAGATAAACGTCGGTGGAGTATCCGACTTCACCTGCTTTTCATTCGACAGAAGCTGGATGAGATCCTGACTGTCGACACGATCAGGTCCGAAGAGATTCCGTCGTGACCCCATATGGGTGAAGGGCGATTCCATCGTGATTACGGGGTAGCAGAGGATGGCGAAATCCGGTCGCGAGCTGACTCGATCGATCGGGTCAGCAGCCTGAGCATCACCGGCATCGAAATGAGTCGCTGCCGTCGACGCCAGATGGCCTCCGGCTGAAAATCCCATCACGCCGATCCGATTCGGATCAACTCCAAAGTCGGCAGACACGGATCTGACAGTTCGAATCGCGCGAAGGACATCACCCTTTTGCACGGGGTGATGGTATCCTTTTGATCCGAGTCGATATCGAAGAATCCATGCGGACACACCTCGATCATTGAACCACTTCGCGATCTGGAAACCTTCGTGGTCCATCGCCAGCCCGCCGTACCCGCCGCCCGGACAGACCACCACACCGCATCCGACGGATTTTGATTTATCGGCAGGAAAAGCCAGCAGCGCAGGTACGTCATGCTCAGATGAGCCTTTTGCTTCAGGGGCGCCCGCGGACCAGAGTGGCTTCCAGTCGTCCGCACACAGATCAGATTGAATTGACAGTGTCATCATCGCGGTCAGCATCAACAGAAGGTGACAGTATCTCCGAATCGCGGAAGGAAGGCACAGTATTGCAAAAGGATGGCACAGTGGCAGTGCTCGTCGAAGCTCAGTGTTGACACCATCATGAATCATCGGATTCTCTTTCCGTCTGGTCTCCACCACATTCTCTGAACGTCTGTCAGCGCTTATGATGCTTACAACACAGGTGGTTTCAAAACCGGAACTGGCTGCCGACTGATGTGGTGTTTTCCTGCAAATTCTGGAACTGCAAGGGTGCCTGTCCCGGTTTTGAAATTCGATCGACAGTCGAACCACAACGAAGTGTGTGAACGTTTTTCACCGCAGACAAGGAACACTCAGTGAAAATCCGACAAGTCGGTTCCTCCACCGGTGTGTTTGATGGTCGACAGCATCTGACGACGTTTCTGATCAATGACTGTGTTGCGGTTGATGCCGGTTGCCTGGGCTGGCTCTCACCGGTGAGTCTGCAGAAGCAGGTTCGACACGTTTTTCTGTCTCACTGCCACATTGATCACATCGCATCCCTCCCTGTGTTTCTCGACAATGTTTATTCGTCAGGGGTGGAATGTCCGCAGGTCTATGCAAATGAACATACTCTTGAGTGTCTTCAGAGCGACATCTTCAATGAACGAGTGTGGCCGGACCTGATTCGGCTCTCTGTGGAAGAAAATCCGTTTCTGCAGCTGCATGCACTGGAAGACGAGGTTACCGTCAAAGTCGCTGGTCTGAAGATCACGCCGATCCGCGTCAATCATGTTGTCCCGACTTATGGTTTTCTGATTGAGGATGAAGCCACAGCAGTGCTGATTGTTTCCGACACGGGGCCGACGGAGAGAATCTGGGAAGTTGCGAATGCAACACCGCGGCTCGGAGCCATATTTCTGGAATGCAGCTTTCCCGACAGCACGGAATCACTGGCCTCCAGAACGCGACATCTGTCACCGCGATCGTTTCTGCGGGAGGTTCGGAAATACAAAGGCACGGCTCAGATCATCGCGGTCCATATCAAGGCGGCACACTACGAGACTGTCACGAGGGAGTTGCAACAGCTGAACCTGCCTCATTTTCGGATCGGTGGAAACGATTTTGAAATCACACTTCCTGAAAACTGATCCTTTCTCCTTCGACTGAATGTCACTGAACTGGTTTTCACTGAAGGGCTGCGGACGAAGACTTGAATTCAGAACTTCGCGCTGCCGAAGGCAGAAAAACAGGATATGATCGCCTCGATCTCGGCGGTTGCACAGAGCATATTTCAGATCCGAGGAACGCACCCTTTCAGCTGCTGAATTTCGAGGAAAAATGATGTTCGAAGGAGCCAATCCCGGTTTTGGAACCAACGCGCGTGGAAGCCGGGAGGGCGAGGCGCCTGCCGAGCCGTTTTCATGGGCGACGTCGAGTAGTCGACGCGGCTCAGCAGGAGCTTCGCCCTCCCTGATCGGTTCCGTGATCGATTCGCCGCAAACCGGAATTCCTTATCGGCTCACGGAGAATCATAAACCGATGGAATCAGAACGCCGAATATTCGGTTCAAGTGTATATGCCAGAAACCATTCCCAGCGTCTTCAATAAAGAACATGGTGCGGTCCAGCGAGTCATGAGGCGAGGCGGCAAGTGAACTTCCAGATCGTGAAAACTCCAGAACTCCATCCGTGCAGTGAGTGCCAGTGAATGCAGGATTCTGCGATTGCTGATCCGCGACAGCGGGCTCCTGAGGAAGCCTCAACAGCACTGTTACCGAAAGTCCTCCTTTCTGCAGCCCTGCACCTGACCGTGATTGGACTGGCCGGAGTTTCGTTGCGAGGTTGTCAGAGCGGAATGCCTGGCGAACCGGGCGGGGATTCGTTTCGGGAGGTCGGGCTGTTCTTTGTCGACGGCAGCGATGATGGCCACGGGAATTCCGACGCAAGCGGCCGCGGCAGCAGCGATCAGACGAATTCGACCGAGGGCAATGAAGAAGACACTCTTCCGCCATCGCAGGCTGCCACAGAAATTGTCCGCCCCGGAGATGTCGTACCGGAAGTTCCGCCAGATCTGGACGAACTGCTGGCAGGCAGCGACGAGCCTGGTCAGTCGGAAACTCAGGTGGAAGGTGACGACGCGGAGTCTCTCATCGGCCCTGGAAAAGTTTCTGATGGAAGCTCATCAAGTGGATCGGCGGTCCCAGGGCTGATTCGTCCGTCGTCCGCGGATTCCCAGCCGATGGCGGGAGGACGGCGTGGCGTCGGCACGGGTGTACCCGGCCCCGGCCAGACGGCTTTTATGGATATCGTTTCTGCCGGGAAGAGCTTTGTATACGTCGTGGATATTTCATCGAGCATGGGTGACGGCGGACGGCTGAATCTTGCGAAGAACCAGCTGAAGGCCAGCCTGCGACATCTGCAGCCCAACCAGAAGTTCCAGATCGTCTTTTACAGTGATCATCCGGAACGCATGTCTGTCCGTCACGGTTCCGACGGAGACATGTATTTCGCAACGGAAACCGTGCTGCGACTCGCGTTCCGAAAGATTGATTCCGTCCAGCCGGATAACGGAACAGACCATGCTCCGGCACTTCGGGAAGCGCTCAGCATGGAACCGGATGTCATCTACTTTCTGACTGACGGCGAAACAGAAGTGATCGACAATCAGGTGATGAAGGACCTGAAGAAAATTTCACCCCGTACAACAATTCACGTTGTTCAGCTGGCCCCTTCAGGACTGACCAGCCGCAGTGTCAGTTGGCTCGAACGACTCGCCGATCAGTTTCGAGGACAGTACCTTCGCCTGGAAGATCAAGGAAATTGATCCGTTCACTTGTCGATTGCATTGAATGTCGCTGCAATGCCGCACCAGTTGAATGTGATCCGGGCCACGCAATGGTCCCCACCATATAGATTTGCGTTAAGGAAGGGCAGAATGATTCATCCGGATACAGAGCTGAAACTCATTGACCCAGCCATCGGCATGGGTGTCGTGGCCACTCGTCTGATTCCACGCGGCACTATCACGTGGGTGCACGATTCAATGGATCAGACATTTTCACTGAAAGAAGTCGTGTCGCTGAACAAGATGTTCCAGCCTTTCATTCGCAAGTATGCATACCTGGAAGGTAATGGACAGTACGTTCTTTGCTGGGACCATGGTCGGTTTGTCAATCATTCCTGCAATCCCAACTGCATGGCGCCAGGCTTTGATTTCGAGATCGCGATTCGCGACATCTATCCGGGCGAGCAGCTGACCGGCGATTATTCTGCATACAATCTCGAAAGCGGATTCAACTGCCTCTGCGGTGAAGCTCAGTGTCGAGGTCGCGTGGAGCCGGACGATCGGCATCAGCTTGTCGATTCATGGAACACGCTCGTTTACGACGCGTTCGTTCACCTGCAGTCTCTTAACCAGCCGCTGTGGGGGCTGGTCAAAGAAAAGAACGAAGTGGCTCAGGCGCTGAAGGATCACTCATTGCTTCCCGCCTGCGAAATGCACTTCTACGCTGGAACTCCCGTCATCTGATGCCGTTGGGGAACAACCCCACACTGGCAAATCAGTAACGGGGGATTGGGTGATTTTCGTCACCGTTCCCGGATCAGCATCGCCGGAAAAAACGCCGCGAGAGCAGCGAAGACCGTGAGGTCACCGTCGTTCCCGAGGCGTTCAGCTCCGACGTACCGTTGCAGTCTGCGCTGTTGGAGGATTCGAAGGTGCGATGGCTCCGGAGTGATCTCGCAAAATTCTGCGGTTTTCACCAGAATTTTCGAATCCTTCGAGTCACCTGTGTGTTTTCAGCACAGGCCACTCAGGATTTCGATATCCGAACAGGACGAGACTGGAACCACCGCTATGAAACGTTCTCAATCGCAGCAATGGCGTGATGTATTCTCAGGTGTTCTGCGTGGATTCAGATCTGCCGCAGCCGGCGTCATTGCAGTGACAATCGGCATTGTGACGATCAACGCAGCGGTCGGCACAGTGGCCAGAGCAGAATCGCCCGAGGCAGTTGCGGAACGGGTCAGTCAATCGATTCAGGAGGAACTCTCGGGAGTTCCGCTACCTGCAGCTGATGACTCGACGTACCTTCGACGAGTCTGCCTGGATATCGCAGGTCGATCTGCAAGTCCGTCGGAGATCACGACGTTCGGGCTGGATCCATCACCCACGAAGCGAGCGGATGTGGTGCAGCAGCTTCTGGAATCGGACGACTACGCGACAACCTGGGCTCGTTACTGGTCGGATGCGATCTTTCTGCGAGCCACGAATATTCGAGCCGGCCTGGCAAAGCAGGGATTCGAGACATGGATCGCTGAAGAACTCAGTAAAGGCACCGGCTGGAATGAGATTGTCGCTTCACTTCTGACAGCGTCCGGGAGTGTGGCAGAGAACGGCGAAACAGCCCTGGTGTTTGCTCACGAGGGTGTTCCGGAAGAAATTGCTGCGGAGGCATCGCGACTTTTTCTTGGTGTACAGATTCAGTGCGCCAATTGTCATGACCATCCATGGGATCGATGGAAACGCGAGCAGTTCCATGAATTCGTCGCGTTCTTCCCCCGCGTGAGTGTTCGACGCGATCCGAAGACCGAAAAGAAACAGGACTTCATGGTGGTTTCAGTCGACACGGAGCGTAAGCGAGGTCCTGGATTCTCGAAATTCCTGCTGACGCGAGCAGACCGCGATCGTGACGGCTTTATTACGGATACGGAAGCAGCGAAAACTCCGCTGGCACGGATTCTGAAGAAGAATAAAGAGCTGATCGACAAGGATAAAGACGGTAAGGTCTCAGTCACGGAGATCCTCACAGCCCAGCCTCCCGACAACAACCGTCCGGGGCAGGGAGCCACTGAGCATTACATGCCCGATCTCAAGGATCCAGCTTCGCAGGGGGAGCGAGTCGATCCGGATTTCTTCCTGAATGACGAGAAGATTGCCGCCAACATGACGGATGCGGAACGTCGCGGGAAAGCCGCAGATCTGGTGACGGATCGTGACAATCCGTGGTTTGCACGAGCCATTGTCAATCGGATTTGGTACGAAATGACGGGCACGGCGTTCTGTCTGCCGGTCGATGATATCGGTCCGGATCGCACCATCTCGCATGAACCAGCGTTGAAGATTCTGAGCGATGAGTTTGTGAGCTCAAAGTATGATCTCAAATGGCTCATTCGTACCATCGCTGCCACCACGGTTTATCAGCGAGTCCCAAACAGCACTGCGGAAGACTTCGCTCGTTGCGAACCCATGCGGATGCGATCGGATCAACTTTACGCATCGCTCTGTCAGACGCTCAATGTCACAGATCTCCCGATGATGCCGACGGAAGTCAATCGTCAGGCCGGGCAGCCTCGAAGGCCGGGCTCCAGTCGTGATGTCTTTGCGAACGTGTTCGGATTCGATCCATCCACCGCTCGTTCGGATCTGACGGGAAGCATTCCGGAATCACTGTTTCTGATGAATTCCGGATTGTTGACGCGGATGATCGCAAACCCGGCAGATTCAGGAACGGTCAGCCGAATTCTGTCCACGGTGCAGTCAGACGATGATGCCGTGCGTGAGCTTTACCTGCTGGCTGTTGGCCGAGAACCAACGGATGGTGAACTGGAAGTGGCTCGAGGCTACCTTAAGGATGGAGAGCGTCGCGGAAGCATGGAAGACATCCTCTGGGCACTCGTGAATTCTCCTGAGTTTCGAAGCAAACGCTGAGCTGACACGGCATCGAATTCGTTGTTTCTGAATCCCGCGTGGTCAAGTCAAAGAGTGATCCGCATTCAATCGAGGAGTGAGATTCATGTCACTGCATCTGATAGACAGCATTCAGGTTGGTCTTCAGGGATTCTGCCGTCGTCGTTTTCTTCAGGCGATATCGGCAACAGCCGCGACTTCAGGTCAACTGGGCTTTCGTGATCTGCTGGCCGAGGAAGCTGAAGCTCTGCGAAAACGCGGGAAGTCCATGATTCTGCTCTGGATGCAGGGTGGACCAAGCCAGTTTGAGACGCTCGATCCCAAACCGGGACATACGAACGGAGGTCCGACGGAAGGAATCCAGACTGCAGCCACCGGGATCACCATCGCTGAAAACTTTCCGAAAATCGCTTCGGTGATGAATGACGTGGCGATCATTCGATCAATGACCAACAAGGAAGGCAGTCATCCGCGAGCGACTTACCAGATGCATACGGGGTATGTGCCTTCGGGAAGCGTCAAGCATCCATCGCTCGGTTCCTGCATCGCTCAGCAGCTTGGTGATCTCAACTCAGAAATCCCATCATTCGTTTCGATCGGAGGCACTCAGGGCGCCGGATTTCTGGGCATGGACTACGAACCGTTCGTCGTTTCACGGCCAGGTCAGATGCCTGACAACCTGAAGATCTCGGTCGCCCGTGAAAGGTTCGTACGTCGTTCCGGGCTGCTGGATCAGTTGACGACGAGGTTCTCTGCAGATGGCTCCGAAGAACTGGCTGCAAGTCATCGATCGCTTTACGGAAAATCCTCACGGCTGGTTCTGACGCCGAAAACGGAAGTCTTCGACATTGCCGGAGAATCAGATGCTTTGAAGGCTCAGTACGGCGACAGCAACTTCGGAAAGGGCTGCCTGCTGGCTCGCCGTCTTGTGGAGCACGGTGTGACGTTTGTTGAAGTCCGTTCCGGCAACTGGGACACTCACGACAACAACTTCGAACGCTGTGCCCAGAACGCAGCTGAAGTCGATCCGGCAGCAGCAGCTCTTATCACAGACCTGAAAGCACGAGGCATGCTGGATGATACGCTGGTTGTCTGGATGGGAGAGTTCGGAAGAACCCCGAAGATCAATCCGCGAGAAGGCCGCGATCATTATCCACGGGTGTTCAGCATGATGATGGCCGGCGGTGGAGTTCGTGGTGGTCAGGTCTACGGGGCATCGACAGCCGACGGGACAGATGTGGCAGAGAATCCAGTGACTGTCGCTGATCTGTTTCGAACGGTTTGTCAGTCTCTGGGAGTCAATGCGGATCACGAGAATCGCAGTCCGCTCGGCCGACCCATGAAGATCGTTGACGGAGGAAAGGTCATCCCCGGCCTTCTCGGCTGACGGATCAGCCGCATATTGCCCCTGCGCACAGTGGCAGCTCGCCTCAGAAGCGAGCCTGTCGCTGCGACAGGAATTCGAGCAGTGCTTTGTCAAACGGCATGCTGGTGTCCAGAGGCACGTAATCAGCGCCGATCTGAAGACAGACGCTTCGGAGACGCTCTCGCATTTCTCGCAGAGCATCAAGGTAGTCTGATCGGATGGCACTGGCATCCATGATCTGATTCTCCTGCGACTCAGGCTCGAGAAAATCGACACTGCCGGTGAATGGAAATGTGACCTCTGCTTCATCAAGAATATGAAACAGAATCACATCATGGCCTCGATGGCGGAGCATTCGCACTGCACTGATGATTTCTTCCTGATCCGACAGCAGATCAGACATCAGCATCATCAGACTGCGGTGTCTGATCATTGCTCCGAACTGCCTCAGATTCTCTGCAATCTTCGTTGACCCGGAAGGCTGACATTTCTGCAGCAGAGCCAGAATGTCGCCGAGCTGGCTGCGGCGGCTGCGAGCCGGCAGACTGGCTCGAAGCTGATCATCAAAGGTCACCAGCCCGATGGGGTCCTGCTGATGAATCATGAGATAGCTGATCGCTGCCGCCAGACAGATTGCGTAGTCGAACTTGGTGAGCTTCTGCCGAAACGTGTACCCCATGCTGCGGGACAGATCCATCAGGATGTAGCCCGTGATGTTTGTCTCCGCCTGATAGCGTTTGACGTAGATTCGGTCTGTGCGAGCGTAGACCAGCCAGTCGATATCTTTCGGATCATCTCCGGGGTTGTATCGTCGATGCTCACTGAATTCGACACTGAAGCCCTGAAACGGACTTGCGTGAAGACCAGTGAGAAAGCCTTCCACGATGAATTTGGCGCGCAGATCCAGCCTTGCGATCGTCTGGATCACTTCCGGCTTGAGGTATTGTTCTGCATTCGACATTGGGGAATTCTATCATCCGGAGATCCGATTGGGCAGACGCAGCTGAGTATCAGCATCGCGGAATGAGTCGTTCCGGGATGGCGAAGTTCCTGCGGAGCCGATGGAACCAACGACGTGCAATTCGTGCGCAGATTTTGGAATCAGATCCACGGAAATTCCCGAATTTATCTACGTGACAGCGTTTACGTAGTCGCTAAAATCGTGCGACGGAATTCTTCGAGAGCAGTCTGAGATTGTGTTTGGGGGTGCGTTTTTAAGGAATCTGGAAAATGCTTCGAAAACTGTTGAGCGTTGCGGTGCTGTTGTTTGTTTCGGATGTCTCCGCTCAGGCGGGGCATTATCATCACTACTTCCATGCGTATCCGGCTTACCCGGTTGCTGCCGTTGTGGCGTACCCGGTCGCTGTGGCGCCAGCACCAGTGGTCTATCAGCCAGCTTTTGTCGTGCCAACACCGACAGCCGTGTACGCACCGATGGTACCGACTGTGTCTGCGTATTACGCGCCTCAGTATTCGACGGCAGGTTACTATCTGGCCCCGTCTGCTGCATACGTTCATCCGGTGGGATTCGGTTACGGCCGTCGTGGATTCGATGAGGTCGAAGTCGAACTGAAGTATCGCCGGGACGGTGGCTTTCGCTACAAAGTTGACTACGACGACTGAGATTCTTCATGGACGACTGAGATCGATCGGCGGGATCAGCTGATGTGATATCCCTGGGACACGTTCGACAAAGGCCTGAAACATTCCGTTTCAGGTTTTTTTTCGCGGACCAGCATGACAAATAAAAAATCCGTCGAGCACCACAGAAGTGGCGTTCGACGGATTCAGCGTTATTACGGCGTTCTGCCAGCCCGGGCCATTTCCATCTGGGGGAAATGGAGGTCCGATTATCCGAGGACCTTCTTGAGGCTGCCTGCGAATCGAGCGATGTCTTTCTCGGTATTGTAGAGATGGCATCCGACGCGATAGTCAATGCCCTCAATCCCGACCGTCTTCACGACGACTTTATCCTTTTTGAACTGTTCATTCAGCAGCGGGTGCTTGGCACGATCTGTCACACTGAAGCAGACCAGATGGCTGGCCATGGAGCTTCCCGGTGGCGGGCTGAAAATCTTTGTTCCGGACGCTTTCGCAACAACTTCATAGAGCTGATTTCGCAGTTCCATGAGACGTGCGGCTGCAGCTTCGCGACCGATCGATTTGATGAAATCCAGTGATTCACCGAGACCGATGATTTCGGTCCAGTTGGACGTTCCTCGAATCGCGGTATAGACACCGTACCCGTCGTCGAGAACGAACGGCGTGATCTGATCCTTGACTTTCTCGCTGATGTAGAGTGCTCCCGTTCCCTTCGGACCGAGGAGCCACTTGTGACCGCTGCTCGCATAGGCGTCACAACCAAGAGCTTTCACGTCGACGAGAACACCGCCCGGGGCCTGAGCTCCATCCACAACCATCAGGCAGTTGTGCTGATGAGCCAGCTCAGACAGTCGAGCGATCGGAGTCTGCACACCACTGCTGTAGGTGACATGACTGACCATGATAACTCGAGTTTCAGGACGAATCGCGGCCCTGAAGCTTTCGACAACTTCGTCTTCGCTGGCCGGAGGAGCCCCCAGAGTGGCCACATCAAGATGAACACCGCGGCGTTTGACCAGATACTTCCATGCACCCAGACCGCCGCCGTGCTCGTGGTTGCAGGTCAATACTCGCTGTCCCGGCTGCATGTTCAGACCTTCTGCGATCTGATTCATTCCGTCGGTCGTGTTGCGAGTTACGGTCACTTCGTCGACCTTGCAGTTGAACAGCTCAGCCAGCTTCGCGCGAACTTTTTCTGCATCGGCCAGCACCGGACCGAACCCGCTTTCCACCGGATTCGACTCCAGTTGTTCGTTGATGTCCTTCATTTTCTCAAGCACGGACTTCGGAATGGAACCAAGTGAGCCGGTGTTCAGGTAGGCAATGTCAGGCTTGATATGCCATCCTGATGAGATTTTCTTCCAGTTGGGTGATTCGGCAGCCAGCAGAGAACTGGAAGTTCCTCGGAAAGCGAGACTGAAAGCCCCAGCCCCCAGCCCAAGTGCCTGCAGTGATGCTCGACGGGAAAGCATTGGATCGAACGGACTCTGCGACTGACTCATAAGCGACTCATCTCCGACAAAAAAATCTCGATTGACTGTGTGATCAACGACAATGGAAGTATGTGAACCTGGTGCCCTGGAAATCAAGCGGGCGGAAAATGCATTTCGCAGAGCCGTGACTTCCTCGAATCAGATTCGAAAACCCGATATTCTGAATTCCTTCCATTTCAGATGTGTTCCTGGCGGAATCACAACGGCAGCCAGCCTATCGTATCACTTCAGATTTCGGTTCGCATGGCCTCAGATGTCAGTGACCGCAGAAGCTGCCTCACGGAAATTTGAAAGCGTTTATGATCGCAACGACTGGAAACTCCCGAATCAGAGGTTTTGCCGCTGCATTGATCGTGGTGATTGCTGCAGCAGGAATCGCATTCTGGCTGTTTCGCAGGACACCCATGAATGTTCTGCTGATTACCCTTGATACGACACGAGCGGACCATCTCGGTTGTTACGGATATCAACAGGCGCTGACGCCGACGATTGATGCACTGGCAGCGGAAGGTGTCCTTTTCGAGAATGCCTTCACAACAGTGGCCCTCACATTACCAGCTCACACGTCCATTCTGACCGGACGGTATCCACCTGAGAATGGTGTACATCAGAACGGAGCAGCGAGACTTGAAGAGAGTATCCCGACTCTGACCAGCCGTCTGAGTGAGTCCGGATACTCGACGTCGGCATTCATTGCTTCAGTGGTTCTTCATTCTCGCCACGGACTCAATCAGAAGTTTGACGTCTATGATGATGACATGGCTGGTGGTCGTCGCCATGGTCATGAGACGCATCTGATGCGGGATGGAAATCAGATCGTTGATTCTGCACTGGAATGGCTTGGAAAACACCGGCAGTCAGAAAAGAAACCATTCTTCTGCTGGATGCATTTCTATGATCCTCACGCTCCCTTTGAAGGGCATGCTGAAACCTTTGGAGATCGATTCAGAGATAAGCCGTACGACGGTGACATTGCCTTCACAGACCTGCAGCTGCAGCGTGTCATTGAAGATCTGAAGCAGAATGGTCAGTATGACAATACGCTCATTGTTGTTGTTGGTGACCATGGAGAAGGTTTCGGCGAACACCTGGAAGATGAGCATGGCTTCATGCTGTACAACTCCACGATGAGAGTCCCTCTGATCATGGCGGCTCCTGGGGTCTGGAAATCAGGACATCGTGTCAGTGAATCAGTTTCTGTTGTCGACATTCCTTCCAGTATTCTGGAAACTCTTGAAATCCCAGTGAACGGAGCTGTCGGAGGCACGAGCCTGCTGCAGGCGCTTCAGGGAAATCCGATTGAGTCTCGCGCCTGCTACTCTGAGGCCGAAGTTGGTCTGAGTTCGTATGGTTGGGCGCCGCTCGCGGCAGTGACACGAGGTCCATGGAAGTACATCAGCAGTGCTCGAAGTGAGCTCTACGATCTGCAGAAAGACCCCGGCGAACTGAACAACCTGATTGAAACTCTGCCGGATCAGAAAAGCGAAATGGAGCAGCTGCTTCAGGATGTTCGAGATCAGATGACAGTCTTCAGCGGAGGTCGTCTTGATCTGACTGAGGCGGACCGAAGAAAGCTGGAAGCAATCGGCTACCTCTCGGGCGGTACGAACAGCACGCCCTCGACCGACATTCAGACACTGCCGGACATCAAGGACATGATTGTCCATTACAATGCAGAAGTCAGAGCTCGAAAGCTGAATTCAGAAGGACAATCGGAGGAAGCCGAAGCATTGCTCCGCGAGGTGATTCAGAAGGCGCCGGATTTTATTCCGGCACGACTGTCACTGGGTGCAGTTCTCGAAAGCAGAAAGCAACCGGACGAAGCCAGAAAAGTTTACGAGGAAACAGTCAGTCTTTATCCGGATGCGGCTCAGGCCTGGTTTGATCTTGGGCGACTGCTGACTCAGACCAATGATCTTCCCGGCGCGATCAAGAACTATACTCGCTGCGTTGAGCTTGATCCGCACTATGCAACAGCCTGGTTCAATCTCGGAAGCCTTCTCTATGCGACGGGAAAGATCTCAGAGGCGAAAGAACACTTCGAGAAAGGGCTCAAGGAGTTTCCTGACTCAACGGTGGGGCTCTTCAATTTCGGGGTGCTGCTGATGCAGGAAAAAGAACCGGAAGCGGCCCTGAAATTCATCCGGCGAGCTGCTCGCCTGTCCCCGGATAATCCACGACTCAGCTTTCAGGAAGGCCTTGTTCTGGAGCAGCTCGAACGATGGGCGGAAGCCTCATTTGCGTTCGAGAAGGTACTGAAGCTCAATCCAGCCTACCCGAATGCGAACCAGAAGCTGATGGATGTGAGAAACAGGATGTGACGCGGGATCAAGGTCAGTCAGAACTGCGTCTGACTCAAAAAAAGGCTCACCTGAAACAGGTGAGCCCGATGTTCTGACGAGTATGATTCGTGCCCGATGGCAATGAGGCCAATCAGTTGGCAGCGAGAACTTCGTCCGGGATGTGAGTGATGACCTCGACGAGTTCTGGTTCGGACTTCATCCCCGCCACACCGTAATGGACGCACAGCGGACGTTCCTTCAGTAGCCCCCAGAAGTAATAAATGTCGTAACGCTCGTCACCGGCAGCCGCCTTCACTGACTTGGATTCATCCGGTGTTCGATTGCCGAGGATTCGATCAACAACTGCTCGCGTTACCAGCTGGTTCTCGTTCTCTGACCGCTGTACTTCGGCCATGAGCTGACGATGTGCATTCAGGAGTCGAAGATGGGCTACCAGTTCGACGAGCATCACAGCCAGAAGAACTCCGATGATAACCTTGACAACCATACTCTTCGGCTTTTTTCCGCCTGCTGCACCACCAGCTGCTGCATCACTGGAGGAAGATTTCGTGCTCATGAATGAAAGACCCTTGTTGAGAAAGTGGCTGTAATTGATGACCGCAGAAGTTCAGAGATCCCCCTGAAGTATCGCCGTGACATCATCGGATGTCAACGCATGGCAGGACCATGAAGACCGAGTGAACGGTTGATCCGTCGATGTGTTCCAGGACGAGACAGCTCTTTCAGGCAAAACTGCAGCGTCTCATTTCTGCATTGATCCGGGATGTTCTAGAATCTCGTCACCGCTGTTTGAGTCATTTTGCATGAACGTGTCTTCATGCATGATTCTGACAGGGCCAATGAGGTCATCATGATCGTTCACTGAACCGGCTTGTTCAATGAAACGGCCTCTGGTTGTTTTTCACGTGATCGTCCGAACAGACATATGCAGGAGCTTTTTCATGATCACCCCTGAACTGCCGGATTCTCGAAATGTTGACTTGTCGAACCTGATGAATCGACGCGAGCTGCTTTCACGGTCGGGTGCAATGCTTGGCGGATCCGCCATGGCAGCAACTTCCGGTGTCGTGATGACTCATGCTGTTTCAGGGGTGGCTGCAGCAGGCTCAATGACGGCAGCCTCCGACGTCCGACTGGGAGAGTTGAAAGATCTCAATGGGTATTTTCCTTTCCAGCCATCTGCGACTCCCGAAGAATGGGAGCGACGCAGGGAATACGTCCGTCGGCAGATTCTGGTTTCCACGGGGCTCTGGCCAATGCCGGAACGTCCGACGATCAAACCGACGATTCATGGACGTGTGGTCCGCGACGGATACACTGTCGACCGAGTTTACTTCGAAAGCTTTCCAGGCTTTCTGGTGACTGGAAGCCTCTATCTTCCTGCTCAGGAATCGGGGGCGACCACAAAGAAGCTGCCCACGATTCTCTGTCCGCATGGTCACTGGCCGAGTGGCCGATTTCATGATCACGGTCCGGACCAGATCACGAAGGAGATTGCCTCCGGCGGAGAACAGTTCGAGATCGGTGGTCGACATCCTCTGCAGGCCCGCTGCGTGCAGCTTGCTCGAATGGGATGCATGGTCTTTCTGTACGATATGCTCGGATACGCAGACGGCGGGTCTCTTTCGGAAGATCTGGCTCACCGATTCAACACGCAGCGGCCGCATCTGATCACACCGGAGAACTGGGGGCTCTTCAGTGCGCAGTCCGAACTGCGACTTGTGAACATTCTCGGTCTTCAGACCTGGAACTCCATCCGCGTCCTCGACTGGCTCAGCAGTCGTGAAGACTGCGATCAGTCGCGGATCGGCGTCACGGGAGCCAGTGGTGGTGGTACTCAGACCTTTCTTCTGACTGCCGTCGACGACCGAGTGACTGCCGCATTCCCTGCGGTGATGGTTTCCACAGCGATGCAGGGA
>JBKDKA010000210.1:0-10808 GCA_046345315.1 Planctomyces sp.
GGACCGACGGCCGAAACGGTCAATCCAGCGAAATCCAGAATCGCAGTCGTCAGGGACACGTATACCGCGAAGTCGCTCAGGCTTCCTGGCTGGGGCTGTTCGTGAACCTGCTGCTGGCTGCCGTCAAACTGGTTGGAGGCATCGTCGGTCAGTCTTTTGCACTTGTTGCCGATGCTGTCAATTCGCTGGGTGATGTCATCACGACCATCGTTGTTCTGGTCGCCATTCGCGTGGCTCAGAAGCCTGCTGACGAGGAACATCCGTACGGGCACAGTCGAGCCGAGGGGATCGCTGCATCCAACGTTGCGCTGCTGATTATCCTGTCGGCAGGAGCCATCGGATGGGAAGCCATCACGCATCTGAGGGAACCTCACGGCATTCCCCCGGCGTGGACACTCTGGATCGCCGGCATCAACGTCGTCGTCAAGGAATGTCTCTATCATTACAAAGTCCGGGTCGGCCGGAGGACTCGATCAGCGGCCATCGTTGCGAACGCCTGGGATCACCGCAGCGATGCACTCTGTGCTCTGGCCGTACTTACGGGACTCGGCGTCGTCCGCTGGTGCGGACCGGATTATGCCTGGGCCGACGAAGTGGCGTCTCTGGTCGTTGCCGGAGCGATTATTGTTTCCGGGATTGAGCTTTTCCGAAAAAGCGGAAGCGAGCTGATGGACGTGCAGGCAGAACCGGAATTTGTGGCTCAGGTTCGCGCCGCAGCGATGTCCGTCGAAGGTGTTGCCGACGTCGAAACGCTCTGGGTCCGAAAATCCGGTCTGGAGTATTTTGCGGATATTCACGTGGAAGTCGATTCCGAAATGACCGTTGCTCGCGGTCATCGAATCGGCCATATGGTCAAGAATCTGCTGCTGGATCGGTTCGATGTTCTGAGGGACGTGCTGGTCCACCTCGAACCACATCCTCATGTTCATGAATTTTCCGACATGAATGTCATGCAAAATCGACATAGGGAAGTCCGCTGACATTGATCTGACTCCACATGATTCTAGGATGCGAGTATGGACGGCAGAAATCTTCCGTCGGGCATTCCCGAACAGACTATAAAACGACAAACGTTCAGAGCTTTTTCATGGCAACGGCAGAACAGATTCGACAAATCGTTTACAGAATCAGAGAACCACAGCTCGGCCAGAGCTTCGATGAACTGAGAATTCTGAAGGATGTTCGTCCCGATGGTCAGTCTTTCGTGGTCAGCCTTGAGCTGCCGACCCCGGCATGGCCGGATCAGCAGGCTCTTGTGGATCTGGTCGCCAGCGCCGTAGCGCCGGTGCTGACCGCAGGACAGACGGTTCGAACGGAAATCACGTCCACGGTTCGCGGGAAGGACGCCGGCGGTCGCGTCGGGCTGAAGATCCATAACATCATTGCAGTGGGAAGCGGAAAGGGTGGAGTTGGCAAGAGCACCGTTGCGGCTTCACTTGCCTGTGGCCTGCATTCCTTCGGATGTCGCGTCGGCCTGATGGATGCAGACGTCTATGGTCCCAGTATTCCTCACATGATGGCGGCCAAAGGCCAGCCGGCTGCCACGGAACTGCAGGATTCTCAGGGCAACAAGTTCGTCCGCCTGGAACCAATCGATGTGAACGGTCTGAAACTCATGTCGATGGGTTTCTTCATCGGTGAAGGTCAGTCAGTGGTCTGGCGTGGCCCGATGCTTCACAAAGCACTGACTCAGTTTCTGAAGGATACGAACTGGGGCGAGCTGGACTATTTGATCATCGACCTGCCTCCCGGAACCGGAGACGTATCTCTGACGCTGTCTCAGCAGGTTGGGCTGGCCGGAGCAGTTGTGGTCTGTACACCACAGCAGGTTGCTCTGCTGGATGCCATCAAAGCTGTCGACATGTATAAGAAAGTCAATGTGCCGATTCTTGGTTTCGTGGAGAACATGTCCGGCGAAGTTTTCGGACGCGGTGGTGCTCGAAAAGTCGCCGAGGAACTTCAGGTTCCGTTTCTGGGTGAAATCCCGATGAACGGCTGCATTCGAGAATACTGCGATCGCGGGCAGATGATGCAGATGCTGACGGAAGAAAACCCCAGCCGAGATGCTCTTCGCAGTATGACGCAGCAGGTTGCGATGCAGGTTGTCCGTGAGCTTGTGACGTCGCCGGCCGGTCCTGTTCTTGAAATTCTCTGACATGAAACTTGAAGAACTGCTGTCCGAGTTTGAAGAACTTTCGGACTGGGAAGAACAGTGTGATTACCTGATCGACCTCGGATTCGAGCTGCCGGCATTCCCGGAGGATCAGAAGACCGAAGAGAATATCGTGAAGGGGTGTCAGAGCCGCGTCTGGCTGGTCGCTTCACTCGAGCAGTCCGCCGAGCCGCCTCGCGTGGTTTTACAGGCTGACAGTGACGCCATCATCGTAAAAGGTCTGATCGCTGTGGTGATGGCCGCCTACGCGAATCAGACTCCCCGTCAGATCCTCGAAACCGATATCGAAGGACTGTTTGAACGAATGGGGCTGAATCGTCAGCTGAGTTCCAATCGTCGAAATGGTCTTCGTGGCATGGTAGATCGCATTCGCGGTTTTGCAGCTTTGCAGGTCGCGGCCGGTTCCTGATGCGATAGAATCGGTGCGACGTAAATCTCAGCCAGAATGATTGCCCTGTCGCTGACAGCGATCTCCTCCGGAATCCGGAACTATGACATCAACAGTTGATCGATTCCCGCCCGACCATCCGAATTCCTCCGACGACCAGCTGGAATTCAATGCGGATGCAGTGCGAGCTGAGTTTCCGGTCCTGATGCAGACTCTGAAAGACGGCCTCAAGCCCGTTTACCTCGACAGTGGTGCATCGGCTCAGAAGCCGTTGTGCGTGATCCTCAAGGAACGCGAGGTCGAGGAGCAGTATTACGCGAACGCGTACCGTGGAAAGTATCGGTTTGGCGCCCGAGTCGATGATGAGCTTGAAGCTTCACGAGCGGTCATTGCGAGTTTTCTGAACGCAGAATCAGCAGACTGTGTCGTCTTCTGTCCGGGAGCGACTGCAGGTCTGAACATGGTGGCGTTCGGCTGGGGACGCCGCCACGTGCAGGCGGGCGACGAGATTCTGATCACGTTGATGGAACATCACGCGAACTTCGTTCCCTGGCAGCAGCTCGCGCGTGAACGAGGAGCTCAGCTTCGATTTATTCCGATGACGGATGATGGCCAGCTCGACATGAATCGACTGGATGAGGTCCTGACGAAGAAGACCCGCGTGATCGCCGTCTGCGGGATGTCGAACGTTCTGGGGACGATCAATCCCGTCGCTGAGCTGGCTCGTCGTGCGGCAGCCGTGGGTGCGTGTCTCGTTGTGGATGGGGCCCAGAGCGTCCCGCACGAAGCCACTGACATGAAGGCAGCCGGAATCGACTTTCTGGTCTTCAGTGGCCACAAAGTTTACGGACCAACCGGCGTCGGCGTGATCTGCGGTAAAGCGGATCGACTTGCGGAAATGGATCCGATTCTTTATGGCGGTCACATGATTGACCAGGTGTCGGTCAGTGAGTCAACCTGGGCGGCACCTCCGGCAAAGTTCGAGGCAGGAACGCCTCCCATCGTTCAGGCCATTGCTCTGGGCACCGCTGTGCAATGGGTTCAGCATCACGGAATTGACCGCATTCGAAACCATGAACATCAGCTGCTCGTGGAGGCCACCGAGCGAATGATGCAGATTCCGGGGATGCAGATCTTCGGTCCGGATGTCTCCAGGAAGGGCGGTATCATCAGTTTTCGAATCACCGGAGTTCATCCGGAAGATCTGGCGGCTATGCTCGATCGGAAAGCCGTCATGACTCGTCACGGGCATCACTGCACGATGCCACTTCATACGCATCTTGGCCTCACTGCGACAACTCGAGTCAGCTTTGCGGCATACAACGTTCGTTCTGACGTGGATGCACTTCTGGAATCCATTCAATTCGCTCGTCAACGATTGCGCGTCGCCGACTGAAACCTATGAGAGCTGGTGTCAACGGGGAATCTGAATGATGCGCGTTCCGTGGCTCATTGGATTCGGATTACTGATCGTGATCGTCCTGTTTGCCCGCAGGACAGATGCGATGGATCAGAGATCTTTCGAAAGCAGTCAGACGCCGTCCTCGCTGACGTTTCCATCCGGACTCGCGTTTCCATCCGGAACGAAAGAAGCACAGGTCTGTCAGCAGGCATGGGCGGATTATCTGAAGATCAATTCACAGATTGTGAACAGTCTGGGCGGGAAGATGACGCTGATCCCACCCGGTGAATTTCGGATGGGGAACCACGAGGCACCGGAAACGGCCGCAGCTTTTGCTGCAGAGATCGGCGACGTGAGTTCTCGTCCGGAAAACTACCGTGACGAATACCCCGTTCACGCAGTCATACTGACTCAGCCATTCCTGATCGGCACCTGTGAAATCACGCGCGGTGAGTTCCAAAAGTTTACCGATGCGACAGGCTACAAGACCGATGCCGAACGTGATGGCCTCGGCGGGCTTGGATACAACAAAGTCACACAGCGAGTCGAACAGCACTCGTCGTTTCACTGGCGAAACACTGGATTCGACCAGGCGGACGATCATCCGGTCGTCAATGTGACATGGAACGATGCCGTCGCGTTCTGTAATTGGATCAGTCAGCGTGAGTCGAAGCGTTATCGACTGCCAACGGAAGCGGAATGGGAGTTTGCCTGTCGAGCGGGAACAGTCAGCCGAGTTGCCGCGGGCAATCTGCCGAATGATCTTGAGCACTGCGTTAATGCGGGCGACCAGTCATGCCAGATGGTACCGGGATTCACCGGGTACACGGGATTCTGCACATTCACTGACGGTTATCCGTTTACGGCACCGGCAGGAACATTCAGAGCGAATCCGCTGGGGCTGCATGACATGCATGGAAACGCCTGGGAATGGTGCCGGGACTACTATGAAGTCGACTACTACGAAAGATCCCCGAAGCTTGACCCGAGTGGACCGGACTCGGGGCGTTTTCACGTCTATCGGGGTGGTGGATGGATGAACGGCCCCGCCGGAATTCGCTCCTCGCGCCGCGGTGGTCCATCACCATTCGATCGCTGCAACCGCCTTGGATTTCGGATCGTCATGGAGCTGGAACCCGTTCAGAAGCGATAATGGACACTTGATGGCAGTGGATGCTTCATCCGCGATGAGAGGTGGCGATGATGATCACAATTGAATCGGCACTGTCTTTCACAACCTCCCGAGTGTTCGCATCCTCTGCAGTCATTGCGATGGCATTGATGATTCCGGCGACGCTCGTTGCAGAGGCTGCTGTGTCCGCGGATCAACCGTCTGTCACGGTACAGATGGCGCTCACTGAAACTGATGAGGCGGGCGGCACGGTCGTCGTCCCAGGAATGATTCGCTGTCGAGACGCCCGTGGTGAGATCATCAGTATTCCGGAACTCCTGAATCGAGGAACCGGAATCGCTCTTCAGGGCGATGATCAGCGGAGGGAAATCCAGGAGTGGTCCGTTCTTCCCGGCGCCACGATCGTTTCATTACCACGAGAACCGATCACGATTGAGGCATTCTCCGGTCTCGACACTGAGCTGACTACAGTTCGGAAAGATCTCACGGCAGAAACACCGAGCATTCAGATTGCACTGAAGCCGTTTGGCAGAACTGAACTCAAGGGATGGCAGGCAGCAAATACTCATCTGCACATCATGAAGCTCAGTCGGGAAGAATGCGATCGATATCTGACTGAGATTCCTGCCGCTGATCGTCTGGATGCTCTGTTCGTATCACATCTGGAACGAGCTGTTGCCGATGCGACGTACATCACGAACCGTTACACGACCGACGATCTGTCTGCGCTCACGAAGAAAACCGGTGTCGTTTTCGGCTGGGGTGAGGAACATCGTCATAACATGTCGAGCCATTCGGAAGGTTTCGGCCATGTGATGCTGCTGAATATTCCGAAGCTGATTCAGCCGGTCAGCATCGGTCAGGGAATCATGAAGCAGGGCACTGATGGCATTCCGCTTCAGCGCGGTATTCGAACAGCCAGAAAAGATGGCGGCTCGATCGTCTGGTGTCACAACGGCTGGGGCCGGGAGTCTCTTCCGAATCTGGTGACGAAACAGGTTGACGCCATGAACATCTTTGATGGCGGTACTCGAAGCAGCTACGACGACAGCTTCTATCGATACCTCAATACGGGGCTGCGAGTTCCGTTTTCGACCGGGACAGACTGGAGCCTTTATGATTTTTCCCGCGTTTACGTTCAGATGAACGATGAGCTGACGATCGGGAACTGGCTGAAGAACCTGAGTGCAGGTCGAAGCTTCATCACAAACGGCCCTCTGCTTTCGTTCGCGGTGAATGATCAGACGATCGGCGAAACAGTGAGGCTTTCGGGAGACAATCGGAAGATTCGCGTTCAGGCTTCTGCGAGCGCTCGTCGGAAATTTGATCGACTTGAAGTCATTCTCGATGGTGAAGTGATTCGATCCGTTTCCTGTGAAGCCTCTGGGAGTCACTGGATCGCCCGAATTGATGAAACGATTCCCGTAAGTCGTTCGGGGTGGATCGCGGTCCGTACACCGTCTCCTTCAGTGCCGGACCATCCCGTGCATCAGACACCAACAGCTCTGAATGAATATGGCCGGGAGATGTTTTCTCACACCAGTCCGATCTACGTGGAAATCGACGCCAAACGGCACTTTGATGCTGAAGCCGCGTCAGGTCTCCTGCGGGAAATGATGCGAAACCGTGATCTCATCGAAAGCGAATGCCAGTTTGCTGATGCACATGAACGAGCTCATGTGCTGGAAGTTCACGACGACGGCATCTCGGAACTCTCGAGACAGATTTCTACTTATCGAGGAACCAAAGAATGAACCCCCGCAGCCGTTTCAGCAGATCTTCTGCAGGTCGGCGCTCAGACTGGAGGCGGGGTCACTTCGTTCTGTGACCGGCTGAGAACTTCCGTTCGGGGCATTCACGGCGATGATGCGCACCATCGGATCACCGAAGAATTCGTAGGTGATGCCGCGCCAGACATGAGTCCTGATGAGGAGAGCGTGAATGCATGCGATGGGATTCATGTGATTCAGAAGCGTGAGTGCGATCGGAATCATCACCCAGAACATTCCCCGAAACGGTGGCAGAGTCAATCCTTCTCTGCTTTTCTGGCGTCGTACGAGCAGTGTGCCTGCGACGAGTTCAAGGATCACTTCTGACAGAACAATCAGGTAACCTGCCAGTATCGGCAGCAGATACCTGTCGTATCCCAGGGCAAAATAAATGTTGCCGCCGATCATCACAATTCCGATGGCCAGATTGGTTCCGAACACAAAATTCCAGCGTGGATTATGAAGCCGAACAGTCAGATACTGACGAACAAGAAAATTGTAAAATCCGGTAATGCTGCAGTCCTCCTGATTGACGACTGTCGATTCCGGTACAAATCGGATCTGAAGATTTCGCTGCAGCAGAAAAGTGGCGATTGTTGAGTCTTCTCCGAACGCCAGGGAGAGTCGGCGGCGAAGTTCCGGATCCGTGATCACAGATCGCTGCATTGCCATACAGCCGCCCCATGGAATCTGAACCGAATTCATGATGGAGAGAGCACAGCCGTTCCATGCGAAACGAGTCAGTGCACCAATGCTGGATTCAGGAGGAGCATACCAGCGGTTTCCGGTGGAAAGCGACGCACCATTCATCAGTGGCTCGACGAGTTGTCTCAGGCAGGACCTCTGCACGACTGCGTCGCCGTCGAAAACAGCCACCACCGAACATACCGTTGGAAGGTTCTGTGTTCCTCGCAGCATTCCGGCAACTTTCCCGCTGCATGTCATCGGACGCTCGCCAAGAAAACACACTTCGACATGGCTCGGTCGCTCAACCTCCAGAAAGTCATTGACCACCTTGAGCGACGGGTCTGTCTCGGAATCAATCACCAGTCGAAGGATGTAATTCGGGTAGTCCATCGATGTCAGCCGAGCGAGCGTTTCTTTCAGAAACTCGTCACCTCCGCGAAGCGCCATCACCGCAACGACCATCGGCCATTCTTCAACGGGAACTCTCTCGGGATGCTTCCGCAGAAAGACCTGAATCAACCGAACCGTCATGACCAGACGGACCAGCGCGACCGCCAGGAATGCGGTGAGAATCAGGATTCCGAAAGGAGACATCTCAGTATGTCCTTTCTGAACCGGACCGTGGAGTCTTCTCTGTGAGCGACAGACGGCGAGCGAGGTCATCTCCCCAGACTCGGTCTGTTCTTGCCATGCGTTGCGCAATCGGCGAATGAAAAAGGTTGCTGTAACGCCCCAGTTTCAAAAGGACGCTGCCGAGTCGAACGGAAAACAGATTTCGATCAACGGGTGTGGATTCCGACTTCTGCAGAGCAATCGGATCCCAGAAAAATCGACCGTCAACAGGATACAGCCCGCTCCTCTGGAATAATTCTGCGCAGCCACTGTATTGCCGATTTGAATGCAGGTGGGTGACTCGATGCCAGGTTGTAAAAAAGAACGGAGAATGAGTCAGCAGCCAGCCGCCGTCACGCAACCATTCGGCGAAAAGAGCGACACAATCCGGCGGCGACGGAACATGCTCCAGTACATCCATGGAAATGACAACGTCATAGAAGTTCTTCGGAATGCTGTCTGCATCCCGGATGATCTGCACTGTCTGTCCGTTTCTGTCGAATACGCGCTGTGCAAACGTCACGCATTCGTCGGCCACCTCGTAATAGGTAACATCATGCCCCGCTTTCGCGAGGTAAACGCTGTCGAAACCAAGTCCGTCCCCGAAGCTCAGAATTCGCAGCTTTCTGCCGGGCGCTTTCCGGTGCAGAAATCGTCCCATCCAGTCGCGCATCTGCAGCTTCAGCGGAGCTCGATTCCAGACTGCCGTTTCATACAGAAACGATCGAGTTGTTCGATAAAACTCAATCAGCTCATCCGACCAGATGTGGGGAGTGACATTCGCAGCCCGGAGATCATTCCGAACATTTGTTCCAATGTTGCGTTCTTCGTCCAGAAGCCGACGGATCACCGTTGTTTCGGATTCTCCGGAAACATCAGCAATCAGTCGAATCAGCTCGTCATTGCTGTCGAGCGGATGCACAACCGGGGACGGGACTTCGGAAGACTGCATAGGGGGTTCCGGAAACTGTTCTCAGCCACATGTCAAAACATGAGGCTCCACAAACTGCGGAGCGCTGCCGGCTTTGAAACACTCATGAGCCTCTGCGTTCGAGCGAGTTTCAGAACCGCAACGGGCACCCTGAACGCTGCAGACAAAGTTCAGTCCGTCGGGAGCCACTCCTGGTTTCGAAACCACCCTGGCGATAATCAGCGCGGCGTCCACCGGGACCGTCTCAGATCCGCAGCACCCAGGTTGACCAGAAATTCCGCGCAACCTGCGGGGGTAGGGTAGTGCGGTCGTTGGTACCCTACAAGCAGAAAGGCACCAAAAGACGTCCACCGAATCGTTCTGCGTGTTTCCGCAAATCGTCACTGCAGACGCGCGGACCCGGAAAAGTCCGCCGCGAAATCCAGAACCGGCCGCTCAGTCGGGCAGTTGCAGCTGGCGAGCGAGAGTTCTTTGGACGCGGGTCCGAAAACACGAACTTTCCGCTCGCCCAGAATGGCCGGAATGTCCACCAATACCGAAGGTTATCGTCCCGACAATGAGACGGAACGAAATCCGGCAGGACGGCTGTTCGATGTTGTTCGGGACGCTCGCTGATAAAAGCGAGAGGTCCGACTTCGCAGGTGATATCGCGCTGCAAACATCGGCTCCGACACCGAACTGCTGCCAAAGTCGGTCACCAGTGCGATGCTCACGATGCTGATACCAGCCATCAGAAAACAGACGGATTTTCGGAAGAATGAACCAGTCATACGCTTTGCCTCTTCAGATTCGGGGGCCTTTGTTTCAGTTCGCTTCCTCGGAACCTTATCGCAAATCACATGCCATTGTGCATTTCGGCAGGCCGCTGGATGATTGAGTGGAGACCGTGCAGCAATGCCTCCCCATGCCTCCCCGCGCACGGTCTCGTGTGCCAGCAGAACAGCGGAATGAGTTTTCAGTCAGTTTCCGGCAGCAGGATGGTGCTCAATTTCCTGAGCGGATTTCGAAAGCATTTTTCGAATAATGAACACGCTTTTCTTCGCCGCGACGAAGACGTTTCAAAAACTCAACAGAATCCGGAATCATCTGATGCTGAAAGTATTCAACGGACGCGTAATTTGCGGAATCTGATCAGCTGATGGCGTTCAGGATACGAAGGCAGGCGTCGGATTTGTTCAGAGCGTAAAAGTGAATCCCCGGAACTCCCGCAGCCTTCAGTTCCTCGCATTGCCGAATTGCGAATTCAACACCGATCTCGAACTGGGCCTGACTGTCGTCACGAACCTGTTCCAGCTTCTGAGCGAGGGATTTCGGGATTTCAGAACCGCACATGGATGTGATTCGCTGAATGCGGCTGAAGTCGGTAATCGGCATGATACCGGGAACGATCGGAATGCTGATGCCGAGTTTTGTGCACTGCTCTCGAAACTCAAGGAACTTTGCATTCACGAAGAACAGCTGCGTAAAAATGGCATCTGCTCCGGCGTCGACCTTGCGTTTCAGATTCTGCAGGTCAACGGTCATCGATGGTGCTTCGAGGTGCTTTTCGGGATATCCGGCAACGCCGATTCCAAAATTCGGCTGATGTTCCCGTATCAGGCTGACCAGTTCACTGGCGTGCGACAGACCGCCTTCGGCAGCGCGAAATTCTGTCTGTCCGACAGGTGGATCTCCCCGGAGTGCCATGATGTTGTGAATACCGGCTGCCGCTGCA
>JBKDKA010000211.1:0-2889 GCA_046345315.1 Planctomyces sp.
CATTACTGCGATCGATCACCTGGTTCGTGAGTATCAGCAGCGGGCAACCAGTGACATCTCGGCGAGTCAGGAAACCTATGATCAGGGATTGACTACGATTCTGATCACCTGCATCGTCGGACTGATCGCAGGATTCTGGGCGTCGTTCTGGATTTCGAAGTCAATCACATCCCCGATCTCTCTGGTCCGCGATGCGACGCAGCGAATGTCGACAGGAGACCTTGCCGAACGCATTCATCTCCTTCAGAAAGATGAAGTGGGTGAGCTGGCTCAGGCAACCGATACGCTGGCAGACGCTCTGGCCGATATCATCCGGGAGATTCAGAAGACGTCTCAGGTACTTGCAGAGAGCTCCGAAGGCCTTGGCAGTATCTCCACCGGACTTGTCGGTCAGAGTCAGGAAACATCCATGCGATCCAACAGTGTCGCAGCGGCCGCGGAAGAACTGTCCACCAACATCAACACGATGAGTGCCGCAGCTGAGCAGATGAGCATGAATTTTTCCTCCATTTCTTCAGCCACTGAAGAAATGAGTGCCAGCGTCGGAGCGATTTCGTCGGCCGCCGAACAGACTTCATCGAACGTCACGAACGTGGCCGGCGCTGTCCAGGAAATCTCCCGATCGTTCAGCGATGTGCTGGGCGACGTGAAGGAAGGGGCTCGAGTCGCGGGGCACGCTTCTGAGATGGCGGAGAGTGCAGGACGCACGATGCGGGATCTGGATCAGTCCAGCACTGAAATCAGTAAGTTCACGGAAACCATCAAGATGATCGCGCTCCAGACGAATCTGCTCGCATTAAATGCCACCATTGAGGCGACATCAGCCGGTGAAGCTGGTAAAGGTTTCGCGGTCGTTGCTCATGAAATCAAGGAGCTGGCGAATCAGAGTGCTCGAGCGGCAGAAGACATTGCTCGCAAGATCGAAGGTGTGCAGAACGGAACGCGTCAGGCGGTTGGCGTCATCAAAGAAATTGCGGATGTCATCCGAACAATCAATTTGTCAGCCGATCGGATTTCGCTTTCCGTCGAGAATCAGAATCGGTCAGCCCAGACGATTTCTCAGAACGTTTCCGAAGCCAACCAGGGCGTCAGTCATATTGCACGATCGATTTCGGAAGTGGCAACCACAGCCAACATGATGGCTCGCAACATCGCGGAAGCATCTCGCGGTGCCATGGATGTGTCCCGCAACGTGGGAGAAGCCGCTCGTGCATCCAGCGGTATTTCGGAAAGCATTACTCAGGTGAGCGCAGCGGCTCGGCAGACGAATACATCGGCCACCGGCGTCACGGATACGGCAAAAAAACTGGATGGCGTCTCGCGTGAGTTGCGAAATCTGATCGCACGGTTCAGGATAACGCGAAATGGAAACGCGTGAACCGTTACGAGTACTGATCGTTGATGACTCCCGAATTTTCCGCGGGCAGCTGGAGCTGGTGCTGGGAGAATTCCCGGATGTTGAGATCATCGGTTCGGTGTTCAGCGGTGAGAAGGCTCTGGAGTTCATCGAGAAGACTGCTCCCGATCTGGTCACGCTGGACGTGCAGATGCCCGGAATCGGTGGACTGGAGACTCTTCGCCGGATCGTGGCTCGCAATCAGCAGCAGAAACACCTGCCGCCCATCGATACGATTCTCGTCAGTGCGTTGACAAGGGCCGGATCGATGGTGGCCGTGGAAGGGCTGCAGCTGGGTGCGTTCGACTGCATCTGTAAACCAGGTGATGGCGACGAGCTGACCAATCGCGAGGCACTTCGGAGAGCCATGCGAGAAAAAATAGCTGCCCTGCGGCTTCGTCGAAATGACCTGCGGTATCGGTCACGAACGGCTTCGGTGTCGGCTGGCACATTTCCGTCAGAAAGATCTCGCGGAAAGTTCAGTGCGATTGCTATCGGAGCATCGACCGGGGGCCCTGAGGCTCTGGGAATTCTGTTGCCCGAGCTGCTGCAGCGAGCGGCCGAATCTGCGGCCCCGATTTTTGTTGTGCAACATATTCTGGAAGGGTTGAGCGGTTACCTTGCCGAGAGTCTGACGCGAAAATGTGGTCGCGCGGTGCTGGAAGTACGCGATGAAACACCTGTGCTTCCCGGGGGCATTTATCTGGCGCAAAGCGGGCGACATATGCTGCTGCGCAACACGGCCGGCAGACTGGTGCTTGGCCAGTCCGATGCGCCACCGGAGAAAGGCTGCCGACCATCGGTGGACGTCTTTCTGAGATCTGCTGCCGCCTGTTACGGAGCATCGCTTGCCACTGTCATTCTGACGGGAATGGGCGATGATGGTGCCGATGGAATTCGATCGGTAAAACGAGCGGGCGGGTATGTGATTGCTCAGGATGAAGCCACCAGCGTCGTCTGGGGCATGCCGCGAGCGGCCGCGGCGACGGGTCTCGTGGACGACGTATTGCCATTGTCGCGCATCGCAGAAACACTGCAGCGTCTGGTGGGAGCAGGAGGTCGCTGATGGAACTGACGACCGATGAATTCAACGTGTTTCGCCGCCTGATACTGGGATATTCAGGACTGGCACTCACTCCTGACAAAGAATATCTGGTTCGCAGCCGCATCGAACCTGTGGCGCAGAAGCATCAACTCCGGCGATTCAGCGAAGTCATTCAGAAACTGCAGGAGGGAAACGACGGCGGGTTTCGCAGCGATATCGTGGAAGCGATGGCGACCAACGAAACCTCCTTCAATCGGGATGGTCATCCGTTTGACGAACTGCGTCGATCGATCCTGCCGGAACTGATCCGGATGCTGGAGGACCGGAAACAGCGTTCCGGAATTCCGTTTCCCAGAATCCGCATCTGGTCATGTGCTGCATCGACGGGTCAGGAACCATGGAGCATCGCGATGGCGGTGCTCGACTATCTCGAACAGAACTCCACGCT
>JBKDKA010000212.1:0-10688 GCA_046345315.1 Planctomyces sp.
GAGCTGCTCCACGCGGAACGTCTGGCCGTATTCATCATCGATACAGAGAAAATCCTCACCCAGAGGAGCCCAGATGCGATGGTACCGGCCGGATGTCATTCGATGCATATACGAAGACGCAGTGACGAGTGTTCCGCTGATGTTCTCCTGTTCGAACAGCCGTCGAATCTGGAGCACCGCGTCTTCTTCGATTCGCAGGGCGAGCCATTCTTCTGCAGTTCGATAAATGTCAGCGGCCACCTGAGCCTTTACGAAGAAGTCTCCGTGAGAATCTCGGCTGGATTCGAGAAGCTTGATTTCCTGCTTCAGGCTGCCCATTTCTTCATGACAGGCGTTCAGTTTCTCTTCAACCTCTGCAAGTTCCATGTCGCGGATCTGGATGGTTTCTCGTGCGTGAGCGGCATCGAAACGGATCAGATCCTCCTCCACCACAGCCAGTTCTTTTTCAGCGGAAGACGCTTCTGTGACTTCTTCGATCGCTTTCTGGATCTGTGAATCAAGCTGCCTGCGGCGAGTTTCCCATTCCTGTTGCTGCACGAGCTCTTCTCTGGCCGAAGCTCCGGATCGAGCGAGCACAGAACTTCGACGCAGCTCAGCGGCTTCCAGCTGATGCTGAGCATGCACAGAATCTCTCGACTTTCCTTCTGATTCCTGCAGCAGACGTTCGCGTTCCTGACGATCTCGTTCATGTGTCTTCAGCTGCTGTTGCCACCCGGTCAGGACTTCGAGCGGACGCGTGTAATTCAGTTTCTTTCCTGCGGCGACTTTGACACCGAGCTGCTCGACGCGAACTCGCATACTCTCGAACATCCGCCGGAGACCCTCAACCTCGGGAGCGGAGTTGCGCCACTGAGTGTGAAGTTCTCGAACCTGCTGGATTCGGTGCCACCAGTCAAACGCCTGCCGTACTTCGATGGTTTCATCCATCCCCAGTTGTTTCAGCAGCTGGCACCACTGCTGACGCTCACGCGTCATGGCCTGCTGAGCACTTCGGAATCGATCCCGAAGAATCTTCAGGCGAGCTCGCCGGAGCAGCGCGCTGTCCTGACGCCGGATCAGTTTTTCAAGGTCTGCAATACGTCGCGAACATTCGCCGATTCGCTCAATCAGTTCTGCCGTCGATGACCGTTCGCTGCCGTCTGACGACTGAATTCTTTTCATCGACTGCCCAGCGATCGCCATCCGCTGAATACGTTCCTGAATGCTTCTGAGCTCACGATCTGCCTGACGTGCTTCGTCGGTGAGATCATCCAGCTGGATACCGGTCTTTCGGTCGAAATGATTCCGCAGACCGTTGCGAACGCCCCACCACATCATTCCGGCGAAACCAAACGCTGCCGCAGCAAGTGCACCTTCGAGCGAGCGACGCGCATCGCCTCCGACGGCAAACGTCACAATTCCGAACAGAAACAGAGCAGTGCCGATCCACCACATCGCGTTGACAGCTCGATCCACCCACTCGGGGATCGAGTCATCAGTGTCGACACGACTCATGACACGACGTACGGTCTGAATTTTCAGAGCCAGACGTTCTTCGTGAAGACGCAGTCGCCCGAGGTTCTCGAGCTCCTGCATGCGGCTCTGTTCCTGCTGAATCGCTTCAACGACCGACATCCCGATGGAATCAAGGTCCTGGTTGAGTTCAACGAGTTCCTGCTGGCTCTTGTGTGCAAGCTTCCGGCTCCAGCGCCGGAGTTTTCCTCTTCGAACAATGGCAGCCTGATACGATCGAGCCGACTGAAGCAGGCGATGGTGTGCTTCCGGCGATGTATCAATCGAATTGAGTCGTTCGATGGTCCAGTCCGGACCAAGCGCCGCCATCTGATGGTTCAGTTCGCGCCGAAGCTCCGATGATCGATCTTCCGCCGTCCGGATCTGCTCGTCAATCTGTCGCAGCCAGTCGGATTGCTCCACCAGACTCTGAATCGCGTAACGCTCTTTTTCGAACGCAGCGTCGAGCTGCAGTCGTTCCGCCTGCGTCTTCAGCTGAGTCGCCTGTTCTTTCAGGCGATCTCTGCGAACACCGCATTCCTGAATTTCTTTTTCGCACGCAGCCAGCTGCTTCAGAGCTTCCGTGGGATTGCCATGGACCACAGGAACACGTGTGAGTTCCTCCTGAAGATCGCGACTGCGTTTCCACGGCTTATGAACAGACTGCAGAAAGCGAAGTCCGCGAAGCTCATTGGTGATCGCATCTTCACGTGTCTGAAGCTGCTGGATGGAATCGGTCAGTTCACGGCGTCGTCGAGTCAGCTTTGCATGCCGATCACGAGCCTGCCCGCGGTTCTTCCGGCCCGAGGTCAGACGCGAATAGCGATCGAACTGCTCGGGAAGCACGCCGTGGGCCCCGTCTTCACTGAGAAGACTCCGCTGACGTTCACGGACTGCCGCCATCGAATCGAGAATCTGACGACCCTGCGGCCCCATGGAAAGACCGTAAATGTATTCGGAAACCTGATCGGTCCCGAGCGTCGCCAGCTGCTGAAGTTCGCGAACGCCGACTGCGAAAATGTCACTGAAGAGTGATTCGCTGGTGCCGCTCAGCAGAGACTCCATGGCCTGATCTTTTGACAGATCTTCCGGACCGCCGGAGATTCGAAGACGGCCGCGTCCGTTAAGCTCGGCGCGACGATGGATTCGCCATGTGCGGCCGCCATGATCACATCGCATCGCCCCTCGCCACGGGCGTTCCTTATCCGGACGATGCCAGGTCGGTTCTGTTGCCAACGGCTCAAAGCCGTACAGAACAGAACGGACAAAATTCATCAGGGTGGTTTTTCCGGCCTCGTTCGGACCGTAGATGACGTTCAGTCCCGACGGATTCAGTCGCAGCAGCAGACTTCGCCAGATTCGAAAGCGATCGATGTCGATCTCTGTCAGCTTCATGCTTCGTCATCCTCCTCATCAGTCTCGTCACCGACATCGTCCGAATCCGTGTTCCTGGCTCGCCGATGCGAAGCGAGCGACGACGATTCGGATTCGTCATCGTCTCCGGATTCTTCGAATTCGTTCGAATCTGTCAGCACAGCGTCGTCAGGGATAAACCAGCCCGCACCGTCAGTTCTCATCCGGCCGAGAATCTGCTCCGGATCGACACCTTCGAGAAGAGCGCTGAAACGCTGCTTCCAGCCCGCACTCAGCGCCTTGTCGGCCATGATCAGCTGCTGCAGTCCGGCTTTCGAAAGTGAAGGGGACCGAGACACGAGATCCTGAAATCGAACAGCCGGACTGCGAGGATCGTCGATCTGCCACGGAATCGGAATCATCCGCACCGAATGCATCAGGCGGATCGTTCGGCCAGTGACGCGAAGTTCATCCAGCTCGACCGCGACTGCAACATTCAGGTCCTGCTGAAGAAGATCCCTCAGCACCGGAATGGTACATCGAAGTGTCCAGTTCACAGACCAGATCCGATCGCACAAACCGACTTTCTGAGTCATCAGTCGGTTCTTCATCGTCTGCAGCATCGACGACAGGTCGGAATTTCGAGTCACATGGATCTCGATATCTTTCCAGTCGATCGTGCTGGTATCGATCTCTGTGATTCGGACACTCCCGTCTGCTGTGACTTCCACCAGCGAACAGGTGCCATTCGTGGACTCTCGGTAAACTCGAGGCTGCGTGGTGCCCGGGCAATGCAGCAGTCCCGCCGGTCGATGCAGCGTTGCCTTGCGAAGCGTTCCGGTCATGACAAGGTAGTTCAGACGCCCCTCGCGAAGCATCTCGTCAGCATAGTGGACGAAGCCAGCGTCCCAGTTTTCCAGCTCACGGTCCTGCTCAGCACCGTCGGGGCGGTGGTCACCGGAATGTGCCCCCTTCGGAGGTACTCCCGGAAGAATGACCGATTCTTCGTCTTCAATCTCGCTGACATCAGCGTTCTGGCGAGTTTCTGGTTTCGATTTGCCGGAAAGAGGAACCATCTTTCCGTGACCACTTCCCGGAAGAAGGTCTGATTCCGTCACCTCGTCGGTATTCTGCAGCGACGCTGCGAGCCGATCTTCGCTCGCCGTTGATGCCATCGCGGCCATCCGCAGAGACTCTTCGTACTTCGACTGACTGATCACACCAATACGAAAAGGAGTGACCCCGTCTTCGGATTCCGCAATCACCTGAATTCCAAACGAATCCGTCTCTCCATACCACATTGATGCGGAGATCGTGGTAATGACGTGGTTCTTTCGCACCATCTCCACAGGCTCCGTACTGGAGCTGTAGCAGATGGAAACGTTGCCGGGCATTTCCGGAATGGCACGCCACGCTTCCCCCGGATCTCCGTCACCAGGAATCACGAAGACACGAATCCTGTGACTTTCGAGCTGACGCATGCCGTTCAGCAGAGCCAGGCGAGCTCGCAGGCTTCGGTCTGCTTCGATGAAGACGTTTCCCGACAACAGCAGGAAATCAACCTTCTGAGCAATACAGGCTTGTATCAGAAATTCGAACGACGTCAGTGTGGCGTCTTCGTAAATGAGCCGCAGCTCATCGGTCAACGGCTCTGATGACTGAACACTGACAGGTACGTCCAGCCGGATGTTGGCCGCGTGCAGAAATCGCTGTGCTTCCAGGGCCATGTCGTTTCGACTCCCTCCCCGCAATTTTACCGCTCGTTCGAGTCAGACCAGCATGCGTCTGATTGATTTCGCCAGGCGAACGTCTCGGTAATTTGTCCATGTAACGCGAACATTAATAAATGGGGAGGAATAGGGAAAGACTTCCGATGCTCTCTTGAGACTCTTTTTCGTGACGTCTCAGGATTTCAGCCCAGAGCCGCCACAACGATGAACTCGATGTTGCGGCGGCGGTCGGAGCTGTTGGCATTTCGAAACATTCCGGTGGTGAATGTATGTGTTTCGAAACATGTCCGTTGTGTGAATGCAACACACCACGAAGGATTCGCCGGAATCGCAAAGTGTTTGAGGAAATAGCTTTACGATCTGCTCGCGCTTCTCGTTTTTGCAAATTTTCAGCACCGGACCGCGGTTTGCAAATCATTCAGGACGGAGCGACTTGACGAGTGACAGACGACTCCCATGAACAACATTCCAGGGATCAGGACACCATGAGTTCACGCAAGCGACAGCGGCTGGATATTCGAGTTGAAAACGAAACCGCAATTGTTTCACTCGAAGATATGGAGATCTGGGATGGTGCCGATCTGGCGCTGCTCCGAGAAGCTCTGACGGGGCTCATCGAACAGGAAGGATTCCGATCACTCGGTGTTGATCTCAGCAGCGTGAAATACATCCCCAGCGGTTTCTTCGGGATGCTGTTTGAGTGGTACGATGCGGGGCTCAAAATCCGACTCTATTACCCGCAGGAAAACGTCGCTCAGATGCTCTGGTTCCGGATGTTCTTCCGGCAGGAAGAAAACGACACATACTTCCTGACCGACGAAGCTGTTCGGAATAACTCCCCTGGGCAACAGGTGGAGTATCACAAGCGAACGTTTATGCCCGAGGGCGAAGACTGCTCCGAGGAAGATGCTGAGGATCTGATCAAATCGGTGCGTTTCGGCATCCGCGCATCAGAACCGCTCTGCTGATCGCGAATCTTTGAGACTCTGACAAAACCGGGGCAAGGACACTTCTCCTCCAGTTCTGTGAGCTTCTTCAGCATTGCACGGAAACCAGTGCCGGCCTTGTTACGCGTTGTTATTCCGTGAGCTTGTCAGGCCGTCGGAGAACCATCATTCTGCGGAACGTCAGCATCGGGCCTCTGTTCCTGAAGGGCAAGCTCCATCTGTTCGCTCATCGCACGGCGAGACATTCGATAGAACGAAATTCCGAAACCGGCGAAGACCGTGGCTGGCATGCCAAGCATGAACAGGATGCTGTACATGTACGCCTTCGGTCGGCGTGAATCGGTCTCATTCGCCGCTTTACACGAAGGACATGCGGAAACGCTTTCCGTGACTGCCGGGAGAACTCCGGTCACTGTCAGCAATGCAACGATCGCTATCAATTTTCTGAAGTGATTTCGCATCAGAGTGATTCCTCCGCCCGCAACCCAGTGATTTACTGGCACTGCCAGATAAAGTCTATGATCCTGCAAGGTTCTGCCACGGCCACTGGTAAAGCATCAGATAAATCAACACACCAGTGACTGACACAAACAACCAGATCGGCAATGTGATCTTCGCCAGTTTTCGATGTTTTTCAAGTCGGCCGGCAAAAGCGAGCCAGAAGACCCGAATTGCAAGAATCGGCACAAAAACAGCGAGAATAACGTGTGGAATCAGAATCCCGTAATAGAGAGTTGTCGCAGCCGGAGATCCCAGGAATGGGCGTCCGTGCAGACGATCCCCTGTGACGGACGTAAATTTTCCCAGCACTGCATGGTAAAGCAGGTACGAACACAGGAATGCTGTCGAAACCAGAAATGCCAGAATCATCAGGTTTCTGTGCAGCGGGACATTCTTCCTGCGAATTGCGACGTAGCCGAGAATCAGCAACAACGTACAGACACTGTTGAGCATCGCGTTGATTCGAGGGAGTGGCTTTGACCAGTCCGGAAGGACACGATCAATTCGTTGGACCTTCTCCAGATCTGTTTCCGGTGCCTTCGGTTCAGTCACTGGGCCCGGGATGGCACCTGTGTTCGATGACTCGACGGGAGTTTCCAGTTTCCTGAGCTGGAGATTGATGGGCGGAGCAGCCGCATCGTCCCCTTCGGTGTTACCGGCAACCGCTGTGTCTGTGGTAGCGGTGTCCGTGGTCGTGGTGTCGGTCGACGCATCGCCGATGGCTTTATCATCGGAGACAGTGGGTTGATCTCCTGCGGGAACATCTGCTTCCGCTGGTGTGCCTGATCCGGGCGTTACCGGGCCGGGCGCCACTGAGTCCGCTCCCGTGACCAATGCCGGTCCGGGTTTTGGAAATTCTTCTTTCCCGTCCAGAACTCGTCGCAGGCGAACCATATCCTCCGGATTCGTCGCCAGGAACGTGGCCACAGGGATGCTGTCTTCGTTCACGAGAACGACGCGATTGGTGTGAGCCACTTCAAAGCCGGGCTTGCGTTCGCTTCCGAGGTTCGGCTTCACTGCCAGCGTGAAGCCTTCGCGGATCAGGTCATGAATCTTCTGCTCATCGCCCGTCACAAATTTCCAGCGTTCATGATTAGCGGAAAAAATCTCCGCGTACTTTTTGAGAACCTCCGCAGTGTCATAACTCGAATCCACTGAGAAGCTGACAAACTTCACGTCCGGGCTGGTTTTCTCGACTCGACGATGAAGTTCCATCATTTCCCGAGTGATCATCGGGCAGGTGGTGACGCATCGAGTAAATACAAAGCTGGCAATCCAGGGTTTGCCCTTGAGCCCATCGCGACTGACGGTTCCGCCCATGCATTCCGGGAATTCAAAGTTCGGAAGCTCACGGGCTGGAAAACTGATTTTGACAGAATCCGCTTCTGGCTTCACGGTGACTGCTGACGCCCCGTCGGATTCCGAGGATGCGGTCAGAATGCCGGCGCCACTTTTTGTTCCGTCAGAGCGTTTTCCCGCGAACATGACCCAGGTAAACGCGGCGAGTACACACGCCCACAGAACACTGCCGAGCAGCATCTGAAAGGTCGACATGCCTCTTCGCGGTGTCGCATTACCGGCCATTGCCACTGATCTCCACGTTGAATCTGCCTGAAGTTTAGATCAAATCGATCAGTCGACATCAGCGGAACGAAGAATTCCCGACTCCCGCTGAGGCAGTCTCATGGGCGGGAACAGGAACGTCGTGCCACCGACTACTTGCAGTACCGAAACTGCCACGCTGGTGCATTTCAGTCATGGATTGATGGAAGACGAAAGGTGGTTCTTGTGTGCCCCAGGGAATCAGACGGTGATCAGCTGCTTCATTTCGCGCACGGCTCGTTCGAAACCGACGAGAATCGACTGAGAGACGATCGAATGGCCGATGTTGAGCTCATGCACGCCATTGATTTCTGCAATTCGCCGAACGTTTCTGTAGGTGAGCCCGTGCCCCATGTTCAGGATCATCCCCTGCGAAACGGCAAACTGACCGGCTTCGACCAGCTTGTCATATTCACGCTCAACTTCGTCCATGGTCTTTGCGTCAGCGTACGCTCCCGTATGGAGTTCCACGGCGGCGACGCCCATTCGTGCTGCGAGTTCAACCTGGGTCACATCCGGATCAATGAACAGACTGACGGCGATCCCGGCATCGGCAAGTCTTCTGGCGCAGGCTTCAATTCGAACACGATGAGTTCGGACATCCAGGCCACCTTCGGTGGTTACCTCCTCACGCTTTTCAGGCACCAGCGTGGCCATATCAGGACGAATCCGGAGTGCGAATGCCTCGATCTCGTCAGAGACAGCCATTTCGAGGTTCAGCCGAATTCGAATGACTTCACGGAGCAGTTCGACATCGCGGTCCTGAATATGACGTCGGTCTTCGCGAAGATGGACGGTGATCCCGTCAGCTCCACCCAGTTCCGCAAGCACCGCCGCATGGATCGGATTCGGCTCAATCGTTCGACGCGCCTGACGAACGGTCGCGACGTGATCAATGTTCACACCAAGCAATGCCATGAATTCAGGACTCCGATCAGTCAATTCACAATGACAACCCGTATCGCATGAACCAGAAAAGGCCGAATGCATGATCTCTGGTCAGGTCGTCTGACAGGTACGAGTGCTCTCTCAAAAACAAAATTGGGGGCTACTGTCATTCTCGCGCACGCGGGAATCCAGTGGCCCAGTTTGGATTCCCGCCTGCGCGGGAATGACGCCCACAAAATCAAGGGTTGAAAGAGCGCCAGACGAGAAAACCGGGAGTTTAACGACTGGCGGACGTTTGGAGTACCCTTGACGGACGATGAAGCACGGCGGGCGCACGATTCCAAACGGCAAAAGGTCGTAGGGTGTGACAAGCAACGCGCAGGCACACCTGACTTCGGGAGGGCGAAGCTCCTGCTGAGCCGCTATTGCCATTCACGATGACCACCCCAGCCGCTTGGCAGGAGCCCATCCCTCCCGGAAATCAGCCACGTCAAGAAAACTCCTCCTTCGTGATCTTCGTGTTGAAACGCAGGTTGCACCACAAAGGACACGAAGATCACGAAGGCGCAACACATTCGGGAGGGCGAAGCTCCTGCTGAGCCGCTACCACGATTCACAATGACCACCCCAAGCGGCTCGGCAGAAGCCTCGCCCTCCCGGAGATCAGCCACGTCAAGAAAAATCTTCCTTCGTGTTGAAAATCAGGTTGCACCACGAACGACACGAAGATCACGAAGGAGAATCAATTCGGGCGAACGAAACTCCTGCTGAGCCGCTATCGCCATTCAGCCATCAAATTGTCGTCGTCACATCGCCAGCGTCCTTCAGAACGCTGTCAATCAGTGCCGCAAACAACCAGTCAAGGGCCGCGTCTCCGTTGGCGGTGAGCGTATCGACATCGGCGTCGTTGATGACTGTCGATGCCGGGACGAGTACCGGAGTCAATGCAGCCTGGCGAGCCGCAAACGCTCCGGCTCCGAACCACGTGGTGCTCAGCGTCGTCAGGAACGTCGCACTGTCTTCCACAGCTGCTGACAACGTGTAACCGGCGATCAGCAGGTCTTCACCCTGACTACCGTTCAAACTGTCCAGACCACGACCTCCCACGAGAATATCGTTGCCGATTCCGCCGGTGAGCGTGTCGTTTCCGTTCAGGCCGACCAGAATGTCGTTACCGTTGTTGCCCGTCAGGCTGTTCCCCAGCGTGTTGCCACGCAGTACGTCGTTCCCCGAACCTCCGATGGCGTTCTCAATCCCGGTGGCGGAACTCAGTGTGAGTGTTCGATTCAAGTGAACCGCCTGCACCGTCGCGATGCCAAGATCAAGAGCCACCGCCGTGGTGATGGCGGCAAAGCTGATGGTATCAGTACCTTCCGCAGCGTTCTCTGTGATCACATCGGCTTCGGCAGCCGTCGGGACGGAGAACGTGTAAGTGTCGTCGCCCTGACCACCAATCAGCGTATCATTGCCCGTGAACCCATTGAGCGTATCGGGACCACCACTGCCGGTGAGGGTGTTGTTGAGACTGTTCCCGGTGAGCGAATCGCCGGCTGTTCCACCAATCACGTTCTCAAATGTCGAGAACGAATTCAGCTTCAGCGTGCGGTTGGTGTGAACGTTCTGAATGGCGTTGTTATTGATGTTCAGGATCACGCCGGTCGCGAGGGCCGAGAAGTCGAGCGTGTCCGTGCCTTCGCCGGTATTCTCCGTCACCGAATCTGCTTCCGCTGCTGCGGCAGTGGCGAAGACGTAGCGGTCATCGCCGATTCCACCAATCAGCGTGTCATTGCCACCAAGACCGTTGATGGTGTCGCTTCCACCACCGCCGCTGATGGAGTTGTTCAGCGTGTTGCCGGTCAGCGTATCGCCCTGAGTTCCACCGGTGACACTGTCAATCCCCGTGGCGGAACTCAGCGTCAGCGTTCGGTTCGTGTGAACTCCCTGAGCCGTTGTCAGTCCAAGATTGAACGTCACCGCTGATGTGATGGCGGCGAAGTTGACGGTGTCGTTACCTTCCGCAGCGTTCTCCGTGATGACATCCAACTCGGCTGCCGTCGGTACGGAGAACGTGTAGGTGTCGTCTCCCTGACCACCAATCAGCGTATCATTGCCGCTGAGCCCATTGATCGTATCGGTAACACCGCTGCCACTCAGACTGTTATTCAAACTATTCCCG
>JBKDKA010000213.1:0-3229 GCA_046345315.1 Planctomyces sp.
TCGGAATGATCGTGGGACTGACGGAACTGAGCTTCAACGTCAATCAGGAACTGGAAGACGTCGGATCGGCCATCGGAGCCGTCAACCAGACTTATTACTACACGCTGGCGAGCGGCAAGAAGGGCGAAGTAGCCGGCAGCACATTCATGGACTTCCAGGATGAATGCGACAACAGCTGCGACCTCAACTGCAACTCCGCAGGTCGTGGCGAATCAGCTTCTTACTGAAACACCTGAAAACACCGCATTTCAAAACCGGGACAGGCACCCTTGCTGTTGCGGAATTCACTGAAAGAAAATTCGAGTGCATCGGGAGCCAGTCCCGGTTTTGAAAGCACCTGTAACACCTGAAAACGACGGAACCTCGCACCGAGACAGCTCACCACGTCCACTGAACACATACTGATTCAAAGACACATCATCTACACAGTACCATTTTGACACGGGAGAACGATCATGAGCATTCTGAACAAACTGTCCTCAGACGAAAACGGCTTCATTGTTTCAGCAGAACTGGTTCTCGTCGGCACCATTCTGGTTGTCGGAATGATCGTGGGACTGACTGAACTGTCCTACGGCGTCAACGAAGAACTCGAAGACCTGGGATCAGCAGTCGGAGCCATCAACCAGACTTATTACTACACGCTGGCAAGCGGCAAGAAGGGCGAAGTTGTCGGCAGCACATTCATGGACTTCCAGGATGAGTGCGACAACAGCTGCGACCTGACCTGCAACAGCGGAGCTAGCGGCGAAAAGAACTTCGGTGGCTACAGCGACGACAACGGCAACTACTGATTCCTGATTCGGAACTCACGCAACGAGGATTCACGCAGCCAGGATTCACACAACCGTAAAGACTGATACCCCGGACAAAGCGAACTCCAGAAAACTCCTGTTTCGGGAAACACGGCCCTCGAACCTTCGGGATCGACGGGCCGTGTTTTTCTTTTCGGACCCTGCTTTCGGGTCTCGAATCATTGCCGATCAGTCAGCAGCCCAGACTGCTCATCACGTGATCGGTTGTATCAGGCTGCCTCTCGGAACTTCAGCAGCGGACGTTCGATCGTTACGATCGTGTTTGGCGGGATGCTGCGATTCAGCGACACGCTGGAGCCGATCTGTGAGCCTTCGCCGATGACGGTGGTTCCGCCGAGAATGGTTGCGTTGGAGTACACAGTGACGCCGTCTTCCAGCGTGGGGTGCCGTTTCGTTCCGCGGATCAGCTGCCCTTCGGCGTCACGTGGAAATGACCACGCGCCCAGAGTGACTCCCTGATAGAGAGTGACGTGATTCCCAATGATGCACGTCTCTCCGATGACAACTCCCGTTCCATGGTCGATGAAGAACGATTCACCGATCTCTGCGCCGGGATGGATGTCGATGCCGGTTTCCCGATGAGCGGATTCCGTCATGATTCGTGGCAGATAGGGAACGCCGAGCAGATGGAGTTCGTGGGCAATTCGATATGTATAGATCGCCTGAATTCCCGGATAGCAGAGCAGAATCTCTTCTCGCGTCTTTGCTGCGGGATCACCATCAAATGCGGCATCCACGTCGGTCATCATTCGCCGACGAAGTTCCGGCAGAAGATTCAGAAATCGCATGGTCATTTCATCCGCTTCTCGCAGTGCGAGACTTGGATTGACCGCCGTCCGTGGGGCCCTCTCATCACCGCCGAATTCTGGTTTCCTGCGCGGTGCCTCCTCCGTTGTTGAGTCGCCCCGGAAAATTCGGACTTCAGCATTCCGGGAATGACACAATGCCCGCTCAATTTCGGCTCGCAGTCGGATCTGGATTCGACCGAGCAGCGACTTCAGTTCAAACTCCTGACTGACGGCCTCCGGTCGTCGAACTCCGTGAACTCCCGGGAAAAGCACTTCCCGAAGATCGGCAGCCACACCGAGCACTCCCGTAACGGAGGGCAGAGGACATCCTGTTCCTTCATGACCTTCGGAGCGATTCTGCTGGTTCATCAGTGTTGCAACCAGTTCGTCGAAGTTTCCGCGATCCATTGAGGCTTGATACATGGAAGATTGTGTCTCCATCGGCTCCGATGCACGAACGGAAAATGGCTGCCTGCCCCTGAGTTTCGGCCGTGATTGCACGTTGTCCAGATCCGCCGATCGTGCCGAATTGAATGGCAGCAGCGATTACAACTGCAGGATCATCGGCAAGGCGACAACGACTTCTGTATGTCGCGATGGGGATGTGGTGTCGGATCGTCCGGTTCAATCGCCTGAAAAAATACAGAACGCAAAGTCGTATCAGAACCACTCACCTTACCTTCCCGGAAAAGTTTGACCAGATGTTCATCCGGTCGCCGATCTGACGGACATGACTCAGAGAGAGTCCGTACTCTCGCTGGTCTTTGCCCCGAATATCCGAAAAATCGCGGAATTCTCCGATGAGTTCCGAAGAATGAATGAGGTTCTGTGTGCATTTACTCTCGGACGCCGCAGCATATGATTCAGCATCAGCTGTTGTACTTCGAATGGATGGTTCTGTCGGCCGTCAGGAAATCATTGCTTCGGCGGCTGACGGGGAACCCCTGAATCAGACGGCCAGATCACGCAGGAATCGACTGAAAGGCAGTCGTGCCGGATCGCAGAGGATGGCATTCGAGAGTGACTCGGAGTCAACCCAGAGGCGAATTGAGTCGCTGCGGCAGCAGCTTCAGCAACAGAACCGTCGTGCTGCGGGACCTTTCAGTCATCCGCTGGCTTCTCGAGGTCCGCTGAAACGTCTTCGAGAGCATATCTGTGATCTTTCTCGGCTTACGGATGCGGCAATCCTCAGTGCAGAGTCTTCAAGTCCGGAGAGGATCCAAACGCTGACAAAAGACCTGCTGCTGCTGCTGCAGACTCAGCAGACCTGGACAGACCGGCTGGAGAATCAGATCTGGCGGCTGGAGTCCCAGCGGAAGTGGCAGCTGTTGCTGCAGGAGATCCTGGATCAACAACCGCTCTGCAGTGTGGCAGTACGAAACTTCTGTGAGACGATTGCACTCGAGACGATCGCAATTCCTTCGGGAAACCTGCTGCTTCCGGAGCCCGGCCTGCCGCTGTCATGGAAAATGCCGCTGAGTGAGGGTGACGAGCTGGGCCGTTCCATCGAACAGATTCGACTGGCGGCCTTTATCGCCGGAACCGAACTGGAGGGTGCTCGTGCAGATGAGATCGTCGCCACGGTCCTTCGAACGAAGCTTCAGGACAGCTTCGGGGGAATCCTGC
>JBKDKA010000214.1:0-16136 GCA_046345315.1 Planctomyces sp.
CTGCAGGACCAGCGTCTGTTGACTGCGATTCCCGGTCCGAGTCCGCCACATCCACTTCATAGTCGGAGGCGATCTCAATAATCTCGACGGCCTCGTACCACACACCTGCGGGCAGATACTGAGTTACAGATTCCGAAACCCAGGTCGAATGAACTTCTTCCGCCTGTCCAATCCTCACTGAGATACCCGGCAGAGTCTCAATCAACTCAACATCGCCGGCACCTGAAATCGGGGATCCACTTTCAGCGGAATTTCCGGCCTGATTCTGCAGGGCGTCATCGTTCGCGAAAGAATCATCGGGAATCCATGGATAAAATCCCAATCCATCTGCTGTGATCCATGGAATTCCCGGAGCAGTACTGCTGCCGATTTCGTCCGCAGAAATCCACGGGATCGATGGAGCCGCCGAACCACTGCCCTGAACTTTGCTGTCGTTCTGAAGCTCAGGAAAGACGGTCACCGCTGTTCCGAATCGCAGCTCCCATTTTGCAGCCGACATGAGATCCTTCGGCCACCGGGTCTGATCCGATGGGACGTCATTCCCGGAAGGCACAGCTGCGATGCCATCTTCTGATGGATGAATGACCGAAGGATCCGGATCGACACTAACGGAAGGCAGCACTTGTATCAGGGGATCTGTCAGCCCCTGAATGCTGAGCACAATTCGAGGCTCGGCCAGCTCAGTGGTGGAATTCAGCGAACCCGAGACCTTCCGCCGCCTGCCGCGAATCGCCCGAAAACTGCGTAGCGCAGCAGCAAGTTCAGGATCCCGAAAACCAAGTTTTCGGAACCTGCTGCTGATGAACGCTATCAGCTTCGCAGAAACACTCACTGGAAGACTCCACCGCAGACGGTTCCACCAATCCTGCGGCTCTGTGCACTCGTTGATGCTGCTGTTACTGGGTGGGACGATCTGTCCCCGGAATTTCATTCTTTTGCGAAAATCACGAAATAATTTCGAAAAATCCTCATTCTGGCAGAACAGAACGCGATTCGCCTTCAGTCAGTAAGTTTACGATCGCCCGATTACTCACGTAAAGACAGATGCTTCGGAACGATCCCCGACAACTGGAATGAAAGTGAATTGGGGTGCGATCGTCGTTGAGCAGGGTTCCGGAGAGTTGCTCTTCGTGTGGTAAACTTTGGACGTCAGGGATGGAGCGTTCCGCCCGTCTGCGATACGCTTTCCAGAGTCGTCTTTTCAGGTTCAGAAATACACTCTTCGGAGCACACCGGAATGTTGAGCGGGGCTTACCGGCAATTCAATATCCTGCGTCGCTTGTTCTTGTCTTCGGTCGTCTGCATTTTAACCTGCAGCACAGTCGCTCCCGGAACGATTGTCTTTGCTGGCTCGTCGCCCGATCTCGCGAGTGATTCTGCTCCACCGGCAGTTCCTGTCATCTTCGACACAGACATCGGGAATGACGTGGATGACGTTCTTGCGATGGGTGTCATCCATTCCCTCGAAACACGCGGCGTGCTGCGACTATGCGCAGTCACGATCACGAAAGATCATCCTCAGTGCGCACCATTTGTGGATGCCGTCAATACGTTTTATGGACGTGGAGATATTCCGATAGGCGTCTGCCGAAGCGGCATTACTCCGGAACTGAGCAAATTCACTCCGCTTGCAGAAGCAAAAGCTGAAGGAGATGGAGAGACACATCGGTACCCTCATGATCTGGGGTCCGGCACTGCCGCTCCCGATGCCGTGTCAGTGCTCCGAAAAGCACTTGCCGCAGAAAAGGATGGTCATGTCGTGATCGTTCAGGTCGGTTTCTCAACCAATCTGGCAAACCTGCTGGATTCGCAGCCTGACGACATTTCACCGCTGACCGGTCGCCAGCTCGCGCAAAAGAAGGTGCGGCTGCTTTCAGTGATGGGTGGTGCGTTTCAGCTGATCGACGGAAAGATCCATCGGGAGTACAACATTGTCGAAGACATTCCGGCTGCGGGAAAGCTCTGTGACTCATGGCCGGGTGAAATCGTTTTCAGCGGATTCGAAATCGGGCTTGCGGCTCCTTATCCCGCCGTGAGTATCGAACAGGATTATTCCTATGTGAAGCACCACCCGCTTGCTGAAGCGTACGTTCTCTATTCGCCACCGCCGCATGAGCGTCCCACGTGGGATCTCACGAGTGTGCTCTATGCGGCGTTTCCGGATCGTGGATACTTTTCTCTGTCTGACAGTGGGAAAGTGACTGTTTCAGACTCCGGAGAAACAGACTTCAAGCCATCAGCTGAGGGCAAACACCGTTATCTTATCATGTCGGAATCACAGAAGCAGCGAGTCGTTGAGGCGTTGGTTCAGTTGTCTTCTCAGCCACCTGCTTATCAGCCACCCGACGGTTCTGCAAAACGAAAGTAAGGACCTTTTGTTACCGCGATCGGAGCATCTGCACCGCGCCCACGAGGCATTGCGAATGTGTAGGCGATCACAGCACCGGACGATAACTCTCCGATGAAGATCACACCATTTGCTGGCTGCATTCCTCCGGCGGATCGAAGGTTTGCAGGAGCGGAAACGATCGCATACTTCGGTTCAGCTCCAGCGCCTCCCGCCTTGAAGTCGGAGGCAACGTCGTGAACGTAGCGGAAGTTGAAGGCTCCTGTGGAATTGCTCAGAACGGCACCGCTGAGAATTCCTGTCAGATGATTCAGTACGAAGACGGCTTCGGTTTCTCCAATCGAAACAGGAACTGTCACCATGGTGAATTTATCATTGCCGCTGGCGACAGAAGCCCGAATGCTCTGCTGTGGCAGCGAATAGATAAATGATCCTCCGACAATCACACCGATCGCAAAAATGATAGACGCACGACCGAACGACTTTTTCATGATATCTCCTGTGAACTGCCTTGTGAGAATACCCATGCCATCAGCACCGCCGCGAAGGATCTGCTGGAGATTTCTCAGCAGTTGCCCTGATGGAGCAACGAAGCGACTGGAAAAAACTTCCGGCGAATGACTCTGTGCGGCGTCTCAGCTTCAACTATCATAAACAGGCGCCAACGTGTCGACCAGATCGATGGTGACTCGTTTTCGATCGTTTCATCCTGTCGGTAATCAGAAAATCCATGGAAGAGAGTGATTTCAGGATGCAGATTGCGCAGACTATGCAGTCGTCACGCAACCGTGCCTGACAGGGTGCGGCACCAGCACTCAGAGTGAAGCTCGCAGTGTTGGTGACGCCAGTTGTTCAGAAAGAGAATTGTCAAGATGTCAAAGACCGCAGACCCGCCGCTCGTCGGCAAGATTCCGATCTGGCGTTCCATCAGGGAATCTGCCGAAAGAAACGTTGCCGCAGAACCAATGCTGGCGAGCTTTCTGCACGCCACAATTCTGAACCATGAGCGGTTTGAAGATGCACTCAGCTACCATCTTGCGGGCAAGCTGGCTTCCAGCACTCTGTCTGCAATGCAGCTCCGAGAGGTCATTCAGGAGGCTATGGACTCTGATCCTGCCATCGCCGATGTCGTGTGTGATGACCTCCGCGCCGTTCGGGAACGCGACCCGGCCGTTAACTGTTGTCTTGTGCCACTGCTCTATCTGAAGGGCGTACATGCTCTGGCCGGATATCGGATCGGTCACTGGCTCTGGTGCCAGAATCGAAGAATGCTTGCACTGCATTTACAGAACCGAATTTCGGAAGCGTTCGGTGTCGATATTCATCCGGCTGCCAGAATCGGTCGCGGGATTCTCATGGATCATGCCACCGGCATCGTCATCGGAGAAACAGCCGTCATTGAAGATGACGTCTCATTGCTTCATGAGGTCACTCTCGGCGGAACCGGAAAAGAGACAGGAGATCGACATCCCAAGGTGCGTCGTGGCGTTCTGATCGGTGCCGGAGCCAAGATTCTTGGAAACGTCGAGATCGGAACAGGAGCAAAAGTCGGCGCCGGCAGTGTTGTTCTTCGAAATGTGGCTCCTCATTGTACCGTCGCCGGAGTTCCTGCGGTGGTCGTCGGCCGCCCGTGTTCCGAATCGCCGGCGCTCGATATGGATCAGAGCATTCACGCTGACAACATCTGAACGACATTTCGTCTGAACGCTCGGATCTGCTCCTTCAATACCGTCAACCCCGCAGCGATTTCAGCTGCCTTCTCGGATCTGCTCTTTTATGGCTGCCGCCAATCTTCTGACCTCTCCTCGCTGGACGGACTCTCAGCTCGGACTGCCGATGCCCGACTCGCAGCACGCTGTCTCAGCATGCCTGCCGCTCTGGGCTCACAACATCGGCTACGAGGAAGGCGACGCTGCGGTCATCGATCGTCTGGAGGCAGCGTACCCGCGATTCTGCCTTCATCCTCTGGTCAGAAAACTGCGTTCGGAGTTTCTCGCTGATCAACAGAATGTGGGCCTGATCTTCCCATCTGGTGTGGCAGCACTACGGGCTGCTGAATATGTCGTTGCTCGCGGTGGAAAGAAGCCTGAACTACGAATCATTCCCGGACAGGATGCAACGGCGGTCGTGGCGAACGAGATTGATTTCAGCTTTCTAAAGGAATACTGGCAGCATGCCGGCGAGGTCCTTTCGTCGCGCGCCGCAGAACAGATTCTTGCAGGACATCGTGTCACTTACAGCGAAACCCCGGATCGGAAGACAATTCGGCATCGAATTGCGGTACTTCAGGGCACATCTCCTGATGACGTCCTTTTGTTTCCATCCGGAATGGCGGCGATCGCAGCCGCATGGCGCACCGTTCGCCGCGTTGACCCGGTCAGCCGAAGTGTGCAATTCGGATTTCCGTACGTCGATACGCTGAAGATTCAGCAGCGATTTCCTCCCGCCGACTGCATGTTCTTTCCGCTGGGATCAGAAAAAGAACTGAATCAGCTGGAAGCCGAACTCTCGTCACATCGCATCTGTGCCGTCTTCTGTGAAACGCCGACAAACCCGCTGCTGTATTGCCCTGATCTGACGCGCCTTCGTGAACTTGCCGACAGACACAACTTCCTGCTCGTAGTCGACGATACACTGGCAGCATGCCTGAATCTGAATGTCCTGCCGCTGGCAGATCTCGTCGTGACCAGCCTGACAAAATTCTTCAGCGGCTATGGTGATGTTCTCGCCGGCAGCGTCACGATCAATCCGGCTTCTCCGCACTATTCGAAACTCAGGACGCTCCTGACAGAAAACTTTACCGAACTGCTGTCAGACGCCGACGCTGCAGTACTCGAACGGAATTCTCGTGACCTGGATCGGCGAGTAACCGTGATCAATCAGAATGCTGATCAGATTGCCGATCGTCTCAGTAAACATCCTGCCGTTGAACAGGTCTGGCATCCCTCAATTCACCGGCAGCCGGAATACACTCGCCTGAAGCGTCCGGACGGCGGTAACGGCGGACTGCTCTCCTTTGTTCTGCGAAACCCGTCCGTGTCGACTCCGCGAGTTTTCGATGCTCTGTCGATCTGTAAAGGACCGAATCTGGGAACAACATTCACGCTCTGCTGCCCTTACACAATTCTGGCGCACTATACGGAACTGGCGACTGTCGAAAAGTATGGAGTCTCCCGCTGGCTGCTCAGAGTCAGCGTTGGTACCGAACCTCTCGATGAGCTCTGGAAACGATTCGAAATCGCTCTGCGAAATGCCGAATGACTGCAGGTGGTTTCAAGACCGTGACTCAATCCCGACGAACGCGTGCTTTTCAGTAGAATCCATAACAGCAAGGGTGCCTGCCCCGGTTTTGAAATGCGATCTATGACTCGCAGTCAGCGGACGACTCGCCCTGAACCCGAACCGCCCATCAGCTCATCGATTTCAGCTCGCGATGCGAAGTTGAAATCACCGACGACTGAATGAGCCAGACACGAAGCTGCGGTTGCAAATTCCAGCGCAGTCTGAAGGTTGGAGTAGTCAGGGTGATGAAGTGCAAACAGCAGGCCGGCAGCGTAGGCGTCACCTCCACCGACTCGGTCCACAATGTTGCGAATCTCCCATGGCTGGTAGCTTCCATTGCGAAGCGGAGCAAAAAAAGCGGTGTTCGTGGCGCCATCAAAAAGCATCGCGCCCCAGTTGTTGTGTGAAGCGGAGATATTCTCCCGAAGTGTCGCAGTGACTCGGGAAATGTTCGAATACTGGCTGATGGCTCGGCGAGCCAGCTCCGGGAGATACTCCTGATCCGACGGCGGAACGTTACCACGGTATGAGGTATCGATGCCCAGCAGCCGGCAGTCATCGGCATTCGCCATCAGCAGATCAACGTAAGGCATCAACTGTCGGAGTGTGCGTGACGCCAGTTCCAGTGGCGTGAGTGTCGAATCCCATCGCCACAGTTTGGCTCGAAAATTGGGATCCAGAGACACTCGCACACCATGAGCTTTTGCCTGACGTGCTGCCTCGAGTGTCGTTTCTGCAGCAGAAAGTGACAGAGCCGATGTAATCCCGGTCAGGTGCAGCCAGTGAGCATCACGGAATACGGCATCCCAGTCAAAATCATCCGGATGAGCGAGACTGATGGAGCTTGACTCACGATCATACGTCACACGACTCGGCCGCTGATTCGCCCCGGTCTCGACAAAGTAAATCCCGAAACGCCCTCGTTCGAGCCGACGAATGCAGGTCGTGTCAACACCCAGTCCACGCAGATCAGCGATACAGGCATCACTGAGAAAGTTGTCGGGCATCGCTGTCACAAAACGCGCCTGACTTCCCAGCATGGCGAGCGATGCGGCAACATTGGCTTCCGCGCCTGCAAAGGTGACTTCCAGGGTTCCGGGAAGCACCTGCTGAAGTCGCATGACCCCCGTGGGTGCCATGCGAGCCATAATCTCACCAAACGTAACGAAAACGCTCACAGCCTGTAGCTCCGGAAGACCAGCGGATTGATTCTGCGGTTTGAAACAGGGCCCGCAGTGCGGTTCCGAAACCCGAGCCAGAATGCTGACTGAAACTCTTTAGATCACAGTCTCGGAACGCTGACCGCGAAGAATAACAGAACACCACCCTGAATTGCCGGTACTGGCACTCTTCCTGCTGCAGAATTTGCGGGGATCCCGCTTTGCTGTCAGACGGGAGCTAACCGCGGTTTTGGAACCAATTCTGCTGTTCTCAGCGGTCAGGATCGAACTGTCAGTTGTGACGGATAGCTGAAGATGCTGTCCGACAGAACGCCCGTGCTGTCGGCAAAGGATGTCTCAGGAATCTGCATCGTTTGCAGAATACTCAGGAAGAGATTCGACATCGGAGTCTTCTCCTTGTGCCAGTATGAGCCGTGCCGAATTCCCATGTTTCCGCCGCCGACCAGCAGTGTCGGCAGATTCGTTGGGTTGTGCGTTGTGCTGGCACCACTTCCGTAAAGCACGATGGTGTTATCAAGTACGGGGGAATCCGCGTCACGGTACTCATTCAGTCTGCGGAAGAAACCTGCAAGCTGTTCGCTGAGAAACCGATCGTATTTTGCGAATTCCAGCTGCCCATCACGATCACCGGCATGAGACAGACTATGGTGAGTTCTGGTCAGACCAAGCTTCAGAGGGAACGTATCGCTGATGCCCATTCCGTCTTCACGATTGAGCATGAAGGCCACAGAACGTGTGATGTCCGCATCGAACGCCAGCGCGATCAGATCGAACATCGTACGATAGTAATCCGCCGGTTCACTTTCCGATGTGACATCCAGCTTCAGCTGAGAATAATCCTGTTCCTTCACAGGCACATCGATCCATCGTTCCGACGCAGAGAGACGCTGTTCGATCTCACCGACCGATGTCAGGTATTGATCCATGCGGTCGCGGTCAGACTTTCCAAGCGTCTCATGGAGTGCTTTCGAGCTCTCCATCACGGCATCAACCAGCCTCATCCGCCGATGCAACTGACTTCTGCGATCCGACGCCGACGTCTCATCACCGCGAAACAGACGGTTAAAGACTCGCTGAGGATTATTCTCCGCTGGGATGGGGCGACCTTCAACGTTGTAGGAAATCGTCCCGGTTCGGGAGAGAAATCCGACACCAGCATCGATGGAGAGCACCAGCGACGGCTGACGACAGTACTTTTTCGTGTGGACGGCGACGACCTGATCGAGCGACACCGTGTTGTATGTGCCAGGTTTTGGATTGTGCAGCGGTGCGGCGGTTAGCCACATGTCGGAACACACATGAGGATCGGCTTTGGTCCCGTTCGAGTGATAAAGCCCGCCCAGAAAGCTGAGCTGCTCGCGAAACGGAGCGAATGGTTCTGTGGAACGACTGAACTGGAAATCACGACCGGGCGTGACAGGAAACCATCGCCATTCATCGATGCCGTTCTTCGGATCAGGAAGTGACATGCCATTGGCAGTATAGATCGCGCAGAAACGACGAGGTCGATCCTGAATGACATCGGCTCCCATGGCTTCAAGCCGTGGAAGAACCAGTGTGGCGCCGCCAATTCCCTTCAGAACACTTCTGCGGTTCAGAGTCATTCGTCGAGTCATGACCGTTTTACTCCGCTATTTCTTCAGAAAGAGATCACTGGCAATCAGGAAGTGGATCAGATCACGCATGGCATACTGACCGGATTCCAGAGACGTGATGTTTTCTTTCAGCCATTCCGTCTCATTGTATGTCAGACTGCGACCGGTGGCATAACAGCTGACATGTCTGGCAAAACTGAAGGCTATCTGGTTCATCCGCTGGTTCGCAAGATACTTTTTGAGATCAGCAAGATCTTTGACTTCGTTGCCGTCCGGAAGCAGCGATTGAGCATCCGGAACGTCACCTTGTTTCCTGAGACCGCCAGCGTCGTAATGCTCAAAAGGAATTCCCCAGGGATCAATGTTTGAATGGCACTTGAAGCATCCTTCCTGATTGCGGTGCTGCTCAAGTCGCTGTCGCAGTGTGAGCTTTTCTGTGTTCTCTTCGCTGAGCTGCGGAACGTTCGGCGGCGGGTCGTCCGGCGGTTCGGAAATCATCTTTCTCGCAAACCACGCTCCTCGTTTGATCGGATTCGACTCACGACCGTCGGAAAGCCCCGCAAGGACGGCTGCCTGTGACAGAACTCCGCCAAGATCAGACCGATTGTGCTCAATGGCTACAAACGAAAGTCCGGATTCAGATCGATCCCCGAGCCCGTAGTAGCTGGCCACGGCATCGTTCGCCACCAGAAGTTCAGAATCCAGAATGTTTCTCAGCGGCCGGTTATGACGAATCAGATACTCGATGAACGCAACGGGTTCCTTACGAAGCTCCGAGCGGACATCACGCGTCAATTTCGGATACTTCGCCGAATCGGTTTCGACCACGTCGAACTTATCGAGGCTGAGCCACTGCGGCACGAACTCATTGAGCGATTCGCGAAACCGCTGGTCCTCGATCAGGCGCTCGGTTTCAGATCGAAGCGCACTTCGGAGCTGGCCCTTCTGAGCAAGCGTCAGCAAACGTTCATCCGGAGGTGCATTCCAGAGAAAGTAAGACAGTTTGCATGCCAGTTCCCAGTCGTTCAGATCCTCCGATGCCGGTGTCTCGCTTTTCTCTATCAGGAAAAGAAACTGCGGAGCTGTGAGCACCACCAGCATCGCATCTCGAATGCTTCGCTGAAAGTCCGGATCCTCCGACCAGGATGTTCTCCACACCTGATGAATCCGATTGACCTCGTCATCCGTCACCGGCCGTCGCCAGGCTCGCACCATGAAAGTCCGCAGAATCTCTGCCGCGTATGTTTCCGGTTCAGTACGTTTCTTTGAATCAATGAAGATTTTTCGATGTGTTTCCGGTGGCCACGATTCATACAGCGGCCCCTCGAACTCCACTGAGTGAATCTTCAGTCGTGGCAGATCTCTTCCGTCGGTGTATTCGCATCGAACTCCGATTTCACGAATCCCCGCCAGGTAGTTGACGTTATCCTTCTCAACCGAAGGTGAAGGAAAATCGTCAATCGCTCCCTCAAATACAAATTCCTGCGGCGTCTCTGATGTGACTGACTGCGGCGACTGAACGGGATTCAAAGTGCTTCCACAATCGCGGCGCAGTCCAAGGTGAACTCCGACCAGAGGACTGCGTTTCTCAAACAGCAGGAACTTACGATATGCGTCGGACTTCTCATCGAGACGCGTCAGAGTGGCAGAGCGCAGTTTGACTTTCTCGCCGACTTGAAGCGACAGCGGAAAGTATCCTGCAGAAAGACGGCAGACAAAAAGACCGGCACTGTGCTCGATCGGTTTCTGGGTTGTCTGCTCCGAAGGATCCTGCTGTGGCTTGTCTGGAAGTGTCGCTGCTGCTTCGTCCTTGTAGCCCTTTTCACCAGATCCACTGGCATCGGATTTCGCTTCTCCTCCCGTCAGATGCGTTGTGACGAGATAACTGCCAAGTACAACTCGAACCGTTTCTCGAGGTTCAGTGAGTTCGTACGCGGCGTCAAACTGATAAACACCATCTTCCGGAATCGCCACATCGCGGACGGCTGCCTGCGACAGATCAACGACGACATGCTGAAGATCGGGTGTGTTTGATTCAGTTTTCTGATCCCCCTGACCTTCCTGACGATCGGCGCCAACAACTGCAGATTCCGCAGGAATCAGCATCACATCGCGATAACGTGAAGCACGGACTTTCACGCGAAAGTTGCCGTGATCGGGGAGTTCCCGGAGTGAGATCTTGAAATTCGCCATCGGACCGTAAGTGCTCGACTGGCCGAACAGTTCAGAACTCGGAATCGCCGGACGCAGCAGCATGCCATCCGGAACCATTTCCCAGGGTTCGCCCTTTGGATAGCCGCGAGTTCCCCGCATGCAGGCGAACACAGAATGGTTGACGTGATCGAAGTGTTTCATACCGCGAACGGTGTCGTTGCCGGCATAACCCTCGATAAAATCCCAGACACGTCGCATCGCGAACGGTGTGTATTCAAAGGATTTCTTCGGCTGAAGCTCCGTGACAAGAAAGTCCGTATTTCTTAGCAGCAGACTATCGGCCCCCAGAATCAGTGAGTCAGGACTCGGGGCTGTATTGATGTTTTCACCGAGGTCCATCCGGAAGTTCTGGATCACAGGCTTCGACTGTTCATCCACCATGCAGAGTTCCAGAGACTTCTCTGCAATGTCGAAGTAATACTCCATCTGAAGCGGTGACAATCCGAGTACCTGCCCATTGTTTGCAAACCCGTCGCGAGAAACTCCGTCCGGGGGCAGAACATCTGAAAGATTCTCCTGAAGCCCAAGCAGATCACGCATGGTGTTTCGATACTGCGAAACTGTCAGTCGGCGCATGAACCCGTTGCGGCCTTTGTCGACTGATCGAGCGACCCGGATTGTTTCGCTCACCCACTTCGAGATGGCTTCACGTTCCTCCGCAGAAGGTTGAGGCTCGCCTTTCGGTGGCATCGCGCCGGAATTCAGTTGTTTCTGCACATCATTGAGCAGAAACAGATCGCGGTCAGATGGTGATGCCGTCAACTGATCCAGTCGGATCCCGGATTTCATCTCATCAGCATTGTGGCAAGAAACACAATACTTCGTCAGCAGAGGCTGAACCGACAACTCGAACTGCCGAGCTGACTCCAACTGGCCTGACTCGTTTTCCTTTTCTGCGGCCTGACCTGCGCTTCCGCAATAAGTCATCATGGCCAGAAACAGAACGATCGAAAAACTGGATCGCACCGGTGTCGATGTGGAATCTTCTGATACTGACATCAATGGAATCGCGGTGTTCAACATTCCTGATCCCGAATCGTCCTGCAGTTTCTGAAAAAAAATCCCCGTCAGCGTCAGACGCCAACGGGGAATTCTGTCATTTTTCAGACCGTCTGACAATTCCATACGGCGTCTCTGACTTCAACGAGGACAGCCGCTCAGTAAGTCGGGATCGCCGTTCATGCGGCTCAGATTGTTGCCAGCACGTCCGTGGCATCTTTTGTGACACCATCAGCGAGTGCTGCGAAGAGCCAGTCGAGACTGAGATCGAGGTTGCTGATGAGCGTATCGACATCGGCGTCGTTGATCACTGTGGATGCCGGGACGAGTACCGGAGTCAATGCAGCCTGGCGAGTTGCAAACGTACCAACTCCGAACCACGTGGTGCTCACCGTCGTCAGGAACGTCGCACTGTCTTCCACTGCCGCTGACAACGTGTAACCGGCGATCAGCAGGTCTTCACCTTGACTACCGTTCAAACTGTCCAGACCACGACCTCCCACGAGAATATCGTTGCCGATTCCGCCGGTGAGCGTATCGTTTCCGTTCAGGCCGACCAGAATGTCGTTACCGTTGTTGCCCGTCAGGCTGTTCGCAAGCGTGTTGCCACGCAGAACGTCGTTACCGGAACCCCCAATGGCATTTTCAATCCCGGTCGCGGAACTCAGTGTGAGCGTGCGATTGGTGTGGACTGACTGCAACGTCGTGATACCAAGATCAAGAGCCACCGCCGTTGTGATGGCGGCGAAGTTGACCGTGTCGTTACCTTCGGTGGCATTCTCGGTGATGACATCGGTTTCAGCAGCAGTTGGCACGGAGAACGTGTAAGTGTCATCCCCCAGTCCGCCAACAAGCGTATCGTCACCAGTGAATCCATTGAGCGTATCTGGACCGCCGTTGCCGGTGAGCGTGTTGTTCAGACTGTTCCCGATGAGCGTATCGCCGGCTGTGCCTCCAATCACGTTGTCAAACGTCGAGAACGAATTCAGCTTTAGCGTGCGACCGGTGTGAATGTTCTGGATGGCGTTGTTGTTGATATTGAGCGAAACGCCAGTCGTGATGGCGGAGAAGTCGATGGTATCAATTCCTTCCGCAGCGTTCTCCGTGACTGAATCTGCATCGGCAGCGGTTGGGGCAGTGAAGACGTAACGATCGTCACCAATTCCACCGATGAGCGTGTCGTTGCCGGTGAAGCCATTGAGCATATCGTTCCCGCCGTTGCCGGTCAGCGTGTTGTTCAGGCTGTTACCGGTCAGCACATCGCCGGCTGTGCCTCCAATCACATTGTCGAACGTCGAGAACGAATTCAGCTTCAGCGTGCGACCCGTGTGAATGTTCTGGATGGCGTTGTTGTTGATATTGAGCGAGAGGCCGATCGTGAGGGCCGAGAAATCGATGGTGTCGATTCCTTCCGCAACGTTCTCCGTCACTGAATCCGCATCGGCAGCGGTTGGGGCCGTGAAGACGTAACGGTCATCCCCCTGACCACCAATCAGCGTATCAGTGCCGGTGAACCCATTGAGCGTATCGTTCCCGCCGCTGCCAGTCAGGCTGTTATTCAGACTGTTCCCGGTAAGCGAATCGTTATTTGTTCCACCAATCACGTTTTCAAACGTCGAGAACGAACTCAGCTTTAGCGTGCGGTTGGTGTGAATGTTCTGAATGGCGTTGTTATTGATGTTCAGGATCACGCCAGTCGCGAGGGCCGAGAAGTCGAGCGTGTCCGTGCCTTCGCCGGTGTTCTCCGTCACCGAATCGGCTTCTGCTGCGGCGGCCGTGGTGAAGATGAACCGGTCATCGCCAATGCCACCAATCAGCGTGTCGTTACCGGCCAGACCATTCATCGTATCATTGCCGCCACCACCGGTGATGGAGTTATTCAGCGTGTTACCGGTCAGTGTATCGCCCTGCGTACCACCAATCACACTGTCGATGCCCGTCGCGGAACTCAGCGTCAGCGTGCGGTTCGTGTGAACTGACTGTGCTGTCGTCAGACCGAGGTTGAACGTCACCGCCGATGTGATCGCCGCGAAGTTGACGGTGTCGTTACCTTCTGCTGCATTCTCCGTGATCACATCCACTTCGGCCGCTGTCGGTACGGAGAATGTGTAAGTGTCATCGCCGACACCACCAATCAGCGTGTCGTTGCCCTGAGCGCCATTGAGTGAGTCATTGCCAGCGTTGCCCCGGAGAACATCATTTCCGGAGCCACCAGTCAATGTGTCGTTGTCGGCTCCTCCCTGCAGAATAACGGGCGCTGACACCGCAGCATTAACGACAATTGTGTCGTTGTTTGCTCCGCCATCAATCGCAACGAGGAGAGCAGGGCTCACACCAGTGACGGAAATGTTATCGTTTCCACCTTCGCTCTGGACGAGTAACCGATTGATCCCGGAAAACGAAACACTCAGACCTCCAACGGAAACAGACGTCGACGTTGTCACAATCGTGTCGGCAGCGTTAGTGCCGATCACCCGGAGAACATCATCTCCACCACGACCATTGATCACCAATGGATCAGTGTTCGTGAGCGTGCCTACCAGATTCCCATCTCGGTAGACGCGACGACTTGCTGGACCATCAACGACGACTTCGAACAGCTCACTGTAAGACTTTCCCCAAAGCTCGTTCTCATTAGCAGCGTTTACTGGAACGGCATTGAACGCATAGGTCGTTGTGCCGTCAGCATACAGAGATCCCTGCACAACAATCGTGTACGTACCCGTATTCGGCAATACAACCCGACCGCCATCATTCCCGATTCCCTGACCGAACAGCTGTGTCCCATACTGGTCAAAAAGGAACCACAATGAGCCACCCGCATTACCAGTCGTATCGGTTGTCGAAAACGACGTGTTGTCGAAGTAAACGATCTGCCCCTGTGTCCCACTGAACTGATGCAGATTCGTGCTGTTCGACGGACTCAGCGTCGCTGGCACAGTCGGCAGAGGAGTCGCCGATGCCAGATCCAGAAGGCGGAAACTGTAATTCCCGGCATTCGATGCAGACACCCTCAGCGTGTACGTTCCCGCAGGCAGCAGTCCCAGTGAATAATCGTCGTTACTGAACGACCAGTTGGACCGAACAACACCCTGAGGGCCTCTCAGCGACCAGCTCGCGTTAAATCCATCTTCTGTCATGCTGTCAAACCACAGACGGGTCGGCGAAGACAGCGTAAACGTGTAGTTATCCTGTTGTCCAAGCGTGCTGATTGAGCTCGAATACGTCGTGCCGAAAGTCAGCGCAACAGAGTCATCAGTGACTGGAATGGCATCAAACGCATAGGTCGTTGTGCCGTCAGCATACAGAAATCCCTGTACAACAATCGTGTACATACCCGTATTCGGCAATACAACGCGACCGCCGTCATTCCCAATTCCCTGACCGAACAGCTGTGTCCCATACTGGTCAAAAAGGAACCACAATGAGCCACCCGCATTACCAGTCGTATCGGTGGTCGAAAACGAGGTATTGTCGAAGTAAAGGATCTGTCCCTGTGTCCCACTGAACTGATGCAGATTCGTGCTGTTCGACGGACTCAGCGTCTCTGGCACAGTCGGCAGAGGAGTCGCCGATGCCAGATCCAGAAGGCGGAAACTGTAATTCCCGGGATTCGGTGCAGACACCCTTAACGTGTACGTTCCGGCCGGAAGCAGTCCCAGTGAATAATCGTCGTTACTGAACGACCAGTCGGACCGTACAACACCCTGAGGGCCTCTCAGCGACCAGCTCGCGTTAAATCCATCTTCTGTCATGCTGTCAAACCACAGACGGGTCGGCGAAGACAGCGTAAACGCGTAGAAATCTTCCTCCAGCGGCACTGAGATGTCACTGCTCACAGTGTCACCAAGGTTAGTTGATATGCCGGGTGCGGTGGGAGGCGAGATAAAATCGTTCCAGCTAACTCGGAAGCTGTAACTGTTGGGCACGGTCTCGCCGACAGTTCCCTGAACAATAAGCATCCAGACTCCTGTGTGATTGAGTCGAATTGTGTTGTCTGCATTCAGAACACCAAGATCCACAACCTCGTTGTACGGGCTGATCAGTATCCAGGCAGCAGATGTTGATGGCGTGACGCTGATGTTGTCAAAAGTCAGTGAGTCTCCATTGATCCCATTGAAGCGGTAGAAGACAGACGAATTCGCCGGAGAAATTGTCCCCGAAACAAGCGGGCCGGTCGGAACTGTCGACGTACCAATTCCGATCAGCGTCGATGCCGCCGAATCCAGAGTATCGATCAGGCGAAAACTGTAACTACCGGGATTCGGAGCAGACACCCTCAGCGAATACGTTCCTGCCGGCAGCAGCCCCAAAGAAAAATCATCGTTACTGAATGCAGTGCTGAACAGGATAGTTCCCTGAGGGCCCGTCAGCGTCCAGCTCGAGTTGCTGCTGTCTTCAGTCAGACTGTCGAACCACAGTCGTTTCGGTGCAGCCAGCGTGAACGTGTAATTGTCCTGCTGCCCAAGAGTGCTGATCGAGCTCGAATACGTCGTGCCCAGAGTCAGTGCAAAATTG
>JBKDKA010000215.1:0-22242 GCA_046345315.1 Planctomyces sp.
GCAACACACTGGTCATTCCAGTTCCGACGGTGACCTACACATCACCGAACGCGATCGGCTCGCTGACGTTCACTCCTGCCGCGAATGCATTTGGAGTATCCACAATCACTGTGACAGTGGAAGACGGAGGTCTTGACGGAAATCTCGCAACAGTTGCTGATAACCTGAAACAGACCACGTCGTTTACCGTGACCGTGACTTCTGTGAATGATACTCCGGTTGCAGCATCCGGAAATTATCAGGTCGACGAAGGTGATACGCTCACACTGAACGCGGGGCCATCATTCGATGTCGATGAACCAACCGGTGACATCCTGATCTATTCGTGGGATCTCAATGGTGACGGAACCTACGATATCAATTCCGGTACCGCGACCACTGCAGTGGTCACCTGGGCTCAGCTCACGCAGTTCGGAATTACAGCACCGTCCGTCCGTCAGATCAGACTTCGTGTGACGGATGCGTCGAATGCCAGCAGTACCGTATTGGTGCAGTTGTCGACTCTGATCGTGGACTACGGCGACGCACCGAACACTTATGGAACGCTGAAAGCCAACAATGGAGCGGCTCACACGATCAACGGCGTTCTGTTTCTTGGCAGCAGTGTTGATAAAGAAACAAACGGACAGCCATCCGCAACAGCGACCGGTGATGGAGCTGATGAGGACGGCGTGACTCTCACATCGACCATTGAAGCATCACCAACCATTGATCTGCCATCGCTGATGACAGTGGTCTCATCGGCTGCCGGAAAACTCGACGCATGGCTTGATTTCAACAACAACGGAATCTTCGAAGCCGGTGAACATCTGAATGATGGGATCAGCTATTCCGTGGTCGGTGGTGCCAATCGCCTCTCATTCATTGTCCCGAACGGAACATCGGTCGGTTCCAGAATGATGCGGTTCCGACTGAGCTCCGCGGGCGGTCTGGCACCAACAGGTCGAGCTGCTGACGGCGAAGTTGAGGATTATCGAGTGTCCATTCAGGCACTTCAGGCGCCAGTGACTCCGGCCATCACACGCCCGATCGATTCACTTCCGAATGATGGACAATTGCCGCAGACCAGCGACCTGACGCCACTGATCGAGTGGACACAGAGCAACGCGAACTTCTTCTACAATGTTGATGTTCGTAACTCAGCGAATGTCAGTGTGTTTTCAAGAACAGGTCTGACAACGACATCTGTGGCGGTTGATCGCAACCTGCTCGCCGGTGTTTACACAGTCCGACTGACCGCACTGAACAGAGGTAACGTCGCGGCACCGGTCGCAACGTATTCGTTCCGAGTCGTTCCGATTGAGGTGACGGCACCTGCGACAGACGTCGGAACGCTTCGGCCTCAGATCACCTGGACTGCTGTTGCCGGTACGAAGAGCTACTTCGTTGAAGTGACTTCGGTATTGACCGGCAATATCGTTCATTCCGCGACTATCCTGACTTCGGGAGTGACACCTCCGGCACTGCCGAATCAGTACACTCTTCCGGTCAATCTGCCGCTGGGCAGCTACCGTGTTCGAGTTCGTGCGACGGATGCAGCGGACCTCCCCGGTGATTTCAGTGCCATCCGGACGTTCAATGTGCGAGCAGCAACGACGGTGACCGGCCCGGTTGGATCCATCGATGTGCGACGACCAACGATCACATGGAACGCGATTCCGGGCGCTGTCTCCTATCGCGTTCAGCTTGATAATATGACCGACAATGTCAGCGTGCTGAATCCGGTTTCCGGAATCACTTCCACGAGCTGGATCGTACCGGTGGATCTGAAGCTGGCGGAATATCGCGTTCGTGTGACAGGCTTCACGGCGAATGGAATAGCCAGCTTCGAAAGTGCTCCATGGACATTCCGTGTGACACCGGCGACAACCACGCTGACACCACTGGGCCGACTGCCGGATTCAACGCCGACGTTCGGCTGGAACGTTATCGCCGGTGCCGACCAGTATGAATTGATCGTTCGCAACAAGCGATACGACAGTACTGCGGTCGTGATCAGTCAGTTGTCGCTGAACACGACTTCGTTCACTCAGCCGACGAACCTTCCACTTGGTCGATATACCTACCAGATTCGCGGGATCAACAATCCTGCTGTTGCTGGTCAGGCGAAGATCTTTTCGGCTTACAGTCCTGTGTACGAATTTGTGATTACTGCACCACCGGTGATCACTCAGCCGCAGGATGCGACCTTCAGCACTCGGCCAGTTTTCCAGTGGACGAATCCGCTCGGCAGTGAGAAGAACGATCTTGTGGTGACACAGGTCGGCGTCCCGGGGACCTTCCTCGCTGTGAACGGAATCACCGGAACTTCCTTGACATCGACGAAGGACTTCGGTGTCGGAACCTACGTTGTGCAGGTCAGAACCTATTCCCGAACGGACAATCCGGCTACCGCGGCTGATGAGCGTGAAGTTTCTGACTGGAGCCTTCCTCGAACGTTCCGTGTCACGACAGCACCTGCCATCATCGGACCTTCCGGACGCACCGCCGATTCAACTCCGACATTGACCTGGCAGGCGGTCCTCGGTGCTCAGTCGTACGAAGTCTCGATCAACAGCGATACGTTCGGCATTATGGACGTTGTTACCGCGAGTGGTCTCAGGTCGCTCAGTTACACAGTGACCGCCGGACTTCCGATTGGTCGGTATTCCTGGAAAGTTCGTGCTGCGGGGCCATCCGGAGTGATGAGCGCATACAGCACGATCGGGCGGTTTGAGATCGTCGCACCGCCTTCGTTTACAAGCGTAATCACTCAGACGCTGGACAGCACTCCGACATTATCGTGGACGAGTCTGGCAGGCATGCTGAAGGGCAATCCAGCCGGTGCCGCTTCCTATGAACTTGTGATCTACGATACGCGAGCAGACAACTCGGTGATCCGAGAGGCCTTCCGCCGAACTGGTATTCTGGGGACATCGTTCACGGTGCCTACAGCACTCACCGTCGGAAAACATCGAGCGATCGTGAAAGCGACCACGTTTGGTCTTCCGGGCGCAACGGGAGCACCAACGGTCACTGACGACAGTGCTCCTCTGGATTTCTATGTGATTACGGATCGACCCGTTGTTGCTGCAATCGGTACAACGACCGATACGACACCGACGATTTCCTGGACACCAGTCAATGGTGCCACCCGATATAATCTGAGGATCACAACGGGCACGACTCCCGATTCGGGAATTGTGCGTCAGGCAAACGCGGTGAACGGCCTCAGCTATACTGTTCCGACAGCACTCGCTCGAGGAACATACCGAGTCTGGGTTCAGGCGATCAGCAGCACGACAGGAGTTGCCGGGGCATGGAGTTCCGTGGTCACCATGGTCATTGCTGATGCCGATTCTTCGGATCAATCCGGGTCCGCCAGAATCGATGATGTAACGACAACGACGTCCGGTCAGAGTTCAGAATTCATTCTCACGGCTCATCTGGATACTGCCGTCAGCATGATTCCTGCGACGATCGTCACGGGTGATCGACTGGAGTCTTCCGATCTCCACCGATCAGTCCGCGAGCTTTCAGGAGCGGCACTGACTGCGGAAGTTGACGGAACTGCTTCAGGCAAAGAACTGGATGTGACCTCAGGCGAACTGCTGACTCAGAAGGATGCCGTTCTCTCTGACTGGGATTCTGAGGCGTGGTGGGACGTTCCATCTTCGGAGCCTTCGGTGGCCGCCGATGACACCTTGCAAGTATTGCCGATGACCACGGATGTTGTGGCACCTTCGCAGGCAGAGCCTTCGAAGAGTGACGACAGCGTCGTTACCGCTTCGGCAGGTGGTTTTCTCGGAATGATTCTCGCATGGACTCATGGTTCTGTCAGGAATCGTTTCCGAAGATCCGTCGGAGTGAAAAACGAAACGGACACGGAATGAGTTGTCGCGATCGTTCTGAGACAGATTTTCCACCACGAACCTGGAACTGATGATCAGGCAGGGCAGATTCCCGCGGAGCCTCATTTGCGGGATCTGATCACGATGTCGTAGAATTCTGAGACTAGGTCGGAGTCCCCGGACTTCGGCCTTTTTTTTACGACCGTCAGTAAGGATCGCGAAGGAAAAGCTCATGGTCACGCGTCTTGAAGTCCCGTCCGATGCCCGGAATGCACTCAAGGGATATCCGATGGTGACACCGATCGTGATCCAGTGGGGCGATCAGGATGCCATGGGGCACGTCAACAACGTCGTCTATTTTCGATGGTTTGAAACGGCTCGAATTGATTTCCTGGATCAGTTTCGCACCACTGTCAAAATGGACAAAACCGGTGTCGGGCCCATACTTGCGTCCATCCAGTGTGATTACCGCCGCCAGCTTCATTATCCGGACAATATCTACGTCGGATCGAAGGTCTCTCGAATCGGCCGCAGCAGTGTGGGAGTTTCCCACGCTATCTACAGCGAAGCCCTTGGTGCGATCGCCGCAGAAGGCACATCCGTTCTCGTCATCTTCGACTATGCCGCGAATCGTTCTGTCAGGATCCCCGATGAGCTTCGGCAGGTGATGGAAGCGTCCATGGGTTCCTGATGATTCGGGTATTATTGCCGAGAAGGATCAGGGGGCTTCTGCCGGTGGAATGTTTCTTTGCGTTTCGAAGTTCTCATCGGTAAGATCGCCGGAGCCTGCGGAGAATTTCAGATTCATTTGACCGCCCCGTGATGGGTGTTCCACGAACCAAACCCGGACGACGGCACAACTGACAGCAAAGAACGTTTCGTCATGATCCCGACTTTTTGGCTGGTACCGGAAATGCTGCAGACTCTGGAATCGAACTCCGAAATCCCTGCAAATTGCAATGCCTTGATTCGGACGAATCAGCCGAAGCCTGCGCTGTTTCGAATCGGGAACCGTCGTCGCCTTTTTCGGATCATCGCCCTCCTGGGACTGATCATCCTCCCGACGATGGCATCTGCGCAGACACCTGCTTCGGGTTCAGATTCTTCGGAGCCGATCAGCTACTACAGAAAGATCCGGCCGATTCTTCAGCGTCGGTGTTCTGGTTGCCACTTTGCCGGGAAACAGGAAGGTGACCTGCTGGTTGTCTCCGTTGCCGATCTGCTGAAAGGTGGAACCAGTGGTCCTGCAATCATCGCCGGCAAGCCGGATGAAAGTCCGCTGATCGCGAATATCTCCGGAGAGAAACCTTCGATGCCGTTGAATGCCGATCCACTTTCGGCGGACGAAGTGCAGAGAATTCGAACATGGATCGAACAGGGAGCGGCGGATGATACACCAGCGTCTCTGGGCAACCCGATTTCAGCGACGAATCCACCCGCATATCGAACACCGCCTGTGGTGACCTCGATGGATTATTCGCCGGATGGTCAGTGGCTCGCCATCTCGGGATACCACGAGGTCCTGATTCATTCCGTCACCGACCCGGAGGCCCCACCAAAACGGTTGATCGGGCGATCGCAGCGAATCGAATCTGTCTGCTTTTCTCCTGATGGTAAAGTCCTTGCTGTAGCCGGCGGAACGCCATCACTGTTCGGCGAGATTCAGTTGTGGAAGGTGGAAGATGGCTCACTCCTGCATTCCGTCACGATGTCGCATGACACTCTGTTCGGCCTCAGCTTCACTGCTGACGGGAAGACGGTTGCTTTCGGTGGAGCAGACAACAGCGTTCGAGCCGTTGATGTGGAAAGCGGCAGTCAGAAGATGCGAATGGATGCCCATTCGGACTGGGTCCATGGTACGACATTCTCACTCAAGGATGACCACGTCATTTCGGTCAGCCGAGATCGTTCCATGAAGCTGACGATACTGTCGAGCGGTCAGTTCGTCGACAACATCACCAGCATTACACCGGGGGCACTGAAGGGTGGACTGGCGGCGGTCCAGCGCCATCCGACGCGAGAAGAAGTGCTTGCTGTTGGCTCTGACGGGGAGCCACGACTCTACAAGATTTTTCGAACACAGGCTCGTCAGATCGGAGATGACTTCAATCTTCTGAAGAAGTATTCAGTGCTTCCGGGACGTCTCTGTGATCTTGATTTTTCGACCAGTGGCAACCTCTTCGTTTGTGGTTCCAGCACAGCCGTCGGCGGTGCTGCTCGCGTTTATTTCACGGAGGATCCTGCAAAGTGGGTTGACCTTCCCGGAATTTCGGGGCCCTGTTTTGCCGTCGCCTTCCGGCCGGATGAAAAACAGGTGGCGATTTCGGGATTTGACGGTATCGTAAGGCTCCATCATGCAGAAACCGGGCAGCCGGAACGAACGTTTTCGGCAGCTCCCCGAGGTGCTCTGACGGCCTCCAGTGCCCCGCAGTGAAGTTTGGCAGACTGGCTGCGGGAATTAATCGATGACGCGAGCCTGTCTTCCGGCTGGTCATCTTCAGTGAACCTGTTCCTCTTGTCATTATCGCAGTGGAAAGAAGCAGTCATGATGAATGCCGTCTCGAAGGTCCTGCTGACGGGTTGTCTGCTCATCCAGATCGTCGCAGCGCCATTCGGATCTCGCAGTTCGGTTGCCGAGGATTCGGCCTCTCCCGAACGCACGTTTCAGTCCATCGAAGTGTTCCCGGAACGACTCGATCTCCAGTCGATCCGTGATTCACGTCGCGTGATCGTGACGGGAATCACGACTGATGGACAAAGAATTGACGTCACATCGAAAGCTCAACTGACCACGGAGTCACCCAGCGTTCGAATTGAAGCCGACAGTTATGTCACTCCGATTGCAGCTGGTGAAGGCACAGTGAAGGTCACCGCTGTCGGGCATGAAGCTCAGGTGCCGGTCGCAGTCAAAGCTGTCGACCCCGTTCCTGTGGACTTCATCCGCGAAATCAATCCGGTACTCAGCAAGGTCGGCTGCAACCAGGGAACGTGTCATGGATCGCAGGCCGGAAAGAATGGCTTCAAGCTCTCACTGCGTGGCTACGACTCCATCTATGACTATCGAGCACTCGTGGATGACCTTTCCGGTCGAAGATTCAATCGGTCAGAGCCATCTCAGAGTCTGATGCTGCTGAAGCCGACTCAGGGCGTGCCACATGAAGGCGGTTTTCTGTTTGATGAGGAGTCTCGTTATTATCGCCTGATTGAGCAGTGGATTGCCGAGGGATGCAGCTATCAGCCCGACGCTTCGCGCGTGACGGGAATTCAGGTCTACCCGCCGACACCACTCCTTCAGCAGCGAGGCGATCAGCAGCAGCTCATCGTCATTGCGACCTATGGTGACGGAACGACCCACGATGTCACTCGGGAGTCTGTCTTCGAAACCAGCAACTTTGAGGTTGCGACTGTTTCAAAGAGCGGTCTGATCAGCGCTGTTCGCCGGGGCGAAGCCGCGGCACTCGTGAGATACGAAGGCTTGTATGCCGCCGCGCCGGTTTCGATTCTCGGCAACCGTGATGGCTATCAGTGGACTCCGTCTGCGGAGCACAATTTTGTGGATGCTCTGGTCAATGCCAAGCTTCAGCGGATGAAGATACTCCCGTCGGAACTGGCGTCGGATGCTGATTTTCTGCGACGAGTGTCACTCGATATCGCAGGCGTCGCTCCAACGATGGAACAGACACAGGCGTTTCTGGCAGATACACGACCAACAGTCGAGAAACGTTCGGCAAAAATTGAAGAACTCCTGAACAGCGCCGAATACGTAGAACACTGGACACTGAAATGGAGTGACCTGCTGCTGGCGCGTCGAAAGGCCATCACAGAAAAAGGTGTCTGGGCATTTCGTAACTGGATCCGGAACGAAATTGCTGTGAATCGTTCTTATGACGAGTTCGCTCGGAAACTGGTCACAGCCTCCGGCAGCACTCTGGAAAATCCGGCTGCCAATTATTTTCGCGTTGCCCGAGAACCTAAACTGCTCATGGAGAACATGACACAGGTATTCCTCGGAACACGTTTCAACTGCAATCAATGTCATGACCATCCGTTTGAGCGCTGGACTCAGCGACAGTATTACGACCTTGCCGCTTACTTTGCGGATGTGGGACGGCAGCCGGCCGGTGAGGGTGATGAAATCATCTTCACGATGGCTTCAGCCACTCCTGTTGTGAACCCGGATACGAATCAGCCGGTGACGCCAAAGTTCCCGTTCACGCACGCCGGCAGTGTGGATGCCGCAGCGAGTCGTCGAAACCAGCTGGCACAGTGGCTGACAGCAAAAGAGAATCCTTACTTTGCACGGAGTGCCGTCAATCGTTACTGGAGTTACTTCCTCGGTAAGGGCATCATTGACCCGGTCGACGACATTCGAGCCAGCAATCCGCCGTCAAATCCGGAACTTCTGGATGCTCTGACGAAGGACTTCGCTGAGCACGGTTACGATCTGAAACACCTGATTCGGCTCATCTGCAGTTCCGCGACGTACCAGCGAAGTCTGGACACGAATCAATGGAACGATGATGACACGTCGAATTTCTCGCATGCTCTTCCGCGTCGACTGACCGCAGAACAGTTGTTCGATGCCATCATTCAGGCCACGGGGGCACCACGATCACTTCCGGGCGTGCCCGCCGGATTTCGGGCGTCTCAGCTGCCGGATCCGCAGATTGAAGTCGCGTTTCTGGACATGTTCGGCCGACCACCTCGAGAATCACCATGTGAATGTGAGCGATCGAGTGATGTGAGTCTGGGACAGACACTGAATATGATCAACGGCCCGACAATCAGCGATGCGATTATTCATCCGGACGGTGTGATTGCCACCGCCGTGAAGTCCGGGGCAACTGCTGATCAGCTGATTGACCGGATTTATCTGACAACGCTCTGCCGACAGCCGTCTGCCGAAGAGCGAGAGAAGGCTCAGGGATTTTTTGCTTCGGTCGGAAACCCGTCCGAAGCAGCGGAAGACCTGATGTGGGCACTGATCAACAGCCCTGCATTTCTCTTCAATCGCTGAACAGATCTGCAATCGGTTCTGAAGAGATCAGGATTTCATGCAGTTTATTCCGTGTGATAATGCTCCGTTCATTCCAGCCTCTCACGAAGATCCGCTGAAACCGGGTGTTCTGAAGCGAGTCATTGCCGATCGGCATCTGCTGCACGCCGGGCAGGTACCGATGCTGAACTGGTCGCGACTTCCCGCCGGAAGCTCGTTTCGACGACACTACCATGAAGATATGCAGGAAATCTTCATCCTCCTTTCGGGATGTGTGGTCATGAATGTCGAAGACGAATCAGTGACGATGAACGCGGGTGATACCGTGATCGTTGAGCCTCGTGAGGTCCACGAGATGCAGAATATCGGTTCCACCGATGCTGATTATCTCGTGTTCGGCATTGCCGGCACGAACAATGGCAGAACAGTGGTTGTTGAATAAACTGGCCGCTGATCAACGGACTGTTTTCATCGTTCGTAAAGATCTGACAGTCATGACACTGACTCTGCACATGGACCGTGATGACCAACGGAACCGGAATATTGATCCGATTCCGTCTGATCTGCGCAGCCGACTGAGTGGTAATCTCGGAGTTCTCTCACGTCGCTCGGAACCATGTCTCCTGATTGTGACACGTTCAGCATCACAGCGGCTCGGCACGTCTGGGGAATCAGCTTCAGACTCAACGCCGGCTGATTCGGTACGAACCCCCGATCGTGCATTCGAACGATATCCGAGTCTCGGACGGGGCGTCGCGGAACTTGACGCTGAGCTGATTTCCGAAGTTGTTCGTTCTGAGGACTCTTTGAAGTCGTGTTCGGCGTTGCAGAGGCACTGTATTGAAGCGGGACTATTGCTGCTCTGGGGGCATCTGGATGCCTGCCATGAGATTGCACAGCAGTATGAGGGGAAGGGAAGACCCCGAACGGCCGACTACTGGCACGCCATCATGCATCGGCGGGAACCTGATCTCGGAAATTCCGCTTACTGGTTTCGGCACGTCGGGCATCATCCCGCGTTTGACAGCCTGACAGCGAATCTCATGAACTGGCTTAAGGAGCTGGGAGCCGATTCTGACGAGCAGGCATTTGTCGGTTCTGGACCTCTGAAAGACGGGAGCTGGAATTCCTCGGCCATGATCGAACTCTGCCGAGTCGGCCTGAAGTCACCAGACAGCATCGCGGCTCGTGCAGCGCGACGAGTCCAGTATCTTGAGATCCTGAACCTGCTGAGTTTTGATCTGCCGGATCAGACCCAGTTCTGAGGCGGAACCTTAACGGGAGGGCGAAGCTTCCGCTGAGCCGCTTCAACCACTCGACATCGCCGATGAAAACGGCTCGACAAAAAGTCTCGCACTCCCCGCATTGCCGATCCGATTGTTGCCGATTTTCACTGAGTCTCCCCGACCTGTGATTCATCCGCGAAATCCGCGGGTCAACCGAAGAACGCCTGACAAAACCGGGACTGGCTCTCGAGCAAAGCTGAATACGCCAGCAAATTTGTTGGTTGAAGGCTGCCTGTCCCACTTTTGTTGGAGCCCCTAAGATTTTTTCAGCCCGCAGAGGCAAGGAGAGCGCAGAGGGATGCGGTCATTCCTGCGATGGCCTGAGATCGGAATGTTGTCAGAACATGGCAATGTTCCTCTATTCCTTTCCGCCGACTTCCTTCATCTCCAGCTGCTTCATTTTGCGGTAGAGATTGGATCGATGGAGACCCAGCAGTCGCGCCGCATCTGTCATGTTATCCTGCACCTGGCGAATGCTTCGACGGATGAAGTCGCGCTGAAATTCCCGAGTCGCTTCTTCCAGTCCCAGTTCCAGTGAGAGACTTTTCGCATCATTCGCATCCGGGCTCAGAATGAACGCCAGATCTTCGGCTTCGATCCGATCTGACTGTGTCAGAAAAGCCAGACGTTCCATCAGGTTGCGAAGTTCACGGATGTTTCCGGGCCAGCTGTGTGACTGAAGTCGCCGACGTGCATCGGAAGACAACTGAAGCCCCGGACGACGTGCCTGAACTGCAAACCGCTTGAGAAAGAACTCGGCCAGAGGAAGAATGTCTTCGGGACGTTCTCGCAAAGGTGGAAGATCAAGCGTCACAACGCTCAGGCGATAGTACAGGTCCTCGCGAAATCGACGAGCTCTCACGGCTTCGCTCAGGTTGGCATTCGTGGCAGCAACGATTCTGACGTCGACAGGAATCGGCTGGGAACCTCCGACACGAGTGATCACCTTTTGTTCCAGAACTCGCAGAAGTTTGGCCTGCCCGTTCAGGCTCATGTCTCCGATTTCATCCAGAAACAGAGTACCGCCATCGGCAACTTCAAACTTTCCGGGTCGCATTTCGCGAGCATCCGTGAAAGCGCCACGTTCATGACCGAAAAGCTCACTTTCCAGCAGGCTGTCTGCAAGCGCAGCACAGTTCACCGGAACGAACGGGCATCCGGCTCGATTGCCGCCATAGTGAAGCGATTGTGCGACAACCTCTTTTCCGGTCCCGCTCTCTCCCAGAACCAGCACCGGCAGATCCGTGGACGCAAGGCGACGAACTGTGTCACGGAGCGCCGTGACGGCGGCGCTTTCGCCGACGATGGTGACTCCCTTTGTGACCTGTTCGGCCAGCTGACTGTGGCTGCGATGAAGAAGATTTTTTTCCTGAAGATTATGCAACGCGATCGCAGCCTGTGTTCCCAGCTGTTCCAGGCAATCGACATCGTCATCCGTAAAGAGCTGATCATCGTTTCGATTAATGCCCTCGAATGCACCAATCATCGTTCCGGAAGCATCTCGCAGTGGCACGCAGATCAGGTTCTTTGTTCTGTAACCGCTCTTCCGATCCACCTCCTGATTGAACCGATGGTCTTTGTATGCGTCATCAACTCGGATTGCGCGACCGGTTTTCAGAGTTTCTCCGACGATTCCGCCGGTCGCGGGAATGCGAAGGGATTCACCCTTCACTCCCAGTGCCGGACGCGCAACAACTTCGTTTCGTTCTCGATCCCAGAGGAAGATGCTGCTTCGATCACACTGAAGCAGGCGAGTCGCCTCATGAGCGATCAGTTCGAGCAGTGGAGCTGCGTCTTCTTCGGTGGAAAGCCGTGACGCAATTCCCAGAGTGGAACGGAGTCGTTCGAGCTGTCGCTGAGCACGAAGCTGACGGTCCACCAATTCCAGCGCCAGCGAAAGTGAACGCGCTACCAGGAGAGCAGAATCGACCAGATCTCCATCCACATGTCGAGTCGCCGCAACCAGTAGATCCGCAACCGGACCGCCGGCGTCCAGCGGCGCAGCGACGAGTGACCAGCCCTGTGTCGCCGCGCTGACGCCCGCCGCTTCACGATCCAGGGCTTGATCCCAGAATGTCGCCTGAGCGAGAGGAAGCTTCTGCTGGCCGTGCTCAGCGACTGTCTGCCAGGCCGGTCCCGGAATTCTTCTGACAAGACCGATCCACTGGACGGAGATCTCCGTCGCAATTTCTGCAAGCGCCGGCCGAAGAAACCCCGCGAGCGAATCTGCCCGAAGTCCGTCAGACAACAGTTTGCCACTCAGCTGAATCAGCGTCGCATGACTGCTTCCAGGCGATAACAGGCTCACCTGCCGGAATGTCTTCCATTCTGTTGACGTCAACACCAACTCCTTTCGGGTGATCAAAACGAATCATTCAGCGCCATCGTCCTGACGGCAGACGGGAAGCGGATTGTAGTATATCAGATGGCAGATGGAACAGAATCCAGCCTTCTGCCATGAAACGCGAGCGACTCCGTTCCGCAATGAACCGCCACGAAGGCGGGGGAGGAGCCTGCTCATCAACAGCCATGGAGGTTCTGGTCTCGTCGAGATAAAAACTGCAGTGATGAGGTCTGATCTTTCGTTCGAAGCAACTCTGCACGCCCCATTAATTCCGTCAGATCTTGCGATTTCTGCTTTGCTACTTGCGGGGTTCCAGATTGTGAACCAGTCGGCACACGAGTAGCATATCTGGGTTTCGCCAAAGAAATCGCTGTCCGTACTGGTGGTACCGCTGATGTCTGTCTCCCAGGATCCACTGAAATCTCCCTGCGTGAAACTGACGTACGATGAGTACGTTCTTTTTCCCGACGACGGACGGCGGCACGAGATCATCGACGGACGCCACTACATGAATCCCGCACCGAGTCCGATGCATCAATACGTATCTCGCCACCTGCAATTCCAGCTGTACCAGCAGCTGGAGCTTTCTGGTCTTGGGCAGGTGATTAATTCGCCGATAGATCTTCAGCTGAGCGATTGGGATGTTGTGCAGCCGGATCTCGTGGTCGTCCTGAACGGCAACTCCATTATTACCTCCCGAGGGATTCAGGGGATTCCCGACCTTGTCGTCGAGATTCTGTCACCTTCGACGTCCGAACACGATCAACAGCTGAAGCTGAGACTGTACGAACAGGCCCATATTCCGGAATACTGGATCGTCGATCCCGAAGATAAAGTGGTATTTCAGTACCATCTGACTGAAAACAGCGTTTACGCGACTCCTTTGTGCCAAAGGGACAGGATTCAGTTTCAGAGACAATCCGTCACAGCGGACGTGGATCTCAGCACTGTCTGGTACCGCTGACGGGCTGCTCATCGCAGCAGATTGATTCTCGCATCTCAGCGACGACTAGGGCTGCCACCCGTTCCGCACAATCGACTCCTGCGGTACGTTTCGGCGACTGCCGTGATTCCAGTTCCCCGGCAGGACGATGCTGGAATAATTTTCTTCGAAGAACTTCAGAAACAGACATTTTTCTGAACGAAACGACTGACGGATTCGCACTATTGAAGGCAGTGATGAGACGTTTCTGTTGTTGCAGCCGTTGAATCTGTGCCATCTGATGCCTCGAAGTTTATGCCGCGACATCGGAAACACTCTGAGGCGTCAGTGCTGATTCCGGTTCCTGCCAGCAAACCCGAGTGTCTGATCGGATCACGCGGCTCGCCATAACAGTGCGGAGCGGTCGATTACTGAAAGGAATTCCTCCATGAGATTAACCCTGCGAACGCTGCTCGCATATATTGACGATCGCCTTCCTCCGGCAAACGCGAAGGAGATCGGCCAGAAGATTGCCAATAGTCCGTTTGCGAGCGAACTTGCGGAACGAATCCGAACGGTAGTACGTCGTCGTCGACTGGCAGCTCCGGACCAGCCACAACCGACGATTGATGCCAACCTGATCGCGGAATACCTGGACGATCAGTTGACGCCGGCCATGGTCACAAGGATCGAGCAGGAGATTCTCCGATCAGACGCGATCCTTGCCGAAGTTGCTGCGGCCCACGAAATCCTGGGGCTGATTAGGGAACCAGCTGACCTCGAACCGACATTCCGGGAGCGTCTTTACGCCCTGGAACCAAGTGGACGACTTGAGGTCGCTCTGGCGCTGTCGGCAGACCAACCACAGGCTCCTGCGGCATTGAATGGAATCGATGTTGCCTCTGCCAACTCTTCCGCGTCAACGGAATGGAAGCCGATGGAAAAGGCATCCACCGGTTCGAGGCGGCTTCCCCTGCTGATTCTCCTTGGAATTGCAGTGCTCTGGGCGTTTGTCGTGTACAACGATCTTGCTGTTTCCCCTCCGGCAGGAGTTTCAGAATCGAAGAACGCAGACCAATTGGCTGCCGCTGACTCCGGGCCGGCGGGAGCTCAGAAATCTCAGGATCCACTGCTGCCGGAATCAGCACTCGAACAGCCCGAGCCGTCAGATGGCACGAAGCCCGTGGATCCAACGAAGCCCGCGGAGAAACCAGCAGAGAAACCTGCGGAGACTGCCCCATCGGACCAGAGCGGTTCTGAGATTCCGGCATCAACAGAACTCGCGTCTTCCGAAATTCCTGCAACTGCTTCGGACCAACCAGTATCCGAAAAGCCAGAGACCTCTGAGGAGCCGGCATCGGAATCGACAGATTCGCCAGCGACAATGACTTTGCCCCCGGAGGCTGCCTCAGAAACGGTGAAGTCTGCGATCGCCCCCGCTGAAACGGATGTTGCTGCAGTCGAAGGCGGTGCTGTCGAGACAGATGCTGCGACATTGCAGCCCGAAAGCACCGATGCAGATACGGACAGTTCCGCGTCCAACAACAATGAGGAGCATCGCCGGATTTTTCTCGTCGACGACTATCGCATGGCGATGATTCTGGATGCGGAAACAGGATGGGGCCCGGCCAGTTCAGTGGCTGGTCGAGAAGTCTCTCTGAGTCACCTTGCTCTCTTTGACTGGCGAAACGTGATCCGTCAGCGATGGCTCGGCATCTCAGCACCGTATCGCCTGCGCATCTCCCCCGACGGAGCCGGATGGTCTGCTGAACTGCACGGGAACGCTATTGGTCAGGTGATCAACAACAGGACCGGCGGTTTCAATCTGCTTGAAGGCCGCTCTCTCATCATTCGCGACCCGGCTGTTGAACCGGAAAATCCGGAGAACGGAATACCGGTCGTCTTCGTCTCCGGAAACAGCGAGATTACGATGAACCTGCTGACTCCCGATACGAAACTCGCAATCGAGGCCGAAATCACGTTGGAATCGGGAAGTCCGCTGAAAGTCTCTCAGCCTGATTCCTCGGAGGCTGATGCGACAGCCGATCAATCAGATGAGAATGACAACCCGCCCGGCGATTCCGGCGAAAACGCAGACACAACACCCGATGCAGGACAGAAGCCGGAATCCGATACCGTACAGGTGCTCTTTCCATCCGTCAGCGGTCGGGCCGTTTCGATTTATGTTGCCGAAGGGCGAGTGTCGATGCAGCTGAGTGAAAACGAGCCTCCGGTGATTCTGGAAAGAGGTCGCTCACTCGCCTGGACCGTATCACCTGATGGAAACCGTCATCTGGCTGAAGGACGCACAGGTCTGACACCGGCGCCGGAATGGGTCTTCAGTGCTCCTGCAGATTCAGTCACTGAAAGAAAAAATTCAATGACACGTGTTGCCGATGCCGTTGCGGGGGCGAAAGATTTGAGTGCTCAGATTGCTCAGCTTGCAACCGAAAAAAATAATCAGACGGCCCTGACAGCAGTCAGCATGATGTCGCTGACGCGAAATACAGCACTTCTGATCACCACACTGCTGAATTCAGAGAGTGAACAGATTCGACGTGCTGCCATTGATGACCTCCAGAAAATCGCCAGTGAGACACCGGAGGGGCGAAGTCGCCTGAGCGAAGAACTGGAAACGCGGCTTCCCATGGCGGACGTTGAAATCACAGAACGTCTGATCTGCGGACTCAGTGAAGTGGAGGCAGGGGATCCACAATACTGCCAGATTCTGATCGGACTGCTCTCCCATGAACGTTCGGCGATTCGCGAACTCGCCTTTTATCGGATGGAGAAGTATTCGCGCGATCGTCTCGGATATCATGCGGACGCGGAGGTCGCACGTCGCAGAGATGCAATTCGACGCTGGCAGAAGTTTCTCGAAAGAAACCAGAAAACTCTCGTGCCCTGACTCAAGCAGCGAACACCTTCATTGAGGCGGAACAACTTGTCTGTCAACCATGCTGAAGAATCTTCAATGCGCGAACTGCGTTCGTACAAAGCCCTGATCGCAGGTTGCGGTTACCTCGGGCAGCGTGTCGCTGACATCTGGGTCAGAAAGGGCATTTCCGTGACTGCGGTCACGCGAAGTGAGAAGAAGGCAACCGAATTTCTGCGTGGCGGAATTCACCCTCTGCTGCTGGACCTGTCATCTGATAGTGACATGAGGTCATCCGCTGACGCCACCGATGACCAGGATTCACCGGATGCCGTCGTCTGGGCGGTCGGGTTCGATCGCTCATCCGGAATCAGCCGTGAGATGATCTGGATTGATGGCCTTCGTCGCTTCATCGCGCTGCTTACCGGTTTCAGAACCCCACCTCGCAGTTTCGTTTATGTTTCCAGCACCGGTGTGTACGGAAACGCGGATGGTGGCGAAGTGGATGAATTCACACCGCCGCAGCCAGTCACGGAAAGCGGACAGTGCTGTCTTGCGGCAGAAAACGTTCTCCGCTCGGAACTTGCTCAACGCATTCCGGGGTGTCAGATCGTGGTGCTGAGAATGGCAGGAATCTATGGTCCGGGGCGACTGCTTCGCAGAGCCTCAGAAATTCAGTCGGGAGTCAGGATCTCCGGTAATCCCGAAGACTGGCTGAATCTGATTCATGTGGAAGATGCGGCCCGGGGAGTTATCGCTGCGACAGAACAGAATCTGACCGACGGGTGGCCGATTCCTGTGACTGCGCCGGATAGCCTTTCGAAGACGAAACTTCTGAATATCGTGAATCGTGACACACTGACCAGAAGGCAGTACTACACCGAACTGTCACGTCTGTTTCACGCTCCTGTCCCCGAGTTCGAAGTAGATCATGCTGGCGGAGTGAGAATCGATTCCGGAAAGCCCGAGGAAGCAACTGCCGCTCCCGGTTCACAGGCAGTTCCGCAGACAGTGCCAAACGACACTTCACGCAGAAACAGCGGCAGCAAACGCGTCATCAGTCGGTGTCGTGAGATGCTTGGAATCTCCTGGCAGTATGATGATGTTCGGGCCGGGCTTCGCCACGCTGTCGAAACATCTGAGTAAAGCACGCCGCCCGAGCTCCAGCGCTCCCGAAAACATCTCAGACAAGCTGGCGGGGAGTCGCAGTCGGCCGGGGATGAGGGTTGCCCATGTGCATGAGTGCCGAAATGCAACATGTCGGCAAAACTGCCGCTGTCCGTTTTTCCAACCGGAATTCCCTGTTCGGAAATCTGTATTCCAGGGAATTCTGGACGCCGAATTTCCTGCGGGGCTATCTTCAGTCGAGTGGTCTGATTACCTCCTGGCCCCCCTGAACCTGCATCCTCAGAGCCTTTGCCATGGCACTACAGACACGTACCCATACAACTCGCAGGGATCACTCATATCAGCAGCTCACGAGAGCAATGCGTTATGTCTATCACTGCAGTTTCTGCCCTGATGAACTGAGAAAGAATCCACTGACACTGAAAGAAGCTCTTCTCTCGGTTGTTGGATTCCGTCATCACCACTGTCCACACTGTTTCGAGCAGAGTCTGCTGCCGGTGTCATGGCTGAAGGTCGTTCTGTTTCCCTTCTTCGCAATCCGACAGACGGCACGCTGGATCCTGAATCGACTCTGAACTGTGGAGGATTTCCGGGGTGGAATCGAGACTGCAGAACCCGAATTGCGGTTGATCGCGCGACTACGGCGGCTGGGATTCTCGCGATTCCGGCAGTTGCGATTAACGAGACTCTCTGAGCAGCGTCCCGAGCCAGAAGATTGCCGTGCCGATGACGAGACTGATCGGCATGACGACCAGTCGAAAACCGTAGAGCAGCTGAAACACAATGATTGTCGGAAGCGTCCCGAGTGCCAGCAGCTGCAGTCCCATGCCGAGATATTGCTTCATTCTGCCAACGTTCCTGCCTGACTTCCGGAATGCTGAGCCTCGGTGTCGGCAGAAATGATCAAAAAATGGCGACGATGCTGATCAACATCGCCGCCATTCCGTAAGCACTCACCACCGCAACAGCTCAGCGGAACCGACTACTTCTTTTCAGTGAACTTCTTTGCGTCGACAGCAACAGCCTTGAGTTCGCTGACTGCGCCCTTCTTGACCGTCGCCTTGAACTTGCGATCGATGTAACCGACCTTCTCGTGCCAGATTACGAGCTCATGGTCACCTTCCGGCAGGTTTTCGATGGTGAACTTTCCGTCCTTGTCGGTGATCGCCGCATACGGATGGTCAAGGATCATCCAGTAAGCAATCATCCATGGATGGTAGTCGCATTTCACCTGAATCGGGAGACGTTCCGCAACGGTGCATGGGACCATCTCTCCCATGCCTTTCCCCTTGTTCGGGGAAATCACAACATTCACCGCGTTATTCTTGATCGGGTAAGTGTGTGTGTTGTGAGCGACAGCATCGCTGGAGATCACCTCAACACTCTGTCCTTTTCGGACAATCATGCAGTGAGGCAGGAACTGACAGCCCTTCTGGTCAAAGAGCATTGTCGCTTCTTTGGGTTCCTTGAGATCCGGATGAATGGCTTTAGGTGCTTTGGCGAGGTAGACAAAGACGTTGGCCAGACCTTTGGAGTCCTTATCCACAATCACATCTTCTGAGTAGGTGTCGACGACTGCACAGACTTCCGCATCCTTGATGGGAGCCCCCTTGGCATGCAGCAGAACTCGCTCGGGCACCATGCCGCTGACCGTGATCTGACCAGACACTCCTCCCCACTCCGCGGCATGCAGACTGACCGATCCGGTCAGAGTTACTACTGCGGCCAGAAAGAAATTCTTCATTGTTCGTGTTCTCCACCCGAAGGTTATTAAAAGCCTTGATCCGTTCACTGTTCTGTCGCATTCAGCCTGCTGATGTCCGCGCCGGAAACCCAGGCACACAGTTTTGCAGGGAACGCCTGTACGTGATGAATTCTAGCCCCGATCAGCTCAAAGTCGAATGGCGAATTCAGTTCCACTGCGGCCGAGAAAACACCCTTCCCATGCCTGAGAAGCTTGAAACCGAAGCTGCGAACGGCTCCGATGTTTGATTCGCGGAACGGATCCTGCGAGACTGTTGGACAGCGGAAGACTCAATGAATTCTGTTTTCGTACTCCGGTTGACGGCAGAAAAACAGTAAACACTTTGAGCTTCCGTCGGCACGACACCACACCCATGAGTTCACAACAAGCCGGAGTTCACGAATGCTTTCGCGACTCGCCACGTACACACTTCTCGGAATTGAAGCACTTCCGGTCGAGGTCGAAGTTGATATTTCTCCTGGAGCTCTTCCGAAAACGATCCTCGTCGGGCTCGCCGAAGCAGCGGTAAAGGAAAGTATTCATCGCATCGAACGAGCCCTCGTGAACAGCGGGTATGCCCGCCCCGAGAATCGCATCGTCATTAATCTATCACCCGCTGACCTGCCGAAAGACGCAGCCTCGCTCGATCTTCCGATTGCGCTGGGACTGCTCGTAGCTGATGGCCAGGTGGATCGCGAACCGGGACGCCGTGTCGTTTACATCGGTGAACTCGCACTCGACGGAAGCCTGCGCCCGATTCGCGGAGCACTGTCGATGGCCATCGCGGCACGTGATGCCGGAATGACTCATATCGTCGTTCCATCCGGAAATGCGCAGGAAGCCGCCGTCGTTGAGGGAATCGACGTGATCGCGGTTGGTGTGCTGGCGGAGGCTGTTGGTTTTCTGACGGGACAGCTTCCACTCGACCCCGTCGACTTCAGCTGGGAATCCGCTCGAAAAGATTACGGCACCTACGACATCGATTATCTCGACGTCAAAGGTCAGGAGATGGCCAAACGTGCCGTTACTGTTGCCGCTGCCGGCTGTCATCACCTTTTGATGATCGGCTCCCCCGGTACCGGAAAGACACTCCTGTCACAACGGCTCTGCACGATCCTTCCGGAACTGGAGCCAGAGGAAAGCCTGGAGACGACTCGCATCTACAGTGCAGTCGCGAGACTGGAACCCGGTCAGCCTCTGATGCTTCGCCGACCTTTTCGCACGCCTCATCATACGATCAGTGAAGCGGGGCTTGTCGGTGGAGGCAGTATTCCGCAGCCAGGTGAAATCAGTCTGTCGCACAATGGAATTCTTTTCCTCGACGAACTTCCCGAGTTCAATCGGAGAACGCTGGAAGTCATGCGGCAGCCGCTGGAAGACCATTGCGTCACAATTTCCCGAGCCATGGGGAGTGTTACGTTTCCGGCAAACCTGATGCTTGTGGCTGCCATGAACCCCTGTCCCTGCGGATTCCGCGGCGACCCGAAACGACAGTGTGCCTGCAATCCCCTTCAGATCGAACGCTATCTCAGCCGAATCAGCGGTCCGCTGCTTGATCGAATTGACATTCACATTGAAGTGCCGCCGGTTCCGTTTCGAGAGCTTTCCGACAAAACTCACGGAACCTCCAGCCAGCAGATGCGAGATGCTGTCGTGGCAGCTCGTGCTCGCCAGTCAGCTCGATTCCGCCGAGAGAAGAATCGCGTAAACGGAAAAATGAGACCACCGCAGATCAGGAAACACTGTCAGCTCGATCCTTCAGCAGAGAATCTTCTGAAAGCTGCGATGGAAGACATGGGGCTGTCTGCACGAGCTCATGACAAGATCCTTCGGATCAGCCGGACCATCGCGGACCTTGCAGAACAGGAAAAGATCTCTGCCGAACACCTGAGCGAAGCCATCAATTACCGCACTCTGGATCGCTCCTGCTGGCAGCACTGAAACACATCACGAATGTTTGGCCAGACCTTGAATCAGGGGTTGATCACACCGCGAAACAGGAGAATGACACAAAACGCCTTTCAACTCTGACAGAGTACCGGGATGTTCAGCCGACAGCGGCAGAAACTGCCGGAATTCCCGCGAGGGAAGCTTCGGATTCCGGCGGAAGACAGATTTTCCTTCACGCCACTTCGAGCCGAAGTCAGCAGACTCTTTAGAATCCGCGTAACTGCAGACTCGACGAATCCGCCATCCATTTCAGGATCAGGATTCGAGGATCACAATCAGTCCGCTGTTCAGGTTTCATCGATTGATGACGGATCGCCATTTCATAATTCGCTGTTTTCTCTGTTGCGCCCTTCTGATGACGGGCGTTGGATGTGGCACGTCTGTGCAGCGCGGCGGTTCCGAACAACTGCTGCTGTCAGATTCCGTCGATCGAGCCGTTGATCAGCTGGATCTTTCCCCGCTTGCCGATCGTCGTGTTTTCCTCGATACGAAGTTCATGCCACCGGTGAAGGACAATTCCTTCATCAATTCGGAATACATTACGAGCGCCATCCGACAGAAGATGACGACGTCCGGCTGCATCATTGTGACTGACACCGCGGCAGCTGACTACATTCTGGAACCGCGAGTTGGTGCCATGGGTGCAGATTCGCTTGAGGTGACTTACGGAATTCCATCCAGCGGGGGTGTCGGGCAGGCGGCAACGGCACTCGCTGGAGCTCCTTCCCTGATGGCGATCCCGGAGATTTCGTTCGGAAAACGCAAAGCCAATGTTGCGATCTCGAAGGTAGTGGTCTACGCCTATCACCGAGAAACCGGTGTTCCTGTCTGGCAGTCCGGCCACGCGATTGCTCGCAGCGATGTTCAGGACTCCTGGTTGTTCGGGGTTGGACCTGTGAGCCGCGGAAGTTCCTACGAAGGCTATCGCTTTGCCGGAAAACGACTGCGGCTGCCGTTCAGTTCTTCCGGTTCGGCAAAAGCTCCGAAACCGCTGACGGTTGCCGATTCTTATCATTACGTCCACCCAGCGGTGCTGGAGAAACAACTGGCTGAATCCAGAGCCGCGAAGGAGAAATCTCCGGATTCCACGACCGTTCAGCCAGCTTCGCACACTTCGAATGGAACAGCGTCCGGTGCTCCGAATCCCACCACCAACTCTGAACCCGG
>JBKDKA010000216.1:0-10345 GCA_046345315.1 Planctomyces sp.
GTCCACACAAGGGCCTGCCATTCATCTCCTCATCGTTGAAGATGATCCCGATTTTCGGGAGACCTGTGTTCGCTGGATGACTCGGCGCGGGCATCACGTGGCCACAGCCGCCAACGCTCCGGAAGCACTCACAGCCTGCGATCGCCAGGTCTTCGAAGTGGCAATCGTTGATATGAATATGCCCGGACTGACAGGGCTGGAGCTGCTCGATCGCATGAAGGGCGCTCAGATGGAGACCGAGGTCATCATCCTGACCGGTCAGGGATCCATTGAATCCGCCGTCAATGCCATGAAGCTCGGTGCCTGCGACTACCTCACCAAACCATTTCCCATGGAGGATCTGGAACAGCGATGCCGACTGGCCTGGGAACGAGGCCAGATTCACAAAGAGAATCGTCAGCTGAAAGCAATCATCCAGCGATCACAGCCTCCGCTGAAGATCACCGGAGATTCTTTCCGCATGCGGGAAGTCTTTCGCCTGGTCGATCGAGTGGCTCCGACTGACAAACCGATTCTGATTCAGGGCGAAAGCGGTACCGGGAAAGAGCTCATTGCGAGGTTGCTGCAGCAGAAGAGCCTTCGCGCAAATCGACCGTTTGTCACCATCAACTGTGCGGCACTGCCGGAACAGCTGGTGGAAAGTGAACTCTTTGGCCATCGAAAGGGGGCGTTCACGGGAGCCAATGAAGACCGCGCGGGCCTGTTTGAAGTGGCCGATGGTGGCACGCTCTTCATCGACGAAATCGGTGAACTTCCCGGATCGCTCCAGCCAAAGCTGCTGCGAGCTCTGGAGGACGGTTCCATCCGCCGCGTGGGGTCTCACCGCGAGCGTCGGGTGGATGTCCGAATCATTGCTGCCACGAACCGAACACTGGCAGATGAAGTGGCTGCCGGTCGCTTCCGTGAGGATCTCTACTATCGCATCAATGTCATGTCGCTGGAACTGCCGCCTCTCCGAAAACGCGAAGGCGATGTGCAGCTTCTCGTGGAACAGATGCTCGGCCCCGGCTGGCGAATCACAGATGAAGCGCGAGCCTGCCTGCAGAACTACCCCTGGCCGGGTAATGTTCGACAGCTGAAGAACGCGATCGAACGAGCTCAGATCCTGGCAGATGACGATACCATCACGATTGATGATCTTCCCTCCGAGGTGATCGGTCTGACGGGGGTTCCCGTCGCCCACACTCCATCCTCGGGTGCCGAATCGTTTCCTGCTCGCCCCCCCCTCCCGCTGACTCCTCGTCTCGAGGACGTCGAACGTTCTCACATCGTTGAGATTCTGAAGCGAGAAAACGGCAACAAAGCTCGAACCGCTCGAATTCTCGGTATCCATCGGCGTAAACTTTATCGACTGCTGGAGCGATTCGGGATCCATGACGCCCCTTCTCAGTCCTCCACAGCAGGGACAGAATCGTGATCTCCTGAATCCGGAAGGCCGATGACGCCATGAAAGTCTTCGTGCGAACTTTGATTGGCGTGATGATGAGTGTAATGGCCTGCAGTCCGGCCATCGCTGCAATCCCCAGCCCGCTCCGAGCAACCTACCTGCATCCGGATCGGATCATTCCGAGGGATGGCACCCCCGAAGAACAGTCGAGGATCATCCGGCAGACTCTCGACAGGCTTCAGAGCAGTGGGTTCAACGCGGTACTGCCCTATTTCACCGGAAGTTCCGGGCAGAGCTTCTACAAAGGTTCAATTCACTCCACGAAAGTCTACGGTGATCAGGATCCGCTGCGGGAGTTTCTGAACGAAGCGCGACAGCGAAACATCGCCGTCTTTCCGGTTGTCTGTGTGACGGTCTGCGGCAATCAGTCTCCGACCGGTATCCTGCTGACGAATCCCGACTGGTCACTGCGACATCCGGATGGTTCTCCGCTCGGTTACATCAGCCCGGCTCATCCCGAAGCGCGACGCTGGCTGGTAAGTGTGGCCGAGGAAATTGCTCGACTTTATCAGCCCGACGGAATCATTCTCGACTATATTCGATACCACAACCGACCATTGCGGCTCGATGTGGCTGCTGAAAAGAGATTTCAAGCCACGGTGCCGCCCGGGGCTACCGAAGAAGAGAAGAAAAAACTCCTGCAGGATTTTTGTGAGAACGAGCTCACAGAACTTGTCCGGATGTATCACGAACAGCTCACGGCAGTGAACAGCGATCTGGCTCTGGGAATTTACACCTGGGGGCCGCACGTCGCGGAAAACCATCAGATCGCTCAGTGCTGGCCGCGCTGGGTGAAAGCAGGCTACCTCGATCTGGTCAATGTTTCAGGGTATTACCATCACGATAAGTACGGCGAAAAGTATCTCGAGCAATTCGAACAGAAGATGCGTGGAGCGGTGAAGCTGAATCACGAGACAGGGCGACCAGTTCCGTTGTCCTTCGCGCTGGGACTTGTGACAAGCCACGGTCGAGTTCACTCCGCCGACGATATCCGGATCTATCTGAACAAAGCTTCGGAGTGCGAGATCGGCGGATTCGTGACGTTCAGCTGGGGAGATCTGCTTCCTTATCTCGATGAACTCGATCAGACCGGCGAGCTTCGTACGTATCCGTCCAGCAAGCGTTGAGCTGAAGTCCATGGCGAAGATGCCGTTACGATTCGGCGATCGTTTTCAGAAGCATTTCGCGGACAGCTTTTGGGTCGGCACCGGCCACCTGTTTCATGATCATTCCGATGAGCGGACCGGCAGCGGCCTGCTTGCCGGCTTTGACATCGGCGACAACTTCCGGCTTCGCGGCAATGACAGCTGCGATGGCAGCCTGAAGTGCTCCCGTGTCCCGGACAATCTCCAGACGACGTTCCTGAATGATGGTTTCGACATCACTCGCCGAGATCGATTCATCTTCATCGGCGCGGTTCTTCAGCGCCGTGTAAATGTCGCGAGCACTCTTCGTGGTGATCCGTTCGGATGTCACGCAGCGAAGTATGGTCCCGAGGATCTCGCTCGTGACCGGGTATTCGGAGATGCTGACAGCACCGGCATTCAGATCGCGGAGAATATCCTGAGTGACCCAGTTGGCTGCGGTTTTCCCGTCGCCGCAGCGAGTCGCCACATCTTCGAAATACGCAGTGAGCTGTGGTCCCTGATCTATAATGACCGCAGCATCGTATTCGGAAAGTCCCAGCGTCTTCTGGAATCGCTCACGTCGAACAGACGGAGTCTCCGGCAGTTCCCGGCGGGAGGCTTCGATCTGATCCGCTGTGAGAACCACGGGGACCAGATCGGGATCCGGAAAATAGCGATAGTCAGAGGATTCTTCCTTTTCCCGCTGAGCGAATGTCACACTGCGGTCCGCATCCCAGCCGCGAGTCTGCTTCGGGACATCGCCGAGCTTCTGACCGGTTTTCTGCCACTGTGTCCACTGACGCCGAATCTCATACTCCACGGCCAGTTCGACGTTGCGGAAACTGTTCATGTTCTTCAGTTCGACAATCGGAGTCGCTGTGTGCGTACCGTCCGGGTTTCGAACATGAAGATTCACGTTCGCATCGCATCGCAGACTGCCTTCCTGCATGTTGCAGTCGGAGACGTCAATGAACAGCAGGAGCGATCGAAGTTCCTCGAGATACCGTCGAGCTTCCGAAGCGGACCGAAGATCCGGCTCACTGACGATCTCCAGGAGCGGCGTACCGGTTCTGTTCAGGTCAACCATGCTGTCGCCGCGCCGACCCGATTCATCGTGGACATTCTTGCCGGCATCTTCTTCCAGGTGAGCTCGTGTGATGCGGATCGTGCGTGGCTCTTCCTTCGGATCATCAGCCGCAATGCGCAGCCATCCTTCGGCACTGAAGGGAAGGTCGTACTGACTGATCTGATAAGCCTTCGGCAGATCCGGATAGTAATACTGTTTTCGATCCCATTTGGTGAACTGAGCAATCCGGCAGTTCAGTGCCAGTGCAGTCCTGACGGACAGATCGAACGCATGACGGTTCATCACCGGAAGCGCCCCGGGCAGACCCAGGCACACGGGACAGGTCTGCGTGTTCGGCGCATCCGGAAGAAACTCCGTTGAGCATCCACAGAACAGTTTGCTCTGTGTCTTCAGCTGAACGTGGACTTCCAGACCAATGATGACTGTATATTCTTTCGCGGCCATGATGTTGCTGACACTCTGTCGAACTGTCTTCCGAAAACGTCCGGGTCTCTTCGACAGAAACGCTCAACGCAGTAATGGTCGAATCTGAACAAAGCCCTGCAGATGGTTTCAAAACCGGACCTGGCTCCCGACGGATGCGGTATTTTCGTGCAGATTCAGCAACTGCAAGGGTGCCTGTCCCGGTTTTGAATGCGTTATGGTTTTTGACCCATTCAGCCGCACTTTCCATATTCTGAACTGTTTTGTGACGCCGATCAATGCAGTCCGCACCGGATTCTGTACCAGAAGAATGATGACCACAGGTGGTTTCGCAACCGGGACCGGCTCCCGACGAACGCATGTTTTTCTGCAGCTTTCGGAGTTTAAAGAGTGCCCGTCCCGGTTTTGAAATGCAATCGATATCGCTCAGGACGATCCTCGTGCGGCGAATCAGTTTCTCGATCACCTGATTGCTCGATGTCATTCCTATGTCAATCAACCATTGCTGGGCGAACGTCGCCCCGAGCTGGGTTCAGAGATTCGCAGCTTCAGCGTTGGACAATATGTGATTTTCTACCGTCCTTTCGCTGCTGGCATCCAGATCATTCGCACAATCCACGGGGCCCGCGACATCCGCGCATTATGAGTTCGCAGCAATCGATGCTGCCCTACCGCAGCACACGATACCGACCATCCGACGATTGATTGAAGTATTTGTTCTTAGCGGCACAGGAATGCTGGTTTCTGGCTGTCGCGTTAGCATTGAATCGCACGTCGAAAAAGAATGTCCAATCACAGTCCCGCCGACGGAGCGGCGGGTGTACGGTACACCTGTCGCTCCGCCGACAGGACTTCTGCGTTCTGCGATTCTCTGAAAACTCACAACTGAACACTCGTATCAAAACCCATGCAACTTGCGATGCGCCGCGAGATTTGCTGTCAAAGGCCAATACCGATCATTATGAGGCAACCGGATACGTCGGCCAGACATCTGCTTCAGCGGCGTCTGATCCGGTGAATCCTCATCAAAGGCGGCCTCAGCCACGATCACCCGATACTCATCATCGAGCGACCACAAGCCAACGTCGAACAACCAATGAGCGTTCTTGCAGAGCGACAAACCATTCCGCACGTCATTGTTCTTCGAACTGCGAAACGGCGCGATATGCGCCGCATCAACGATGGTGCCTCTATCGACGGTGATGATGCGATAACCGGTCAACGCGCAGGTGTAGTTGTAAGCGGGGACGACATCCAGTCGGAACCGAGCACTACGGCCTTCAGAACGAGCTGCCTGTTCGGGTGTCTCTGGTTTTTCATCGGACTCCAATTCCGGAATCACCACATCAGCTGGCAGCCCCATCATTTCACGCAAAGCAATCTGCTCTTCAGGTCGAAAGTACGTTTCGATCAGAATCGTTTTGGCCCGCTGGCGAAACTCAGCATCAAGACATGCCGCACGAAAATCCGGATTGAGCCGCACGCACGTTGTCACGGACCGATGAGTCGACGGCTCGCCATGCTTATCGAGCGGCACCCAAACACCGGATGATTTAAGGTGATGGAACGGCATACGAATATCGAGCTTCTGCTTTCGCCGATGAGCCACAATGTGCTCAAACAACTTGAACTGATACACCAGCTCCGGCGACAGCCGCAAGACCTCCGGCAACTCCCCATCCCGCTCCGCCGCTTTCAGCACCGTCAACAACAACAAGGGCTTATGCGGCGCCTCCCCGCTCGGGTTGACATCACGCAGTGCTGACAACCATCTTTCGAATGTCATACTGCCTGAGCCTCTGATCACAAGTGAAATGAATTCGAACTTCATCGACGCTGGAGACGAACGGCTGACCAATCAGCTACTCATACCACGCGGGAGGCCGGAGGATGACAGGTCCCTGGGAATCGATCTGGATCGCCTGATTATGCCTCGCGAGCCAATAATCAAACAAGACATTCAAGCGTCGCTCTTCGGCAACCATCAGCGATTCCTCCGCTGGGGTTTCGGCGAGAGTCACAGCCACCATGCCGAGCTTCCTGGTCAGATGCTGTTGTGCTCGATTGCCGTCAAATCGTGGCTCGGACTCATCCAGCGACACGTAGAGCTCCATCGTCATCGGCAGGGCGAGTTTCTCGGTATCCAAAATGGTTCCATGCTGGGCGTTCAGGAAGGCACAGAACTTTGAAGGAGCAAATTCCCCACTGGACGAATCAAACGCAAAGTAACGGACTCGTCGACGTCCCCAAAGGTTTCGGCCCTCGTCTGTCTCCATCTCACGATTCCATGTCGCGATGTTGCAGGCGACATCCAGCGGCTCTCCGACAAAGTGAATCTGATGCTGCAGCGAATCAAAGCACGGCCGAGCGATTGATAAAGCTCGATCAATCTCCGCATCTACGTCGAGCGATGGAAGTAAAGATGAGCCATCATCTCCCGTGTTCAGCCGTTTGATCTCGTCTGGAGCGACCGACGGTAAGAGCACCGTCTGAAACGCCTTCATACCGATCCGACGCATCAGCAGTACCGTATTCGCCGCCAGATTCCGCCGACCGCGAGCCACATGGGAACTCATCATCGACACGAAGGTATCCGTTGGTCTCTGCGGCTGAAACAAATGAGCCGTCGCAAATTTCGCATGATTCGCCACGGGATCCGCACGACTCACTTCAAACTCAATCCACAACCGATGCAACCCATCATTCGATGCCAACAAAACATCCGCCTGCGGTGCATACCCCAGCAGCCGCTCAAACCGACTATCCAAAACACGCGCCTCGACCTCACACCGCCACCCTCGTGGCGTACGAGCAACAAACTGGTCCTGGAGATATCTGGCGAGCTGTCCCATACCTCAGTGGGTTCCTGTCGCCGAAAGGATTTCTATAAGCCGGGCTTCAATCTCTTGCCAGGGTCGATCGAGGTCTACACTACAGATTCGAACGGCGTGCCCTAGAAGTCGAAATTGATAGTTGCATGCATGCGCGACTGCGGGGTAGAGAAGTATACCGTCTACGTCTTCCCAGCCCTCGTGTCGGGATTTGTTTTGCAGATAGGCATTCAATTGGTAGAGATGCATCGAATGCAGACGTCGGGAACCATGTCTTGTTACGAACGCATCACGGTAGAACTTGCAGTCAAGAATCGTCTTTCGAGTGGAGGTTTCAAGGGTGACGTCTGTTAACATCGTTGGCACTACTTCGGAGACATCTTCATCTGCCCCGATTCCGTCCCATGAGATTCGCTCCGAGTAGACGTACGTGTCTCTAAGGTGCCGCTTCGCGAAGTTTCGCACAAACTTCTCAAACAGTTGCGGCATGCGTGTTTCATCTGTAAGGATCTCACGAAATCGGTGTCCGCCCGCAGCTTCTTCTGGAAGCCACAACTCATGCAGCATTCGGCAGACATGAAGCAACATTCGATAATGCCTGTTGTTCCGGTGAAGCTGAACCCTGTGGAAGAGCTGGCTCGTCAGCCGGATCGACGTTATATCATGCAGTAGGCGTTGTGCATGCCGAATCTCGGACCGGACTTTCTTTACAACTGCGTCGGATTTCAAAAGTCGATCACAAGTCGCACGCAGAAGTTGATTGGGAACGGTGTCAGCGGTCAATTCATCGAATGCGCAGATCATTTCACCAGACCGATACGTCATGCGTTGGTAGCTATCAGCGAGATGAACCCGGCCTTTCAAACGGGAAGTCTGCTGAACCATCCCAGTGTAAGACTTGTCCATTCCGACGGAACCCAGCTTTCGAATTCCGCGTGAAAGCACCCATGCCAGCAAATCATGGATGTTGTCAAAAGCTACTTCGGTCAAATCAGTCTCTTCGCCACTGACGAACTCATCCCATGCGTACGCAAGTAGATAGTACAAGTTGGACACGGGAATCGGGGATGGCATCGGTTTTACTCCCCTCTCAGAATGTTCAATGCATGGTTTCGCTGCTTGTCATCATCGACCCAGTATTCTTCGACAAGTGGGACAATTTCGTACTCAATTATGCCCCTCAGCCAGTCGCCTGAAAGGTCCGCTGCCTCAGGTACAAAGAAACTATGCCCGATGCAGTAACCGCGTCCCAGGTTACTGCTATCTTCGCTGATCAAAGTGTTAAGCCGTGTCATGCGCGTCCTGATCTGATCAATGACGACGTCACTCACGCCTTTACCCCGCAGCACGGATGCGAAACGTTGGGAATCAAATCCCGGCTCAAGTTCGATGAAGGCAAACCGCCGACGTAATGCAAAATCGACGAGTGAAAGTGAGCGGTCTGCAGAATTCATTGTGCCGATCAGATAAACGTTCGGCGGAACGAAGAAGGTGTCATCTGATGTCGTAGAATAGCTGAGTGGTATGGCGAATTGCGGATGACGTTTGTCTGATTCGATTAGCATCATCAACTCGCCAAACACCTTAGACAGATTCCCTCGATTGATTTCATCAATTATGAACACAAAAGGTTTGTCTGGTGAGAGCAGTGCTTTCCGGCAAAATTCATGAAATGTTCCATTCTTCAGGACGAAGCCACCGCTGCCATCGGGTCGGTAACCTTGAATGAAGTCCTCATAAGATGTCGACTGATGAAATTGGACCATTGGTGCTCGTGATGCATCCGCCTGCTCCATTAGAAAATACGCAATTCGTCGCGCGACAAACGTTTTCCCAGTGCCCGGTGCTCCTTGAAGGATGATGTTTTTCTTTCGACGAAGCAGTGCAATAATCCGATCGAGCTTTTCTTCAGACATGAAAAGGCTATCCATTGCATCATCCCGCGTGTACGGCAGTCGTGACTCCGTTGACTCCACATTTTCTGGATGAGCCATTCGCTGCAAAGTGGAGTATTCCGCCGGTGCCAATGGGAAAAGTGAACCCTGAGGCTGAATCAATGGTACACAATGAGCAAGCGTCGGTTCTGCCTTCATCTGCTCCAGCGGGACGCGATTTGTGAATGCTTCGTCAAGACGAAAACGGAGCTGTTGATTGTTCGTATCATGTAGGCTTGCTGTGACCGTCGCCTTTCCCCACAAATACTTGTTGGGAGATGTGACATAGATCAGAATCGAATCCCCGGTCATTGCGCTCTGAAATGCTTGAGGTTGCCGCCGAGCTGCGCCACGGTCATTGTAAGGCGAGTAGGATTCTTCGTAACCAATTGGCATTGCAGCCGGATCCCAGATGGAGGGATTTGCATTTAGCCACCAATACTGCAAACTACCCTCCGCTTCGACAGCAGTCGTACCAGTTTCGATCCCGGGAATATCACCATAGTGATTTCCCATGACGTCCAAAAATTCAATCTTGTCGGACATAGCGGTGAGAGTTTGCATCGCCAGCAACATCTCGTCCGGGAGCGGAATTTCTGTGGTACTTTTCCAGCTGACAGACCGCAGGTGCGGGTGTGGAGAACGTGATGAAGAGAACCGATAGTCGGACGTTACCAGCCCCCACCCAACAATAGTAAGCCTCCCTCGTTTGACAAAGACGACATCTCCCGACTTGATCACATGCGCGAAGGTCCACAACATTCTGCCGACGCTTTTAGCACCCTCTGCTGGATATGCAGCCTCAACGCCAGCAAACAAATCTTCCTTGGATTCAAAGTCATCAAGACTACCGACATCCTCCCAGCCAATGTCGATCACTCCTTCTCTTTGCCATTCTGGCCAAAACTTCGCACCTTGCCCCGGGGCAATCAGCCAATACTCAGGAGAACTCTTCTCATCGTCGCCGGTTAATTCGTCAGCGACGGTCTGAAGGACATCAAGTCTCTGATCTGCGTTCAAGATGATCGAATACAGTTCTGGGCGATTCGTCACAGCGTAGGGACTCGATGTCCAATGCGAGAAATGCTCTTCAATAGCGTCAATGGACTTCAAAACCGTTGCCCAGAGTTCTGCGGTGCCATCCTCCAAAGTCGATTCCGGTACCCAACCCAAAAGGTAACTCTGATCGTTGATCGTTTCTGCAAACTCGAACGGACTCTCAAGGAGTTGTGAAAGTTCTGAATGTTGTGGAAGTACCACCTGATAGGCACCACTGCCTCGGACTACGCGATATCCAAACACAGCCCATTTCGCATAGATCAAGCGGAGCCGCACACGTTGCCCGCTCCATCGCTGGGTTCTTCTGGGAATTTCGTGGGAAGGGCCGGAATTGACGGGGAATTTCGGCGTGCGACAATCGGTGTTTTTTGAGAGTGCCGGTTATGGAATCTCTATCGCAGCATTATCATCGAATGGTTGGTTTGAACGCGGACTGG
>JBKDKA010000217.1:0-99233 GCA_046345315.1 Planctomyces sp.
AGTATTCGCGGCTTGCTGCTCGCTTCACCACGTACTCAGCGTCGGAAATCGCCTGAATCGTCAGGTCATTCCGCACGGAGGGAAGTGGTTTCAGTTCCGGGGCAGCAGTCGACACGTGAGAATCGTCTTTCGAAACAAAACTGGGACTGGCAACCGACATGCAGCTGCAAGCGTGCCTGTCCCGGTTTTGAAATGCGATCTCGACTGCCGGTTCGGAGTCCATGGATTAGCAGGTTCGATTCCCGCCCGGCCCACAGATCACAGCGCGGGCCGGACCTCTGTCCACAAATTCGTCGAGTGATTTCATTGTGAGATAACGATCCAACTGCCATGTTGGAGTCCATCCACGAACCGTGCTGGAGTTCAGCCCTGCGGTAGCCACAAAAGCGGAAGCTGTCCTGTGCTGATGGGACTGGCAACTCCGACCAACCTTCGCTGGCTCAGCCTGCTGCTAGCAGGAGTCAGGAAGATAGCCGGGATCAGATTGTGAATTGTCGTCTCTGAAGTTAGCATCACACTCGGCTCGACTGCCGGTTTGGAGTACATCCATGATTCGTAGGTTGCAGGTGCGAACCCTGCCTGCGTAAGCAGTAGCTCAAAATAATAGAGCAACGAAAGGCCGCAAGGCCTGTTCTCTGACCACCACTTCGTCGAGCCTTTATCGTTGAGGAGGCCACAGCTATGGCCAATAAGTCTTTGTTTTCGAGTCTGAAGTCACTGATGCCGCGAGCATCCGCCCGCAACGAAGCGGGTGGACCAGCTTACGAACTCGAGCCGAAGCATGCGCTCGCTCAGTTCGCAGCCACAGGTTGCTTCAACGGCACCTATTACACGGATCCGGAAGCGCAGCTCGAGACGCTGAAGTCGCTGATTGCGCAGGTAAATGACAACGTCTTTCTGGCGAAGCTGGCGGTCTACAGCCGCGAACGAGCCTTCATGAAGGACATGCCGGCTGCACTGACGGCAACTCTGGCGACACGCGACACCGAGTTGTTTCACAAGGTGTTTGACCGTGTGATCGACAACGGGCGCGTGCTGCGGACGTTGTTCCAGATGATCCGCTCAGGTCAGTTCGGCAAAAAGAGCTTATCGAGCTCACTGCAGCGGGCGTTTCAGCGATGGCTGAATACAGCCTCTCCGGAAAAGCTGCTGTCGGCATCGATTGGCCATGACCCAAGCCTGCGGGACATCCTGCGGATGGCACGACCAACGCCGCCTGACAACGCTCGGCGATCCATGTTCGGCTGGCTGACAGACAAGGAGCAGTCGAAGTGGGCGCCGGCGACGGAGGTCGATCTGCCAGAACAGATTCGGCTGCTGTTGGCGTTCCGCTCAGCGGAAACAGCCGAGCAGCAGGTCGCATTGCTGCAGGGATCGCCCGGCGATGAGAATCGTGCCGCACTGCACGCTCGGTGGGATCTGCTGGCGGACACTGCAAAGGGTCCGCTGGTCTGGGCCGCAATCGCGCGGACCATGGGGCCACAGGCGCTGCGGATGAATCTCAACACGCTGCAGCGACATGGAGTGTTTGAGGATGCTGCGATGGTACAGTCGGTCGCTGACCGACTGGCGGATGAGAACGAAATCCGGCGGTCACGTCAGTTCCCGTACCAGTACTTCGCGGCGTACCTGAATGCATCGGACGAGGTTCCGCATGTGATCAGGGCGGCTTTGCACAAGGCAGCGGAGACTGCATGTGGAAACGTACCGGAATTGCCGGGACCGGTTGTGATCGGTCTGGACGTTTCGGGGTCGATGCAGTCACCGGTAACGGGACACCGCGGTCCAGGTGCCACAACCAAGATGCGATGCATCGACGTGGCGGCCCTTGTTGCAGCGGCGATCCTGCGTCGTAACCCGGACAGCGTGGTTGTTCCGTTCGATACACAGGCGTTCGACGTCAGAATTGATCCGTCCGACTCGATCCTGAGTCTGTCGGAGCGACTTGCGAAGTACGGAGGCGGTGGAACCGACTGTTCATTGCCGATCCTCAAGGCCAACGCGACCTACGCAAAGCGAAAGTTCGCGGGGGTTCTGCTGGTCAGCGACATGGAAAGCTGGGTTTACCAGGGCCGACCGTACTTCTATGGTGCGAATGGCTCTTCCGGAGTTGTGACAGAATGGCAGACGTTCGTTCAGAACCAGGTTCGACTCAGGGGTGGAGACATCACTGGGCCGAAACTGATCTGCATCGACCTTCAGCCGAACACGACGACTCAGGCCCCGGAGCGAAGTGACATCCTGAACATCGGCGGATTCAGTGACGCCGTGTTCAATGTGATCGCTGCGTTTCTGGCAGGCGACGCGAACCGCTTCGTTGCTGAAGTCGAATCAGCAAACCTGTAAAGGAACGCTGCAGTAAAACACTGCACAGAAGCGACTGAAACGCCGCAAAAATGACGCTCGACGGGCTGGTGCAAACTGGCCTGTCGAGCGTTTTTCGATGGGGCATCGTTGGGAACTCGACTCTGTGCCAGAACATTGGCTGAATTCCGGAACAAGTTTCAAAAAAATGGTGTCTGTCGGATCGTCGCGCGACCACACCCTCGAGTTCGGCTGGCTGCTTCGCGATACACGAAGCGTCCATGATCATTTCACGAATTCGACGCACTCCTCCATTCTCGTGTTGTCCATGAATATGGCCACCGAGGAGGTTCCCGGATCGCAATCGTGGGCGGCATCAGGAAGTCCTGCAGTAACTTCACAACATCCGTGAGTGATGGCGGCGTTTCAACGAGCTTTCCTTTCTTCAGAAAGGCTTTCCACTGGGTCGCCTTCGATTGATCACTGGCAAAGTCTGCCGTCAGCGCAAGAGGAGGTGCAGTCGGGATGGGTGTCTGGCGACGTTCGAATGTTGCTCGGATTGCTGAACTCAGCAGAGCCCCGTCGAATTCAAACTGCCGTGCCAATGTCCAGACATCGTAAAAGTCCTTCATGCGACTGTTGGCAATTCCAAGTGCCACCATCGCCTGGAATTTTTCAGCCACCACGGTTTCTCGTGGGTACGCTTTGAGCACAGGAGCTGGAAACTCCAGCAGTCCTGGATACGTGGTCGACAGTGGCTCTGGTGTGATCGCGTCGCCAAACCCGATGTCGATCTGGAGCGTCAGCCTCGCATTCTCGAGGCGACATTCAATTCGCAGACGGATTCCCTGATAATCGGCATCTTCCTTGATTTGTTCTGCCTTGATGGTTTCCGGCGAGAATACGAGGCCATCGTCGTCAACCGCCAGAGAGCAAACCTCACTGAAGATCGACTGCAGTCGCTCAGGCGATGGTGCCCCGTCCCCGAGAAGGTCTAGGTCACGTGTCGAACGATGAGGCTGTCCTGTCCACAGCTGAAACAATGCAGCTCCCTTGAGGATGAACTGCGCCGCGTACGGCGAAATCGAGAGTCGGTACAGCAATCGTTCAAGCCCATACCGGGTCAGTACGAACTGAAACTCTTCGCTCCGTTCACGGGACAGATTGGTCAGCCGTTGACGTACGGAAGCTGCAAGATTGCGAGGAAGTTTGTTCGTCATGCAGTCGCCTCAAGATACGGTCGCATGACATTCGTCATCCGACAGACCTTCGCTGCATTCCAGAGTTCGTCACGGTTCGCTTTCTTCTGTCGCAGGCAATCACGCAGCGCTTCGATTGCCACTTCAAGACCGACCTTGTTGCGAAACTTGAAGCAGTCGGCAACCGTCCTGGCGGCCGAGTAAACGCGAACATTTGCGCCTTCAAGGATGTGTTCTTCAATTCCCGAGCTCAGTGCAAGGCCCGAAAATCGCACGATCCGCAGCGAAACGGATTCCGATTTCGGCATTCGTGTCTTATGGTTGATCGCCAGCCAGACCTCAAATGGAGCTTGTGTCGTGAGTCCGTGAAACTGCAGGGCGGACAGCAGGCAGATGACTCCGGAGGGTACAAGCCGAGTCGCTTCCACCAGAGATCGATGCTCCGTCGGTGCAGCGTCTGACAGCACATAAAGACCGCGCCCCAGTCGAGCGAGAACACCGTCTTCGACGAGGCGGCTCAGATGGACCGCGGCAATCCCGGCGCGAACAAAGTCGCGAGCTCGAAGCACGGGGGTGCTGCGAAACATCTTCAGAATCTGGTCTCTGTTCGTGGTAGCCATATGTTACCAAATGTCGGCACTTATCCATAACTGCCAACAAAATGTAACATCCGATCCTTTTTTAGCAAGCATTTTCCAGAGTCTGGACGCCGAAAAATGAACAATCCGTCGATCGACAAATATTCGGACGTTTCAAAATCGAGCCGCATATCAAGTGAAAGCGCATTTCAAAACCGGGACAAGCACACTTGAAACTGCGGAACCTGCACAATAGAAGCGTCTGCTTCGAAAGCCAGGCCCGTCCCGGTTCTGAAACCACCTGTTGTGAGAAAATCCGATCGGAGATCATCGATGAGTACTCGCCACCAGCATCTGAACTCCGGACGTTTCGTCTACCGGGTGCTGGCGTTGTCGATCGTCCTGGTTCTGTTTGTGTTTGTCCCGGCGTCCCCATGTCTCGCACAGCTCAGGATCGAATTCGGACCGCTGACGGAACTGCTCACGGACGAGGGCCGGATGTCGTTCGGAACAATCGTCAGCGTGGACGTGGTCTCCTGGTCGGCACCCGATGCCCGCGATCTGCTGATTGGTCGACTGTGGGACGGCGTTTATCTCTACCCGTCCAAAGATCTCGTCACGATCGACGCGCCGATCCGATTGTGCGACCAACTGGGTCATGTCGTGTTGATGGTGGAGCCGTTCGACTGGGACGGAGACGGTGTGGAGGATGCGGTCGGCTCCGACCGGCGGGGGAATATTACCCTGCTGAAGCGGGTGGGCGTCTTTCCGAATCTGAAGCTCGAGATCGCCGAGAAGCCGCTGAAGACAAGCGATGGCCTGCCGTTCAACATCCCCTTCGTCAATCCGAAGTTCCGGAACGCTGCCAATCCGGAGGCACTGTGGTACGACGACTTCAACTATACGTATCCAACTCGCTACCGAACGAAGGATGGCAACTCGACCGATCTGATTTTTGGAGACTGGGGAGGCGAATTGTGGCTGTTACCTCAGATCGGTTTTCGCGACGGTCGGTCACTCTTCGGCGGAACTCGTTACCTCAAGAGAGACGGGCGGGCGTTCGCTCGTCCGGAGTATCTGCTCACCGATGAGCACGGCCAGACGCTGCTAATCGGGCACGGTTCCGAAAACGGCATTCGATATCCGGGCGGCGCTTCGCGTCCGCTGGCTTATCCGAACACAGTCACGGGCGGCGAAGACCTGATTGTCCTGGCCGGAATGAATAGCTTCGAGTTTCGATTCCTGAAGCGAGCGGGTGATGGCGCCGACGGGCAGCCTCTCTTTCGCGATCTTGGAGAGATGGTTGTCGAAGATCTTCCGGACGAGGGATACGACGCTTACAACTATCATGCGGTGCTGGCGCTCGTCGGGGATTCGAGGTGGCCGGATCTGCTCGTCAGCCGCGGCTGCAACCTTGCGATCTGTCGAAATCTGAGACTGGAAGACCCGAAGCCCCGCTTTCGATTCGAACGCTGGATCGGCGGAAAGAACGTCCCCACGCGCGGATACAACTTCACCGAGATCCTGCTCGACGATCAGGGACGCCGTTATCTGCTTGAGAACGACAATGAGTGGTCGTTTCGGGAATTGCTGACCACTCCGGACGGAGTGCGTCTCTCATCGCGGCGACAGCCGTTGCGGGATCAGCATGGGGTCTTTCGCGTCGATGGAGAGACTGACGTGCAGCACATGAAGCTTTGGGGCTTTCATCGCGCAGCAGTCTGGGACTACAACGGAGATGGCGGGCAGCATCTGATCGTCGGTACCGACAAAGGCTGGCTTTACCTGCTCCGGTTGGAACATCCCCTGGGCATGGATGGCCGGTTTGAGTTTCGGTCGAGCGGTCCTTTGAAAGATACGGACGGAAACGTGATCCGTATCCATCATCGCGTAGTAAGCGCGCCGCTCGACCTGAATGACGACGGACGACTCGATCTCGTCCTGGCAGGCGCCACATATGGTGACAACGACCCCAGCCCTGGCAGTGGGGTCTATTACGTTCTCAACGAGGGAACGTCGGCTGACCACATACCACGGCTCTCGCCGCCTCGTCGGCTGGAGACGATCGGGCACACGCACCCCGATTTTGCTCGGGGACACGCACAACTCCAGGCACTCGATCTGCTCGGTACAGGGGAACGTGTCGTCGTGATCGGCACACAGACAAAGGACGATTTTCGCGGGTACGTCTATCGCCCGGTTCGAGGTCGGATCGCCCTTGAACACACGGGGCTGGTCCTGCCTCCAGTTTCGATCGAGGAGCGTCTGCTGGATCTCGACGGTGACAGTCGCCTGGAATATGTCCGCAGCGGAGGGGAATCGCTGATTGCGAGCTTTGGCAGCGTTGTGATCGTCGCTCCAAAGGAGATTCCATGAAGCCGTCCCGTTCATTCAGCTGTCGCGGAAGTGACCCGTGAAATTTTCTGAGATTCTCTGAAACACTTTCGATCGCTTTGCGCTCACCAAAGAGTACCCAATGCAGATCAGGTTCTGCAGGATTCAGAGGAACTCGGAGGTGATGTCATGGGAAGCGATCTTGTTCGAATGCTGGTTGAAGCGGGGCTGGGAGCAATTCTGGGATTTGCTCTGGTAAAATTTGCACCGGAGCAATGCAATCAGTTTTCGCGTTGGTGTCGGAGTCCAAAACGAACAGGGCTTTACATCTTCGGTTTCGTATTTTTCGTCGCTGCTGCCTGGGTCAGTTTTCACCAGGGAAGCCTCGTTTTCGGAATCGTCGGCGTCCTGATGGCTATCCTTGAACTCGCGGCACTGATCATGGTGCGAACGCGTACCGAAGAATCTGTATCCTGAGTGAGTTCCGACCTTCACTCGACAACAACGCGAAGGGTGAGCAGGTCCGTTCATCGGGAAGGGCACCTGAACTGCAGGGAGCAAGTTCGCACACGAAGCAGGGCAGGGCACGAACATCGCGTGTCTTTTCCGAAACGAAATGAGCGGTGACAATCAATGGCTCATGACTGTCGTCTGCGAATCTCGCTGCGAACAAGCTGCCCGCAGGCAGCATTGATATCCTGACCGAGCGAGTATCGCACGGTCACCTTGAAACCGGAGTTTCGCAGACAGTGTGAGAACTCGGTGATCACATCGCGTGAACTCCCCTCGATCTCCGGCGCATCTTCGATCGGGTTGTATGGGATGAGATTGATATGCACTTTCAGTCCGCGGAGCCATTCGGCCAGACGTCGTGCCTGATCGATTGAATCGTTCATTCTCCTGAGCATCAGATATTCGATCATCACCGGAACACGTTGAATCTGATTGACAGACTCAATGGCGTTCCTCAGTTCCTCAAGCGGATACTTTCTGGCCAGAGGAATGATGGAAGCGCGGATGTCTGAATCTGCGCTGTGCAGACTCAGGGCCAGATTCACCGCCGGGAATCGCCGAGCACATCGAACCATGGCTTCCGGGATTCCGACCGTTGACACCAGAATACTTTCGGGGGCGCGATTGAAACGACGACCATGCGTGAGTGACTCGAGTGCCCGATAAAGGCTGTCTTCGTTGTGGAATGGTTCCCCCATGCCCATGAAGACGATATTGCGAAGTGGTCGCCTTTCTGCGGCAAGAATCTGTCCGGCCTGAACAACCTGATCCAGGATCTCGGCCGACGACAGATTCTGCAGAAACCCCATTCTGCCCGTTGCACAGAACAGACACCCGGCCGCACAACCAACCTGAGTCGACACACACAAGGATGTTCTGCCGGAGGCGATTCGCAGAATCACGGTCTCCGTCAGCATTCCCAAAGCCGTTCGAAACAGAAGCTTCGTTGCCCCGTCAACTGCTGAATCAGAACGAACGCGGAGTTCAAGCCCGTGAAGACTGAACTGCTGCAGAGCAGGGAGACCACGAATGACCGCCTCGTCGCTGAGGAATTGCTTGAAGAGCCGATTCCGGACTCCTCGTATCTGAGTCGAATTCAGACCGGCGTCTCGAAGGATCTCCGCAACCTCACGATCGTCAGACGCTTCCACAAGCAAGGTCAGTAAACTGCCCCGCTCTCCCGTCTGACGGCTGTGAATTACGGGTTCCTCAAACATCAGGTTCCACCGAAACGCCAGCGAAGCCAATGCAGCTTTCGCAGAATCTCAATCGCAGGCGATCGACTGAAGGTTTCCGCCTCAGTCAGACCGATAGACCATATGACCATTGCATCAAAATCCGGAGTCACCATTACCGCAGCGAATAGCCCGTCTTCAGAAGCTTCTCGATGAGACGAATCTCGTTCTCCACGATGGCACGTCCCTGAGGAGACATCTGCCAGTTGTCGGCGGTGATTCCTTCCGCTGCCGGTTGGCAGAGCAGCGACACACGATTCGGAAGGTGATGACGCATCACCAGAGATGTTCTCAGCAGATGCCATGCGGAGGAGACGAGGATCACAGAATGAACGCCTGAAAGAGACGGATCAGACTTGAACAGTCGAGCACATTCTTTAGCGGAGGACTCAGGATCCTGACCTTTATCTTCGATGAGGATTGCCGAAACCGGAACTCCCGCAGCGACTGCAGCTTCCCGCATCCTGTCAGCCTCAGAACGTTGAGATGGGTGTTTTTTCCTACCATCTCCGGTGAGCAGAAGTTTTGCGACTTTGCCGGAACTGAACAGAGAAATCCCTTCAGAAATTCGCTGTCGAAGATTCTCCGCATCCGGAGTCCCGATCACGATGGCAAGGTCGCTTCTGACGACAGCATCCTTCCGAAACACATCCCGCGGCAGGAGTGATTTTCTGTTGATGGCGCGCTCCTGAACAGGTTCGAATCTGCATCCCGAGAAACGACAATTTAGGCTCTGAATTCTGGCACGATTCACTCCGAATGCAAAGTCCGGAACGCAATCCATCGTCTCCCCGAAGTACGGAAATACATCGGCACAAATCGCCGTTGCTCTTCCGGTGAGGTTCTGATAAAAACGTGTCTCTCGCAGCCTCTGGCTGTACCTCTTTTCTCTCCAGCGATTCGCTCAGCAAGCCCTGAGACGCTGCAGTTGATTGACTGTTCCAACCGAACTGAAGACAGTGCCGAATGCGGTCCGGCAGGATGCCGGGAAAACGGCCATGGAGCTGGCAGTGAGCGCCCGGAAGCGACATAACCTTCGAGTTCTGTTCGTCGACGATGAAAAATCCATCGCCGAGCTGATGCGGTCAGAACTTCCCAGAATGGGACATACAGTCACTGTTTGCCAGACGGCAAGCCAGGCGATTGACGCCATCAAGTCAAACAGCTTCGATGCCGCGATTGTCGACCTGCGGATGCCGGGAGGCAGCGGCTGGGACGTTGTCGACTTTCTGAAACAGCATTCTCCCGAAACCGAGTTCGTCATCAGCACCGGCCACGGAAGCATGGATGACGCTATCCGCGGGATTCGTCTGGGTGCCTACGATTTTCTTCCGAAGCCTGTGTCTCTGTTTGAAATCTCGGGAGTTCTGGACCGAATCGGCGATAAGAAAGCCCTCCAGAACAAAGCCATTGCCCTGGAAACTCGACTGGAACGCGTTGAAGGACGATCCGATCTTGTCGGCATGTCACCTTCGATGCAGCGAGTTCAGAAACTCATTGAAAAGATCGCACCGACCGATTCTGCAGTTCTGATTCAGGGGGAAACCGGTACAGGTAAAGAAATGGTGGCTCGTCGGATTCACGAAATGAGCGATCGCAGCGATGCCCCGTTCGTCGCGGTGAACTGCGGAGCTGTTTCCGAGAACCTGGCAGAGAGCGAGTTTTTCGGCCACCGAAAAGGTGCTTTCACCGGGGCCGAAACAGCAAGGACAGGACTCTTCGAAGTCGCCGACAAGGGAACACTGTTTCTGGACGAGCTCGGTGAGCTTGATAAATCCATGCAGGTGAAACTGCTTCGATTTCTGGAATCAGGTGAAGTCCGCCGAGTCGGCGAAAATGAACCAATTCATGTCGATGTTCGAATCGTCTGCGCGACAAACCGCGAGCTGGAACAGATGGTTGCGGAAGGAACGTTCCGCGAAGACCTGTTCTTTCGAGTCAACACCTTTGAAATTCATCTCCCGCCGCTCCGCGAACGGCTGGATGACATTCCGATGCTGGCTCGACATCTGATTGCTCGGCACATGAAACGTGAGTCAGTGCCGGCAGAAATCCTTCCTCCGGACACCGTCCGAATTCTTCAGGCCCATCACTGGTCCGGAAACGTCCGCGAGCTCTCCAATGTGCTCGAACACGCGCTGATCCTGTCAGACGGAAAAAGTATTCGTCCTGAAGATCTTCCTCGCAGCGTGCTTGCGAATCGACCTGCCGTGCCAGAACCTTCAGGAAGCCCGACGATTGCAATCAGTGCCGGTTCGCCGACCACATTGCGAGATATGGAAGCCCAGATGATCCGTCAGGTGCTCGATAAGCACGACGGCGATAAACCGAAAGCTGCCCGTGAACTCGGGATCGCACTGAAAACACTCTACAACCGCCTGAATCAACTCCCGATCCCGCCTCAAGGTCAGAGAGACGCTGGCTGAGAAGCCGAAAGTTGAGATCAGCCGACTGCCGCGTCCTCAATCCTCTGCAGAATCAGATTCCACAACATCGGCCTGAACCGGTTTCGGAACTGCTCGAAACTTTCTGACGACTCCGGTAATCACACCCAGAATCTGCCGCGTCACTGGTGAGTATGCTCCCGGAATTGCCGGCATCAACTGGTTGGTACCTTCCTGTACGGTACAGATCACAACGCTGTGACGATCGTCGAGCACGGCGACCATCGCGCCGCCATAGACCGCAGCTTCCCGATTCAGAATCAGAAAATCACCTTCGATGATGTTGAGTGAACTGAACGCAGTTCCCTCAACTCGCATGCAGCAGATATCGTTTCCCTCGAAAATACTGTTGAACGACACAGTTTCGTCGGAAGACACGGTCGGCTGAACTGGGCGGCGGGAGACTGCCGTCCCGATCATCGTCACGCAGAGGCGGTTCTGAGGGGCGTCTGCGAGCTGGATCGCTCGCGACATGTTCTGTTCTCTGCTGATCAGACCTTTCCGTTCCAGCGCCTTGAGGTGACACATGACACCGTTCGGTGATCGAATGTCAAAATGAACGCCGATCTCGCGAACTGTCGGACCGTAACCGCGGTTAATGATTTTGTCCCGAAGGAACTCGTAGATCTCTCGCTGCCGTCGAGTCAAAGATGCCTTTTTCTTCACGCCAGTCATTCCAGCTCTTTCATTCTGACCTGATCGAACAGACCGATCGCTCTGACCGTCATTCTGCCGCTCTGTAACCGGGAATTCCGTGAGTGCTCGAATCACTGTACACCACCATTCTTTTGGTTCAACACGATCGACTCAGCTGAACTCCACCAGCTGAGGCATTGACTGATCCACTGTCACTGCATGCTTTTTCTGCAGCAACCGACCCTATCTCCAATGCAGCAAAAATTGCGCCACGAGACGGATTCACTGATCTTTTTGTCGCAGATCCTGAAAAACCTTGATTTCTAAGGCGGTGCAGCTCTGATAACCTCAAGAAATGCTCACCCAATCGAAACGTCGCGGTTTACAGGTTCGACAGAATGTGCCTGAGTAGTGATCAGACGTGCTACAATTCTCCCCGATTTCAGCACTCATCAAGGGGACGATTGAAATTCATGAATACTTTTGTACAGACATCCGTGGAGTATGATCGCGAAGTCGCTTTTTTTCAATGATGGTATTCCCACCGAGAATCCGTGGCTGATTCGACTGGCATCAGAACGACCAATCCGACTGAAATCGCATCCGATATCTGCAAGAGCAGGCACCGTCAGCTTCGTATAACACTATTGGCCGATTGGTTTCGTCGACTGCGAGACTCTTCAGTCGCGGTAACTCTGCTGATAGTGATCACGGTGCACTGCCAACCGGGATGGATAACGAGTGCGGTTACAGGAAGAGCCGTGCTCCACTGGAGTCTTGCCGATTTCACCGACATCCGGTTCCGTCGTGAGTCCGTGACGTGAGATAAGTCCGTGACGTGAGAACGGAATACTCCGAATTACTTCACGAGCGGCTTCAGGGTTGCGATGAGTTCCTCAGGAGCGACAGAAGTCGAGACCACAACGCCATCGGCGTTAACGACCCAGATTGAAGGGCTTCGGGAGATTCCCCAGAATCGAATCAACGGGCTGTTCCACGAACGCTGTTCAGGATGAGTAAAGAAGATCTGTTTTCCCGGAACTTTATGTGACTCCAGGAACTGTTCCAGCACTGTTTCGTCTTCATCAAGAGCGACCCCGATGATCCTCAGCCGATCCGAACCGGCCTGATCGCTGATCTTCTGGATCATGGGGAGCAGCCCCTTTTCGAATCCAGCGTCATCCGATGCCCAGAAGTAGATCAGCGTCGGCTTACCGGTGAACTCGTCGGCAGAAATCATCCCACCATCTGCCGTCGGACCGGAAAACTGCGACAGTTTCTGTCCTTTCAGAGCAATTCGTCGGAGGACCGCTGCCGCTTCCTGCCCCTGAACAGTCTTCGGAAAATCCTTTGCCATCGCTGTGTAACAGAGCTTCGCTTCAGTCATCAGCCTTGATGACACTTCGGGGTCAGTTGAGGCAACGGCATGGAGTTCACAGCTTCGAGCTGCCCCGAAGAGCAGTGTCACCGCAGGCGCGATCTGACCGGGGCGCTGACCGTACTCGGGAAAACGAGACGCAAACTCCCGAGCCCAGCGAGACAGCTGCTCAAACCATTCCGGCTGAGATTTCCCGAGAAGCCCTGCCTTGGTGTGGACGAATCGAGCGATTCGATAGACCCCTTCGGCCGCCGCCGGTGATTTGGGATCTCGATCGTTCAATGTCTGCACATCGGCGTAGAACTGCTCAACGTCCTCCTGCGTGCCGGCCAGAGCCATCTGAAATCTCGCCTCCAGCAACTGTCCGATCGCCTGATTGAACTGTGGCTCACGAGATTTATCGTTCATCGTCAGAGTCAGGACTTTGGTTGATAAATCCACGATCTGTTCGTTACGCGATCGTCGAATCTTCTTCTCTTCATCTCCCGAACCTGTCACGGGGGAGATTCTCAGTTGCTGCGCTTCTCGCAGCAGCACCACAACTTCATCTTCCGGTGCCTTCGCGGGAGCCTTCTCATCTGGCTGTTCAGCCTGCACCGGATTCTCAATCGATGCCGTGATGAGATTCGACGGAGAGGAACCGGAGGCACCAGCGGGTGCAGCGGACTCCGCAGGGGTCTCGGAACGACCTGCTGCAGCCGGAGCGTCGCTTCCGCCACAGCCCGAAATCAGCAGAACACATGCGAAACCAGAAACGATCGTCAGCGGATTGCGGAAATCAGAAAGCGTTTTCAGCATGAACATCGATCCTTCGATTTTCGAGATGTCACTCCGCGTCCAGCGTCGGAATGTTGGCTCCTCCATCTCCGTCCCCTGAATTTTACTTCAAATTCAGCGCTTCGAAAATACGAGTCTTCAGCAAAGAAGCAGCCGGGTTCAATTTTTCAGATTTTCAAAAGGGCCTCAGACCGTGGTCAGATCCCGGGCCATTCGTTAATTTTCATCTCGCATCACTCCAGGAGAGTCACTCAAACTCGAATCCCGGTGCGAACTCTGATGAATCCCGAAACAATCGCAGACAGATTCCCGCACGCTGATCGTTCCCAACAAAATTGTGAATCCAGCCCCTGAGACGAAAGTCCTATGTCCCCCCCAAAAAAGCAAGTCAACCCGTCCAGCCTGCATGTTTTGGCGATTCACGCCCATCCTGATGACATCGAGTTCCAGTGCGCTGGTGCTCTGCTGAGACTGAAGGAACTCGGGTGCCGCATTTCAGTGGCCACGATGACACCCGGCGACGGCGGAAGTGCCGAGCACGGTCCGGAAGAGATCTCTGCGATTCGCAGAGCAGAAGCTGGCGCTGCAGCGAAAATCATGGGGGCTGGATACACGTGCCTCGAGTTCCGTGATTTATCGATCTGTTTTGACAATGACAGTCGACGCCGGATGACAGAATTTCTTCGCCGGACAACCCCGAACATCATTTTGACTGCACCTCCGGTCGATTACATGCACGATCATGAAATCACAAGTGCACTTGTCAGGGATGCCTGTTTCAATGCATCTGTGCCCAATTACCGGACTCGACAATGGGATCCGGCCCCGGCAACAAAGTCAATCCCCTGGCTCTACTATGTAGATCCGGTCGAGGGGACAGATCACTTCGGAAATCGCCAGCCAGTGGATTTTGCGATCGACGTTTCCGCCGTTTATGAAACCAAGAAAGCGGCGCTCGCATGTCATGCCAGTCAAAGAGAATGGCTGCGACGGCAGCATGGAATTGATGAGTATATGGATGCCTGCGACCGCTGGAGCCTGGCTCGCGGAAAGGAACATGGAGTCCTGCACGCAGAGGGTTTTCGGCAATACAAAGGTCACCCGCACCCGACACAGAACATCCTGGCGGAATTGCTCGGAGTGGCAAAATCCCCCTGAATACCCCGACTCCGAGAAACTCAGGCAACAATCGTCGCCTGAATAGTCTCACTATCTGATCGATTGATTCAGATTTCAGGAAAAGTCGGCATTTGAGTTCGCGAAACCGTTCACAACCTGCAGTTTCCGGGTGTATTCTTCACCAGATTTCCGACAAATTCAGTTTGACCTCGTTTGCGAGAGATTCTGTTCGCCATGTCTGATGCCACTGCAGAACATTCCGAAACACCCCTCTTCACAGTGACCGAAATCGAGCAATTCGACGCGGATGACGTCACAGCAGGCCGAGCAATCGGAAAGATGCTTTCAATTCTTTTCCTCTATACGGTTTTCGCAATGTCGCTCGTTTCCTGGTGGACATTCCGCAGCATCCGAGCACACTCCGAGGCTCAGGCACCGGCAACGGACCATCAGGCTCATTGATCTCAGAGCGGCACAGAACCGGGAGCGGCGTCAGAGCTGTCTGCACCGGGATTTTTTGTGCCACATCACCATCGATGTCTGATATGATGTGAGGGCCGCACTGGTCGCGATGACGTTCAGTGAACCGCGTCGTCTCGGGCATCTAAATTCGGGTTGACTGTGTTTTCAGTATCAATCCGCTTGAGAACAGCCGCTGTTTATGTCTGACTCGAAGTGCGAGCGACACAGCTTAGTCCAGAGTGTTACAGCAATCCTGATTTTTTTGTTGGAGTTCAACGTTGGCGACCCATTCCGTCTCGAAAGGAATCACTCGAATCGAAAGCGAAAGCTCTGGTGGTCGAGGATTCATGGTTCGCATTCGGCGTCAGGGAAATCAGGTCAATGAATACTTCGCTGACACTCGATTCGGAAGCACCGCAAAGGCACGAAAAGCAGCGAAAGAGCGTTATGCAGAATTGAGCGAAACGCTCGGACCTGCAGCTGTCGCTCAGAAGGGCCTGGTCACCTCGCGTAACACAAGCGGGATGGTGGGAGTTCACCTCATTCATGAGTTCAATGCGCGGTACCCGGACTCCGAGTACTGGGCTTACTGTGCCTCGTGGCGGAACGCCGATGGCACACGGTCGAAGGTCAGTTTCTCTCTGAATCGATTCGGCAAACGCGGAGCCTGCGACCGAGCTTTACTCGCGCGAAAATTCGAAATCGTCGACCGCGAGCAGATTGAACAGCTCTATGCGAAGCAAAAAGTGGCAAAACAGCGACGTCGAGTGGCGCTCAGAAAACCGAAATGATTGATGCTCAATCAGTTCGGTTGAACCGTCTTCCGGAATGACTCAGTCATTCCGGCATCGACAGTTCAGGGCACCGGTTGCTGATCCTCAAGCCGCAATCGTGCGTGATCAGCCCACGGACCGCGCGAATCGTACTGAAGGTACTGTTCCCACCACGATAACGCCTCCTCGGATCGACCAACGCGATCCAGCAACTGAGCATAGTGCAGCAGCGCGTCAGGATTACCGGGATGAATAGAGATTGCAGTCAACAGCGATTCTTCGGCCTGCTCAGACTGATCTGATTCCGCGAGCAGGCATCCCAGTTGTGTCCAGGCTTCGATGAAATCGGGAGCAAACTCAATCGCGCATCGGTATCGTTCGACAGCAGCGTCGAGCTTACCGGATCGATACAATGCATCCGCGAGATGAAAATTCACGTCCGCAGGATCCGGACACGGACGATCGTGAAAGGCCGCTGATGATCCAGGGCGATCGTATCCTTCTGATTCTCGAAGCAGAAACTGCTCCGAAACCAGCAGGCTCATGGCATTCCGGAATGCGTTGACTGCCGAATCAAATTCCGATTCCTCTGCCAGACGACACGCTTCATGGAACCATTCATCAGCGTTCCATTCACTCATCCGGCGATCGCCGAGTGCCAGCCGAGCTTCGGTGATGCAGAGCGAAACAGGTTCGTCATCTGCGTCATCAACATCGTCAACGTCGCAGGTGATTCCGTCTTTCTGCGGCTCTGTCAACGCAGCGATTCGAAGCTGACCCTCGTCGGCTGACGAAATGTCAGAGTGATTCACCGAACGATCTGTCAGAGTCGGGGCAAGGCGATTCGTCGTGGATTCATCGAGGTCGTCAAAATCCAGCAGCCGCTGTCGCGTGCGGGGATTCAGGACTCCCCGAGCATCCCGAAGGACGACATTTCGGTCCTGAACCAGCAGAGTGAGCTGAGCAAGTGAGCGATCAGTGCCGGACAGATTTCGACTGAGCTCACCAAGGCTGCGTTCGATTTTTTCTGCGGACACACCCTCTGAAAGCAGGGATGCCAGCCGCCGAGCGCTTGCAACCTCTCGGTAGTCGAAGTACGGAAGCCGACAGATTCTGCGGACAGGTCGAATCAATCCAAGCCTTGCCCAGCGTCGAATCATCGACACGGGAACTTCGAGCATGCGAGACAGCATCGCGGGAGTGTAAGCCCGATGAATCTCATCGCGTCGTTCCTGCAGCCCGAGGAGATGCAGCCAGTCAGATTCAGAAATGATTCGAATCGACTCACCATCCGCAATCATCTGCGACGCATGAATCATTTTCTGTGAAGCATTGCCGTCCGCTTCAAGAGGCCAGCCCTCTTCTCCGACAATCAGCATGGTCGTTGATCGAGACAGGGACTGCGTCGGCCGGCCACCATGCTGTTCCACAAGGCGAAATGCCTCTTTGTGCACCATCGATGCCAGAATTCCGGTGAATGCCACGGTCTCACCGGTCAACGGCAGCTGATTCGTGAACGAATCTCCGGGATCTCGAACTTCGGGCCGTGAGCTGCCGGAACTGGCGTTACCGCCGTCCAGAATCGGATCCAGATGTCCCGCATTTTCGGAATCTGACACAACAGGTCGGTCGGGTGGCCGGAAACTCACCGTCGAAATTCTCGCATTCGTGAATCGTAATTACCGCGGGCGAAAAAACGAATTTTCCCGAAGATACCGTGAAAAAAAAGACGAACGGTAGCATTCAGCCATCTTCCTGAAAGAAGACCGAAAATATCCGCTGACCCTGACCGGCGAGACTCTATAACCGGAAGCGACCTGCGGATACACTTTCCATTCCGCTGAGACATTGCTGATCCTGAAACACAAGATATCCGAAAGCTTCGAGAAAATGTCATCGCTTCAGAAATCAGACCCACAGGTCTGGAATGCAGTCGTGGAAGAACGACGCCGACAGTCGGAAGGCCTTGAACTGATCGCATCAGAGAACTACACCAGCGAAGCGGTGATGGAAGCTGCCGGTACCATCCTGACGAATAAGTATGCCGAAGGATATCCGGGTAAGCGCTATTACGGCGGATGTGAATACGTCGATGTGGTCGAGCAGCTTGCGATCGACCGTGCTCGTCAGCTGTTTGGCGCAGAACACGCGAACGTTCAGCCTCACGCCGGTTCGCAGGCGAACATGGCAGTTTACCTGACGATTCTGAATCCCGGTGACACGATTCTGGCCATGAATCTGTCGCACGGTGGACACCTGACGCACGGAATGCATCTCAATTTCAGCGGCAAGCTGTATCATGCAGTTCATTATGGTGTTCGCGAAAGTGATCACCGAATTGACTTTGACCAGGTTGCTCAGCTGGCAAAAGAACACAAGCCGAAACTGATTGTTGCGGGTGCGAGTGCGTATCCTCGTGAAATTGATCATGCACGGTTCGCCGACATTGCGAAAGAGAACGGCGCGATGCTCATGGTCGACATGGCTCATTATGCCGGACTGGTCGCCGGTGGCATCCACAACAGCCCGGTTCCCGTCGCTGATTTTGTCACGTCAACGTCGCACAAAACGCTCAGAGGCCCGCGATCCGGATTTGTGCTCTGTCGCCAGCAGCACGCAAAGAATCTCGATCGCAGTGTCTTCCCGGGGATGCAGGGCGGTCCTCTGATGCATGTCGTGGCCGGAAAGGCGGTCTGTTTCGGCGAAGCGCTGCAGCCATCCTTCCGCGATTACGCGCAGCAGATTGTCAACAACGCACGCACTCTCGCCGAAGTACTGCTTTCAGGCGGACTTCGCCTGGTCTCCGGCGGAACGGACAATCATCTCATGATGTGTGATGTCACATCCGCAGGACTCTCCGGAAGCATCGCCGAGGTGGCTCTTGATCACGCTGGGATCACGGTCAACAAAAACATGATTCCGTTCGATCAGAGAAAGCCAATGGATCCGAGCGGGATCCGAATCGGAACAGCGGCTCTGACCACGCGTGGAATGAAAGAAGATGAGATGAAGAAGGTGGGAGCATGGATTCTGTTGGCGATTCGAAATGCCGACAAGAAGGAATCTCTGCAGAGCATTCGAAGTGAAATCGCCCAGTTCACAAAAGCATTTCCTGTTCCCGGTATCAAAGTCTGAATTCATGCCAGCAGTCTACGAGCATTCCCATACAGTTCTGGCGGAGGAAATTGATTCCGTTGGTCACGTCAACAATCTGATGTACGTGAAATGGCTGCAGGATGCTGCTCTGGCCCATTCGGCTGCTCAGGGCTGGCCCGACACGGCATACAGAGAGGCCGGCCATGGATGGGTCGTCAGATCCCATCACATTGAGTATCTGGTGCCGGCGTTTCTGAATGACGAGATTTTTGTCAGAACGTGGATCGCTGACATGAAGCGGGTCACATCACTGAGACGCTACGAAATCATTCGACGAACTGACAATAAGCAACTGGCCCGAGCATCTACACAATGGGCATTTGTCCGTTTCTCAACGCATCAGGCCTGTCGAGTTCCGACCGAAATCAGCAGCGCCTTCGAGATTCTCCCGGATTCAGAAGAAGGCTGACGATTTCCAGAGTCTGTATCTCACATCTTCCGGAACCTGAGTTGCAGATCACACCTGGAACGTCTCCCGGGATTCGGTTATCACTCTCTGTAGAATATGCACTTTCCGGTGGGGCCACCTGCGGACGTTTCTGTCACAGTCGCACTCGTTTCTGACACCGTCAACCCCGTCCTGAATTCATGGTGCTGGAAGTCAACCTTATGTCGCCGAACGCGTCTCAGCCGAAGATCCCGATCATCAATTGCCGACAAAGTGATGCGCACGCGGTATTTCGCGAACTCAGAGACAAACTGAGCCCTCGTGGCGACATCGTTTCCGAAGCAGGCCGACAACGCACCATCGAACTGTTCGGGGAACCGCTGCCGCCGAGAGAGGTGGTTCGGCGCATCTGTGAGGATGTTCGTCAACAGGGTCTGAACGCAGTTCTTAACTACACAGCAAAACTTGATCGACGACAGCTCAGCTCAGAAACAGTCCGTGTCACGGCGGCAGAGCTTGAAGAAGCCCACCGCAAAGCGTCACCGGATTTCATCACAACCGTGCTGCGGATTCGTGACAACGTCACCGAATTTCAGCGAGCCCTGCTTCCCAACGACGCGATCGTTAATCGCCACGCTGGTCTGGGAAAGGTTTCCCTGAGACAGCGTCACCTGCCCATGCGCCGCATCGGCATCTGTGTTCCTGGTGGAGCTGCCGCCTATCCTTCGACCGTCCTCATGACAGCTGTTCCGGCGATGACAGCAGGTGTGCGGGAGATTGCAGTCGTAGTGCCTCCCACAGAATTCGGAGGATACAACACGGATCTTCTGGCCACATGCCACGCCATCGGAGTCAGCGAAGTGTATCGCATCGGTGGCGCACAGGCAGTGGCAGCTCTCGCTTATGGCGTCGAAGGGATCCCACGAGTCGACAAGATTGTCGGGCCGGGTAATCTGTTCGTGGCGCTGGCGAAGCAGCATGTGTTTGGTGATGTGGATATCGACAGTATTGCGGGGCCCAGCGAAGTCGTCGTCCTGGCCGACGAAACGGCTCATGCGAATTTCGTCGCGGCCGATCTGATCTCTCAGGCAGAGCACAGCCCGGGTTCCGGAGTTCTGATTACCTGGCACGAACCACTTATCAGACAGGTGCAGGACGAAATTCAAAGACAGCTTTCCGTTCTGCCGCGTGGAGATCTTGCCGCGCGATCGCTGGAGGACTACGGTGCTCTGATTCTGGCGAGAGATGCAGACGAAGCAGCGGAGCTCACCGACATGCTGGCTCCGGAACATCTTCACATTTCGATGGATGATCCCGAGTCGATGCTGTCGAGAGTTCAGAACGCCGGCGCCATCTTCATGGGCCACTTCACGCCAGTTGCTCTGGGCGACTACATTGCGGGACCGTCGCACGTTCTTCCGACCGGCGGAACGGCTCGTTTTGCAAACGGTCTGGCGGCAACAGACTTTCTCAAACGGAGTTCTGTCATACAGTACGATCGGGAATCGCTTTGCCACGATGCCGATTCCGTTCGGCTCATCGCGGAAAAAGAGGGACTGACCGCACACAGTGCCAGTGTTGATATTCGACTCAAGTAGACTACAGGCGGTTTCAAGACCGGGACTGACTCCCGACGGACTCGCTGTTTTCCTGCAGATTCAGCGACTGCAAGGGCGCCCGCCCCGGTTTTGAAATGCGATCTACGGTCAGGTTCCCTGCAGCATCAGAATCGGATCACACAGTGACAATGCCAGTATCTCCTCAGGACTCAGCGTCATCGAAGATCAAATGCGCCGTGACAGTCAGTCTTGTCGAGGAAGCTCGGCAGGGGCCTTTCGTCTTTCATGGCGATCTGGAACGGGCCTGTCACAAAGCATCTGAACTTGGCTTTGATGCAATCGAACTGTTTGCCCCCTCCGGAGATGCCATTCGCCAGCTTCCACTGAAGAGAATCCTGCAAACATGCGGCCTGCAGTTTGCTGCGGCCGGCACGGGAGCCGGGATGCTGATCCATCGACTCTCCCTGAGCGATCCGGATTCGCAGCGTCGAAACACCGCTGTCCGTTTTGTGGAATCAATCATCGATGCGGCGTCCGAGTTCGGAGCCCCGGCAATCATCGGGTCAATGCAGGGACGCTGGGACGCGAACTGCGATCGCACGAAAACGCTGAGATATCTGCAGGAGTCTCTTCGGCAACTTTCCGAGCACGCCGCAGGTCGAGGAACATACCTGCTGTTTGAACCGCTCAATCGTTACGAATCAAACCTCGCATCAACATTGCAGCAGGGCAGGGACGTGCTGAATTCCGTCGGAAGCAGTAACCTGAGACTCCTGGCAGATCTGTTTCATATGAACATTGAAGAGTCTTCTGTTGAGGAATCTCTTCGCGAAACTGGAAGCGCAGGTCTGGTCGGGCACGTTCATTTTGTAGACTCCAGCCGACAGGCAGCAGGGCGAGGGCATTTGAACTTCAGGAACATCGCGGAGTCACTCCATTCGTTCGGATACAAAGGATTTCTGTCGGCGGAGGCATTTCCGATCCCTGATTCGGAAAGTGCTGCCGCGGAAACAATCCAGACGTTCCGAAAGTTCTTCAGCTGAACAACAGCCAGCTGGAGCAGTTCGTCGGTCTCATTTTCTGAAAGCACAACGATGCTGACATCAACTCTGATCCATCCTGAGATCTCGCGGATTCTCGCCTGCGCGGGCCACAGTTCGAAGGTCCTTATCGCTGACGGAAATTACCCCGCTGCATCGGCTCGCGGCCCCCGAAGTGAACTTGTCAGTCTGAATCTGGCGCCGGGACTTGTCACTGTCGCTCAGGTATTTCGAGTCCTGCTGACGGCCATTCCCGTAGAAGCTGTGAACACGATGGGAATGCCGGCAGACGATCCTTATCGCCTGCCCCACGACCCACCGGTCTGGGAAGAATACCGATCGCTGCTTCGGGAAGCGGATTCAGATATCGCTCTTCAGCCCATTTCTCGCTGGGATTTTTACGACGCCGTCGACTCCAGAGACCATGTTCTCACAATTCAGACAGGCGATCAGGCCCTCTGGGCAAATCTTCTTCTGACAATCGGGGTTCGCAAAAGCTGACACGGAAAGAGCACTTCAGCAGAATCTGCCGTTTCTGCTATATTTCTGAGATCCTTCAGGATGAAGAAAGAATTCCGTTCGGATCAGGAGTGATTGTTCATGTTTCTGCGTCACACAGTGCTCAGTTTTTCTCTGTTGATCGTGGTCACCTGCTGCACCGTATCTTCAGCTCAGGAAGACATCCGCTGGAAGCTTCAGTCCGGGGAAACGCTGAAGTACGAAGTGGTCCAGAAGACCAGCATGGAAACAGAAATCGGGAAGCAGAAACGCAGCCAGACCATGCAGCAGACCATGGATATGGCCTGGGTGGTCGGAAATGTATCGCCGGAAGGTGATGCCGCGCTGTCGCAGTCAATCGAACGTGTGCAGTTCCGAATGAAGGATCCGGCTGTGGGCGACATTGCATTCGACACACAGGCTGGCGAGGAGCCCGAGAACCCGCTCGCAGCATCGCTCGCAAGAACCTACCAGAAGATCATCGGTCAGCAGTTTCACGTCAGAATGAAACCGACCGGAAAAGTTGACAATGTGGAGATGCCTGCCGATCTGATCAAGTCCGTTCGTGAATCAAAAGGTCCTTTGACGGAAGAGACGCTCAAACAGACGATGGAGCAGACGTCGATCACACTTCCTTCCGAGCCTGTCGTCAAAGGAACGTCATGGGACAGTGTGCGACAGATTGACCTCGGATATGGCCGAATGAAAAACGTTTCGAAGATGACCTACACGGGCAAAGACCCTTCCACGGGACTTGCTGTGATTCAGATGCAGTCGACGATCACGATTACGCCCAAAGAAGGTTCTCCGACGCAGCTGAGCATCAGCGACTCTGAAGGCGAAGGTCAGACTCTGTTTGATGTCGAAAAGGGGCGAATTGTGAAATCAGCTCTGGACATCACGATGAAGATGGAAGTCATTCGCGGTGGACAGTCTGTCGAACAGATCGTCCACCAGAACGCCGTCATGCAGCTCACGAGCAACTGATTCCGCTGTCTTTCCATCTGCGGGAAACTGAATCTCTGCGCGGTGAAACCTGATTCCGAAATCTGATTACAGCTGCCATCCTGACGATCCGTACAAGGCCGCTGTTCTGACGCTGAATTCGGACTTCATCACTTGAAACGCATTTTCCTGACTCTCGCTGTACTCGGAAACCTTTCGCTTCTGGGAGCAACAATTTACGGGCTTCAGATCGGCGGTGCGATGACTCGTGACCCGGCGGTGCAGTCACGAGTCTCCAATCATATGCTGATCGGCCTCTGCGCCCTCACCTTTGCGACTCTGGTTCACGCGATTCTGCTGACGTATTTCATGGGAACCGGGCGGTGGCTCGAAGAGACGTCCCGAGCATACCAGCTGGACCGATCGTGGCATGCTCTCAACCAGAAAATCAAATATCGGGCCGTGATGGGAATGATTCTCTGCCTGCTGCTTCTGATCACCACGGGAGCCCTGGGAGCCGCGGCCGATCCTGCAACTCCAGCTTCGCTTGACGGATGGCTTGGTCTCCGCGGCCGAACGATCCACTACGCGGTCGCCATCGCAACGCTGATCGTCAACCTCATCGTCAACGCAGCAGAATTCATTGCTGTGTCTCAGAACAGTGCAATCATCGAGGGAGTGATGGCAGAAGTGCGACGCATCCGAATCGATCGAGGCCTGCCGATTTCCTGAGAATCCGACATCGAAGCGGCACAGTTCCGATGCAGAAATGCACGACAACAGCCGCGACCTGCCAAACCGGCGGGGAATCTGCCGAATTGTTGCCGGAACGCAACATCCACCAGTTCCTGCCGTCATGGAAATTCGTGGCAATCGCCCCCGGAGCGAAGTAAACTCAAACTCTTCAGTAACATTCCCTCCCGGAAGTTTCCTCAGAACTCTTCGCCCGAAGGCCGCGTCATCTGGCGCAAGCGATCTCGCAGATTTGCGGTTGCTGACAGGCGAGAAGTGGCCCCGCTCTTCTCAATCGCCAGTTCGTAACTCCACTGAAGCAGCATCGTGCGAAACCGGAACACTCCCATGCAAGACATCTGTCGTTGTTTCAGTCAGACAATCTTTTCAGCGGCATCGCTCCGACTGATCAGTCTTCTGATTCTCTTTCCCACCATTGACTCTGTCGGAACAAATGCCGTCGCACAGAATGCGGACCCTGCGACAGCAGGCAGCCCCTCGGATTCCGTGACGGAAAGTCCGAAACCGTCAGACGCAACGAATCCCAGCGTCAGTTTTCTGAAACTTGGGACGCCCGAAGCTGCTGCGGCTCTGAACCTGACCGATGAGCAGAAGACTCAGATCCAGACGATTATCGCCGCCGGACAGGCGGCCATCGGCGGCACAGATGCCGCAGCGAAGGAAGCAGCCCTCGCCGATGCGAATCAGAAGCTTTCCGCATTGCTGACCGAAGATCAGCGTCGGCTGTACGAAAGTCTTTTCGGCGGGAAATCGCTGCGATTCAACTTTCGGTATCAGAAATGGGCCGATGTGCTCGACTGGGTCGCATCAGAAGCAGACCTGTCTCTCGTGATGGACTCCCCGCCGCCGGGAACCTTTCACTATTCCGATTCCAAAGCATACACAACCTCAGAGGCCATTGATCTGCTGAACGGCTGGCTGCTGACGAAAGGACACACACTCGTTCGACGAGAACGGATGCTGATGTGCCTCAATCTGAAGGAAGGCCTGCCTGAAGGAGCAATTCCGCAGATCACACCTCAGGAACTGACAACGCGAGGGCGTTTCGAATTTCTGAGCGTTCTGTTCCCGCTCGAAGGTCGCCCGGCGGAAGCTGCGATGAAGGAAGTTCAGCCGCTGCTCGGCACCTACGGTCGAGTGGAATCGCTCGCCCAAACGGGGCAGCTCATGGTCATCGATACCGCTGCGACGCTTCGCACCATCGAAAAGGTCATTCAGAAGATTCCTCTGCCTCAGAAACCTCCGACACCCCCGACACCGGCTCCGGCCCCAGTGCCTGTACTTGTCGTCTATCCGGTGAAACACGCAACTCCAAAGAAGACGGAAGAACTTCTGAAACAGCTGGTCTCGGGAACTGTTGTCGTCGACGCGGAAGCCCACCAGGTTTCGGTCAATGCGATCCCTGCGGAACAGGAAAAAGCCAAAACCATTATTCAGCAGCTGGAAGCGAACGAAGGAACAGACAAACAGGCGGACCTTCGTCTTTATGAACTTCAGTCTGAGAACACTGATCAGCTTCTGGCGACACTGAAACTGGTTGCTCCCGGAGCACAGTATCGAATCGATCCCGTCACTCGAAAACTTGTCACCTGGGCATTACCGACGGAGCACGAGGCTATTGAGGGAACACTCAGGAAACTGACAGAGACGACTGAAAATTCAGGAGGACGTCAACTGACAGTCTATCCGCTGAAGCGAGTTGACCCAGCAGCGGCGCTCGGCACACTGCAGTCACTACTTCCGTCGGCTCGCATTTCCGTGGACGCACGCAGCAGGGGATTGATTGTTTACGCCGGGCTGACTGACCATCAGGCAATTCGATCCATGGTTGATCAACTGGAAGCCGAATCAGCCGGCGTGGAATCTGATCGCGAACTTCGAAGCTATCCGGTGCCATCCGCGATTTCAAGCACGGCAGTTTCACTTCTGACGTCTGCTCTTCCGGAAGCTCGCGTCACACCGGACACTGCCGGACAGCGACTCCTGATTATGGCAACAGCTGCCGATCACCAGCGGATCGCAAAGCTTCTGGAGTCTGTGGCGGATGGACAGGAGAAGAAACGGCATGTGAGCACGCTTCCGTCCCGCAACGTCGATGTAAGCAGTGTTCTCACGCTTCTGACAGGGATGCTTCCACAGGCAACCATCAACCACGACGTCACGAATCGCCGATTCATCATCGTTGGAACGGAAGAAGAACATCAGACCATCGCGAGCATTCTGGAACAGGTTCAGACACCACATCGTCAGCTGAAAACGTACCCGACAACAGGCGTCGATGTTTCCAGTATCGTCACACTGCTTGCTTCTCTGGTCCCTCAGGCTTCGGTGACCCAGGATCTTCCCGGTAAACGAATGGTGGTCGTTGCGAGTGAAGAAGATCACGCTGCAGTTTCGGACCTTCTCAGCAAACTGACAGCAGAGCCGGAAACGGTCCAGCGTGTACTGCGGTCCTACCCGATCAAGCCCGGAACAGTAACGTCGACGGTAACAACGCTGCTGCAGACGCTCGTCCCGACAGCGACTGTCACAGCCGATGAGACGAATCGACGGATTCTGATTACAGCAACGACTGCGGATCATCAGACCGTCGCGGACGTCATCCAGCAGGTCGAGACCGAGGGTGGCGGAAGCGTTCCGGAACTTCGATTTTATCCACTGCAGAAAGTCAGCGGCGCTGCGGCACAGTTGATTCTGCAGACGATGACCCCGAAGGCACAGATCACCGTTCAGGATAATCCGAAGCGATTATCGATCGTTGCTCATGCTGAAGATCACGACGTCATTTCGTCAACACTGGAAAAGCTGGAAGCGACAACACCGGAACCACAGAAACGGAACCTCAAAGTTTACAGCGTCACGGCAACACAGAAATCACGATTCCAGTCGATCGCAGCAGGCCTTGCAACAGAACTGACGGGAATGCAGGTCATCGCCGACAGTCAACCCGGAGAACTCGCGATCTGGGCAACAGAACTTCAGCATCAGGTCGTCGACGAAGTGCTCGCTCAGCTGCAGAAATCTCTGCCTCCGGAGCAACAGTCAAAGCTGATTGTTTATCCGCTGGAGAAAGTTGATCCGGCCAGCGTGACAACGGTTCTGACCACATTGTTCCCCGACGCATCAATTACCGCGGATGTTAAAGGAAGCCGGATCCTGGTTCATGCAAAACCTCAGGTTCATGAAGCGATCCGATCAGCCGTTGAGCAGCTCGATACGGATGTTCCGGAAGCCCGTGAGATCAAACTCATGGCATACCCGGTTCGCGGAATCAATGCCGTCGCGGCTCAGCAGCTGATTCAGACGGAGTTCCCTGAAGTCACAATCATTCAGGACACAGTCGCTGAATCATTGATAGTCAGAGGACACGCTCGAGCTCATTCTCGCATTGCTGACATCCTCGATTCATTTCGATCCACTTCGGTGCAACTGGAGAATCGAAAAGCCGTCAGTTATCCGTCCATGTTCAGTGACCAGTCACGGGCCAATGATTTTTTTTCCGCCGCGTTCCCGAAAGCTCGTGTGATCGTCGATCCGGGAACGCGAAAAATGACGGTCTGGGCCAGCGATGCTGAGCATGCTGATATCCTGCAGGCAGTGACCGAAATGCGACGAACGGATGCAGACGGAACGGAAGCTTCCCTCCAGACGTACGACATTCGCAGCCTGCCCTATGCAAGTCTCCTTGCGATGGTCACACGCGCCGTGCCGGAAGCGCAGACGGTTGTGACATCCGATGGATTTCAGCTGCTGGCCTGGGCCTCACCGGATGATCAGGCTCGAATCCAGAACATCGTCGATCAGTCTCGCAAAGGACTGGCGGAGAACGGAAAGACTCTCGAGATTCTGGAAACGGGCACTCTGAATATCACCGTGGCCACGCAGGCACTTTCCGCTGCATTTCCCCAGATCTCCTTTATTCGAGATCCGGGAGGCAAAGCACTGATGGCGTGGCTTGATGCAGAACAGACAGAAAAAGTCCGTACTGTTCTTCAACAGCTGAACGAGTCAACGGTATTGAACGAAACAAGGGAACTTCGCTTTTACGAGATTCACAGTCTTGGAGGAAATGACGTTCGAACACTGCTTTCAGCGACATATCCGGACACAACGTTCACACCCACCGCAGATGGTGTGAAGCTGATGGCCATGGTTACCGTCGAACGAGATCAGCAGATTCAGGAGACCCTGAAGAAGCTCTCTTCAGAACAGCCGTTCCAGTCCGGACGGACCATGAAACTATATTCGATTCGATATCTCGGTCCTTCTGTCACGACCGTTCTGGCGCAGACGGTACCGCGAGCCAGCGTCAATGCGGGTGCTCGATCCGATCAGCTGGCGATTGTGGCAACGGAGGATGATCACAGCAAAGTCGAGGCTGTTCTTCAGCAGCTAAGGGATACGGTGGATCATCCACCAGAAAAGACACTGGCTGTTTTTGACATCTCAGGAACATCTCCGGCGGCCATTCAGCAGGTTCTTCAGCCGCTCATGGACGCCGAAGTTCAGACGACAATTGATCCCACAGGACGTCAGCTGTTTGTGCGTGCGGTCCCGGATAAACAGGAAGAAATCGCAAACGTGATCCGTCAGGTGCTGGCCGGCGTCTCTCCGGAGAAAGGGCGATCAACGAAGACCTACAATGTGGGAGCTCCCAATGCCGACGAAGCTCAGGAAGCTCTGCAGGCGTTGTTCCCGGATGCAAAGTTTGTCACCGATCAGGACAAGAAGATCCTCGTGGCGACTGCACTTCCGGAACAGCATGCAACAATCGCGGAAGTGATCGAACAGATTCGTGGAAAAGGACTTGAGGGATCGCTGCCGCAGCCGGAAATCTACACACTGAAGAATGCGGATGTTCGAGAAGCCCAGGGACTTGTTCAGAGTCTTTACGCGGCTTTCGGTAACGTCAGAGCCTCAGTTAATCTGCAGGAAAAACGTCTTGTCGTTGTTGCAACTCCTGAACAGCAGATTTCCATCCGAAAGATGATTGAAGAACTCGATCGAACAGCCGTTGAGTCTTCGGAGAATGGTCTGTCGACGAAGACTTACAACGTAGGAGCTCCCAATGCTGACGAAGCACAGGAAGCACTTCAGGCTCTGTTTCCTGACGCAAAGCTTGTCACCGATCAGGACAAGAAGATCCTCGTGGCGACTGCGCGTCCGGAGCAGCATGCAACAATTGCTGAAGTAATCGATCAGATTCGTGGAAAGGGTCTCGAAGGATCGCTGCCGCAGCCGGAAGTCTACACGCTGAAGAATGCGGATGTTCGGGAAGCGCAGGGACTCGTCCAGAGTCTTTACGCGGCATTCGGTAACGTCAGAGCCTCAATCAATCTGCAGGAAAAACGTCTCGTCGTTGTCGCAACTCCTGAACAGCAGATTTCCATCCGGAAGATGATTGAAGAACTTGATCGGACATCGGAAGCGCGGCCCGACCATGGTCTCGCAGTGTTCCAGACAAAGAAATCGGACGGAACTGCCATCCTGGAAGCTCTGAAACCACTACTGCCGGCATCGGCTGTTGTGACCTGGGATCGAATCGGGAATCAGCTTTTTCTGAGTGCTCCGGAAAATGAGCTGCCCGCACTGAAGGAAATCGTCAACAGCTTCATCTCAGGCCAGAAAGATTCCGGCGCAGTCACTCAGACATATCGCATGCTTCCCAACGAAGCCGATGAAGCCCAGGAAGCTCTCGCAGCACTCTTCCCGGACGCAACACTGGTCACGGATAACAATGACGAAATCCTCGTGGCGACGGCAACTCCCGATCAGCAGAAAACGATCCAGTCCGTCGTCGAAGAAATGATGAAGCATCGTTCCGGCAGCGACGCTCCGTTTGCAAAAGCGTACCCGCTGAAAACCTCTGACGGGGAAAACACAGTTCAGGTCCTGCAGAACCTGTTTACACGACGTGACAATGTCCGACTCTCCTGGGACGAAAAGGCGGGAAGCCTGATCGCACTGGCCACTCCCGCTCAGCAGACATCTATCAAGACGTTTCTGGATCAGCTTGAACCCGCCGAGTCTGAATTCGGTCCGAGATCGCTGGAAATGTATCTACTGAAAAACGTCAGCGGAAAGGCCGCCGAAGAGGTAGTGAAATCGCTTCTGCAGGGCATCGACTCGGCAGCCAAAGTCACGTTTGATTCGGATTCCGACCAGCTGATTGTCACGACCTTCAGCGAGGGACACTCAAGAGTGAAGCAGGCCATCGAACGGCTGGATCGACGCAAAGAGCGGGAGTTTGATGTCATCCAGCTCTCGGTTCTTGATGCAACATCGGCACAGTACTCGCTGGAGGGAATCTTCAGTGACAACTACAGCAATATGGATCACATGCCATCAATTCAGGCAGACGATGAGACTCAGCAACTGCTGATTCGAGCCACACCGGAACAACTTCGCGAGATCCGAAGTCTGTTGATTCGAATGGGCGAATCTTCACTGAAGGTCAGTACTGCCGAGGAATCAGCGTCGCGAAATCTTCGAGTGATTCCGATGACGGGTGATGTGGAATCCAGAATTCAGAAAGTGAAGAACCTCTGGCCGAAAATTCGAAAGAATCAGATTCGAATCCTGACTCCGGAATCGCTTCAGGGAAGTCATCCGGGTTCCGAAACCCCGGACCACAAGACTACTCCGGAACCAGCTTCCCAGCCGGATAAAGCCGCCCCGGAACCGAACCCGGCACAGTTCTCTCTCCCGCCGGAAGCATTGTCCGCGAACGACACCGGCTCTGAAGGGCAGACGCCCGAGCCTGCCGCTCAGACCGTCCCTGAAACCACAAAGACTTCTGAAGATGCAGCATCAACGGCAGTGACCGCAGACAGCACTGTGGAATCAAATCAGGAATTACCGGACGTTGTGATCGTCGTTGGTGACAGGAGTGTCACGATTGCCTCGGATGATGCGGAGGCACTGGATCAGCTGGAGTCGCTTCTTCGTGCGACTTCAGGGACGGGAGAACGGAGTCGGCGGGGACGTGATTTCGCAATCTATCAGCTGCAGAATGCCGGAGCAGAGGAAACGGCAAAGACGATCCGCGAGATCTACGAAAGCCGAGCCGCGAGAAAATCCTTCGACGACGTCATCATTGTTCCCGAAGAACGTCTGAACTCAGTCATTGTCTATGCGGGCAGATCCGACCTTGATCGGATTGAAGGGCTGCTGGAAGTCATGGACTCCGAACAGAAACCGGATTCCGGCCGAGCATTCCGAACGAACGTCATCCCGCTGAAGTTCACCGACGCTCAGAGAGTCGAGAACATTATTCGCGGGATCTATCGAACAGAGCTGGCTGCCGGGAGTGCTCGACGCCCCATGGAAATCCCTGCGGGTATACCAGCGTCAGTTGCCGCTGTGATTCGCCAGATGAATGCCACGGCTTCGTCACCACTGCTGACAATTGAGGTGCAGCGAGACACGAATTCGTTGATCATAAAGGCTCCGCAGGAATTGTTGACGGAAGTCTCGGAAGTTGTATCACAGCTTGATTCCACAGCAGAAACCAGTCGAGCTCGTGGATTAACACTCGTCCCGCTGTCAAAAACCAACTCGACTCGGGCGATGAGAATCCTGAGCAATCTGCTCAACAGATAGTCATTTGTCCATAAGTGTGAATAGAAATACGTGTCGATTTCGGCGTCATCGACCCCTTTTTTTTGCCGAATATTTTGTTCAGTTGTCCAAAAATCCAGGCGAAGACAATGAGAGTTGTCACCTGACACAGCCCTGACAGACGATGAGTAAACAGTTCGCGAAAAGTCGGCTGATCGATTTTTCCAATGTTTTTCAATGTTCTGGAACGTACCGGCAGTGGAAAACAGACTTCAGATGGCCTGAGAGTGAATAAAACTGCAGGCCAAATGTTAAGAACTCCTTTTTTTTATAAACTCTTCTCCAACCTCCCCAGAGCCGTTGAACGTCTTGAATGAGGGTTCAATCTGACCTAAAATTGAGCCAGTGCGAGGCGGCGTTGATCTCGCGGATCACGACGATTCCTCGTTTGATTTGAATTACCTTCCCGAATTCCCACCTGCCGATCTCATCTCCCACCTTCGGCGCAGTTCGGAAAACCATATGAGTATTGCGTATCGCCACCGGGCAGCGGGGCAGATCGTTTCGCCTCGTCGCCTCTCCGCTCAGGATCTGGCTCAGGCACAGCGAATTCTGGCCGCCGGATCCCCACTGCAGATGTTTGCTGACGAATTCGGCTTCAGCACAGAACTTCAGGCACTGCAGGCCATCGGTTCTTCCATCGGGATGCCCGTCATCGACCTGTCCAAAGAGACTCTGGACAAGACGATCCTCGAAGGTTTTCCGGTCCGCCTGATTCACCGCCATGGGGTTTTCCCGGTCCAGCGAACTGAATCCAGCCTGAAGATTGTCCTCAGCAATCCGTTTGACGTACGTGCGGCGGACGCTGTCTCGGCAGCAACCGGCTTGTTTGTCTCAACAGCACTCGCATTGCCTCATGAAGTGGCAACTCTCATCAAGACACACCTTGGCGTGGGTGCTCAGACTCTTGATGGGCTGATGGCACAGGCGTCCGAGAACGACGAAGATATCGAGATTCTGGGAGACCTGAGTTTTGAAGAATCAGAAGCCGCTGCGATGGCTCAGCAGGCTTCCGTCGTTCGTCTGGTCAATGATATTCTGACCGAAGCCGTGAATGCTCGCGCCAGCGACATCCATATGGAAGCTCAGGCTTCCGGAATGAAGATTCGATACCGAATTGACGGTGTCCTTCAGAACCAGCCTGTTCCAGCTGAGCTGAATCGTTTTCAGGCCGCAATCCTGAGTCGTCTGAAGATCATGGCTCGCCTGAACATCGCTGAAAAGCGCGTACCTCAGGACGGTCGTATCAAACTCCGGGTTTCGGGACGCGAAGTGGATATCCGCGTTTCGATCATTCCAATGCTGCATGGCGAGGGCGTCGTCATGCGAGTTCTTGACAAGGACAAGATGAAGTTTTCGCTTTCCGGTATCGGAATGAGCGATTCCATCTGCGAAAAGTTTCGTGAGCTCATTCGGCTGCCGCACGGGATCGTGCTCGTGACCGGCCCCACCGGGTCCGGAAAAACGACGACTCTTTACAGTTCGCTTGCGGAAATCAAAAGTGAGCGCAACAAGATCATCACCACTGAAGATCCGATTGAATATCAGCTGGAGGGCATCAATCAGATTCAGGTGAATCATAAAGTCGGGCTCACTTTTGCCGCCTGTCTGCGAAGCATTCTTCGACACGACCCGGACGTTGTGCTTGTCGGGGAAATTCGCGATTTCGAAACGGCGGAAAACGCTGTTCAGGCATCGCTGACAGGGCACATGGTTTTCAGCACACTGCACACGAATGACGCGGCAGGAGCTTTCATGCGGCTTTCTGACATGGGTGTGGAGCCGTTCCTGATCAGTTCAACGCTGGAAGGAATTCTGGCTCAGCGTCTTGTGCGAACACTTTGTCGGCACTGTCGTGAAGCATACATGCCATCGCGTGACGACGTTCCGGCAGACTTCCCGATTGATGAATACACCGCTGGACAGCCGATCTACCGCGCTCGTGGATGTCGCGCCTGTCGCGGTTCGGGATATTCCGGCCGGCAGGGTATTTACGAACTTCTGGTCACCAATGATCATATCCGCCAGCTGGCGAGTGAGCGAAAAAGTACCAGCGACATTCGCCGCGCCGCGATGGAATCCGGAATGCAGACACTTCGGCATGACGGATGGATCAAGGTGGCTCAGGGCGTGACGTCGATCGATGAGGTTCTCCGTGTGACCAAAGCCGATTGAACCAGAGTCAGATTTTGACGACAGATTGCCATGCCGGAGTACTCGTATACAGCAAAGAATCTCTCAGGTCAGAACATCAGCGGTCTGATCACGGCTGACTCACGCAATGATGTTCTTTCAATGCTGGCTCAGCGATCGCTTTTTCCTGTGGACGTCGTGCCAAAGAAGAAGGCTGCAACGGCATTTCATTTTCGACGAGGTGTCAGTGCTGAAGTTCTTGCTTCGACACTGACGCAGCTTTCGGATCTGCTGACCAATGGAGTCGCACTGCTTCAGGCACTGGATCTTCTGGCGCAGCAGGCAACGAACGAACGCCTGAAGGAAGTTCTGGCGGACGTTCGCAGCAAGATCTCGGAGGGAAAACAGCTGCACGAAGCCATGGCGCTGCATCGTGATGTTTTCAGCGACCTGACGCTTTCGATCATTCGTGCCGGAGCTGAGGGTGCGTTTCTCGAAACAGCACTGCAGCAGACGGCCGAGTTCCTCGAAAGGCAGGAGGAACTGAGAGCAAAGGTTCGCGGTGCAATGGCTTACCCGGCTTTTCTCGCCGCAGCAGGAAGCACGGTAACGCTGGTGCTCATTATCTTCTTCGTGCCAAAGTTCTCAGAGCTCTTTGCGACCCTTGAACGACAGGGGACGCTGCCTGGGGCAACCGTGATTCTACTCTGGTTAAGTGCCTTCCTTGGACGGTATGGTCTGCTGATTGCAGCAGCATTGGCCGGCTTGATCTATGGAGCGAAGCGATGGACTGACTCTTCTGTCGGCAGGGAGTTTATCGACCGCTGGAAAACACGAGTTCCAGTCTTCGGCCCGATCGCATTGAACAGTGCTGTGTCTCGTTTCTGCAGAATTCTGGCAACGCTGCTGCGAAATGGTGTTCCGATGCTGAAGGCACTGGAAATCAGCAGCGACTCGTCAGGGAATGTCGTCCTCGGTCAGGCAATTCGCCGTTCCGCAGAGAACATTTCCTCGGGCGAAACACTGTCTTCACCGCTGTCCAAATGTGGCCTGATTCCGGGAAACATCATGGCAATGATCAGCATCGCCGAGGAAGCCAATAACCTCGAAAAAGTGCTGGGAAACGTCGCTGAGGGCATCGATCGAAAGGTTGCGAGGCAGCTCGACACTATGGTTCGCCTCATTGAACCGGCTCTTCTGATGGTCATGGGAGGGGCAGTTCTGTTTGTTATTGTGGCTCTGTTGATGCCGGTGTTCGAAATGAGCTCAGCAGTCAACTGAACACGTTCCCTGATCAGTCTTGTACCCGCTTATTCCCAATGGAGTGTCAACAAAAATGAAAACAGGAAAACAGGTCATGAAGAACAGACATTCGCGTAATCCGCATCATATTGACCAGCGTAATGCCCGACGTGGCTTCACACTGACAGAGCTTCTGATCGTCATGGCAATTCTCGTTCTGCTGGTGTCGATGGTTGGCCCCCGAATTCTCGGGAGTAAACAGAAAGCTGATATCAACTCGGTCAAGACGCAGATCAGTATGCTTCAGTCTGCACTGGAACGATATGCAATCGACATGAATAAGTTCCCGTCAACAGAGCAGGGGCTGACGGCTCTGATTTCAAGACCCGCCAATGATTCCGAAACATCATCAGCATCGGAAACATCGACCGAAGCACCTGCTGAAGAATCGACGGAAACAACAGAGTCAGGCGATCAGTCGTCAGGAGGCACTGCATCCAACTGGGACGGCCCTTACCTGAAGACGGACACACTTCCGAAGGATCCATGGGGCAATGGATACTCATATGAGTATCCTCCGACCCACAACAAAATGAACGTACCGGACATCTGGTCGTTTGGTCCGGATGGTCAGGAAGGCACCGATGATGACATCGTGAGCTGGACTGGCAAAGGGCGCGAAGAGGGTGGCAGTGAAGAGGAGCCTGCGAGCTCAGAATCTCGTGAATCCGGCGGGGCTGGAGCCTGATTCTGCGAATCACCGCTGTATCAATGCCGACTGGTACGCAGGTTTCAACCTGAATTATTCATGGAGGATTGGCTGACGAGTTCCTGCTTTTCATTTCACTCCTTCAGAACGAAAGACATCCGCCGTGTCACCTGCCGGTCCGATCAGGATGTCTGCATTCTGCTGTTCCGACAGGCGGGGTAACGCCGCGGTTCCTCATCAAAGACCACTGCGATCACTTCGCAGTGGTTTTACACTTCTGGAACTTCTGATCACGCTCGCGATCCTTGCTGCGATCGCGGGAATGACACTCCCTTCGCTGCGCGGCCCGCTCGAAAAGAGTCGTCTGCAGGGAGCTGGCAGACAGCTGAGATCGCATCTTGCTCGAGCCAGGCTGACAGCGATCCAGCTTGATACCCCCGTCGCTCTGGACTGCCGTCTCCGGACCGGCCGATGCACCTTGATGACCATTCCTCAAAGGAATTCCGGTCACTTCACCGTGGCCAACGAAGAAACGACTGGTTCCACACCATCGGGACTGAGCGCTTCCAGTGATGAGTCTTCGACCGGGATGGCAGCCGAAACGTCCTCGGATGATGATTCGTCGCTGTCACGGCCTCTTCGAGACTGGACTCTTCCCGACGGAGTCTCATTTCGTCTTGTCGATTTCAGTTCATCGGGTCGATATCGTCCTCGTACCAGCAGCTCCGCATTGCCATCGCCTGCACAGAATCAACGCGAAGATTCCTCCGCAGATCAGACAGCGAGTATCGTATTTTATCCCACCGGACGATCCAGAGATGTCACCATCCGGCTTCAGGGACCTCAGGACTATGTTATGGATGTCATTGTTCGCGGGTTAACCGGAACCGTGACTCTTCGCCCTCCGGTTCGAACATCTCATGATCAATCCGGAAGCACATCGGATCCCCTGCAGCCTGATCTCAGCACAACTCCGGATGCCTCGGAGGATGTCGTTCAGGATCGCCAGCCGGAAACATCGCCATGAACCGGCGACGAATCCAGCAGATCTTTCCTCAGCGTTTCCGACTCAATGCGACGCGTCCGACAGCGACGCGTCTGACTGACCCATTGACGCAGCACGTGCAGATGGCTCAATCCGGCTTTTCGCTGATCGAAGTCATCATGGCGACGGCGATTCTGATGGGAAGCACAGTCGTGCTGATGCGACTGGCCGGAATGGGGCGTGAACAATTCACGAAGGCAAAACTTCTTGGTGAAGCGCAGAGTCACTGCGAGACAATTCTGAATGAGATTGTTCTTGGTAAAAGACCGCTGAGAGAAGTTCAGCCCCAGTCATTCTTTCCGAATTCATTCCAGAGCTCATTGACCCTTGAGGCCAGTGATGAGTCGGACACAACGGAATCGGAAACAACAGCCACTCCTTCGGAGCTTTATGAATCCGATGCCGTGCTGGAAGGTCAGACCGCCAATGAATCGGAATGGAAGTATTTGATCCGCCTGAAGAGTGTTCGCAGCTTCCCTCAGCTGCGGAGCATTACCGTGACGGTGTACCACTCCCCTCCAATGGAAGAGAGTGTGAACAGGTCGGCGTCAGTGGCGGTCGACGACACGGCCAATGAAGCTGCCCGTCCGAGCAGAATACGAAGCACACTGACTCGGTGGGTTCGAGTGCCACAGCGTGCTACCTCTGAGAACCGTGAGAATCCAGGGAACCCGGACAACTCAGAGTCTTCTGGCATCGGCGGCGAGCCCGCTCTGGAGGAGGGATCCCGATGAAAATCTCTCGCCTTCGGTCTCCGCTGCGCAGATCTGCGACCAGAAGCTGTTATCTGCGTTCGGCAGATGGTTATACGCTTCCGGAACTTCTGATTGCTTCCATTCTGGTCGCAGCACTCATGACATCCGTCTGGAATCTGATGTCCATGTACAATCTCTGGATGACAGCTGGTCAGTCAGATACGACGACACAGCAGATTGCACGATCGCTGTTCCGGATCATCAGAACGGACATCGATTCTGTCGCTCGACCTGATCGCTCTCGATCGCAGAAGCTGCCACAAAGACTGCTTCCGGAAACATTCACGATCGAGCCATCCCTGTCGCTCGGAACGGAGACAGGGTTCGCAGGTGATGCGTTGCCATCTCAGGATCAGACAAGGGGCACCTCACAGACCGATGGAGAAGTCATCATTCCTGAACTGACGGGAACCAGAGATTTCCTCCAGCTGACCGGCATTCAATGGCCGGAGTTGCCAATGTCGGAACTGAATGTCCGCACAGAGCAGACACCAGAAGAGTTTCCTGTCGCAGCATCCGGTGAAACTGATCCGAACTGGTCGGATGAAAGAAAGGCACCGGAAGTCGCGGAGTTTCAGACGGTGGTCTATCAGTTTGAACGACAGACGCGAACAGCTGCGGCCTCCACGGAACAGCTGCCGGCGGGACTGCATCGGATTCAGCTGGAGTCACTTCCGTTCAAGAGTACGCGACAGTCACTCAGCACACAGGATTCTGAACAGAATGCCTTTGACGAACTGAATCAACTTCGTCTCAATCCCGTCCTGCTGGAGCTGCTTGAACGTGCTGATTCTCCGGCAGACGGCAATGCCGATTCCAGTACCTCAGATTCGGACAGCGCGACGGAGCGGCCTGATCACGGTGTTCAGTACGAGTACGTGCCGGAGGTCATTGCCTGCGAGTTTTCCTATCTGAGTGATCAGATTGAGCATTCTTCATGGAGAAGCAGCGAACGCGGTTATTTACCGGACGCCGTGCGAGTTCGTTTCAGGCTGTCGACGCAGGAGGATCAGGAGAAGTACAGACGTGAGACTGTCGCTGCAATGGCCGGGAACGACAATCCGGGAGCTCAGAACACAGCAGAGACCACTTCGGAATCGTCGTCGACCGATGGCTCAGAATTGAACAGCGATTCAGACACTCGGACTCGTCGAATACGTTTCAAGTCGCAGTCTTTCGAACGAATCCTTCTGATTCAGAATCAACGCCCGCAATCTCATCGTCGCAACGGACAATCTCCGGAGGACTTCGCACAAAGCCCGAATTCCGAACCATCCATCGGGGGTGCGAATCGATGAATACTTATCGCTGTCCTGATCGAGCAAAAGGACAATGCGGCAGTCAGCACAGAAACGGAGTCGTGCTCATTGTTGTGCTTGTGCTCGTGGTCATGCTGAGCCTGGCGGGTTTCGGATTCCTGTCGACCATGTCTGCGGAATACGAGGCCGCAAAGCATCAGGAAGAAATGCTGAAGGGAGAGCAGGCTCTCGCGTCCGTCGAAGAGATGATTCTCTCATTTGCCGAGTTGTCGGAACGTCAGAGAAGCCGTCTTGGTGGATGGAAAAACAATCCGAACCTGTTTCGCGGCCGCGCGATCGACGAGATGACTGTCGACATCTCAGAGATACCCGTAACTGCTCAGGAAGACAACGAGTCGACTGAAAACTCTGAGTCCGGCGCATCCGGTTTACAGTCCCCTCTGACCGGTGAACCCTCGATCTCTGAAAGTCGTGATGATCGTGCATCCGGAGACGATCGACGCTGGCGGTTTTCTGTCACGACAACGTCAGCAGCTGCGGAGCAGGAAAGCGTGCTGCAGGGGGAAGTGATTCGTTTCGGACTCCAGAATGAATCGTCGCGAATCAATCTGCATGAGCTTCTCCGCTGGGATCAGTTGAATCCCGGAGCTGGTCGAAAAGCTTTGATGCGGCTTCCGGGAATTGACGAAACGATTGCTGACTCCATCATGGACTGGATGGACTCAGATGAACAGCCGCGAGAATTCGGAACAGAGTCTGACTTTTATCTCCAACTGGATCATCCTTATTCCTGTCCGAACAGACCACCATCACAGCTGGAGGAACTGCTGTTCGTCAGAGGTGTACTGCGGAGTCATTTCTATGGCGGTTCGACAGATCCATCTCGAACCGATGAGGCACTTCTTAGTTCGCTGAATCAAACAGACGAAGCGGGAAATGTTCGAGCTCCGGAGATGGATACGGCATCCTCTTCACAGGGATGGCACCAGTTTCTGACCTGCTGGAGTTCGGAGCGGAATTCAGACCGCCGAGGAAAGCCACGGACGTTTCTGAATATGACCGATCTTTCACGGCTGCAGACAGAATTGTCGCAGCTGCTTTCACCGGAGGTCGCTCGATTTGCGATCTTCGCGCGACAGTATGGCTTATCGTATCCGACAGGACAGAACACTTCTTCTGGAAATCTGGCCGATGTCACACCGGACCTTTCAGTCCCCGGAAATCATCCGATCGCGGCGCCAGCCAGCCTGATTGGAGCAATAGTCACTGTTCCGTCTCCCTCCGGTTCGATGGTATTCGCAAGCCCGATTCGTCCGGAAGACACTGACTTCGCAGGTCAGCTGTTTTCACTGATGGACCGAACAACGACAATCACTCAGGATCAGATCACCGGCCGAATCAATATCCTGGAAGCCCATCAACTCGTGCTGGGATCGATCCCCGGAATGACAGATGAGCTTCTGACTCAGATCATCGCTCAGCGCGACGGATCTGACGCAGAACGGCAGGACACCACCTGGCTGCTGACAGAGGGACTTGTCGATGCGGCAGAGTTTCGAAGGCTTTCGGATTACATAACGGCTGGTGGAGACGTGTTTCGAGGTGACATAACCGTTTTCCGCGCCACAGGTGGACCTGTACTCCGGCGAAACGCCGTTTTCAGTGGTGTGACGACCCCTGCCATCAGGCTAAACTGGAGTCTGCCGAATCATTCCTTACCGTCTCTTCCTGTCTCCCTGCTGATGCCTCGAATCCCATGAGTCGATATCTCGCAGTCAGCTGGAACCTTCGATCCCTGCAGTTCGTCTTCGCGGAATCAGCGCGACGAAGTGCTCTTCGAATCGTTTCAGCCGGAAGTCATGAGATCTCCACAGATCCTGCCTCCGACCCGACGGTCATTCTCAACGAGCTGAAGCAGCTGGTGAGTCGTCTGCATGCGGAGAAGTCACATCTGCTGATTCTGCTGAATCGCGGAGCCATTGACTCGGTGACGTTTCCTGTTCCACCGGCAACGGAGGATGAACTGCCGTCGATTGTTCGGAACATGGCTCAGCGGGAACTTCCCGGGCTCTCCGAAGATACGCCGGTTGATTTTATCGCATATCCTCCCGAAGCCGATGAGACACGCTCCGTCAGCGCGATGGCACCAGTCGGTGAGGAGTATGCTCAACTGCGAAATCTGTGGACGAAAGGAAGTTTCAGTTCCGTTCGCATCATCATCGGTACGCATACACTTCGTGCCTGGCTTTCGGAAGATGACCGACAGACCAGCATGATCATCAGTCGTGGAACCGAAGCGGCAGACGTCCTGCTGCTCAGCGGTGAGCTTCCGATTCTTTCAAGAACCATTCGATTGGCATCCAGCGTCTCCGGAGAGGAGATCAATCGCTATCTGATCACCGAGACACAGCGAACACTGATTTCGGCTGGATCGAAAACGTCGCACCCGATTGAACCGGAAAAGATTCTGCTGATTGGCAATGAAGACGAGACGTTCGGACTCGACGTAGCACTGTCACGGCATTACGCCATGAACGTTGACGTCGCCCGTCCGCTGTCATTATCAGATGCATCAAGGCTCTCAACAGAAGAAACGTCTGTCGTTGATTCAGGAGCCTTCGCATCTCTGCTTGCAGCGGTCTTCGAAGCATCGTCGGGCATCAAGCCTGTCATTGACTTTGCGAGTCCTCGGCGACCACCGGAAAAGATCAATGTTCGTTCACGCGTCCTGTTCGTCGCCGGAGTTCTTTCTGCTGTGATTGGCGCAGGGTGGTATTACGTATCCACACAGTTCAGTGATATCGATTCCGAGATTGCTGGTCAGGTGGCTCGACTGAATGAGCTGAAGAAGAATGTCCGCGAAACGGCGTCGAAACGGCGATTGGTGGCATCTCTGGACAGCTGGGCCGGCAGTCGATTCAGCTGGCCCGATGAGCTGAATGATCTGACGGAACGATTTCCGCCGCGCCCGGGCATGATTATTCATCAGCTCACGGTATCGCCCTCAGGTGCCGGCAGATCAGTGGCGTCATTTCGCGGGACTGCAAAGCAGCCGGAGTTGATTGCGGAACTTGAATCGCAGCTGCGCGATCCGTTTCATGATCTTCGGATTCCGGGCATCCGTGAACAGGTTGACGGTAACGTCACGACATGGACATTCCAGACATCGCTGAATATTCGCCGCAGGTCAAAAGCGCAGTACTCAGGATTGCCCCCTGTCGAAAAAAATGCCGACAGCTCCACAAAAAGTCCCCGGCAGAAAGCCGAAGTGCAAAAGAAGTCTGCCCCTTTGAAACAGCCTGTCGAATCCGACTCGGCATCCGAGAAAATCGCTGAACCAAAGAGCAACACGGAGTCATCAGAAGACGCATCAGAAAAGGCGGAGACCCCATGAAACTCTCTCGCCAGCAGATGCTTCTCGGACTTCTGGCCCTCATCGGGCTTGCTCAGGCCGGTGACTGGATTGTCAATTCGATGATTCAGGGCCCGATGCGTGAACGGCGTGCTCGTCTGAATCAGCTGGCAAAAGACATCGAAAAGCAGGAGAAGCTGCTCAAAGAAACCATGAGCGCCAGCTCGAAAATCGGACAATGGAAGAAGCGATCCTTGCCGTCCGATACTGAAGTCGCACGATCCGTGTATCGCAGCTGGCTGCTTGACGGGATCCGTCAGGTCAGACTCCGAAACGCAACTGTTGACTCAGGAACACCCTCGAACCGCGGTGGCATGTATCGCAGCATGCCGTTCAGCTTTCGAGTCCGAGGATCACTCGCGGAATTTACAGCTTTTCTTGTGCTGTTTACGGATGCCGATCTGCTTCATCAGATTACGGGCTTTTCTCTGACGCCGATCAGCAACTCGGGACAGTTTGATATTTCAGTCAGTATCGAAACACTGCTGCTCCCGGGTGTTACGGGAGGAAAGCTCAGCACCGCTCGTTCACAGGTACTGGCAGAAAAGAACGTGCGTGATTACGACTCAATTTATCGAAACAACGTATTCGGGATCGGTATCGACATCATTGACCCGATGAAGACAACCATGGTGACGGCAATCACATTTTCGGATGGTAATCCCCAGGTCTGGATTTCTGAACCATCACGTGAGTCAGCACTGCGACTGAAAACGGGCGACGCTTTTGATACGATCGCGCTCGCAGGAAAAATTCTTGAAATACGAGAACAGAACGTGGTCATTGAAACAGCAGGGGAGAAACTGCTGCTTCAGATCGGCAAACCGTTCGCCGAAGCGCTCCCCGTGAACTGAACTCGCCGACTGAATGGCATTCCCCTGTCAGTCATGGAACACAGCCGACCGATGACACGCAGACAACTGGGTCCTTCGACAATTTCTGTGTCCACTGTGGCGATGGGATGCTGGCCAATCGCCGGTGTGACAAGCCTTGATGTCACTCCTGAGCATAGCCTGCGAACCATCGAGGCGGCTCTCGATTCCGGTATCAATTTCTTCGACACAGCCTACGCATATGGTTGTGAGGGAGAAAGTGAACGCCTGATCGGTGCTGCAATCACCGGGAAACGGGATCAGGTCGTCATTGCGACCAAAGGCGGACTTCATCGAGATGGTCGTGCTCAGAAACATGACGCACGACGGGAAACACTTCACCGCCAGTGTGAAGAATCACTCCAGCGACTGGGCACAGACTATATCGATCTGTTTTACCTTCACGCGCCGGATCCGCAGGTTCCTGTCGCTGAATCGGCGGGCGCTATTCTGGAGCTCATTCAACTGGGGAAAGTCCGCGCGGCAGGCGCCTCGAACCTCAGCACAGCTCAACTCGATGAATTCGCTTCAATATGCCCGCTGACGGCAGTTCAGCCACACTACAACATGCTGCAGCGCGATATCGAAGCGGACATCCTTCCGTGGTGCCGTGAACGATCGGTCGCTGTTTGTGTTTACTGGCCGCTGATGAAGGGTTTTCTTGCTGGTCGCCTCACTCGTGACCATCATTTTCCGGAAGAAGACGGTCGCAACAAATACCCGATGTTTCAGGGCCTTGAGTGGCAGAAGAATCACGACTTTCTGGACGAGATTCGTTCCATTGCGTCCGAGATCGGCGTGGAGCTGTCTCAGCTTGTCATCGCATGGACAATCCAGCAGCCCGGGATCACCGCAGCGCTCTGTGGCGCCAAAAGAGACTGGCAGATTCGAGAAACCGCAGCAGCCATGTCTGTCCGCCTGAGTGACGAAACGCTCGCTCGGATTCAGGCAGCGATCCTGCGAAGAGGCCAGACCACTTCAAAATCCGCGGTCTGAGGCTCACCGTCACAACAAACTCGGGCGGCTTCATCGAGGGTCAGCAGATTCCTGAGTGCCTTAATCGTTTCGTGCCATCGGCACAGTCTGCCGATTCGGCGCAGAGTTGAATGGCACTTTCTGCAAGTGTTCCCCTCCAAGGCTCGAATCCCTGCCGATGAGGGCACGGCCATCTCTGACCAGAATTCACGGCAGAGGCACGAAGCCGCGTTCCCCTGTTGAGGCATCTTCGACTTTCACTTATTTTTGCACAGGATACTCAGAACCATAATGCATCGGAGGCAACCCTCCCAGCACGCGTTGAACGTGGCGAGGCCACCGAACATGTCGTCTCGATCAGATCAGGTTGATTGAATGAACAGCTTCAGCGGAATGCGGCTGCCGGAAAACAGGACATCTTCGCGGAGATGGATCTCAGCGAGCGTGCTGCTCATTCTGATTTCCTCCGTATCTGTGATCACCGCGGAACAGCTCGGAGGAAAAGACTCCGCTGTTTCCCGCGAAACCACTCGCACTTACCGTCTGCAACATGTCACAGCAGCGGATTGCCAGCGGATGCTTCGCGACCTCGCCGGAAATCAGCAACAGCCGGTGGATATTTCCATCGATGAAGAGCGTAAGGAACTTCGCATCACGGGAGACTCAGCGGTTCATGAGCTCACACGTGAACTCATCAGCGAGATCGATGTTCCGGCAACGGCCTCATCCGGCAGCCGAACCCGTTCCACTGCAGCTGCAGGCAATCCTGAGCGAGCGTCATCAACTTCCGATTCAACCCCGCGTTTGAGTATGCCGGATTCCGGCGGAAACGAATCCGAAGACTCACGCAGCAGCAACAGCAAAGCAAAAAACAAAGTCGTCAGACAGACCGGCACTGTCGGCAACGATCCGAGTATCGCCAACGCTCATACGCTGCGATATACGTTTCGGGAATCTTCTTCAGAGAATGCTCAGAAATCGATTCGCAGAATCCTCGGACGGCGGCTCAGGGACGTTGGTCGCAATCAGCTGAGTTACTCTGCCGGCGACCGTCGCAGCATCACACTTTCGTTTGACTCAGCGTCTCGATCCTGTCTGATGGAAGGCCCGGAGGATCTGGTCAGGCAGTTTGACACACTCCTGAATCACATCGATGAATCTGCTGCTGGAGCAGCAGACGAGGATGTTCGTTTTGTCCCGATTCAGAATGTTGATCCTGATGTGCTCGGAAGAGCGATCAGCGTCTGGAAACAGTCTGAACGGGTTCGAAGAAAAGCAACGAAACCCTCGGACAAGGACAGATCGAGCCGAGATGAGCGTGGCCTGAAGGTTCGCGAAACCGGATTTGTGAATCAGGTGGGCGATCCGGAGATTCCGGTTGGTGCTGCAGACGAGCCGGGGGACGCTCCATCCGAGACCACCGAAGGCTCTAACGAAGAGTCCATGCGACGTCCTTCATCGGATGTGCAGATTGACCCGCTGCCGGATCTTGATGTTCTCGTCCTGCGTGGCCGCGATGCAGACGTCAAGGAACTGCTGAGAATCATCGAAGAGATCGAACGTCTCAGCGGAGAAACAGCTCCCGCAATTGAAATCATCTACCTTCAGAATGTTCAGGGCGAAGCACTGGACCGAATGGTAGCTGACGTACTTCAGGACCTGACAGGACCACTTCAGGGACGCGTTTCCGTCACACCGCTGGTCAAGCCGAATGCACTGCTGCTCATCGGCTGGGGAGAAGCGGTCGCAGCGGCAAAGAAGCTGATTGAGAGACTGGATGAATCCGTCGCGCCTGCGACGCAGATGAGAATGTTTCCGCTGAAACATGCCTCTGCGAACCAGGTCGAATCGACAGTGCGACAGTTCCTGAATGGTCGCGGTGGTCTCGGCCCCGATGTCACAATCACCGCGAACACCCGAACAAACACACTCATCGTCAATGCGTCTCCGAGAGATCTGCAGGAAGTTGAAGAACTGATTCTCCGTCTGGACGCCGACACCTCGGCTGCCGTGAACCAGGCAAAAATCATTCAGCTGAAGAACGCACTGGCAGCAGATGTCACACAGACAATCACCAGCGCCATTACGGCCGCCAGCGGAGCTGGTGGACAGCGTTCCGCAGCCATCGAAATGCTGATGCTCGGACCGGATGGAAAGAGCGTGGCGGCATCAGGTCTGCTCAGCGATGTCCGGCTGACCCCCGATCCGAGAACCAACCGTATCTTTATTACAGGACCTGCCAACAGCCTCCCGCTGGTGGAACAGCTGATCCGAAGTCTGGATGAATCACCGGCCGCAACGGCTCAGATCAAGGTATTTCAGATCACCAATGGTGACGCCAGTGACCTTGTGCTTCTGCTTCGGTCGCTCTTCCCAGAACAGATTCCGTCGACCGTACCGCAGCTGCCGACAGCACAGGGTGAAACCTCACTGGCTCCGGTTCGATTCTCAGTCGATGTACGAACCAACTCGATTATTGCAACAGGAGCAACGGGAGATCTTCGCATTATTGAAGCTCTGCTGCTGCGACTGGATGAAACGGATTCACAGCAGCGCGTCAACGAAGTCTATCGCCTGAAGAACTCGCGTGCGCTTGATGTTTCCAACGCAGTCAACAACTTTCTTCGCAGTGAACGCATCGTGGCGCAGGCTGCCCCCGGGCGTCAGAATCCGTTCACTCAGATTGAATCTGAGGTGGTGATCGTCCCGGAATCCACAACGAACGCACTCATCATCAGTGCGACACCTCGTTACTTTGATCAGATCATTGAACTCGTTGAGGGCCTGGATGCACAGCCTCCGCAGGTCACCATTCAGGTGATTCTGGCAGAGATCGAACTCGACAATCTGAACGAATTCGGTATCGAACTCGGGCTGCAGGATTCGCTCCTCTTCGATCGCAGTCTGCTCGGTTCACTGCTCGACCCGGGATACAACTTCAATAACAGACCGCTGGGAAACGCGAGTACACCGCAGTCTCTGGCAACCCGTGGAAACGTTGGAGGTCAGGCGCTGTCACACTTCGCCGTCAATCGTCAGAATCCGGATGTCGAGTTCGGGGGACTGGTGCTTTCAGCGAGCAGTGAAAATGTGAGCGTGCTGCTCCGTGCCCTGAATCAGTCAAAGAACGTGGAGATTCTGAGTCGGCCACAGATCACAACGCTGGATAACCAACCGGCATTCATTCAGGTTGGTCAGCGAGTGCCGCAGATCACCGGGACAAGTATCAATCAGGTTGGTCAGGTGAATACCGTTGAGCCACAGGATGTCGGGCTCATTCTTCATGTCACTCCACGAATCAGCCCGGATGGAATGGTTGTGATGGAGGTGAATGCGGAGAAATCCGAACTCGGACCAGAGATTGAAGGCGTGCCGGTGTCCATCTCGGCCACTGGAGCCGTAATTCGATCTCCGCGAACCAACATCACAACGGCTGAAACCACAGTCAGCGCAGCCAGCGGCCAGACGATTATCATTGGCGGGCTGATCACGACGAACAACACCACGGTCAGTCGACGAGTCCCGTGGCTGAGCGACATCCCGATCCTTGGTAACTTCTTTCGCTACGACAGGAACGACAGCTCCCGAAAGGAACTGCTGATCATCCTCACACCGCAGGTCATCCGGGGCAAATCCGAAGCGGATTATCTTCGTCAGATTGAAATGGCTCGCATGTCGTGGATTTCCTGCGATGTTCTGAGCTGGCTGAGTTCAGAGACCTGTATCACGGGATCACTGGACGGAGCCGACATTCCGACAATCTACCCGGATCAGACTCCCGGGATTCCGGTGGTGCCCGCAGAACCGGATCTCTCTGGCGAAACGCTGACAGTTCCGCAGAACAACCTTCCACAGCACGGAGCCGCACCAGCGGCGGATCCATCAGTCATTTCCGCGAATCCACCCATCGAGATTTCTTCGCCACTCGATTCGTCTGGGGAAATCCCGTCCTCACAGAGCTCTTCCATCCAGAAAATGTCGCTGTCGAAGGTAGAGGAGGATCCTCGAACGAGTCCGGGCCGGAAGCCGTCGAATGCTTCTGTGAAGTCACCGAAGAAGCCCGGCGAGAAAACAGAGCCTTCGAAGAAGCAGACCAGCAGCCAGAAGTCAGAACAGGCTGCGTCATCGAAGAAAGCGACTTCGCGATGACATTATCGAGACCGCGCAGGATCTTTCACGACATGTTTACGATCTCCCTGTTGAGACACCGCTCAGTTCTCTCAGCGATTCTCCTCTGGACGACCATCTGTGAGTCTTCGGTCGCCGGTCCGGGATCATTCTTCGGAAAGAAAGAGGAGTTTCATTCTCCGCGACAGGTTGTGCCTGTCTGGTCAGACACGGTCCTTCATCAGGCAGGACAACCTGCGACGCGAGGTTTCGGTGGTCGCGTGATGTTCTATGGCACAGAGAAGCATAAAGCGATCCGGGTGGACGGAACTCTCGTCGTCTACGCCTGGGATGACTCTCAGGACACAACCGAACGACCACCTGACCGGAAGTATGTCTTTCCCGCTGATAAACTTCAGTCCCATCACAGTCTGTCGCGCATCGGTCACTCGTACAGTTTCTGGGTACCGTGGGATGCCGCCGGAGGTGAAAAACAGGAAGTGACTCTGATCACTCGTTTCGTGAGCAAAGAAGGTATCGAAGTCACGTCAACACCCGCTCGCGTTCGCCTCCACGGCAGGAGTGTGTCGCCAATCCCCGGCGAGATTGCCAGAGTTCGCCGATCCACAGTGAGCCCCGGACGAGACACGTCGCTCGAATCAACAGACAGCGAAGAATCCGACATTCGTCTGCTGAGCTATGAAGCAGAGTCTGCTGACGAAACCGAAGAGAAGAGCAGGGGACCTCGAACGAAGAAACCACGTCAGCAGAAGCATCCTGGCCTTCATTCGTCGGAAATCGGACTCACCAGAGGATTCCAGCAGCGCAATATGACATCCTCGCCGACAGAATCTTCAGAGATGATCCCCGGGAGCAATCCGCAAATTCATAGGAAGACGCCGCCATTCGAGGTTACCGATGACGACGGAGTGAACTCTGATTACGAGAGCGGCGCTGTCCGCGCATCGAAGAATCAGATTTCGGATCCGCACGGGAAGTCGCAGGCGGAAGCGAAGGATTCACGACCAGTGCATTCGTCACGGTATCAACACCGGGTTCAAAACCGGCAACCAAAGAGGCCATCTGCCGCTCGTGCTCTGAAGCAACTTCCCCCGTCAATTCAGCGTGGTGAGTCGCCGGATCGATCTTCAACTGAATCGACCGAGACTGAATAAAGCTGCGAAGTCCGTTCGATTCAGCATCGGAACGAGCTTCCTCTGATGGTTTCAGATCATTGAACTGATCACCCAGTATGAGCCGCTCCGGATACATCCCGGCTGGTCGAACAACTCGCGGACGATTCAGTATAGGTCTGGATTCTTCTCGCAGCCCCACCACGGATGACACTTCCGAGTCAGCCCCGACAACACCACCCACGAATCCGGTGTTTCTCCTGCCGACGAATTCTTCAGCGTTTCGTTCCTCGCGTTCAAATCGATCTCGCAGCTGGTCTGTGTTCTGAGTACTCCCCCGGCTTGTCCTGCGATTTCCTGTTTGTGTACCAAAAAGCTGAGCTTGAGAATCCGGACCAATCATCGAGATCAGGATGATCAGCATCAGGAGTCGGCCACAGAACAGGCAGCTGAAATACCTCATACTTCCACTCCGAGAAGTCCGCCAATCTGGTTCTGCACTGACATACTTTGCCATCCCGCCTGCGATCTCATTTCTCTCTGATCTGATCGGACATTCTGCTGTCGAAATTGCATCTTCGGGCAGACTCCGGATCGATTCCATTCGTCAAAGAACGAAGATCATCACGAGTTGCAGGATCTGAACGAATTTGCGGTGCGAACCGCCGGAACGATATTGTAACATGCCGTGCGTTCTGTTTCTCTGAATTGCCTCTTCATCACCATCGGAAATACAGGCATGAACGGCTTCTGTAAAGGGATCATTCTCGCGGGTGGCAGCGGGTCAAGACTCTACCCACTGACACTTGGCATCAGCAAACAAATGATGCCGGTGTATGACAAGCCGATGATCTACTATCCGCTCTCCACCCTCATGCTGGCCGGAATTCGTGACGTCCTGATCATTTCGTCGCCACGTGATATCCACAGTTTCGAGAACCTTCTTGGAGATGGTTCTCGATGGGGAATGAATTTTTCCTACGTCGTCCAGCCGAAACCCGAGGGACTTGCCCAGGCGTTTATTCTGGGAGACAGCTTCATCGGAAAAGACCACGTAGCACTGGTCCTTGGCGACAACATCTTCTACGGCCGCGGGTTTCAAACCATGCTTCGACATTCCGTTGAACGCTCCACCGGAGCGACAATATTCGGATACGAAGTTCGAGATCCGCAGCGATATGGAGTCGTTGAATTTTCGCCCGACGGTCGAGCCATCTCACTTGAGGAAAAGCCAACGAATCCGAAATCCAGTTTCGCAGTCCCCGGACTGTATTTTTATGACAACTCGGTCGTGGAGATCTCGAAGAACCTGAAACCCTCACCTCGAGGTGAACTCGAAATCACCGACGTCAATCGAGAATACCTGCGGCGAGGCCAGTTGAATGTCGAGATTCTCTCGCGAGGCTTTGCGTGGCTCGACACAGGCACTCATGAATCTCTGATGGATGCCGGCAACTTCGTGGCAGCGATTGAAAAGCGGATGGGGCTGAAGATTTCCTGCCCTGAAGAAATCGCGTGGCGCATGGGATTCATTGATCGTGAACAGCTGCGTCGGCTTGCGGCGACATTCCCGAATGAATACGGCGATTACCTGAAACACATCGCACGTGACTGAGTCATGCTGCCGCAGGTAAATCAATCATGCAGCTTCCGGTTTCGCTGGTCCGATTGATCGCGATCCGTCCTTGTGTCTGGCTTTCAGGTCGAACAGGCCAAAGATTTCCGAAGCATTCAGGCTGAGTGAGACGTTATTGTTATCACCGTCACCAAGCACGGACGCGAAGAGCTCTCGTTTTTCGCGGAGCACGCGGTCGATTCGCTCTTCAATTGTGTTTCGTGAAATGAATCGAGTGACGATGACAGGATTTTTCACACCGATACGATGAGCTCGATTGATCGCCTGATCCTCGATCGCAGGATTCCACCATCGGTCGTAAAGGAAAACATAGCCAGCGAATTGAAGATTCAGTCCGACCGCTCCGGTGCCGTAGCTCATCAGAATAATGTGAGCGTTCGGGTCTTCCTTGAACTTCGCAAGGATCGGTTCTCTCTTTGGAGTCGGAACACCTCCGTGATAGATCAGCGGATTAAACTGCTGCAGCCGCTCATTCAGCCAGTCAAGAGTCTTCGTCCATTGACTGAAGAGAATTGCCTTCCCGCCGCTCGCAGCAATTTCTTCCATATCGGCCACCAGCCGTTCCAGCTTGGCGCTTTCGCCCGTCAGTGGGTCGTAGTTGGTGATCTGCTTCAGTCGAAGCACCAGCTCAAAAACATGCTGCACTGAAATAGAATCACCAAGCTCATTCAGATGGATGACTCCATCTTTCTCGGCTGCTGTATACGCTGCCTGCTGCGCATCTGTGAGTTCCAGTTCAGCATCCCGATCAATGCGCGGAGGCATGTCCTTCATCACCAAGTCTTTGGTCCTCCGAAGGATATGCTCGCGAGACAGACGCGACAGCTGACGGATGTCCGGTGTGGCTCGCGGCGGAATCACTTCCATGAACTCGAAGAGTGCAGCAAGTTCCTCCGGTCTATTTTCAATCGGCGTACCAGTCAATGCCCAGCTGCGTTTCCGTTGGATCGAGCGAGCGACTTCTGCTGTTCGTGAATCGCGGTTCTTGATTCGTTGCGCCTCGTCAAGTACGAGCAGATCAAACCGAGGCTGTTCCTCTTCGGGAATCTCCGCCAGATCCCGACTCATCGCCTCATAGTTTGCAATCAGAATCGGCACACCAGGCATTGTCCAGAGCATTTTCCGTCGCGTACCGCTCCCCTCAACCGTCACAACGGGAAGCTCCTCCGCCCATGTTCTGAACTCTCGCTGCCAGTTTGGAATCAACGGCTTGGGACAAACGAGAAGTATTCTTCGAACCTGTCCGCTGCGCAGAAGCAGACGAATCCCGGTGATCGTCTGCATTGTTTTTCCAAGCCCCATCTCATCAGCGAGAAGAGCAGAATGACGTGAGAACAGCCACGCAATCCCCTCATACTGATAGGCGAAGGGTTCGAACGGCATGATCAGTTCCTGTCCGGCCAGCCACGATTCGAGTGGAGGCTGAAGCAGGTAAAACAGGCGGTCCTGAAGTGAGAGTGCACTCAGCGGTGGCCGGATCCTCGTGCATTTTCGCTTCTTCTCGGAAGCGTCTTCCGGCGCAGTCGGAGCATTGCTGATCTTCTTCAGCTCAATTCCGTCATTCGATCGAATCGGAGCCGGCTGCGGTGGCGCAAAGTTCATTCCTTCCGGGAGGGTCAGCCCGATGCATCGCAGAGGAATCCGACGAGGCTTCCATGATGGAACAAAATCCGGAATCAGCGTCAGCGGCAGCGTGTGAGTTTCAATGATTGGACGACGTGCGAGTGCCAGATTGAATCCGGTCTGCTCAAGACAGACTCGAGGTGGTCGTGGCGTCAATGAGTCGTCAGACGCCGTTGCGATGTTCGGCGATATGACATTGATCGGGTCCGTGTTGTTCATCGTGCAAACACCGTTCGGACAGTTTCCGCAAGTGCTTCGCGAACCCTTTCGAGGGGTTCACCCAGATCTGCCTGATCAGGAATCAGGTGCTGCCTGTGCTGGATCAGACCACGATCCTCACTGTGCGCACCATGACACCGAAGAACCTGTGTCCCGACTCGAAAACTCAGCTCGTCACGATCTGCACTCTCCCGCGTATCAGTCTCGTGATCGATCGTGCAGGCGACGGGGATTGTCGTATGGTTTCGCAGTTCAAGAATTGAGGGGTCACTTGTCAGGATCAAATGCGGCTTGATGCCAACGCGATCCAGAAGTGTTCCGGCTATCAGTTCTCCGAGGAGCCACTCTCTGAGCGTTGCGCCGTAAAGAATTTCCTGAGCACGATTCGGTCTGACCGGAGTCGTGCACTGAAACTCCAGAGGTCGCCCGTGCTGAGTTGTGACGAGCAGGCCACCGATGTGACCACGACCGTCCACTTCCATCGTTTCGAGAAAGCCGAGCCGAAGCTGCTCTGCATTCACTTTTTCGGACATTCCATCGTCTTTCTGATGTGCCATCCATGGCACGCCTGAGCCCACCGCTTTCCGATCCGGCAGAATCTGCCGAACCCGGATTTCAAGCTGAACCGTCAATGTTCGAGACTCGGAACTGCAGATGGGTTTTCGACGATGACCGATCGAAAGCTTTAGCCACGGATGTGCGACGCGGAAAAGAGCACTGCGTCAGGACACAGAATCCTCTGCTCAATCGTCAGAACCGTACCATGGTGCCAGAGCCGACCACTCCGGTCGGTGAGACACCGGATTCAGATCTTATCTTCCAACTTTGGCTTATGTTCCATCTGAACATTCTGGGTAAAGAGCTCGACTCACACAGCCATCGTAAGCCTGAGCGACTGTGGCAGAAAAGTCTGCCAGGTAGCCGCGAATCACGGCATTTGACTTTCTGACCGGAAGTGCCGAACGCCGTGCCTTCATTTCGGACTCAGAGATATTGACCGTGATCGATCCCTCGAGCAGATTGAAGGCGATCAGATCACCGTCCCGGACACATGCAATGGGACCACCGACGGCCGCTTCCGGAGAACAATGAACGCCGATCGCTCCGTGCGAAACTCCCGACACTCGGGTATCCGAAATGAATGCCACTTTTCCATCAAGCTCCGGAACCGCGAGAGCTGCAGTTGCGATCAGCACCTCCGGCATACCGCTGGCGACCGGACCAAGATACCTCAGAACAATCACGCTTCCAGGCTGAATTCGACGCTGTTCCACCGCACGAACGATTTCGCGAGGGTCGTCGAAACAGATTGCTTTCCCCTCGAACACAGGCTGTTTCATGCTCGACACTTTGAACACAATTCCGCCAGGCGCCAGATTGCCAAAACAGATCTGCATGTCGGCAAACGGCTTGTAACACCGATTGACCGGGACGATCAGATCCTGATCTTCTGAAGGTGGAGAAACCGAAGCCAGGTTTTCTCCCATTGTCTTTCCGCTCACCGTCAGGGGACTCGGATCAAGCAGTCCGCTGTCAAGCAGATGCCGAAGGAGAACCGGTGTCCCGCCGATTCGGTGAAGGTCGACCATCGTCCGCGGACCTCTCGGAGCAAAACTGCAGAGCACCGGTGTTTCTCGGAAGATCTTCTGCAGATCACGAAGCGTAAACTCCACCTCCGCTTCTCGTGCCAGTGCCAGCAGATGGATCACACCATTTGTCGATCCGCCTGCGGCGGCAATGGCCACGGCGGCGTTTCGAAACGCGGCTTTAGTCAGGATATCGCGAGGACGAATGTTCGCTTCCAGCAGATGTCTCACGGCCTGACCGACTTCTCGGCATTCCCGGACTTTCGCATCGTCCACAGCCGGAATGGAACTGCTGGACGGAAGCATCAGACCGATGGCTTCCATCGCGATGCCCCAGGTATTGAACGAGGCCGCGATCCCGCATCCACCCGGCCCTGGACAGGCTTTCCTGAGAATCTCATCTGCTTCGGCAGTATCCATGGCCCCCACCGAAACGGCGGCCTGCGAATCATACACATCAAGGATGGTGATGTCTTTTCCGTTATGGCATCCCGGCATGATGCTGCCGCCGCTGACAATGAGCCCCGGATAATTCATCCTGGCCAGAGCCATGGCAAATCCAGGACCATTTTTGTCGCAGTGATGCATGCCCACCATCGCGTCGTAGCAGTGAGCAGTGACAACACATTCCGCACTGTTGGCAATCAGATTCCTCGAGGGAAGACTCGCGTTACCACCTTCATGTCCCTGAGAAATGTTGTCACTCACCGCCGGAGTTCCGAACGGGAAGCCCAGGAGCCCGGCATCACGACATCCGGCGGCAATCTCCTGTGCCAGCCGATACGCATGAACGTTGCAGGTGTTTCCGTCGAGCAGTGGCACTCCGATGCCAACCTGAGCCCTCTGAAAATCTTCCTGATCCATCCCGACAGCGTAATAGAACGCGCGAATTCCCTTCTGCCAGCCATCAGTCAGTCTTGAACTGTTCCAGTTCAGTGGATGTTTCTCGTTTGCTTTTCGAGATCCCTTTTCGTCCGACACTACTTTTTCACCGGTCATGACTCAACGGCCTTATTTCTTCTGATCAGAAAGGCAAACAGATGCATCGCCCGAAACTGCAGACAGATGAACAACAGAATGGCAGAATATGTTGTAACGAAATCTCTGTGGAGCCCCAAACGACCAGCAGGAAATCCCCGCTTATTCCGTTCGAGCTGAAAGCCGTCGCAGGCGGATGTTTCGATACCAGGCTTCGCCGGGCGGGCCGCCATGAATCTGCAGTGCGATGTGACCAGTCTGCGGAATCTCGTTCTCAACTTCTGTGTAGTCGACCGTCTGAAGATCATTGATCCACAGCCGTATGCGAGCCCCCTCACAAAGAATCCGGTAGGAATTCCAGTCTTCCTTCTTCAGCACCGCTGCGATCTTCTGCGGTTCCGGTGCTGCGAGAATACGGTTTCGTCGAGACTCGTCGTAAAGACAACCCCAGTAAGACTGACCCAGATCCGCCTGATATCCGATCATTTCATGATGTCCCGGAATCCGCTGACTCCGCAGCTGGATGCCGGCATTCGTCTGATCCCCCTTCAGTCGAAACTCAAGCGTCAGCTCAAAGTCATCATAGATCGCTTCGGAAGAAAGAAAAAAGTTGTGCGGGATCCGTTCATTCAATGATCCGCCAACAATCGCGCGGTCTTCCACGCGAAACCATTTTTCATCTCCCTGCCAACGATCGAACGTATTCCCGTCAAAGAGAGACTCGAACTCTGAATTCGATTTCTCAGTAGCATTCTGAGGAGAAGAAACTGCATCTTCTCCCCTCGCAGGGAACCTTGAAGAGAAGCCGATCAGCGCCAGGAGGCAGCAGGATTGGATCAACAGCCGTCGGGGCATTGTGACTCGTCCTTCCGGAAACAGGGGCATCAGTCGCCTTGGTATCAGGGATACCGAAGAAAACCGAGCCCGTACCAGTTCACAGCGTTCTCTTTAAGACGTTCAGCAACGAGCTTCCGGGAATGAGAACAACGTGGGCGATTGTTCTGAACAGAGACCTGCCCAAAGATCTCGTCCGGAAAGTCATCACGCGGTGAGGGCATCCCGCGCCTGCTGATGCGAACTGTGAGTCTGCAACAGCGCGGACACGTGAAGTCGGGAGGAGAAGCCCGTCTGAGCGGGATCGCCCTGCAGGAAATCAGAGCGTCGAGGAAACCCGTAATCCCGGAATCGACTGCCTGCGCCTGTCAGTTGAACAGACATCAGAATGCCGAAAAACTGTTCGGGATTCAGCGTCGATCAGACCAGAGCAGTCTGAGACGTTCGATACAGATATGAAGTCACCGGGTCACAGACGAAACCGTCGTCCGGGTGATCCGGGTCTTCAAACCGGAGGGAAACTCCGTTCTTTTCCACAGAGACTACGGTCACAATCAGAGCCCCGATTCGAAGACGCTCACCCGGAACAACATCAAAGTGCTGGCACTGCATGACGACGCTGATACCTAAAAATAATCCGGACGCCTGAATCAGAGCAAAGATGAAAAACTCGATGTCAAAGACTGATAAGCTGTCGGACGATGGAAAGGATGGATGATGACGAGTCGATCGAACTTTCAGATGTGACAGAACTGTCGAAAGGGCTCGATGATCTTTGTCGGTGAGTGTTATAACTATCGCCATTCTTTCAGACAATCGCGATCGTCGTTCCTCTTCAAAGTTCCGGTGACCTTTTTCTTCGATGCATGTTTTCTCCGATTTTTCTCTTCACAAAAAATGAGATTTCTGCATGAGGGAAGTTCTGTGTGCCGGGTTCATGTCAGATGACGAAAGCTGAAAGTGCAAGCCTGCATCGCGTGCAGCTCATCTCAAGACACATCATTCGACAGTGATTCTGCTCCGGTACAGCAACAGTCGATAGCAGTCACTGCATCTCGTGAAGAATTCTGTACAATCTGCGGGAATGTTCCCGTGCTGCAGGACCGATCACCTTCTTATGAACAGATTCAGAAGGTATCCGTGCCTGCATCGATACACTTTTCAAACTGTCTTTCCGTTTTGATGTCAGTATCCAGAGTCCATAATGAACGACTTCAATCCGCTTCTCGTCAGGTCAGGACTTCCTCCATTCGACCGCATCTGTCCTGAGCATATCCGTCCGGCGGCGAATGAGTTCCTCATTGAATGTCGAGAAATTCTTGAACATCTTGAATCGGTCTCTGAACCGAACTGGTGTTCACTCTTCGAACCACTGGAAAAGATAGACCTGCTTTTTGAATACGGCTGGTCGCCTGTCGGGCATCTTCTGAGCGTTGCAAACTCGGATGAACTCCGTCGTGCTCACGAGGAAACACTACCTGACATCATTGAATTCGGGCTTCGCCTCCGCCAGAGCGATATCCTCTATCAGCTTCTGTGCCGTATCCGAGATTCGGAACAGTGGAACACAATCAGCGAAGCGCAGCGGCGAATCATTCGGCGGTCGATTCAGAGCGCTGAACAGTCCGGTATCGGGCTCAAAGGCAGCGAGCGGGAACGATTCAACGAGATTGAACAGAGACTCTCCCAGCTGGCGACTCAGTTTTCGAATCATGTCCTGGACGCAACAAAAGCCTGCTGGCTGGATCTGACTGACCAGGAATCCGTCAGCGGTCTACCGCTCAGCCTCCGGCGGAGAATGGCGGCAGCATGGTCGAATGCCGAAGAACACCGAGAAAAACCATCCGCGTCCCCGGAAGGCGGTCCCTGGCGAGTCACACTGGACCAGCCGACATTCGGCCCGTTCATGGAGCACTGCGCAGATCGTAATCTTCGGGAGAAACTCTATCGGATGTATATCACCAGGGCCTCCACAGCGCCGTGGGACAACTCCGGCCTGATCGCTGAGATTCTGACACTTCGGCGCGAACAATCGGAACTCCTCGGTTTCAGCACCTACGCAGACTTGAGCATGTCCCGCAAGATGGCCGGAACTGTATCCACAGTTCGCGACATGTTCGATCGACTGCTCGCTGCGTCACATGGTGTCGCTCAGAAAGAACTGGAGGAGCTCACAGAGTTCGCTCAGGCTCAGGGGCATCAAGGCAAGCTGTCTCACTGGGATGTTTCATTCTGGGCGGAGCGACTTCGTGAATCGCGATTCTCGTTCACAGATGAGGAGCTTCGGCCGTTTTTCTCATTCGAACGAGTTCTGGCGGGCCTTTTCGAAATCTGTCATGTGTTGTTCGGTATTACAGTCCGACCAGCCGATGGAAAAGCCCCGATCTGGAATCCCGATGTTCGCTACTTCGAAGTGCTCAACGAGCAGGGCGCGCTGATTGCTGCGTTTTACCTCGACCCTTATTCGCGGCCTGCCAACAAACGCGGGGGAGCATGGATGGCGGACTGCATCGCACGTTCAGTCCGGCAGGATGGTGTTCGACTTCCCGTGGCACACCTGATCTGCAACAGCACTCCGCCCGTCAACGAGACTCCGTCACTGATGACATTCCGTGAAGTGGAGACTCTGTTCCACGAATTCGGGCATGGTCTGCAGCACATGCTGACCACAGTTGATTTTCGAGACGCGGCAGGAATCAGCGGGATTGAATGGGATGCCGTGGAACTTCCCAGTCAGTTCATGGAGAACTGGTGCTATCATCGCGACACACTGATGAAGATGGCTGTTCATTATTCGACTGGTGAACAGATGTCCGAAGAATTGTTTCAGAAGCTGCTTGCAGCAAGAAACTATCGCGCGGCTTCACAGATGCTGCGACAGCTTCAGCTGGGGATGTCCGACATGGAACTCCATGCGTCATGGGTTCCGGAAGGAAAAGAAACACCATTCGACGCGGAACGGCGTATCTCAGAAAAAACAAGCCTGCTTCCTCCGCTTCCCGAAAACCGTTTTCTTTGTTCGTTCCAGCATATTTTTTCGGGTGGATATGCAGCCGGATATTACAGTTACAAATGGGCAGAGGTTCTCAGTGCTGATGCCTTCTCAGCATTTCAGGAAGCGGGCACGGAGAATCTGACCGAAACAGCAAAGATCGGCCGAAGGTTTCGCGACACTGTCCTCGCTCAGGGTGGCAGTCGACATCCCATGGAGATCTTTGAAGAATTCCGTGGACGAAAGCCGGATCCTGCGGCGCTTTTGAGGCAATGCGGACTGCTCAAAGCGGATTGCTGATTTACCGTTGAATGCGAAGTATGTAGTGCAGAATCGCCGACGATCCGTGAACGGACGAAGAGAACGAGAATCCTCGCATGCAGAATATTCCTGAACGACACTTCGACGTGGTTGTCATCGGAACGGGCCCCGGGGGTGAGGGAGCTTCGATGGAAGCAACCAAACAGGGGAAGAGCGTCGCTGCCGTTGAGCGACTGCCTCGAATCGGCGGCAACTGCACTCATCTGGGGACGATTCCCAGCAAATCACTTCGCGCTGCGATTTATCGAGTGATGGAGGTGAACTCCAACCCTCATTTCCGTCAGCTCGGGTTCAGCATCAATGTCGGGTTTCGTGATCTGCGCCGCAGTGCTCAGTCGGTCATCGACCAGCAGGTCGGTATGCGACGAAACTTTTATGAACGTAATGAAGTCGATGTTCTTCAGGGAGACGCAACGTTTCTCGATCCGCATCGCGTCCAGGTCGAACATGCAGACGGCAGCACCGAAATCCTGCATGCGAAGTCATTCGTCATCGCAACAGGTTCACGACCATATCGTCCACCGGGAGTTGATTTCAGCCACCACCGCGTCTTTGACAGTGATACCATTCTTGACCTGCCGGAAACTCCCGGAACGATGACGATCTACGGAGCAGGCGTGATCGGCAGCGAATACGCTTCCATGTTTCGCAACCTTCAGGTCAAAGTGAACCTCGTGAACACACGATCGAAGGTGCTTGAATTTCTGGATGATGAAATCTGTGATGCTCTGGCCTACCACATGCGCGACACGGGGGTTCGCATCCGCAACAACGAGATATTCGACCGAGTGGAAACATTCGACGACCATGTCATGGTCCATCTGAAGTCGGGAAAGCAGCTGAAGAGCGACATTCTCCTCTGGGCGAACGGACGCACCGGCAACACAGATGGGCTGGGACTGCAGAACATCGGCTTATCAGCTGACGAACGAGGACAGATCTCGGTCAATGAACACTTCCAGACAACACAGCCTCACATCTATGCAGTCGGAGACGTGATCGGAATTCCGGCACTGGCAAGCGCGGCATACATTCAGGGACGATTCGCTGCCCGCCACCTGGGCAATGCCGATTCTGATCAGTTCCGTATTCAGGATATTCCGACCGGAATTTACACCAGTCCGGAAATCAGCTCCCTGGGAAAAACAGAACGTCAGCTGACGGAAGAATGTGTGCCCTATGAGGTTGGTCATTCAATGTTCAAGAATCTGGCACGAGCTCAGATCATGGGACGCCCGATCGGGATGCTGAAGCTGCTGTTCCATCGAGACACACTGCAGATCCTTGGAATCCACTGTTTCGGCGTCAACGCCACAGAGATCATTCACATCGGACAGGCGATTATGGCGCAGCCGGGTGAAGCCAACTCACTGCTCTATTTCATCAACACAACGTTCAATTATCCGACGATGGCAGAAGCGTATCGGGTGGCTGCACTGAATGGATATAATCGAGTCAAATAGACTCGCTGCAGTCTGCCTTTGTGATTCGCGATCAGTTCTTCAGTGGAACCCGAACACACCTCTTCGGTTCCATGTCTCTCGGTCAGCCAGGACCCATGCAATACAACCAACCGGCACGGCTGCCACTTCCATTCCTCTGGATCGTGATCGCAGTCTGTCTGCTTCCAACCGCACTCAACCTCTGTGGCTTCGACTTTTCCACGCGCGGACAGGAGCTCGGCCGTGCGACCGTTCTGAATTCGATCGCAGATACGCCGGATCTGCTGGAAACGCATCCGATCAAGGGGCCACTGGTCCATACAGTTCTTGAGTGGAGCGCATTCTGCGTCGCCGTTGTAACGGTGGTGTTTTCGTTCATCCAGTTTTCAGTACGCCGCGACTCGACAACTCCGATCATCGGCATGGCGATGTTCGCTTCAGGACTCTTTGATGCTCTGAATGTGCTGGCGGCCAACGGGCTGATTCTCCGAGTCAGTGATTATCGAGAATTCATTCCGTTTACCTGGGCGATCTCCCGATCTTTCAATATCTGCATCATGATCGCGGGTGCAAGCCTGTTTCTTCGAAGAAAGCCGGATCAGAAATTCGGCAGCGCGCGACGAAGCGGTCGTTATCTGCTTCTGATCGGACTCTTTCTCAGCGTGCTTGCGTTTGTGATTGTCCAGACCGCTGCATACGTTCCGAAGCTTCCTCACAGTCTTTTCCCGAATTCGAATGTGCCACGTCCATGGGATGCGATGCCGCTGATTCTTTACCTCTTCGCCGGAGGAATTTTTTTTCCGCGGTACTATCGAATGCACCCGGGGCTTTTTTCTCATGCTCTGATTGTGGGCGTTCTTCCACAGATCGCCACGCAGTTGCACGCCGCTTTCGGATCCCGTGAACTCTATGACAATCACTTCAACATCGCGTATTTCCTGAAGATTTTCGCCTACGCGGTTCCGCTCATAGGACTCATTCTTGAATACATCCGGACGTATCAGGGAGAAATCCGACTGCGGGCCGCTGAGGAAAGCCTGCAGATGGCTCGCATCGTGCAGCAGGAAATGCTCCCGCAGCGACCTCCGAAACTGCCCGGCTTCGATATCGCGGGCAGGTCATTCCCGGCAGAAGCTGTCGGGGGAGATTACTTTGACTATATTGAGATGAGCGACGGAGCTGTTGCCATCGTCACTGCGGATGTCAGTGGCCACGATATCGGTGCTTCGATCTTCATGACACAGACGCGAGCCTATCTCCGTGCTCTGGCCGGTCGTGAAACAGACACCGTATCAATTCTCAGAAGGCTCAACAGACTTCTGACGGAAGATGGTCGTCACGAGCGTTTCGTGGCTCTGTTTTTTGCGAAACTGAACCCGAAGAAGCGAACGATGACCTGCTGTCCGGCGGGTTACATGAGTTATCTGCTGCAGAAGTCCGGAAAGTGGCGAATCATCGAAAGCGACTGCGTCCCGCTTGGTATTCTTTCTGACGATTCGACCATGACTACGGAAGTGATTCATCTCGAAACCTCCGAGCTCTTCGTATCGTTCACCGACGGTGTCGTTGAAGCAGCATCTCCGGCCGGCGAACAGTTCGGGGTTGACCGCACGCTCGCTGCAATTGTTGAGAATAAGCACCTCTCGGCGGAAGAAATCGTCTCCCGACTTTACGAGACAATCGAAGATTTCTGTGGAGGTTCGGCGAGAACCGATGACGTGACTGTCGTTGTCCTGAAATCCATCGGGACAGCGAAAGCCTGAGCCTGCTTGAAATTCCGGCAGCGGAACGGGACGATTCCGGGAATTCTGAGATGGCAGATCTCGTTCCGAGACCGCAGCGGCAAAGCAGATCAGGAGCAGACAATGGGGATTCTGAATCGTTTTTCACTTGAGGGTCGTATTGCACTCGTGACAGCCGGTGCCGGTCCGCTTTTCGGAAGCAGCATTTCCTGGGCACTGGCCGAAGCGGGAGCCACCGTCATCACGGCGTCACGATCGCTGGAAGCGAACGAGAAGTTCGCGGAAAGCCTTCGGTCAGCAGGTCATCGAGCCCATGGGATGCAGTTTGACCTTTCCGATTCTGATTCCATTCGCAGGCTGCACCGGGAAGTCATTGAACGATTCGGCCGGCTTGACGTTCTGGTCAACAGTGCATTGACACGTGATGGACATACAGGCGGACATGAAGAACAGACTCCCGAGACATGGATGAACGCCGGGCAGGGAGATTTTTCGGGCCTGTTCCTGATCTGTCAGCAGTTTGTTCCGGACATGATCCGACAGGGCGGGGGATCCATTATCAATATCTCGAGCATCTATGGCGTTGTTTCGAATGACCCCACGATCTACGAGGGCACAACGATGCGACAGCCGCCGAGCTACACGTTCGTGAAAGCAGGGATGATCAACTACACACGTTACCTTGCCTGCTATTACGGCAAGCAGGGGATCCGAGCCAACTGCATCAGTCCCGGAGGCTACTTCAACAATCAGCCGCAGGCGTTTGTCGACAAGTACTGCCATCGAGTTCCGGTCGGCCGAATGCTGAGCCACGACGACATTCAGGGGGCTGTTGTTTTTCTTGCGTCCGATGCATCCAGCTACGTCACGGGAACAAACCTGATGGTTGATGGTGGCTGGACCAGTCTCTGAAATTCAGGTCAACTCTATGAAACTGGCTCTCTCTGTTCGAATCGCCGAAACAGACTGCAAAACAAAACTGACGGTACCGCCGGATCAATTGTTTGACCTCGCAGTCAGCCTGGGATATTCCGCAGTCTGTATGCGTGCCAGCGCGGCCGGCATCGGCACTCCTCGCGAAGAACTCCGGCGAATCCGGGAATCAATTCAAAACGCCGGCCTGACTGTTTCCATGGTGACAGCAGACTTTGACGTCCCGCTGAACAACGACAATGGTCCGGCCAGTCTGAAGAACATCACGCCGACTCTGGATGTTGCTGAGTCACTCGGCAGCGACCTCGTGCGTGTCTGCCTCAAGAAGGACAGCGATATTCCTGCGGCACAGCGAGCTGCCGATGAAGCCGCCGAACGAAACATTCGTCTCGCCCATCAGTGTCACACAACAACACTCTTCGAAACGGTTGACTCCTGCGTCAGCGTTCTGAAAGCCATCAATCGCTCCAACTTCGGCATCATTTACGAACCTGCCAACCTGATGCTTTGTGGTCAGCCCTACGGTGAAGAAACTCTGAAGCGGCTCAGCCCGTGGCTGATGAACGTCTATGTTCAGAATCATCGACTGGATCCCGACGGTCCTGAATCACTGGAAACGTGGTGCCTCGGAATGCGAACATTTCATCACCTTCCGATCTGGGAATCCGGTGGTGTCAACTTTCCGGAGGTAATCCGTGCTCTGAAAGCCATCCATTACCAGGGACATGTCACTGTTCATCAGGCTTATGCAAATCTGATGGGGCCAGAAGATGCCGCTTCCGGAACAGCTCAATATCTACGTCAGTTGATTGCGGAATGAATTGGTCAATCTCGTGGAGTTCGAAGCATCGTCAGACCCCGGTCACTGAACGATCACTGGAAAGCTCAGGTCCGTTTCGGAAGTCAATTCGACAGCAGGGCACAGATTCATGAAGAGCAGCCTCAATCCAGGGGAAAACATTCCGGCACCGACTCTGAGTCTGCTGAAAGGAGTTTCGCCCGAATACTTTCATTATCAGGATTCTGATCGTGAACTCTTCAGGAACAAACTTCGCTCGTTTGTGCCTCCTGATGCCTTTGATGTCCACGCTCATATTTACGACATCCGCCATATCCTGCCTGTGTCAGACGGAAACACTCCCTCGTTGATCATGGATGCCGCTTCCGCAGAGATTGATCACAGACAACTCCTAAGCTGTATGGAACAGTGGATGGAAGACCGTGTTGTGCGAAACGGTCTGTACTTTCCGTTTCCCGCCCGAAATCTGAACTGTCCGGAATCCAATGAGTTTCTTGCAAAGGCCATCAGAAACTCTCCCGGATCACGAGGCCTGATGATGGTCAGTCCCGATGACAACCCGGCGGACGTGGAAGCGCAGCTCACACGCCACGGGTTCGTCGGATTCAAAGTTTACCACGTGTTCGCTCACCGACAGGAAACGTTTCAGGCGGAGCAGGGGGAGTTCCTGCCGGAGTGGCTGTGGGAAATCGCGGATCGCAGAGGTCTGGCGATCATGATGCACATGGTTCTCTCCCGGGCACTCAGCGATCCACGCAACCTTTCGTATATAAGACGATCATGTCTTCGCTATCCGAATGCTCGCCTGATCCTTGCTCACGCCGCCCGCGGGTTCAACGCCGGACATACCGTCGATGCAATCGATGGTCTGCGAGGCCTGCCGAACGTCTACTTTGATACGTCAGCTGTCTGTGAGCCCACCGCAATGGAAGCGATCATCCGCGCATTCGGTGTGACTCGTCTGATGTACGGCAGTGATTTTCCGGTTTCTGAATGCCGAGGTCGCAGCCTGTCTGTGGGTGACGGTTTCTTCTGGATCTATGACAACAACACCGAATGGTCCGGCTGGCTCCACGCTTCACCACAGCTCATCGGTCTCGAATCGCTGCTGTCTGTCCGTCAGGCCTGCCGCACGATGCATCTCACGGATTCGGACGTGGAACGTATCTTTCGCACCAATGCGATGGAACTTCTGGGAATGCATCAGGCGGACACTGAGATTGTTCAGGATCAGTATCGACACGCAAAGAGTCTCATCCCGGGCGGGACGCAGCTTCTCAGCAAACGACCTGAAATGTTTGCTCCGGAACAATGGCCGGCTTATTTCGAACAGGCGATCGGATGTGAAGTCATTGACACAGCCGGGCGCCGTCTCATCGACATGTCGCACTGCGGGATTCTTTCGTGCATCCTCGGTTTCGCTGACCCGGACGTGAATGCTGCAGTCATTCGGCGAGTAACACTTGGAAACATGGCGACACAGCAGACACGCGATGAGGTTCAACTCGCTGAACTGCTGACAGAAATTCATCCATGGGCAGATCAGGCTCGCTTTGCCCGTTGCGGAGGAGAATCCATGTCGGTCGCCGTTCGAATCGCTCGGACGGCCACCGGAAAGAACCGAATCGCAGTCTGTGGATACCATGGCTGGCAGGACTGGTACCTCGCCGCGAATCTGCCGTCACGCTCACCATCCGGCACCCCGGCAGAAAGCACATCACACAGAAAACTCGACGAACACCTGCTGCCCGGCCTTCAGCCTGCCGGTGTTCCGGAAGGACTTGCCGGAACCGTCGTCACGTTCCGTTACAATCAGCTGGAGGAGCTCGATCGTGCCATCGCGGAGTGTGGTGATGACCTCGCGGCGATTGTCATGGAACCGACACGCAGCACAGACCCGCAACAAGGATTCCTGGAGGGCGTTCGCGAACGAGCAACGCGTCTTGGAATCCCGCTGATCTTTGATGAGATTTCATCGGGATGGAGACTCTGCCTGGGTGGTGCACATCGACTGTATGGTGTTGACCCGGACATCGCGGTGTTTGCAAAAGCGCTCGGCAACGGCTTTGCCATGGGTGCGGTGATCGGCCGACGCGAAGTCATGCAGGCGGCTCAGGATTCTTTCATCTCCAGCACCTTCTGGACGGAAGGCGTCGGCCCGGCAGCCGCTGTCGCATGCATCCGAAAAATGATGAGAGTGAACGTTCCGGCCCATCTTGCTGAAATGGGATCGCTCGTCATGGAAGGCTGGAAGAACCTCGCCGCTCGCCACAACCTGCGTGTGAATATCGGTGGGCGCCCGGCCTCCTGCAGCCTGAGCTTCGCACATCCGCAGAGCGCCGCGATCATGACGCTGATGACCACTCGCATGCTGGAGCACGGTTACCTCGTCGCAGCGAGCTGCTCCCTGACAATGGCTCATCAGAAACATCATGTCGAAGGGTATCTGCATGCCCTTGATCAGGTGTTCGCGGAGATCGCCGAAGCCATCGCGGCTGATGACATCATGGCAAGACTGAAGGGGCCCGTTAAACACTCAGCGTTCAGTCGTCTCGTCGACTGAACAGTCACTCGTCACCAGTGCATCACCTGACCACCGTCCACATTGATTGTCTGTCCGGTAATCTGAGATGCACGTGGTGAAGCAAGAAACACCACCATGGCAGCGATATCTTCCGGGGTCTGCCAGCGACCAAGCGGAACGACAGAACGAATCTTCTGAGATGCCCATTCGTCGTAGCTGAGCTTCTGTTCTTCGGGCTGCCTTTCGTTCCAGGTCATCCAGACGGAACGATTAAGCGGTGTCTGCACCATCCCCGGATTGACGACGTTCACGCGGATCGAGCTCGCAGCAAGATCTTTCGCCATACACTGCGCAAAGTTCAGCATGGCTGCCTTCGAAGCGCTGTACGGCGGATCGGTCGATGATCCGATCTGACCGGCCACAGAGCCGATCATCGTGATCGATCCGAACCGACGCTCAGTCATGACCGGTACGACAGCGTGTGCCACATTCACCATTCCGAGGATGTTGACATCCAGTACCTTTCTCCAGTCATCAGGTTTCAGACTGGTAAATGGAAAGCCGAACTTCCCGGATGGTATCGCAGCCGCATGAACAACATGGCAGATCCCGCCTCCCAGGCGCTCAGTCGCAGCAACGGCGTCACACACCACGTCGTAACGACTGACATCAACATTCATTCCACTCGCCGAAATCTCAAACTCTGTTTCCAGAGCGGCTGCCACTTTGCTGGATTCTTCGGAGGTATCCCAGATGACAACCTGAGCTCCCTCCTGAGCGAACTCGCGAGCACACGCGAGGCCGATTCCTGAGGCACCACCGGTCACGACGACAGTCTGATCGTTCAGATCCAGTTTCATTTTTCAGTCAGCTCACAGACTTTCAGTCATCATCAGTACAGAAAGAAGGCGCTTTTGGTAGATGCGGCTTCGAAACCGGGGATGGCTCCCGACGGATGACGTATTTTCCCACAAATCTGCAACTTACAAAGGTGCCTGTCCCGGTTTTGAAATACTACGGAGTTGTTTCATGATACCGACTGCCGTTAAAATTCGGAGTCCCGCCAGAACTCTCCCCGAATGGTTTCCGGAATCATGAACCAGCCTTTGAACTCATTTCGACTGATTCGTCATGTTCGTCATGAGTTCATCCGATGCCTCGTTCTGGTATCGCTCGTCAGCTCCGGACGGCTGGCAGCTGCAGAGAACGCTCCTGTACTTGAGACGGTTTTCCCTGCTGGAGCATCCGCCGGCACAACAACGGAAGTCACGCTCAACGGAACCCGTCTCGAGAATCTGAAGTCACTTCACACGAGCATTCCGTCGGCGTCAATCAAGCTGATGGAAGGCGGCAGGGCATCGATAACAGTACCGGAGAATGTACTGCCAGGATTTTACGATCTTCAGGCCGTCTCTGAGTCCGGAATCAGCAACGTTCGCACGTTCGCTGTCAGCAGATTTTCGGAGATCACGGAAGCTGAGCCGAACGACCAGAAAGAGAATGCCAACATCGTTGCTTCTGATTCTTCTCGCTTCCGCACCGTCATCAATGGCCGAATCAATACTCCGGGAGATCGAGACTCTTTCAGTTTCAGCGCAGACGCAGGAAGCCGGATCGTTTTCGACTGCATCGCGGAGCGGATTGATTCCCGTCTCCGAGCAGTTCTTGAGATCATTGATAGTTCGGGAAAACAGGTTGCAGTCAACCGTGGGCTCTACGGATCTGATGCAATGATCGATTTCGTCGTACCAAGTTCTGGCCCATTCGTCGTACGTGTTCAGGACCTGGTCTCTTCAGGCAGTGCAGACCATTACTATCGACTTGAAATCGATCAGGGACCGCGAGTTGCTTTTGTATTCCCTGACGCGGTTCAGGAAGGAAAGGATGCTGAAGTAAGTCTTGTCGGATGGAACCTCTCTAGCCCGAACCAGGAAGGCTCACCTCGAGTATCCGGTGTAATCACGAAATCATCCGGAGCCGCAGAGTTCGAAACGACTGCGATGAAGATCTCCACATCGGAGGCTGTGCCCTCATCGCGGCTCAGTTCTCTGGTCGCACCGACGCAGGCCGGACTCTCATCGATTGCTGTCGGTGTCCCGAATACAGACACCATCTGCCACGTTAATCTGACAGATGCTCCCGTCTTTTGTGTACCACCGCCTTCAGTCGAATCCGAGGACAATTCATCCGCCACCAATGCTCTGCAGGTAACTGTTCCCGTTGACATCTGCGGACAACTGTCGCGACTGAACAAAGACCATTGGTTTCGTCTGCCGGCCAGGCGTGGAGAAGTTTTTTCGTTTGATGTTCTGGCTGACAGAATCGGATCACCTCTTGATCCCGAAATCACCATTTTCGATTCATCGGGAGCCAGGCGGCTGATTCAGTTCAGCGATGCAGTGCGGAATCCCGCTGGCGCAAAGTTACCTCTGAACCATCTTGACGCAGCCGGCGAATGGACCGCTCCAGACGATGGAGACTATCTCATTCAGCTGCGCAACCTGTCGGGTGGATCGGTCGACGATCCACGTCGCATCTACCGGATGAAGCTGAGACGTCGAGAATCATCGCTGCAGGTGCTTGCCCTGCCGAGATCCGATTCAGCGGCCGGACTGAATCTGGCGCCTGGTGGTACCACGGTGCTGGATCTTTACGCTCTTCGCAGTGAAGCGATGAATGAATCTGTTCGAGTCCGAGCTCTGGACCTGCCTTCAGGAATTTCATGCCCCGATGTCTGGTTTGGTCCGAAATCGGATCATGCGACTCTGACCATCTCCGCAGTTCCCGGTCGGAGTGCAGAAGTAACGGAACTGAAACTGGAAGCCTGCGCTGTCGACAGTAACGACTCCGTTGACAGCAATGACTCAGAAGTCTTTCAATGTCGGGTACGGGGAGCCGTCGCCCTTCGAGGCGGTCATCCGATCGGGCGTGCTCGACTGACAGACCGAATGACGCTCATGATCACAGGCGCAGCATCATCGACGTCGGTATCGCTGCAGGCATCCGTCGACAGCGAGCTGCAGCATCATCTTTATGGAAACCTGCTGCTTCGATATTCCCCCGGGAGTGTTCTTGATATCAAGGTTCAGGCCAGCAGCACCGGCACTCAGCTTTCGGCTCCGATTTATCTGACCGCTGATGGACTGACACCACTGATACAGCAGCAGACCGCTGAGATTCCCGCTGGTCAGTCCACTGGTCATCTCAGTTTTTATCTGCCACCGGGCATTCCATCAGGACATTACTCACTCGTGATTCGCGGCACGACGAGTGTTCCAACTTCGGATCAGAAAACGACTGCGATTCAACTATTCAGCAATGTCGTTTCCTTCGAAGTCACAGAACCTGCTTTTCTTGTCTCTATTGACCCGTTTGCACCGAGGAAAGCGCGGCGAGGTGAGACGATCCAGATCACTTACCGCGCAGAACGACGGAATGGATTCATCGGAAAAATGCATACGGAACTGGCGGTGCCGGGTATTGTGACTGATGTTCCAGGAATTCGAGGACGTGGTGAAACATTCACGGGCCAGAGTGATACAGGCTCACTTCAGATTGTCGTCAACGATGACGCGCCCCTTGGAAAGCAGCCATTTCTGAGATTCTTCACCGTCGGTGTGCTTGAAGATGAACCCACATGGTTTGGCGGCAGTTTTGTTGAACTCGAGATTGTGGAATGAGGAGGATCCGCGGAATGACTGAACGCCATTCTTTGATCACCCGAGTGACTGACGACGTCTCACGGACAGAATTCGAACATGCGCGCAGCATCCCTTCGAACACATACGCGGAGACCCGGCTCATCGTGACTTCGTGGTCTCTCCCGGACCTTCGTGTACGGATTCATACAGCATTCGGAAACACTCGACGGTTAATCGCTGCCGTGTCATTTCTGCTGATCGCCTGTTTCTCGTGTGGAGTCTGCTCCGCAAACGACGACGGAGCAATTGACGGTGTTTCTGATTCGTCGAAGCCATTACCTGCGATTCGCTTCACGACGGACGTCGTTCCGATACTGACTCGACTGAGCTGCAATAGCGGAGGGTGTCACGGCAAGGCCACCGGGCAGAATGGTTTCCGACTGTCGCTTCTCGGTTTCGAGCCGGATTTCGATTACGAAGCGATCGTTCATGAGTCGCGCGGTCGACGTTTGTTTCCTGCTGCGCCGGAACTCAGCCTGTTGCTGAGGAAAGCAACGGCAGAATTGCCTCACGGTGGCGGCAAAAGACTTCAGGTCAATTCAGAGGACTATCGGATTCTTCGACAGTGGATCGCTGATGGAACGCCGGCTCCGTCTGTCAACGACCCGACCGTCACGAGGATTGAAATCAGTCCCGGCGACCAGATCATGGACTCGAAGGCTGAACTCACGCTGAAAGTCACGGCATATTTTTCCGATGGCACTTCGAGAGACGTGACTCATCAGGCTTCATTCGAGTCCAATGAACCTGAGATCGCGGAAGTCAGTCCGGAAGGACACGTCACTCGCACGTCACGACGTGGACTGGCAGCCGTGATGGCTCGCTTCGGTGAACAGATCGACCAGATTCAGATTACCGTTCCGTTTTCAGTCAACGCGAGTGATGCCGAAGCATTTTCAATAAAGCTCAGTGAGCTGAAGAAATCGCTGTCCAGATCTCCAATGGATGAGTTTCTGTTTGCTCAGTGGAACAGAATGCAGGTACTGCCGTCTTCATTCGCGACAGATGCGGAGTTCGTTCGACGTGCCTCCATTGACGTCTGTGGAACGTTGCCGACACGCGAAGAAGTGGAACGTTTCGTTGCTGATTCTGATCCGCAGAAACATTCTCAACTGATCTCTGAACTGCTGAAGCGTCCGGAACATGCCTCATATTTTGCTCTGAAATGGGCTGATATTCTGCAGAACCGAGGTGCCGGTTATGCCACCAGTCAGCAGCGAGCCGGCACGACGCTGTTCGCCGGCTGGATTCGGGATTCGATTGCATCCAACAAACCTTATGATCAGTTCGTTGAAGAAATCCTGACTGCTACGGGCGCTCAGTCAGAAAACCCTGCGACACTCTGGTACCGCACAGTTCGAAAGCCTCAGGAGTATGTCGAATCGGTTGCACAGGCGTTTCTGGGGATGCGAATCCAGTGTGCTCAGTGCCATCATCATCCGGCTGAACGCTGGAGCCAGGCCGATTACTACCGACTTGCCGCGGTATTCTCCCGTGTGGCGAGAAAAGGTGGGTTCGCTGATGCAGAAGTGCCTACCGATGAAATCATATTTGTCAGAAAGACTGCCGATACGCGACATCCTCGCACTGGTGAAATTCTTGAGCCAGCTCCGCCGGGAGGTACTGCTTTCGCCATTACCGAGCAGGAAGATCCTCGCGTCCATTTCACAAGATGGATGACGTCACCGGAGAATCCGTACTTCGCAAGAACGATCGTCAACCGGATGTGGGCTCATTTCATGGGACGCGGTTTGGTCCATCCGATCGATGATGCTCGCAGCACCAATCCTCCGGTCAATCCTGAGTTACTGGATGCTCTTGCGGCAGATTTCGTTTCCAGTGGATTCGACATGCATCACCTGATCAGAACAATCACGGCGACCTTCAGCTACAGACTTTCGTCATCACCTTCAGAGAACAACAGCGAAGACACGCAGACGTTTGCCCGATTCTATCCAAGACGAATGACTGCAGAAGTTCTGCTGGATGGATTCAGTCAGATCCTGAACGTGCCGACGGAGTTTCCGGGAGGGCAGGGCAGCTTTCCGCTGGGGACAAGAGCGATTGACCTGCCCGACGAGAATGTCGCAGCCGGGTTTCTGGATGTGTTTGGTCGCCCAGGACGACTGACTGCCTGTGAGTGCGAACGAGTCGACGCACCGGCTCTCCCGCAGGCGCTGGAGCTCGTCAACTCCACCGAGATTCATCGTAAGCTGACTCATCCGGAAGGCTACGCCAGTGAGCTGGCAAGAAGCAGTCTTTCCAACTCAGAGATTGCTGATCAGGTATTTCTGAGGATACTCTGTCGGGCACCGGATGAACGTGAAAAACAGGTCACGATTGAGTTTCTTGACTCACAGAAAGACCGTGCTGAAGCGTGCCGTTCCCTCTTGTGGTCGCTGCTTGCGACGAACGAGTTTCTTTTTAATCACTGACGTTTCGGTTGCCGGCAGAAGAGTCATTCTCGGAGATCTGACATGCTGAATATCAATGGACGATCTGTTCGCAACTGCAGCGGTATTCACCGGCGAAGTTTTCTGCAGATCGGCGCACCGATACTGGGACTGGGTCTGTCTGAGTTTCTTCAGCTGGAATCGGGGCGAGCAGACGTTCCACAGCAGCGGACGAATCCGGCTGGAAAATCAATCATCGTCTTCTGGACTGACGGCGGGCTCAGTCAGCAGGACACGTATGACACAAAACCGGATGCGCCGTCCGAATATCGCGGAATGTATTCGTCGATCGGAACGACTGTTCCGGGAATTCAGCTGGGGGAGAAATGTCCCGAGCAGGCTGAGGTGATGCAGCATCTCGCCATTGTCAGATCCGTTCATCACGAAAACGGGATTCACGCCCCGTCAGCACACTGGATGCAGACGGGATTCTTCGGACCAACACTCGCTCGCAATGCCCCACAGAAACCTTCTCTTGGTTCTGTCATTGCCAGAACTCTCGGCAGCCGGCAAACTCCAATGCCCGCTTATCTGACCATTCCAAAATCAGAGGCATTCGGCTATCAGGGTGCCGTCTATCTCGGCAAGGCTTGGAATCCGTTTGAGGTTCAGGCGGATCCCTCTGCAGCGGATTTTCGAGTTCCGAATCTGTCCCTGCCGGAGGGGTTACTGGCATCAAGCGTTGAATCGCGACGGACTCTGCTGAGCTCGTTCGATCGAATGAAGCGAGAGATTGATTCCTCGGGTGTCATGGATGGGCTCGACACCTTCAAGCGTCAGGCGCTGGAGATGGTGACGGGGGACCAGATGCGAGAAGCATTCGACATCAACAGTGAGCCGTCGGAGCTTCGTGATCAGTATGGCCGCCATCGATACGGACAGAGTGCTCTACTGGCTCGAAGACTGATTGAAGCCGGGGCACGCTGCGTCAACATCAACACTGGCAACTGGGATCATCATAATGAGATCGAAAAGGGGCTTGATGAACATCTTCCGCCGCTCGACCGTGCAATTGCTGCGCTGATCCGTGATCTCGACCAGCGCGGGATGCTGAATGACGTCATCGTGTACTGCGTTGGTGAATTCGGAAGAACTCCCCGAATGAACGGACACGCTGGAAGAGATCACTGGTCTGACTGTTTCTCAGTGCTTCTAGCTGGTGGCGGGATCAGAGGAGGTCGAACCATCGGAGCCAGTGAAAAATGGGGCGGCGGTGTTCAGGAGCGAGCAGTCTCACCGCTGGACCTTCTGGCCACAATCTACCATCAGCTCGGTATGCCGCTCAGTACTCATTACACAGATGCAAGCGGCCGACCGGTCAGCATCGTGGGTTCCGGGCAGCCAGTTCGCGAGCTCATCGGATAATCGGACCAGGTTTTCCGATTCCCGATGGTCAGCCTGCGATCGATTCATCAATTGTTTGAATCAGGCAAACCTGAACTGATATTCGAGATACCGCGATTAAGTGCAGATCCGCACACATCCTGCCATCAGATTCCCCGCTGCTTCGGATTACGGCCAAACTCTCCGGCAGAAACTGCCGAAACAAGCAGCGGGCAGGAACTCGTGTCACTGCAAATTACTTCCGCAGGTGCTGCAATACCGGAATATCAGAGTCACACATCGCGCTGAGTTTCAGATTTCGTCGTGTTATTGAATAACCGATCGTGAGACATCTGATTCCGTCAGCATCGAATCCATCCCCGGATGTGACAGCACCATCCAGTGTCCCGCAAAGAAAGGCAGAATGAATGAATCGGATCGTAAAATCGGCACAGGTCGCAGCTCTCGGCATGGCACTTCTCGCAGACGCAGGATCTGTATCTGCTGCTGCCATCACCGAACAGCTCTCAGCTCCACGACAGGAATCAGGTTCAGTTCAGTTCGTCGCCGGACGCTCACAGGGGTTCTTCAGTCGCGTGATGGAACTGGAACGCCGGAAAAACGCATGGCTTCGAGGACTCTTCCGCTGATCAATTGCCTTCTCTGAAGAATGGCTCAGCACCTTGACGCAGCATCACTATGTCGCGACGATTTTCGAATGAAGGTCGTCGCGAATTTTTTTTGTACTGAGTTTCAGTGAAACAATGATCATGGTGCTGTCGATTCTGCGGCCTGTCAAAAGCATCAGCACCTTCTTCCGACAGTTGATGCTCATCATCAGTCTGGCACTGCTGCTGCCCGCAGTCAGTTGCCTTCAGATGCAGACTGTACCTCAGGCGAATGCAGATGACGGATCCCACAGGAAGACAACTGCTCGCGAGATTCTTAAGGTCCTGAAGAAGACTTCCGCAATTTCAGTGACAGGTGTTTCCCTTGAAACTCAGATTCTGGATTTCAAAGAACAGACAGGTGTCACGGTCGTTCGCGATCGAAGGGTTGATCCGGAGTCAGTTCTGACCTTCAGTCTTCCGCCGACAGAAACCAGTGAACAGCTCAATTCCATCTGCCGAAGTCTCAAGTCCATGTCGTGGCAGCCGACGGACCAGTTCATCTATCTTGCACCGGAAACCGCTGCACCACGACTGGCCGTTTTGATGGATCTGGTTCGCCAGGAACTGAAAACCGGACCGAAGGAAAAACCAGGAGTCGTACGGCCCACTGAGAATCTGTCAACAGAGTCGTTGCCATCGTCAGAATCTTCAGAGCCCGAAGAGCCTCGTCGGATTTTTCTGACGGGGGCGAGTGCTGTCGGCTGGACGGTCGTCAATCCGGAATCGATTCCACACGACCTCTGGAATCCGGTCAACATTCCACGTCTTCCCTTCATCGAGCTCGCAGCGCTGATTCTGAATCAGTTTGACCTGAGCCTTCAGCGAGCATCTGACAATGAAATTCGGATTGTTCCCTTTGATCCGAACGGGAGACTGCAGCGAAGCTATCAGTTCGATCCGGAAGTACGACAATCTGTGACGGAACAGATCGCACGCCAGTATCCGGAGCTGAAAGTCCGCTGGTCAGGAAACCGCATGACCTGCACAGCGACTCTCGCTCAGCACTGCTCGCTGCAGCAGACGCTCCAGGATTCGCGCTTTGGTTCGCATCCTTCCGGATTGACAGATCCTCGAACGAAGCATTCCGGGCCTTCACTCACAACGGAACGATTCACTCTGAAGGCGGATCGGGCCACGACAATCGGGCAGCTCATTGAGCACTTTCGTGGGAACGGAATCGCGATTGAAATCACAGATGAGGATACAGAATCCGTCCGAAAACTTCTTCAGCGTCCGATCAGGGTCGACCTGAAAGACATTCCAGGAATCGATTTCTTCCCGAAACTTTTCGGAGACCATTTTCAGCGGATTGAGGTTCTCGATCAGCGAATCATTCTGCACCCCTGATGACAGTTCACAGACGCCGATGTTCTCATGATCGGTGAGATCCACCGGAATATTCCTTTCTTTTGAATTTCAGAGCCCTGCGGAATACCATACGGGGCACGGATTCTCTCCCTTTTTCTGACCATGACCTCGGAAAGTAAAACTTCGATGCTGACCATACCGCCGGCAGGTGCCCTCGATTTTCTGTCACTGGGAGCCCTGATTCATCGCCTGGACCCGGGCATTATTCCGTTTCGCAAAGCGACGAATTTCAATGTGCATGTCAGCGGTGGTGAGTTCAACTGTGCTGCGAATCTCGCTGACTGCTTCCAGCTGAAAACCGGTATTGCAACGGCTATGGTCGATTACCCGATCGGCGACCTGATCAACGAACGTGTTCGCGCTATGGGAGTGAAACCGTTCTACAAGAAGTTTGCACACGATGGTGTCCGAGGTCCGAATATGGCCACCGTGTACAGTGACCAGGGTCACGGCGTTCGTGGTCCGATTGTATTTTATAACCGGAGCAATGAAGCCGCTGGGATGCTTAAGGCCGGTGACTTTAACTGGAAGGAACTTTTCGCCGGCGGAGTGCGGTGGTTCCACAGTGGTGGTATCTTTGCAGCTTTGTCACCAACGACTCCGGAAGTGATCATCGAAGGAATGAAGGCCGCCAAGGCAGCCGGTGCGGTTACTTCGTTCGACCTGAACTATCGAGCCAAACTCTGGCAGATCAGCGGCGGACTGGATAAGGCTCAGGAAACCCTGAACCGCATTGTCGAACATGTTGACGTTCTGGTCGGCAACGAAGAAGACCTGCAGAAGGGACTCGGACTGAAGGGCCAGGACGTGGAAGCCCACGGAAAGCTCGATCCTGCTGCGTTCTTTGGAATGATGGCCGAAGTGGCGAAGAAGCTTCCCAACGTGAAGGCCGTTGCAACGACTCTGCGAGAAGTCCATTCCACCAACCGACACTCGTGGAGCGCCGTGTTGTGGATGGAAGGTAAGACCTATCAGGCAAAGACCATTGAACTGGATGTCATCGACCGAATCGGCGGCGGCGACGGTTTTGCGTCGGGCCTGTTCTATGGCCTGCTGAACGGCAAGGACCCGCAGACAGCATTGAATCTCGGCTGGGCTCACGGAGCGCTTCTGACGACCTACCCAGGCGACACAACGATGGCATCCATCAAGGAAGTCGAAGCCGTTGCTTCGGGCGGTTCAGCACGAGTTCAGCGGTAGTGCAGACATCGCAGTCCTGCGTATCATGCAGGACTGCGTTTTTCTGAGCCCGGCGTTTTCTTAATGGCAGAACTCAGTCATGGCCTCAATCAGTGATCGAATTACAGTTGATTCGGGTCAATGCGGCGGGAGGCCCTGTGTCAGGGGTATGCGCATACGCGTATCGGATGTGCTTGATCTGCTCGCTTCAGGTTTGAGCTTTGAAGAAGTCATACGGGAGCTGCCTTATCTGGAGACGGGTGATATCGAAGCATGTCTGCGATTCGCCAGCCGCCGCGTGGACCATCCGGTAATAACGGTATGAAGGTGTGGATTGATGCCAACCTCCCGCCTTCGTTGGCATTGTGGCTGGGAGAGGAGTTTGGTGATGAAGCACATTCAGCTGAAAGGCTGGATTTGCTGCGGGCCAGCGATCTCGAGATCTTTCAAAAGGCGAGGGAACAAGGTGCAGTCCTATTGACCAAAGATTCGGACTTCGTTGACCTCGTAACTGCCCTGGGACCTCCGCCAATGGTCGTCTGGTTCTCGTGCGGCAATACAACAAATACAAAACTAAAGATGATTCTTCTGGCCCAATGGGTGCGAGTCAGAGAACTGATACAACAAGGGCACCCGATTGTTGAACTCACAGACTCGATAAAGTAGCGAAGTCTGCAATGTCATTTGATGCCAAAACACAAACCCTGGAAAAACTGAATTCATGTCAAAGCACGATATCGGCCTGATCGGCCTCGCGGTTATGGGACAGAACCTGGTCATGAATATGGCCAACAAAGGGTTCTCCGTTGGCGTTTACAACCGAACGACGGAAACGACTCATGAGTTCATCAATGGACTCGGCAGCCGTCCTCCGGGTGTGGTTGAACCGGGGACTCCAAACCGTATCAAGGGGTATGATACTCTTGAGGCATTCGTTAACAGCCTCGCGTCGCCTCGACGAGTCATGATCATGGTCAAGGCTGGTGGTCCCGTGGACGCGGTCATTGATCAGCTGAAACCGCTCCTGGCGAAGGGCGACATCATCATCGACGGCGGCAACGCCGACTATGTTGATACCAACCGCCGCCACAAGCAGCTGGCGGAAGAAGGTTTCCGATTCATTGGCACGGGTGTTTCCGGTGGCGAAGAAGGTGCACTGAAGGGCCCCAGCATTATGCCGGGCGGTCATCCGGAAGCATGGCCTTATGTGAAGGACGTGTTCCAGAAGATCAGCGCGAAGGTTGGTCCGAACAACGACATCCCATGCTGCGACTGGGTGGGCGAAGCCGGAGCAGGGCACTACGTGAAGATGGTGCACAACGGCATCGAATATGGTGACATGCAGCTGATCTGTGAAGCCTACTACATTCTGAAGTACGGCATTGGTCTGACGAACGAAGAACTCTACCAGGTCTTCAAGTCATGGAACGAAAGCGAACTGGCCAGTTACCTCATCGAAATCACACGCGATATCTTCACCGTAAAGGATAAGGAATCCGGTGAATACCTTGTCGACAAGATTCTGGACACGGCCGGACAGAAGGGGACCGGCAAGTGGATGAGCCAGCATGCTCTGGACCTCGGCGTTCCTACAACTCTGATTACCGAAGCAGTGTTCGCTCGCTGCCTGTCCGCCCAGAAGGATGCTCGCGTTCGAGCAGAAGCTGTACTCAAGGGACCGGAGAGCAAGTTCGAAGGCGATAAGGCAAAGTTCATCGACGACGTGAAGTGGGCTTTGTACGCGTCCAAACTGTGCAGCTATGCCCAGGGTTATGTTCAGCTGGATGCCGCGGCGAAAGAATTCGGATGGAAGCTCCAGAATGGCCCGATCGCCTATCTGTGGCGCGGCGGCTGCATCATTCGTTCGGTCTTCCTGGAAGATATCAAGAAGGCGTTCGACAAGAACCCCAACCTCGAAAACCTGCTGCTGGATGACTTCTTCAGAACCGCCATTGAGAAAGCTCAGCCGTCATGGCGCCGAGTTGTCGCGACCGCGATTCAGCTGGGACTTCCAATTCCGGCCTTCAGTGCAGCGTTGACCTACTATGACGGATATCGCCGTGGTCGCCTGCCAGCGAACCTGCTTCAGGCACAGCGAGACTACTTTGGCGCTCACACTTATGAACGCACCGACAAACCTCGCGGCGAAAAATTCCACACCGACTGGATTCGCGAACGACGCCTGAGCTGAAGCGGCCTCTGCTGCAGGCTGGGTCGTGGAATTGCGACCAGGGAACTGTGCAGGCTGGGTCATGACCCAGCCTGCATCTCGTTTGTAAAGACGGTGCCGAGGTCACTACAGGTGGTTTCAAAACCGGGACTGGCTCCCGACAGACCCGGTATCTTCCTGCAAATCCTGCAACTGCAAGGGTCCCCGTCCCGATTTTGAAATGCGCTCTAAGCAATGATATCCTGAACGGGAACTCCGCCGTGTGAAATCATGATGGGGCGTCCCGTTCGGTCGGGAACCGTCATGTGGGGATCGATTCCCATCAGCTGATAGACGGTCGCAATGAAATCAGCCGGAGAAACCGGATGGGAAGACGGATAAGCACCGATCGCATCGGTGGATCCGTAGACCAGCCCCTGCTGAACTCCACCGCCGAACATCAGGCTGAAACCGCACTGAGGCCAGTGGTCGCGTCCTGCTTTGGCATTCACTTTCGGACTGCGTCCCATTTCTCCCATGACAACGACGAGCGTCGAATCCAGCAAACCGCGATTATCGAGATCCTGAAGCAACGCCGGAACGACCTGATCGAGCAATGGGAGATTGAGGTCTCTGAGCATCCCGAAATTATTGACGTGCATATCGTAGGCATGACCGTAGTGACCGAAGATCTCCTGATGCACACTGATGAACGGCACCTGGGCTTCCGCAAGACGACGAGCGATCAGCAGGCTTGAACCGACGAGGTTTCGCCCGTAGGCATCGCGAGTTTCTTCAGACTCCAGCTCCAGATTGAAAGCATCGCGAGTCCGTCCGGAGGTCAGGATCTGAAAGGCCTTCTGCTGCACCTCGTCCATCGTATGAACGGCTCGTGAATTCTGAGTCCGTACGAATTCGCGATCGATCTGAGCAATAAGGGACCGGCGTCCCGTCATTCGATCCACTGTCATCTCGGGAATGTCGGACGCTGCGGGAGGCGACGGCTGTCCGATCGGCATCACCGGATCGTAATCAACGAACCTGGGTTCGCGAGCAAAAGTCGGGTGACATTGAGTGAAGAGTGGGTCGTATTGTTTTCCAAGAAACCCGCCGTACGGGCCTCTGCGGCGATAACCATTCTGTCCGGAACCAGGAAAACATGGCATGCAGACGGCCCCCGGCAGATCAGCGGGTCCAAGTCCGAGATACTGACAGATGGCACCCACATCCGGAGGGTCTGTCGGCAGGGCCTGAGCCGACGGTTTGTCATCCGTGAATCCAGTCATCATCGGAAGCGGATCGTGAGAATTGAACATGTGGCTGAATGTGCGAATCAGCGTCCCGCGATGCATCCATCGTGCAAGACGTGGCAGCAGCTCACAGATCTTCAGACCGGGAACTGTCGTTGAGATCGGACTGAATTCACCGCGAATCTCCACGGGGGCGAGCGGCTTCATATCGAACATGTCAATATGCGATGGCCCGCCGAGCAGGTTGAACAGGATCACAGACTTTGCGGGCCCGCGCTCGGCAGACGCAGTTGCCTGAGCCTTTGCGGCCTGCATCCAGTTCAGCCCACCGAACAGGGACAGTCCACCAACTCGCATGACCTCACGGCGAGTCACTCCATCACAAAGTCGATTACCTGTACCGAGAAGATGCAGCATCTTTCTTGCCCTTCGATAACATCACGCAGATACAGGCACAGAGATCTATGGGGCGTTACTCCAGGAATTCGATCATACCGTCTGAAAACCACCAGCGTCAACACGCTGAATTGCAGGGTCCCATCCCGTGATGCGATGTTCCTGGCACAGTCACGTCAGCCGCAGTCTTTGCGAGTGGAAAGAAAGCCCTTCGGATTCGAGATCCGTGAGAGCACAGAACCACAGGTTGGGCTGCGAAAAAAGTCCATTCCGGCACAATGGACGCCGAGGAAACATCGCACATCGATTCAGCCCTTGTAACTTGACGTTTGCCGACTCCCCGCTCACGATAAACGTTCCTCACGCTTCATGAAATTCCACCGGGCTTCGGGGAAACCTGCCGGAAACACGTCCGCTCGCCTTTTCATCGGAATGAGCCTGCAATGTGTCGAATCTCGCCGCTCGTTCTGTTGGCTCTCTTTGGTCTGCCCGCTTTTTCCATCGCGGAGAACTGGCCCGGTTGGCGTGGTCCGCGAGGCGATGGCACGTCGATGGAGACAGAGATTCCGGTCGAATGGAATGCCGAAACCGGGAAGAACATTGTCCGCAAAATCCCGATACCGGGGACCGGACATTCGTCACCGGTGACGTGGGATGACCGAGTCTTCCTTGTGAGCTGTCTTGAAGAAACCAATGAACGACTGTTGTTATGCATCAGCCGAACGGATGGCAAGATTCTCTGGCAGAAGACAGTATTCAAGGCACCACCGGAAACACGCCATCAGCTGAACAGCTTTGCTTCCGCCACACCTGCAGTCGATGGAAAGACCGTTTACGTTTCGTTTCTGGAAGTGGACGGGCGAGAGATACCGGCACCGAATGTGGGGACACCGCGTCCCGTGACACCCGGGGAAATGCTGGTCGCAGCATACGACTTTGATGGCAACGAACTCTGGAAAGTAAAACCCGGACCGTTCATCAGTGCTCACGGTTACAGCAGCTCCCCGGTCATCTACCAGGACCTGCTGATCATCAACGGAGATCATGATGGGGAGTCGTATCTTGTCGCGCTGCATCGAGCCACGGGAGAGATCGCCTGGAAGATCCCGCGGGAACACAAAATTCGCAGCTACTGCACACCCATCGTTCGGGAAGTTGCCGGCAAAACTCAGTTGGTCCTTTCCGGCAGTAAGCAGATCGTAGGACTGGATCCGCGGTCCGGAACGCGCATCTGGAACATCGAAGGCCCATCGGAACAGTTTGTGGCTTCGATGGTGACCGACGGCAATCTCTTTTTTATGGTGGCAGGATTTCCGACACATCACGTCATGGCAATTCGCCCTGACGGAACGGGCGATGTGACCGCCACGCATGTGGCATGGCAGAATACAGACGCAAAATGCTTCGTTCCTTCACCGGTACTGACCGGAGACTATCTGTTCGTTGCCGATGACCGAGGCACCGTCAATTGCTTTGACAAGAACACTGGCAACCGGCTCTGGCAGAATCGTCTGGGCATGCACTACAGCGCGTCGCTCGTCACGGCCGGGGGACTTGTGTATTTCACGGCGGACGACGGTGAGACAGCCGTCGTCCGTCCGGGACCAGAACTCGACGTCCTGCACAAGAACCCGCTCGGTGAATACACATATGCCTCTCCGGCGGTCTCTGACGGACAAATACTCATTCGTGGCGAGAAGCATCTGTTCGTGATCGGACAATAAACTGAAAATCCGTACTGCTCAGCGAATCTATACATTCCCCGGGAGAAGGTTGCTGTGACTGCATCAAACCGCCGACAGTTTTTAGCCGCTGCTCTTGCCGCATCATGGACAGCCAGTCGCGCGACGGCAAACACCGCTCCTGATCGTCTTCTGATCGATACTCATCTGGAAGTGTGGACCCTCGACGAGAAGTTTCCATTCAACCATCCGGAAGCCGGCAGGACACTCAACGTCACGATGGCAGCTCCCATCGAAAATCAGATCGAGCAGATGAAGGACTTCGGTCTGAAGTACGCTGTACTGATCAACCCGCGTTATTTCGGGTGGGACAATTCCTATATTGCCCACTGCCTGAAGCTGCGTCCGGATCTATTCGTCGGACATGGGCTCATCAATCCTCTGGACCCACAGGTTGCCGATCGACTCCGGTACTGGATGAAGGAGCATGGTTTCCAGGGGATGCGATTCAGTCCGATCTATCATCCGGATTCCACGTGGCTGAATTCGAAAGAACACTATCCTCTCTGGAAAGCAGCCGAGGAACTTGGTGCCGTTTTCAACTACTACATCGCACCGCATCAGATGCCGATGCTTGAAGACATGGCAGGTCGCTTTCCGGGGGTCAAGATCGTCATTGATCATGCCGGCAAACCGGACCTGAAAGCAAAAGACTGCTGGCCGGAATTCAAAAAGATGTTCCGGCTGAAACGATTCCCGCAGGTCTGGATCAGCAACTCAGAACCGTATGAAATGTCTGAACTGAAAAAGTATCCATACGAGGATACACTGCCGTTCTATAAAGCGATCTATGAGGAGTTCGGAGGCAAACAACTCGTCTGGGGCACAGGCTACCCTCGACCGCGATGGGAACTTCCCATGGACAAGGAACTGGAGTTCGTCGATCACTACTGCAGTTTCTACAGCACAGAAGATCGTGACCTGATGCTTGGCAGGAACGCACTTCAGATCTGGAAGTTTCCCGGGATCTCCTGAATCCGAAGGACGACAGATTGCCGGAAGAGATCGGGGACTCATGGAACTCACATTGCAGGGATCTCATCGATGCGGAAACTTGCAATGAGATCATGATCTCGTACCATCCGGAATGCTCTTCAGGCTATCACCGCAGGATGTGCCGACAGTCCGTTCCTGAGCACCGCTGAGTTCAACGTTTCCATTCGCTGATCGGAAGGCTGCCTGCATGAAGACATTCAACCGGCTCGTCCCGTTCTGTCGCTGTCTGCTGCTGACTTTATTCGTCACATCGCTCGGATTTGCTCTGCATCTTCAGAAGACAGAGGCTCAGGAACACAGAAGCATTCCTGCCCGAGTGCAGGTGACACTCAGTCAGCCGATGTCGCCGCCCGCGTGGGCGCTCATGGAACGCGAACTCCTCAGATCTCAGACTGCCGCCTGTCGAGAATTCTTCGAGAAGTATTTTGACGAACGTGGATTTCTGCTGTGTGTGGAGCGCTGGGGTGGAAATGACGGCCCCGATGACGCTCCCGAGAATGTCGGGGACTGGCCGATTCTCCATGCCCTTGGAGGTTCGGAGGAAATCCTGCAGATGTACAAAAAGGCGTGGGAAGGACATCTCCGACAGTACACGCTGGCAAAGACCACAGAGGTTCCGTTCGCCCGGGACGGGATGTACTACAAAGAGTTTCCAGTCATGATGGACTGGCTCCACAATGGTGAAGGACTGCGAATTTTCAATCTTCAGCCGTTGTCTGATCCAGCAGACAGTCGCCTGATTCAGCGGACGCGTCGATTCGCCGGCTTCTACATGAACGAAGACCCGGGAGCTCCGAATTATGATTCGAAGCACAAGATCATCCGCAGTCTTCTGAACGGCAGCCGAGGACCCATGCTTCGTAAGGCCACTGGGCTGGACTGGGCCGGCGATCCGATTGAAGTGGAGAACCGATTCCTCGCGCTGCATGGTGAACGCAACTATGAGGAAATGATCGCTCACTTCAAGGATTACAACGATGTCGCGGGAGATCATCCTCAGAATCTGAGTGCAACGACACTGGCGACAAACGCTTACATGCTAACCGGCGACGAGAAGTATCGATCGTGGATTCTTGAGTATGTCGATGCGTGGGTGGAGCGGATCAAAGCGAACAACGGCATTATTCCGTCCAATGTCGGTCTTGATGGCGTCATTGGAAGTGCAGCCGGAGGAAAATGGTACGGCGGCGTGTACGGCTGGGGCTTCTCCGTCGTCGTTCCGCAGACGGGAGAGATCGGAAATCGCAACACGGTCAGCCGAGGTGTCATCGGATTCGGCAATGCACTGCTTCTGACCGGAAAACGGTCCTACGTGGATGCATGGACGACGATGATGGATACGATCAATTCCAACCGGAAGGTCATCAACGGAAAGACGATGTACCCGCGTATGTACGGCGATGACGGTTGGTACGCGTACACAGAATCTCCCTGGGCTGAGGGCGCTCTGGAGTGTTACTTCTGGACCTGTTCCGAAAAAGACCGTGCTCGAGTCGGTAGTCATGGCTGGCTGGATTACCTTGATGGTCGCAATCCGGGTTACCCGGAAGCTGTGCTGAGATCCGATTTTGAGCGACTGCGGACGATCGTAAAGAAAATGCGGGAGGATCAGAGCACGCCGGATACGCGACTCTCTGATAACCCGATGGAATTCAATCCTGCGACAGTGGGTGCTCTTCGTGAGCTCATGATGGCAGGCGTTGATCCCGGAAGAGGCGGTGGGCCGCTGCACTGTCGAGTCCGCTGGTTCGACCCGGTTCAGCGACGAGCCGGAGTCCCCGACGATGTCGCGGTGCTTGTGGATGGGATGAAGGACGACGAGTTCTCGCTCACTATTGTGAATCTCAGTCCGACTGCAGAACGAGATGTGGTGATGCAGGGGGGAGCTTACGGCGAGCACCTCCTGACTCAGATCAACGCTGACGGAATCGACGTGAAAGTCGACAGTCCGGTCGTTGACATCCGACTTGCCCCTGGCGCGGGACACCGTCTGACCGTAAAGACTCAAAGATACGCCTGTCAGCCCACTCTGCAGTTTCCCTGGAATCGATAGCGAATCGTTATGCTGATCGACCGGATCGACCTGTTCCATGTTGCAATGCCGCTGATCTATCCGTGGCGAACAGCCTACGGAGAAGATGCCGCGATTCATTCGGTCCTATGCCGGATGTCTGTCGGATCCTGCTTCGGCTGGGGCGAAAGTGCTCCCTTTGCGGCGCCCTGTTACAGCCCGGAATCTGCCGGAGGCGCCTTCGTCACCGCTCGCGACTGGCTCGCGCCGGCGGTGATCGGCAAACGCATTTGCAGCGGTGTTGACCTGCAGCGAGAGATGCAGATCTTCAAGGGGAATCCCTTTGCCAAAGCCGCTCTGGATACGGCGTGGTGGAGCCTTCATTGTCAGGTCACCGGTCAGACGCTCCCGCAGGCGATTGGCGCCACACGTACTGAGGTGCAGGTGGGTGCAGATTTCGGTGTGATGGATTCGATCGATGACCTGCTGTCATCAATCGAAGGGGCTGTCTCAGATCGATTTCCCCGAGTGAAACTGAAGTTCCGTCCGGGATGGGACATTCCGATGCTTCAGGCTGTCCGAAAACGTTTTCCGGATCAGACTTTTCATATCGACTGCAACAGCGGTTACCGACTTTCTGACGTCAGCCTTTTTCAGCATGTCGATGAATTTCAGCTGGCGATGATTGAACAACCCCTCGCCTACGACGATCTGCTCGACCATTCCCGGCTTCAGACTCAGATCAGAACGCCGATCTGTCTGGATGAAAGCATCATCTCCAGAGACCGTGTGCGGCAGGCGATTGAGTTGGGCAGTTGTCGTTACGTCAACATCAAGCCAGGACGAGTCGGCGGACTGACGAATGCCATTGCGATCCACAACGACTGTCAGCTCGCTGGAATTCCCTGCTGGGTCGGCGGGATGCTGGAAAGCGCCGTTGGTTCTGCTCATTGCGCTTCCCTTGCGATGCTGGATAACTTCACTTACCCCCCGGACATTTTTCCGTCAAGCCGGTTCTACCGACAGGATCTCGCGGATCCACCTCTGGAACTGCAGAAGGATCGTGACGGAATTCCTTCCATTACGGCACCAGCCATTCTTCCGGAACCCGCACCTGATCGTCTGAAGGCGCTGACCATACAGTCCGCAGTCATTCGAAAGAATGACTGAATCAGAATCCCTCAATCAAAACAGGAAAAACACTGTCAATGAATTATCGAAGGCTGGGAAAGAGTGGTGTTCGCGTTTCGACCGTGTGCCTCGGCACCATGATGTTCGGAGGTCAGACCAGCGAAACAGATTCCATTCGGATCATTCACAAAGCCATCGATCAGGGAATCAACTTCATTGACACCGCAAACATGTACAACGCGGGGCAGTCGGAAATCGTTGTCGGAAAAGCGATTGCTGACCGGCGCGACGATGTCGTGCTGGCAACAAAAGCACGTCAGGTCGTGGGATCCGGACCGAACGATTCCGGGGCAGGGCGACTTCATCTCATGAGGGAGCTCGACCGCAGTCTCAAGCGGCTGAATGTGGATGTGATTGACATCTATTACCAGCACGCCCCGGATTTTGACACGCCCATCGAGGAAACTCTTCGAGCATTCGACGACATGGTGCGAAGCGGAAAGGTCCGATATATCGCCTGTTCGAACTTCAGAACCTGGAGACTCTGCGAAGCGCTCTGGACCAGTGACCGGCACAATCTTTCACGTTTCATCTGCGTGCAGCCGCTCTACAACATCGTCAACCGTGACATTGAGGTCGAACTTCTGCCGATGTGTCGTGAATTCGGGATCGGCGTTGTCAGTTACAGTCCGCTCGCTCGCGGAATTCTGAGCGGAAAGTATCGAACCGGCGAAACATTTCCGGAAGGAAGTCGCGCGGCACGGAAAGACCCGAGAATGCTTCAGGCGGAGCTGCGAGACGACAGCCTGAAGATTGCTGAGCAGATTCGCCTGCGATGCGAAACGCGTGGCTACAGCTGTTCACAGTTTGCCCTGGCCTGGTGCCTCGCAAATCCGATACTCACCTCAGTAATCATCGGCCCCAGAACAGAGGAACAGTTTGACGACAACATGCAGTGCCTGAAAATTGAAGTGACGGAGGAAGACGAGCGGTTTATCGACGAACTCGTTCCTCCCGGTGAGCACAGCGGAAAGGGATTTCAGGACACGGCTTATCCGATCACAGGTCGCGGACGCTGAAATCACAGCACAACAGTCACAGCACAGGAAAATTAAGAACGCGTCACTGAACCGAGACTGGCTCCCGCCGAGATTCTGAAACCATTGAGAAGCGGTGACTTCCAGGGGTGCCTGTGCCGGTTTCGTTAGAGCCTCTATTTCAGGCAGAAAACTCATGAACAGACCGAGACACATCAGATCAGAGTCTGACAATAGAACGACTCGACGAACCTTCCTGATCGGTGCAGGGATTGGAACGGCCGCCATGACGTCAGCCATCCAGTCCGCTGCTTCGCAATCGGACAACAGAGTCACATCCGAAGACCCCACGAAGAAACACCGATTCGTGATCGACACCCATATGCATGTCTGGGCAGACGATCTGAAAACGTTTCCGTTTGCCCATCCCAACGCAAAGGATTTCACTGCTCCTGCAATCGCCGCAACTGACAAACTGCTGCTGGAGGAAATGGAACAGTTCGGTGTGACTCAATGCGTCCTCGTTCAGACAATCTATCACGGCTGGGACAACTCTTATCTGGCCAGATGCATCCGATCGAACCCGACAAAGTTTCGCGGTCATGGTCTGATCGACCCGACAGACCCCGCTGTCGCTGACAAACTGGACTACTGGATGAGCGAACATGGTCTGGCGGGAATGCGATTCAGTCCCATCTACTATGAAGGGCGAGACGACTGGATGACGACACAGGCGGCTGTGGAACTCTGGAAGCGAGCCGAAAAACTCAAGGCTGTCTTCAATTTCTTCATCAGCACACCACAGTTGCCGCGGCTCGAAGAGATGATCCGACAGTTCCCTGCCGTGCCGGTGGTCATCGACCATCTGGCGCGTATTGACCTGAAGGCAGCAGACCCTCAAACGGAGTTCCAGAAGCTGCTGAACCTGGCCCGTTATCCTTCCGTTTACGTGAAGGTCTCGGAACTGTCCGTGCTTTCTCCATCAGCAGAATACCCATGGAAAGACACCTATCCCTGGGTTCGTCAGATGTATGATGCATTCGGACCGGACCGTATGCTCTGGGGAACTGGATTTCCGGGAGCGACACGTGCTCAGGCAGGCAGGCCATCACTTTCTGAGGAAATGGCGCTGATCCGAACTGAAATTCCTTTTTTCAACGAAGCTGACCGCGAAAAGATACTCGGCGAGAATGCGGCACGACTCTGGAACTTCTCCTGAACACACTCTGATCCTGATGAACAACATCTGACTGAGGCATGCGCACGGAAACGCTATGGACACGGCTCTTCTGAAGTATCTTCGCAGTCCTACATCCGGAAGTCAGCTGGCACTGATTCCAAAGGAAGCACCGGAGTTTCTCTCCGACGGAATGCAACAGTGGAAAATCATCGAGGGTATTCCTCGGTTCGTCACAGACGAACATCTGGAGAGCTTCGGAAATCAGTGGACTCGGTTCGAAGTGGCTCATGACGATGAAGACCGCGCAACGTTCGCTGCAAAAACTGGTGTCTGTCTCGAAGAGCTGAGCGGTCAACTGGTCCTGGACGCCGGATGCGGGGGAGGGCGATACTCAAAAATCTGCAGTGATGCCGGGGCTACAGTCATCGGAGCAGATCACACGCGCGCCGTTGAAAAAGCACGAGCTCTGTGCAGCGGTTCGTCACAGGCGCATTTTCTTCAGGCTGATCTGAAGCATCTGCCACTGCAACCCGGATCCTTTGACTTCGTTTTCTCGATCGGTGTGATGCATCATGACGCAGACACGCGAAAAGTCTTCGACGCCGTCGCAAAAATGGTTCGTCCCGGCGGACGCTATTCGGTGTGGCTCTATCGCAGAAACCAGTGGTGGCAGGAACTCATCAACACCGGCCTGAGGTCACTCACCTCCAGGCTCCCGTCGTCACTACTGATTCCGTTCTGTCATCTGGGTGCAATTCTGGGCGGGATTCCAGTCATCAATCGAACGCTGAATAAGGTAATCAACTTCAGCGCACACCCTTGTTACGAAAACCGCGTCTGCGACACCTTCGACTGGTGGGCCCCGAAGTATCAGTACCACCACACCGTTGAGGAACTCAGCTCATGGTTTCGAGACGCGGGGTTCGAGCAGATCAGAGTTCTGCCTCCGGAAAAATCCGGGCGAATGTACGACCTTGCCTATGAGAATAATCTGCTCATCGGCAGTGGCGTCAACGTCACGGGGACACGCCGCTGAACTCAGCCCAAAGATTCAGTCGGAAGCAGAACTCCGGAAATACAACCGAACAGTTTCGGCTTCGAGGTTTTACTTCAGGTTGTAGACCAGAAGTTTATCCATATCTCTGAGATACAGCCTGCCATCGGCAATCACCGGGTGTGCCCACGCAGGTTTGTCGCTTCGATCCGGCTGCTCAAATCGTCCCAGTTCCTGATACTTCCGTGAATTCGCTGCGAGAAGTGTCACCGGGCCGTTCTCGTGACGGAAGACAATCTTCCCATCCGCATAGACAACGGAACCCTTCATGCTCCTCTGACGCCATTTCGTCTTCCCGGTTTTCAGATCCACACAGGAAAGAATATCAGCACTGGATCCATAGACATGGCCGTCGAGCAGCACCATGCCGCCGTGATGGTTCTTCATTTCCTTGGTGAAATAAACCTGCTTCGCCGCCGTCTCCTGACCTTTGGATGTCAGTTCAACAAGTTCAGCCCCGGTACCGTAATCCGAAGAACTGAAGATGAAACGATTCGAGACCAGTGGAGTCGCGCAATTGGCGGTCGGGTTTGCGGATGCATTCTGCCCCCAGAGAAACTGACCATCTTCGGCGCGGATCCCGCAGATCCCCTTCGATGTGAAGATGATGTACTGGCGAACCTTTCCGATCTCAGCAACCACTGGCGACGCGTATCCGGCCTGAGGCTTTTCCGGAGCCATACACTTCCAGATCACTTCGCCTGTAGTCGGGTTCAACGCAACGACCGTGGCATCACTTCCGCCGGGAGTGCAGATCAGTCGTTCCTCATCGATCAGTACAGACTCACTGATCCCCCAGACAATGTTTGATCCCCCGAACTCCGTGAGAATGTTCTTGTGCCAGACAACACTGCCATCGGAGGCCTGAATACAGCTCAGGTCTCCGTTTCCTCCGAGACTGAAGACCTTCCCGTCAATGACTGTGGGAGTCCCCCGCGGGCCGTTGCCCGTTCCATCTTTGTATTCGTTGCCATTGCGAGTCTTCCAGAGAATATTTCCCGATTGTCGATCGAGAGCCAGAACGTATTCTGCCCCTTCAATATTTCCCATCGTGAAGATCGCATCACCAACAAATGAAACGGTGGAGTACCCTTCACCGAGTCCCTGGAAGGAGGCGACACGTTCCGGGCCACCATCGGGCCATTTCTCCGCCAGCCCCTTCTCAACCGAAAGATTGTCGCGATTCGGCCCGCGGTACTGATTCCAGTCGGACACAGAATTCTTCGGTGCAGCTGTTAGCAACGCCTTTTCGGCGGACAGAACTGCATTCTGACCGGCAATCGCCACAACGACCAACGAAAGAATAAAAACACCAGTTCTGCAGCGACGGATCATGATCAGGCCTCCTGACACAACGGTACGGAAAGCCTGATCATACGAAATCACAGTCGCTTTTGGGAAGACCGCGGCGCTTTCCACAACTTCCAGAGCACACACTGAACGGCGAGACGTTAAGTTATTCGTTCGGGGTTTTCAGGAACAGCTCTCCGCATATCCGGTCTGAAAGAAGATCCGGTCTGAAAGAGTGCGACTGTTCAGTGACGGTTCAGAGATCTACTTCGTGACAGCGGTCACATTGGCTGCAGCAGCCTGTTCTTTCGGGATGCCGATGAACGAGGTCTGAGTGCTTCCATCCTGAGAATTCCAGACTCGAATCTCTCCATCATAACTGCCTGTGGCCAGGACATTTCGAGCCGTATTCAGTGTTACGGTATAGACCCAGTCAGAATGCCCGGAAAGAGTGCGGATCAGCTGTCCATCCGCTGCATTGTGCTCCCGGATGTTCCGATCCGCACTGGCTGAGTAAACTCGGTCTCCAGCAGCAACCAGAACTCGGAACACCTCTCCTCCAAATCCAGCCATCGCACGCAGTTCCTTCGCGTCCGCCGTATTCCAGACATGGAGTTTCTTGTCGCCCCCGCCACTGACAACTGTTTTGCCGTCAGAGAGGAAGGCTGCCGAATAAACTGGTTCACCATGTCCGCTGAACGTGATGACGGGGTCACCCGTCTCTGAGTCAAAGACCTTCGATGTCTTGTCACGGCTGCTGCTGACCAGACGAGATCCAACCGGTGACCAGTTCACATCCATGACCCAGTCTGCGTGATCCTCGATCTTTGTAATCTGCTGTCCGTCGGCCAGACTGACCACGACGATCGATCGATCGGCACCACCACAGGCTGCTCGAGTTCCATCGGGACTCAGGCTGACAGAGAAGATCGCATCCTTCGCTCGCACCAGTGTGTCCTGCAGTGTTCCGTCAGCTGTCGAAAAGACCTTCAGCTCACCGAGCTGCCCCGGGGTTCCGGCCGCAACGACCAGCTGCTGTCCGTTTGCTGTGAACTCAACATCGTAAACTCGTTCCGCGACATTGGAGATTCTGCGTACGAGTGTGCCATCATTGGAATTCCAGAGCAGCACTTCGTGGTACCCCGAGGACGCAAGCAGGCTCCCGTCAGGACTGAACGCTGTGGCTGTCACCGGAATCGCCACTCGATATGTCTGCGGTGGCAATGGCTGGCTCATCTCCGGAATAACATCAAAGAGTTCAGCCGTCGCGATAACGCCGGCATCAAGAGGTGCGCCGACATTGATCCATGAACGAATGATTTCGATTTCTTCCTTCGACAATGGGTCAGCATCTTTCGGCATGGAGCCATCTTCGGTCATCGTGAGCAGCAAAGATTCGCTGCTGTGATGAGCCTTGACCGCCTGACCGGACTCTCCCCCTTTGTTCATTGCGGCGAACGAATCCAGATTCAGACGCCCACCTGGACTTCTGGTGTTGTGACACGCAATGCAGCGTTCTGCCAGAATCGGCGCCACATGTCGGGAGAAGGAAACAAATCGCCCGAGCGGCTCCAGTGCAGATTCAGCAGCCTTCTGAAGGGTCACCGTTTCCGACCGAATCAACTGGATCTCTGCAACCAGCTTCTGAATCGATGGTTCGAGGCCAAGAATCTGTGAGGCGAGCGCCTGCTGGCGACTCTGAGCATCAACCATCACTTCGCGATGGGTACTCTGCTGAGGATCGATAGCCGCGAGCCGAGCAACGGACTGCTGATGAGCATCCTGCGCTTTCTTCTCAGCATCGACAGCCACTTTGTGATCAGCAGTCTTCTTCTCGATGTCGACTCTGGCCGCCTCGACCAGAACAACAGCGGCAGCATGACGATCACTGATCTGCTGAATGAGTCCTGTTGTGTTTGTGATCAGCGGCTTGAGCGCTTCGATGGACTCAGTCAGGCTGTTGACTGCGTCATCCGATTTGACTCCGGAATCTGCAGACGAAACTCGAAGCAGCTCGAGCGACGCTTGAAGCGCTGCCACAGACTTCTCCAGCTTCGTGGATCCTGCACGAGCAGCTTCCAGCCTGGCTGATTCCGCAGCTGCGAGAGCCTTATGGTTCTCAGACACCTGTGTCGCTGCAGTCAGAGCATCTGCGTGAACCTTAACCTGTGCAACAGCGGCATCGACAGCCGTTTTGGTGTCCGTGATCGCCTTCTGAATCTCCGGTTTCTGAGCTTCCAGCGCCTTGATCTGCTGATCCGCCTCGACAGCACGGCTCTGCCATTCCACGGATTGCTTGCGAAGCGTGCTGAGTTGAGCTTCCAGCTGAGTTCGAGCGCCGACGATCGCACTGAGCCGTTTTGCAGCTTTGTCAGCGATCACCTGAGCAGCGTCTGCGTTCTCATTTTTCGCGATCTCCTCAGACAACGCTGTTCTCTGAGCCGTCTGAGTGTTTACTTTCTCCTGCAGCAGATTCAGCTCTGCTTTTTCCTTTTCTGAACGGGCAACGGCCTCGTCAAGCTGTTTCTTCAATTCAGCGACATGAGTGGCCGCGACATCCAGAGCCGCCTTTCTGAGCGACAGATCTTTCTCCGACTGCTGCAGCTCCCCATCGATCTGCTTTACTTTCTCACGGAGTTCCGCAGTTCTGGAAACTCCTGAATCCTCTGCCTGGATCGGGTGCAGACAAATCAAACTGGACAGACAGGTTGCCGAGAAAATCCGAGACAGCAACACTTTGGCGTATGAGGCAGGGCGGGGGTACACGGTCGATCTCCCGTTGAGTGGCAGGCAGGTTGCCGAAAAGCATCATTTCCAGCAACCATAGGATTCAGACGTGATCAGGCCATGTCAAGTCATACGGAATCCGGAAAGTCGAACTGCCTGATCTTTCCGCAATCGCTCCGCTTGATTCAACCGACAAAATCCAGATTGTTCAGCCAATGCAGACAACCGGAACCACCAAAAAAACGGCACGGGGAAACCGTGCCGTTGCGTTCATTAAATGTCATCATGCGGGAACGATGTAAAGTTGCCCAGTTTTCGCGAAACCAGATCGATAGCCACACAACGCGACTCAAAAAAGCCGACGCAGCGAACTTGGAATGATTTCCAGCCGAAAACGGGAGAATTTAACCCTTCCGGTGGCGGATTCTGGCTCGCATTCGACGCTTCTTGCGACCAATCTTTCGCCGACCCTTACCCGTTCTCTTCGTACCCATTGGCCAGAACTCTCCGGAATACAAAATTTGGAAGCTTTCACGTGAAGGGCGGATCATAGCACCTTTCGGCGACCGCATCAAATGATCCTTCAGCACTTCTGATCATTGAGCACTACGAATATCCGGACGCAGTTTCTGGGCCTCGCGCAGGTACACATGCTCAATCTGTTGTGGCATCCGTTCCGTATTAACATGAAGCAGCACGCGAATGCATCGCGGCATTGAGCCGGGCACCGGGATTTCCCGTGCACAGAGCAGGGGCACCTGGTTCATGCCGATCGCCCGTGCCGCTTCGGCAGGAAACGCAGAGACCAGATCTTCTGTTGTCGTGAAAACAGCAGAAATCACGTCGTCGAAATCATTGATCTCGTTGCGGCGCAGCAACTCTTTCATAAGCTCGGTCGCCGCTTCCCGGATCAACCCGGGATTATCTTCAGACACACAGGTGGCTCCGCGAACTCCTCTGACCGCCATCGAAGGCTGCTCCTCTGAGCTTCTGAAAATAAAATCGGCCTGAATATCAGAACGGCCAGGAATCCGAAAAATCAACTCGGTGCCGACGGGAACCGGACGCAGGACTCAGCTCTTCGAATCCAAAGTCCCGCCGCCGCATTCTGAACAATTGTCTGTCGTTGGCAAGCATTCCGAGCGACGATTCCCTCTTGAAGTTCAGGCGATGTACTGCTACCGTTCGGCGATCCGACTGATCGGACACGCTTTTCCTGCGCGCCGGTCGAAAACCTGATGACGCGCGTCGATTCTTCCTTCAAAAAAGATGAACGCCAGCATCAGCGTCTCGTTTTTTGATCTGTCCGTTTTCGGCTCAACCCGGAGTGAACTCCAGGAGCGGCCTGACGGAGGCTTCGGGGGCAGCACTTCATCGCCACCCGCGTGGGCTGTGACGCAATACAGCATTCTACCGACAAGGCTTCGATTTCGATGGCAAAAGCAAAGTACGTTTACACCTGGGGTGATGGCAAGGCTGATGGCGACGGCTCAATGAAGGCGTTGCTCGGCGGCAAGGGCGCGAATCTCGCGGAAATGACCCGCATCAAGCTCCCAGTGCCTCCCGGATTCACCATCACGACCGAAGTTTGCACCTACTACTATGCGAACAAGAAGTCCTACCCAAAGGAACTTCAGGCTCAGATGGAAGCCGGCATTAAGAACATGGAAAAGATCATGGGCTGCAAGTTCGGCGATGCCAAGGGCATGCCGCTGCTTGTTGCTGTGCGATCTGGTGCTCGAGACTCCATGCCGGGCATGATGGACACGATTCTGAACCTCGGTCTGAACGACGAAACCGTTCTGTCGCTGGTTGCTGCCACGAAGAACGAGCGATTCGCGTGGGACTGCTACCGCCGCTTTATCCAGATGTACGGCGACGTCGTTCTGGGTGTGCAGAAGCGCGAAGGCGAAGATCATGAGCCGTTTGAAGTTGTGATTGAAGAGTTCAAGCACAAGAAGTACGGCAAGGACGTTATCGACAGCGATCTGACCGCCGACGACCAGAAAGAACTGGTCAAGCGATTCAAGGCTCTCGTCAAAGATCGCACCGGCAAGGTGTTCCCGAACGATCCATGGGATCAGCTTCGCGGAGCAGCCGGAGCTGTCTTCGGCTCATGGATGAATGACCGTGCGATTGTTTACCGCCGCAAGTACAACATTCCCGCCGAGTGGGGCACTGCTGTGAACGTGCAGGCGATGGTTTACGGTAACACCGGCGACGATTCCGGTTCCGGCGTTGCGTTTACTCGTAACCCAGCGAACGGCGTCAATGAGTTCTACGGCGAGTTCCTGATCAATGCACAGGGCGAAGACGTGGTCGCCGGTGTGCGAACTCCTGAGCCTGTTGCGAAGCTCGAAAAGGCGATGCCAAAGGCGTTCGCCGAACTGTTGAAGGTTCGTGCAACTCTCGAAAAGCACTTCAAAGACGTGCAGGACGTTGAGTTCACGATTCAGCAGGGCAAGCTGTTCATGCTGCAGACTCGTAACGGCAAGCGTACTGCCGCTGCGGCTCTGAAGTTCAGCATGGACATGGTCAAAGAAAAGCTCATCGACTGGGAAACCGCGATCATGCGTAACCCGGCTGATCAGCTCGAGCAGCTTCTTGCTCCGGACTTTGACCTCGCGGAAATCAAGAAGGCCAAGGTTCTTGCGACCGGTCTTCCTGCTGGTCCAGGCGCTGCGTCCGGCGTGATCTATCTGAACGCTGACCGAGCTGCCGCTGCTGCTGAAAAGGGCGAAAGCGTTCTGCTGGTTCGTAACGAAACCTCACCGGAAGACCTCCGTGGGATGATCGCGGCCGTTGGTATTCTGACAGCCAAAGGCGGTGTGTCTTCACACGCTGCTCTCGTCGCTCGTCAGATGGGTAAGGTCTGTATCTGCGGCGCCAGCGCTGTGGACATCGACTACAACAAGAAGACCGTCAAGATTGCTGGTCAGACCTTCAAGGAAGGCGTGGACCATCTGAGCATCGACGGTACTGCCGGCACGATTTACGGTGGTAAGGTCAAGACTGGTCCATCCAGCATCGTCATGGGTCTGCTCTTCGGTGACAAGGCTGCAGCCAAGACTGAAAAGTTCCTGGCCTTCAAGCAGTTGATGGAATGGTGCTCCAAGGTGACTCGTCTGGCTGTTCGCACCAATGCGGACAATCCCGAGCAGACCGAACAGGCCATCGCATTCGGCGCTCAGGGTATTGGTCTGACACGAACCGAGCACATGTTCTTCGAAGGCGATCGTATCGACGCCGTTCGAGAAATGATTCTCGCCGACAACCTGGACGACCGAAAGAAGGCTCTTGCGAAGCTTCTGCCATATCAGCGAGAAGACTTCACGGGCATCTTCAAGGCTCTGAAGGGTCTGCCAGCGACGATCCGACTGTTGGATCCACCGCTGCATGAATTCGTTCCTCACGACGACAAGGCTCAGGCCGACCTTGCCAGGAAGATGGGCGTGAAGCCGGACAAGGTGAAGGCTCGCGTTGCTCAGCTGCACGAGTTCAACCCGATGCTCGGTCACCGCGGTTGCCGTCTGGGTATTGCGTATCCGGAAATCACGGAGATGCAGGCTCGAGCGATCTTCGAAGCGGCTGCTGACGTCGCCAAGAAGAAGATTCCAGTGAATCCTGAAGTGATGGTTCCACTGGTTGGCTTCAAGAAGGAACTCGACCTGCAGGTGGAGATCATTCATCGCGTGGCCAAAGAAGTAATGGCGGAGAAGAAGGTCACTTTCGAATACATGGTTGGAACCATGATCGAAGTACCTCGTGGTGCTCTGACGGCTGACGAAATCGCAAACACCGCGGAGTTCTTCAGCTTTGGCACAAACGACCTGACTCAGACCGCTCTCGGCATCAGCCGCGACGACATGGGTAACTTCCTGCTGCCTTACACCGAGAACGAGATCTTCAAGAAGAACCCGTTCGCGACACTGGATCAGGTTGGCGTTGGCCAGTTGATGCAGATGGCTGTTGAGAAGGGCCGCAAGACTCGTCCGGACATCAAGCTCGGCATCTGCGGCGAGCACGGCGGCGATCCAGAAAGCGTTAAGTTCTGCCACAGACTGGGTCTCAACTACGTGAGCTGCAGCCCTTACCGCGTTCCAGTTGCTCGTCTTGCTGCTGCTCAGGCAGCTCTGGAAGAAGCGAAGGCATCTGAAACGAAGAAGGGCAAGAAGTAGTCACCTAATCGCAGGATGCGACATTCCTGTCCGTCCTGATTGACTTAATCAGAAGCCCGGCATCGCAAGATGCCGGGCTTTTTCTGTGTTCAGTTAACGACATCTCAAGAAGACTACATCGATGTCAATCATACGTCAAAAGTGACGTACGTCAGGAGCAACAAAGTATTGCGTCGGCGTATACGCTGCGGCAACGGCGGCAACCTTGGGGAGTCTCGTTCTGAACGATGGGGCAGCGCCAGCAGGTGACACCACGCCATCAGAAGGCTCGGCGGGTGACACTTAAGGTGACACAAACAAAAAAGCAGGGTCCCCGATCGCTCGGAAACCCTGCTTTTTTCAGAGGGGCGAGTGGGAGTCGAACCCACGCGTGACGGATTTATTGCCCCAGGGGTAACTTTCGAGTTGTTTTCGC
>JBKDKA010000218.1:0-51401 GCA_046345315.1 Planctomyces sp.
TGCTGCCGGCTACTTCGCCCTTCTTGCCGCTCGCCAGCGTGTAGTAATAAGTCTGGTTGACGGCTCCGATGGCCGATCCGACGTCTTCCAGTTCCTGATTGACGTTGAAGCTCAGTTCCGTCAGTCCCACGATCATTCCGATCACAAGGATCGTTCCTACGAGAACCAGTTCGGCAGAGACGATGAAGCCGTTTTCGTCGTTCTTCAGTGCGGTGAAAATGTTCTTTGTCATGGCGGTCACTCCTGTTTCGATAGTTGCTGAACCACTGACAGCCGAATTGTTTCGGGATCCGACTGTCTTTACTTTTGCCTTCGTCACACTGACGACTGGCTGATAATTTGATGTAAAGCAACCTGAATGCCAGAGTGCGAACTCTGTCAACAATTCTTGACATGGCCCGCCCAGGCCGGAATCTAAGTACTTGACAGAAAAGCACTTAAAGTTCTTTCATGTTTTTCTCTGGCGCTGAATATCTCTGAACAGCTCTCGTAGCGATGTTGCCTTCGGGCAACATTCAGAAAACCTCAGGAATTGCCTCTGGATGCATCTGAGCTGACAGAACACTGCATAAAGGCCGTGTTGCCCTGAGAGGATTCAAATGATGCAAATGAGCATCAGTTCACGATCGGATGTCAGATTTCCGGTCGGCGCGTTTTTGTTGCTGTACAGAATTCGATGAGAGTTACCGGATTCGCGACCAATCGGTGGAAAAATGGACTCTCACGCTCGATGCGTTCTCGCAGAAACACCGCAGATCTGCTGCAATCCGCTGCCTGAGTTCATGAAGAACGAATCTGCAATCTGCCTGCACTCCCGTCTTCGTCGAATTCGAGTTGTGCCGTTGTCGACTGTTTTGCACCTCACGGATGGCCAAAGTGCCCGGGATATAATGCGATGACACTGCGAGATCCGGAAGAATCCATCGGTTTTGTGTTCAGTCAGAATCGTCAGCAGATTCGTGAGGCCAGAGAAAGCATCACTCGCTATATCGTGCTGAAGCTCCTCGCGAACGGACTCCCGGTCCCGAAACGTTTTGAAGACCACGATCGACTGGGAGCACCACGGCTTCTCAGTACGTATCACCATCGACTGAAACGACTGGATTCGATTCATTGCCCGGCTGACGCTCGAATCGAAGCCTTCCTGCGTCGTTACTTTGACCGAGTCAAGGGCTGCAGTGCTCTGCGACTGCCGGATCTGACTGTGATTCTTGATCGGCATGGCATCGCGCGGGAGCTATCGCTTCCGCACGACGGTGATGAGTACTCGAATCGCTACGGTTCATCGTGGCGAGTCCGAAATGGCGTGCTCCACAATCCGGCCAATGATCGACGGACAACCGTCGGGACGTTTCATGTCACGGAAGGCGGGCTCCCGATTCCACGTGACAAGAAGGTTGTGCCTCGGGCAACCTTTGCAGCATTGTTTCGCCACGCGATGATTCCTCCCGATGAACTCATGCAGCTGCCATTCAGCGATCATGAACCGACACCGGCAAAGGCTTTTGTGTCACTGCTGATTCGACCGCTGATGAGTCCGGAGGTTCCCGGAGTTTCGTCGGAACTGTCCATGGAAGTCCGCTTCTTTGTTCCGGGGGCTCTCGTCAGCAATCTGGATTTTGTCGAGACGATCTTTGGAAATGCCGGTGATCCGTTCCTGCCTGAGAACGATTCAGCGCTGGACGTTGAACACTGGAGCGGCCATACCGGGTGTGTCATTCTTGCGCCACATCTCGTGGACCTGACGAAGAAGGAAGTCGGTCTTCCGCATTTTGATGAAGCCACAGAACGACAGCGCGAAGACGGCATGTGCTGGAAGACGGATGACGAGAAATACAATGACGGTGTGCCCTTCAAGCTGACATGCCGGGACGAAGAAGGTGTCATCGTGACACTGATTGCCGATAACTACTACGGGTACTGCAAGAAAGAAGTCAAAACGCAGCTGAGCTATGCGGCAAATCTCTTCGGGCAGGTGGAAGAAGAACACGCCGGTGGAGCGATGGCGTTTGCGAGCTTCAACCTCGGCGAGGTTTTCGCAGCCGACAGTAAACGATACAACAATCGGACCTTCGCTGATGTTGTTCGTGACTACGGAACACTCATGGAAGTCAGACCCGAAGGGTATGCCGTCGATTCTCAGTACCCGAATGTGATTTATGTGACGGAGAATGCTCGATTTACCGTCAGTGACCAGCGTGTTTCATGGCACTATAACAGTGTCCTGCATCATATCCCGCTCCGCCCCGGCTTCATCTATATCACTCCATCCGGATACAAGGTCCGGCTGGAGAAGCATCCTTCGGCTCCTTCATGGAGACTGATCGGCACACTGTTTGAAGGTGTTTTCTGTCACAAACCCTGCACCGTCAGTGGTGGCGGAAAAAGTGAAATCAGTAAGTCCATCGCGGACTACCTTCTGCATGGCCCCGTCTTTATCGCCGATGCTGAGAAGGATCTGCAGCTGGTTCAGGAAGTATTCGATCGCGACTATTCAGACCGCTGGCGTCCCGATGGACCGGTTCAGCCGGATTATGTTCGAGTGCCGAGTCGGAAGATTCTCGACAAGGCTCGGTCACTGGGAAGCGTGATCAAACTGCTCAGCCCTTCTCCCGACTATACAGACGCCTACAACGAATGGCTCTCCGGAATCCCTGATCACATCTATGCAATCGTATTCGTGATCAAGCGGATGCATACGGGCGCCCCGGAAGACTGGCGAAAAGTGTTTTCCGTCGACATCGTCAACGGTCATCCGGGTCATGAGCTGAAGTTTGGCGACAGGAAACTTGTCGGAACCTATCTGCGAGTCGGCCTGCAGGGAGAGAACACCTGGCGAACCTACAAACTTCGGCAGGACTTCGCTCCGGCTCAGAAGGTGCAGACAGAAGACGACATCAGTGTCTCCACGGTGATTCCGCGACGAAGCCTTCAGCATCTGGGAACCGTGCTGCCGGAAACAACCAGTTACAAGTTCGTCGGGAACTGCGAATACAGGCTTTTTCAGCGCCCTGACGATGCCATCCATCGTGGCCTCGATAAACAGACAGAAGCCGATCTCGCACGGTCTGATAACTTCATCGTGAATTTCGAGCCACTCACGATTCAGCAGGTCAGAGAAATCTGCGACCGGCCCGTGGATCTCAGCCAGTTCACTCAACCGATGCAGCAGCTCCTTCTCGAGATGCAGAACGGAGAAGACAGTTACGTCGTGTGCTCCAACACACCACGACTGGTCAATGGAGTTCCAAGTCGAAATCCGCGATATCTGCAGCCAAGGCCTGACCTGATTGATCCGGTGAATCGGTACGTTGCGGAGATGGGCATTCGTCTTTCTCGTGCAGTGCCGATCGACAAACCGGTTCACTCCCCGGTTCAGGCGGTACTGATCGGACGCAGAAACAATCCGGCGGAAACAGCAAAGGGGATCCGAGCTCTTGCTGTCTACAACCCGGTTCACTACCAGGAACTTCCCGAACTGTTCATGGACTTCATCAGTGCTCTTTCCGGAAAAAGCCCGTCCACAACAGGGGCCGGCAGCGAAGGCGCAATGACGAAAGGTCCGTTCAACTGTCTGCGTCCAGTGACGGATCTGAACAACGCAATCGTCAGTTACATCCTGACTGGCCTGGCAGGGTTCTCAACACCGGCTGGTCACATCGGTACAGACATTCGAGTTGATCATGACATCAGTCTGCTGATCCCTGAGATCTGGTGTCGCATGAGCCCTCAGGAACGCGAGCCGGCGTTTCTGATCGCAGAACAGATGCTCGAGAAAATTCAGGATTTTGAATTTGAAGGCAAAATGATTCCGGCAGGCCGACTGGGATATCGTATCACGGCACGATTCATACGAAGCTTTGCCGGTCGCGTGTTCGACAATCCGAACAAAGTGTTTGACAACGCGATTCTGAAACCGGAGACGCAGAGTCTGTCCGATTTTGCGGATGGAATTCTGTTCATCGCAGAGAATCAGCGACGGATTGCGTCGGCATACTTTGAAGACGGTTCCATTGAGCTGGCGTGTCCTCCCCTCAAGTCACTGCTTCATATCCTGGCCTATGGCAGTCATGACGGACTCACGATCAACGATCCGAAATTCCGCGAAATGTGGACACTCGAATCGATGCTCAGTTCAACATGGTACGCCGAAAGGCTCGCTCAGCGGCAGACACGCGAACGCCAGCTCTGGAGACGCCACGTTCAGTCACTCGAAACATTTCTCAACAACAATGAACATGCGGAAGAAAAATCCAGCATGAAGATCGTGGAACGACTTGAACTGGCTCGCCAGCAGCTGCAGCGAGTCATCACTCCCGAGTACCTTGCCGAACTGCAGGGAACGCTGGGAGCCGACCGGCTGATGTGATTCTCAGGTCAGGATCTCCGGATGGACAACGCCGGCGACATCCGTGAGTCGGAAATCACGTCCGGCGTACCGGTAGGTCAGCTTGAGATGGTCGAGTCCCAGAATGTGCAGCATGGTCGCGTGCACATCGTGAATGTGCATCTTGTTTTCGACAGCATAATAGCCGTATTCGTCGGTGGCTCCGTAACGTAGTCCACCGCGGACTCCACCACCTGCCATCCACATCGTGAATCCACTGGGATTGTGATCGCGGCCATTCGTGCCCTGAGCCACGGGAGTTCGCCCGAACTCCCCGCCCCAGAGAACGAGTGTGTCTTCGAGAAGTCCCCGCTGCTTGAGATCGCTCAACAGCCCGGCAATCGGCTTATCGACTTCGGCGGAGTTCTTTGTATGTCCGGCGAACAGATCCGCGTGCTGATCCCACTGAACATTGCTGTCACTGTGAGTGACCTGAATGAATCGGACTCCCGCTTCGGCAAATCGCCTGGCCAGCAGACACTGCCGACCGAAGTTCTCCGTAATCGGGTCGTTCAGACCGTACATCGCGTGAGTTTCCGGAGTCTCCTGGCTGAGGTCCTGAACGCGAGGCATCTCAGTCTGCATTCGAAACGCCAGCTCGAAGGATTGAATCCGCCCCTGAAGCGCCGATTCTTCGCTCGACGCTTCCCGATGTCGGTCATTCAGTTCCTTCATCAGGTCCAGCTGGGTCCTCTGAACAGTCGATGACCAGCGATCGTTTCGAATGTACTTGACGCGAGCTTCCGTGGACGGCTTACTCGCAACGCCCAGCGGAACACCCTGACACTCTGCGGGCAGAAACGCAGATCCCCAGTTGTTCACACCACCATGAGCCAGAGTCGGGCAGATTGTAAGAAACCCCGGAAGGTTTTCGTTCTCCGTCCCAAGACCATAGTTCACCCAGGCGCCCATTCCTGGACGTACAAACGTATCGCTGCCGGTGTGAAGCTTCAGAGCTGCTCCACCGTGAGCGGCATTCGTGCCATGAACGGAATTCAGAAAGCAGATGTCATCAACATGCTGAGCCAGATGCGGAAACAGTTCACTGACGGGAATGCCGCTGTCACCGTACTGACGAAAACGCCAGGGTGACCCCAGAAGATTTCCTGTAGCAGCAAACTGAACGCGAGGCTTGTCGAACGGCAGCGGTTTACCGTGATCTTTGTTCAGCTGCGGCTTGTAGTCGAACGTGTCAACCTGCGATGGGCCGCCTTTCATGAACATGAAGATGACACGGCGAGCACGAGCCGGAAAATGATATCCCGGCGCAACGCGGGATGCCGAAGTTGAAGCCAGAGCTGCAGGCTGTGAGGTCTGATGCAGCAGAGCAGATGCAGCCATCCATCCGAAGCCGTTTGCCGTGCTCATCAGCGCCTGACGCCGACTGAACGATCTGTTTTGCATTCCGATGATCCTGATGCCGCAGAGTGAAAGTGATCGCGGTGCCGCACGGAAAGTGAAATTCGTAAGCGACACTTCGACCGCCGAGGCGATGCTGAAATTATATCACAGGATTCTCTGCGTTTCACGAACTGGTTTCGTCATTCCCGTCTGTGTTTCCAGGGGCACCGACAGGGGTTGCACCACTGGGCAGCTTTTTTCCTGTTTCCCGAACGTACGTGGCCCTGCCAAGCTCATACTCCGAAGAATCCATCTCGATCATCCCGCCCTGCTTGGTGCGGTGGGATTCGAACAGCCGTTTCAGAAACGGCACGCACCAGCCGCATCCGGTGCCTGCACCGCCACATTCGCTGATTTCACTGGGAACACGCGGTCTGTGGATCCGGATGAAATTCATCACCTTGCGCTGCGATACGTGAAAACAGTAGCACAACTTGTCATCTGGCTGCATGATTTTTTTTCTCGCCGCTCTCTTCCGTTGATGGCTGTCACCGTTCGGGAAAGCGTTTTAATTTCACTCACGACTCTGAATCTGTTTCGGCAGCGTGAACAACATTGAGTCCGAAATGGCCCATGATGGCTCGTTCCCGTTCCCGCATCATGCTCTTCTCGTTCGGGGTCAGGTCATCATAGCCGCACAGATGAAGCAGACCGTGCACCACGTAAAGTCTGAGCTCATCCTGTGGCGACCACTGACCGGATGCTGCCATCTGACAGGCCATCTCGGCACTGGCAACAATCTCACCTTCAACCATTTCGTCCGAGCATTCCAGAGGAAAACTGATGACATCCGTCGGATAGTCATGCTGAAGATGTTCACGATTCAGCCGATGTATGGCCTCATTGTCCACAATCGTGATGCTCAGAACCGCTGCACCAACATCTTCCAGCGACAATGCCGCTTCGATCGTCTGTCGCAGAAGCGCCACATCGACAGGAAGGACTTTCTGCTGATTGCTGATGTCGATCTCATACTCTGAAGATTCGCGTGAGTTCATGCAGTCACCTGACGAGTCGCGTCCATGGCAAGAGCTGCGAAGGCTGCCAGAAAGAAGGCTCCCCCGCAGACGAAAAACACCGGCTGATTTCCGTAGCCGGCGCTTTCGCCCCACGACAGCAGCCGAGGCACAAGGATGGCAATGAATGCCGCTCCGAAGTTTCCCCACATATTCCCCCAGCCGTAAACAGCACTGGTGGATTTTCCTCCGATATCCTGCATGAACGCCCAGCTCGAAGGGTTACCGACATCCGTCATCAACGATACGACACAGCAGCAGGCCACGATCCCCCAGATGTTCGAGATCATCGGACAGCTGACATAAGCGGTCCCTGCGGTGAAGCATGCAAGAAAGACCGGAACACCTCGGCCGAAACGCAGCCCGAAACGTCGAGCGCTGTAATCCGTCAGCCATCCGCCGAAGACCTGCCCGAACATTCCGCTGCTCATCACGATAGTCATCATTAACGCGCCCTGCCGATCAGAAACGCCTCCCGATTCTTTCAGATAGGTTGGCAACCAGGTCACCAGGTAAGCCCAGCCGACATTGATGCAGAACTGGACCAGAGAATTCATCCATAATCCGCGATGTCGGCAGAATGAGCCCAGCATTCGCAGAATCTCATGGAACTGGACTGGTTGTCCGTCAACCGGGACACCGATCTGTTGTCGCTCCGATTGGTTGCAATCCGGATGATCCTCCGGGCGATCTCGAACAATCCACCAATAAAGAACCGCCACACCCCAGCCGAAGCAGCAATAGACCCAGAGAGTGGGTCGCCATCCGCTCAGAAGCCCAAGCATCAATGTGGTGAGACCAGTCGCCACCGTGCCGCCGATCCGGCCTCCAAGAGACACCAGCGAACTGGCTCTTCCGCGCTGTCTGAGCGGAAACCAGCAACGAATGACGCCGCTGCTGGTCGGGTATGCGCCAGCCTGAGCGATTCCGACCCCGACTCGAGCCAGAAAGAATCCCGTCGCGGTGGACATGAATCCCGTCAGGCCAGTGAAAGCCGACCACGCAAAAATGTAGAACGTGAGCATCCTGCGAGCGCCAAAGCGATCACTGATCCAGCCCGAAGGAACCTGCATCAGTGCGTAGGCCCAGAAGAATGCCCCGAGGATGTCTCCCATCTCGTTGCGAGACACTCTGACGTCGTTCAGAAACAGTTCAGACTTGAAGATTTCGGCAAGACAGAGGCGGTCAACGTAAAGTGTGAAGGCCATCAGGACGCTGACGGCAATGATGCGATGACGCACCTGAGAAGGATATTCAGCAGCGCGAGGTTGTTCATTCACTCTCTGATATCCCGGCGGGAAGTTTTCTGTTTCAGCAGATAAACACCTTTTGGCGATCGCAAAGGGGATTGAACGATTCCCTGAATGCACTGTCAATCGACATCGCCGCGAGTTCTGTGTTACTCCTCACGATCACGATCGACCGGCGACATCACCGGATCTGACAATTCAGTAGCGATTCCGGCATGTCGAATACTGGTGAACTGAAGAAAACTCGTTCCGATATATACAGAGCTCAGCCTGCAGGTATTTCACCAAAATCACTGACAGTAGACAGTTCATCACCCGCGATGAACATGCAATCCGGCTTCAAGGCTGTGATCAGTGAAAATTCAGTGAACTGGTCTCGCCCGAGCCTTGTTTCATTCTGAATCCCTGCTACTGGTACGGTATGGTCATTTGATCTTCTTCCGATGAGCCAGGTCAAGTCCTGAGGTCGGGGAGTGCCATGGGTTGTCCATATTGCGGAAGTATTCATCGAATTTCTGAAACGCGATCAGCAGTACGGCGAGTGTTCTATCTGCTGTTCCTGCGACGCTGTTATCGCTGCCACAGTTGTCAGCGACGATTCTCCCGAATGATTTTCCGCCGTCGACTGAGCTACTGAATGCTCACTGCCGCGGAATCATCGGTTCAGCCCTCCGCGATCTGCTTCATCTTTCGAAGACCCTCCTCTGCAACATCGAGCGGATCGAGTTCCCAGAGGTCGGGACGGAAGAGTTCCAGAGAAAGAAACCCGCTGTAGCCAACAGAAGCCAGCAGCGTGCAGTAACGTCGGAGGTCGATCACACCATCACCCGGCATAACGCGATCAGGATCCCGCTGCTTCACCGCCTCTGGAAAAGCGGGAGCGTCATTGAAATGCGAAATGGCAATCTGTGAACCCGTCAGCGTACCGATGGTTTCAATGGAACCTCCGCCAGAGTGGCAGTGGAATGGATCAAGAACAATTCGGGCTTCGTCTGCCCCGGAACGATTGATGATATCCAGGGCATCTTCGATTGTTCGAATATCCTCAACGAACCCAAGGTATTCTAAAGCCGGAAGAACCCCGAACCCCCGAGCCAGCTCAATCAGTTCTGCATACCGACTCGCTCCAAGCTTTCTGTCTGCAGTTCCATGCGGCGGGCCGGCGATGCAGTAAGGGGCTTCCAGTTCCGCTGCCTGCTCAAACTTTCTCTTTGCAGCATCCACTGCAGCTGAATACTCTTCGCCGACTGTCTGAAACCAGTTTTTGAGGTGGATCAGTGCAGGAACTTCCAGACCGTGATCGTTGAGCCTCTGACGAAGATCGCGAAGCGTACCGCCGGCAGCAATCCATAGTTCCAGATCGTCGTACCACAGTTCGATCCCGTTGTATCCGGCTTTACTGGCGACCTCAATTTTCTTTAGAATCGACGTCGTTCTGATTGTGCTGGTATTCAGACAATAGCGAAACTGAGGCATTTACAGATGTCCTGAGCCTTTTGCTGATGACACGAACGGCAGCAGATTCTGAAACGTCCTGCGACGACTTTCCAGCTTCAAATGAATTTCCAGCTGCAACTGCCAGCCTCAGCAGCCAGACTCAGGAATAACAGTATCCGTGCAGTCACCGTCAGGCGACCAATCATCTGCAGTTGCATCGCCGTCTGAGTCAGCCGATCCTCAGATGTCGAGGCTGCGCCTGCTCTCCGAAGTCGCCGCTGAACTGCTGAGTGATCATTCACCTTCCCGACTTGTTCAGGCTGTTTACCAGAAGATTTCAGATTTTCTGGACTGCGATCTCTATGCTCATTTTGAATTCACAGACGGGCTCCTCAGGCTCGTTTCTTCCGATGGCCTGGACGAGCATTCACGGCAGCTGGTTTCGGTGCTGCGACCTGGTGAGTTTCTCTGCGGGCAGGTGGCTGCCACCTGCACTCCGGTTGTCGAAAGTGTCGTCGACTTTCCTGAGAGACCGAATTCCGAAATCCTGAGACAGCTCGCACTTCGCTGCTATGCAAGTTTTCCGCTCATAGCGAATGGGCAACTGATCGGCGTGCTGAGTCTCGCTTCGCGGCGTCGAGAGTCGTTTGGTCCGCACGATATCGAATTTCTCAGAACCGTCACAAACTATATTACTGTCGCCGTCGTCCGAGTTCGCGAACGACAGCAGCTCAGTCACAATGAAGAACGTTATCGGGCACTCGTGGATCAGTCTGCGGATGCCATGTTTCTGTTCGGAGAGGGAGGCCTTATTCAGGATGCGAATCGGCAGGCTGTCGAAATGCTGGGATATTCGCGGGAAGAAATGATCGGAAAGAATCCGATGATGTTCGACCGTGGTGTCAGCAGCGAACGCTTTCAGAGCTTCCTCTCCACCCTGAACAACGGCGAAAGCATTCATTTCGAAACGGAACATGTTCATAAAGACGGACGAGTCTTCTCAACGGAAGTCCGCTGCCGCCCGTTTCTGGTCAATGACAAACCTCATGCCGTCGCTTCAGTCAGTGATATTTCCGAACGAAAAGCCGCCGAGAAAGCCATTCTGAAACATCGACGTCTTCTGGCTGAAGCAGAAATGCTGGCCAATGTCGGCTCTTTCGAATGGCGAAGCGACGGAGATCAGCTCATCTGGTCAGATGGAATGTATACCCTGTTCGGGCTGAATCAGGCCGATGGACAGCCGGATCTGGATGCATTTTTCGAACTCGTCCATCAGGAAGATCGCCAGCGAATCAGTCAGGCTCTGACCGACGCCGTCAATCATCGCAGTCGATTCTCATTTGAGGCGAGAATCGTGCGCAAGAGTGACGGCATCATGCGGCTCATTGAGTGCCATGGACGACTGAGTCTGGCTGAACAGGATCAGATCGGAACCGTCACCGGAATCTGTCAGGACATCACAGAACGACGAAAAGCAGCGACGTCTCTTCAGGACAGTGAAGAACAGTTTCGCGCGTTTTTTGAATCGTCGAATGTTGGCATGTCGGAATGGACTGAACAGGGGGAATTCATTCGAGCCAACCGGAAGTGTTACGAGATGCTCGGGTTTCCGCGTGATGAGTTCCTGCAGCTTCGAAGCTACGATCTGATTTATCCGGATGACCGCCCCGCAGTGCTGGAACAGATCCAGAAAGTCCGCGATGGTCTCCTCTCCGAATATTCTGCTCAGAGACGCTACCTGAGAAGAGACGGGCAGATTCTGCATGCTCAGATTTACGTTTCGGTTTCAAAACGTGAAGCGGGACGCCCCGTGCGACTGGCTACGGTCGCAATCGATCTCACAGCACTGAAGGCACTGGAGGAGCAGGTTCGTCAGGCTCAGAAGATGGAAGCCGTCGGGCAACTGGCCGGCGGTATCGCACACGATCTGAATAACCTTCTGACTGTCATCAATGGTTACCCGGATCTCATGCTGTTTCAGATGTCGGCAGGAGATCCGCAGCGACCTCTGCTGGAAGCAATTCAGACGGCCGGCGAGAAAGCTGCGCGGCTAACCAGACAGTTGCTGATGTTCAGTCGCCGTGCGATCGCTGAGCCTCAGGTGATGAATCTGAACCAGATCGTGCAGCAATCGGCAGATATGCTCCAGCGTCTGCTCAGCGAACGAGTCGAGCTGATCACTGAACTTGACTCCGAACTCTGGAACTGCCGTATCGACCCGGGGCAGATGGAACAGGTGATCATGAACCTGGTGGTCAATGCTCGCGACGCACTGCCATCAGGCGGTCAGGTGATTATCCGGACGGAAAACATTTTGTCATCGTTGTCCTTCGCGGAGCGAACAGGTATTCCGGATGCTCGTTCAGGACATCAGCTTTCTGTCATCCCGAACGAAAAGACAGCATTCCCCGAACAATTTGGCGGAATGATTCGGCTTTCTGTAACAGACAACGGGATGGGAATTGAACCGTCACTTCAGACGAGAATTTTCGAACCGTTCTTCACGACCAAGGCAGTCGGAAAAGGAACCGGACTGGGCCTCTCGGTGGTCCATGGCATTGTTTCACAGGCTGGTGGCAGCATTGAAGTCGTCAGTGCTCCCGAGCTGGGAACGACATTTCGAATTCTGCTGCCCGCAATCGCGACCTCAGATCCGGTCGTTCAGGAATTCGGAACGATCAATCAGGAGGTGACCGGGAATGAACTGGTGCTGCTGGTGGAAGACAATGACTCTGTCAGGCAGATTGCCAGGATCGCACTGGAATCACACGGATATCAGGTGCTGGACGCGTCTCGACCAGGTCACGCACTTCGCCTGTTTGACCGAATGCAGTCTCGCATTTCGATCCTGGTGACGGATATCGTCATGCCGGAAATGAGCGGCATTCAACTGGCGGACCGAATTCGCCAGGTCGCCCCTGATCTTCCGGTTGTTCTGCTGACCGGGTTTACGAATGACCTCGAATTCACCGCAGCGGGTGGTGAGCTGGCGAATCGAATCGTCGAAAAACCATTCTCGCCAGTGGCACTCGCACGAAAAATACGAGAAGCCCTCGATGCGTCTTCCTCGCGCACCGAAGACAACCCGAGCTGATCGAGAGTCGTTCGCTGTGTGTGCGAAGTGCTGACCGGGCACTCATCCCGAATCAAGTTACGCCACCGGGTTCATCCCGGTGGCGAACGGAAGTTCGCATGTTTGAAGACTAAACTGCCGCGGCCCTTTCAGCGATCGCTTCAATTCTGCCACAGAGTTCCTTGGGAGATTCGTTCCCAACGACTTCGAGAGCGTGACACTCTTCAAGATTTCGAAACCACGTATGCTGTCGTTTGGCGAACTGACGTGTGGCTGTTTGAATATTCTCCACAGCCTCACTCAGCGTCAATTTACCTTCGGCAACCGCAACCAGATCCTGATATCCAAGAGCCTGACTTGCCGTTCGACTCCAGGGCGGAACGCGTTCCATCAGCCGACAGGTCTCCTCCAGCCAGCCTCGTTCCATCATTGTCGTCACTCGATCGTTGATTCGGTTGTACAGCCAGTCACGCGGAGGATCAAACCAGACGACGCAGCGAGGACGCTCAGATACCGGTTTCGGTCTGTGAGACTGTTCCTCGGAAATCGGACGCCCTGTCTGGCGAAATACTTCGATGGCACGAATAACACGCCGAACATCGTTGACATGCAGCCGGTCTGCTGAAGTCGGATCAATGGAACGAAGGTGATCGTGAAGCCACTGCGGACCACGCTGCGAAACAGAATTCTCCAGCTCCGACCTGATCGACCAGTCCGGCGCCGGCCCCTCACTGATGCCTCTCAGGATTGAACGCAGATAGAGCCCGGTACCGCCAACAAACAGAGGAATTCGCTCACGACTCAGGATGTCGGTTGCTGCGGAGTCAGCCAGTCTGAGAAAGTCAGCGACACTGAACTCCTCGCTGGGATCCGCAATATCAATCAGATGATGGCGGACTCGCTTCTGTTCATCGAGCCCCGGTTTTGCTGTGCCGATATCCATGCCGCGATAAATGGCCATGGAATCGAGCGATACGATCTCGGCCCCGATCCGCTCTGCCAGAAGCAGGGAGACCTCAGTTTTTCCGCTCGCGGTCGGGCCGGCCAGAAACCAGCATCGACTGAGGACATCCGGTGAAAAGGTCATGGGAAAGGGACTGTGAATGTGATAAAGTTCGAATCAGAGCGGTGTCAGAGCTTGAAGCGGAAGTCTTGCATGATTTCCACTCCGGCTGGACACCACACAGGAGCACTGGATTCCCGCCTTCGAGGGAATGACGACATCTGAATCATGGTTCGAGAAAATCATGGTTTTCCACAGCTCCGGAACATTTGATTCCGGTCAGACGCGGTAACTTCCATTCTGAAGACCTTCACTGCAAGCGTTGCATATTATGCCAGCCTTTCAGGCATCACAAATCATTCAATGCCCCGCAACTTCACTGCGACAGTTCCTTGGATGTCCGGCAAATCTGCCACTCGTCAGTGATCCGGAGCTTCAGCTGGAGATCATTTCTGCTCCACCGCTTGCCACTGCAGGAGAACGGATCGAGTTCCGAATCATGGCGTACGGTTTCCGGCAGCGAGCCATCCATGTCTACCAGAACGTGACGGACGAAGAGATCCTGGAGCACCAACTGGAAGGACCACTGAGGTCGTGGACACACCGACAGCTCTTTACGAGTCTGAATGATTCCGAATGCGTTCTTGAAGATTCCATCGAGTTCACTCCCCCGGGCGGCATGCTTGGATTCATGATGACAGAAAGCCGCATTCTGGAATCTCTCGAGCAGGGAATGAATGAGCGTTACAGTGCCATCACAGAACTGGTCCGCAGCGGGAGAATCCGTTGACGAAGTTACCTCGCAGAAAGTCCAATCAGCAGCAGCCACCGACCGTCGCAATCGCATTGTTTGTGCTCGTGCTGATCGTCGTGTCGTTCTCAGCTCTGCTGGCTGTCGTGATCCCCGGGGCCGGCCAGATGCTCCTCGCGGGACTGCTGCTCACCGGTTTCTTCGCGGGGCAGTACTTCATCTGGGGACGCTGGCTGCACCGGTATGTCGTTGAACAGGAACGACGGAAGGGTCACAGCGTCGAGCTCAACGACGAATGATCCCAGCCGGTATTTTCGGAAAAATCAGCATCTTCGGAAAAATCTGATTCCCAGCGGCTCGTTCCGCTGAGTACCTTCAACGAATCGTCAACCTCTCTCAGACCTCTCAGATCGTCGTCATTCGGTGTGTGCAGAACGCGTCGGGGTGTTTCCCTGACTGGACTCGAAGCCTCTTCGGGACGGTCAGAACTTCCTGAAGTGAGGTCTGCATCTGTGCCCAGGGAATTTCCGTCTCCGAATTTCTGGTCGTTGCCGACAAATCATCTGTCGACTTCTCCCGCTGAGGTCAACGCCTCGCAGGAAATGATCACGCCCGCGTTTGTGCCCATCCACTGGGATTTCGAACGCGACCGCAACTTCGAATCCGCCGAACTGGCGGGAAGCCTTTATCGGAACTCCGGCGCCCGAGCCGCAGCATTCTGTCTGGCTGAACGAGCTGCTGAATCAGTCCGCTCAACATCGAACGCCAGCGGTGGTTCTCCTGAGAATTCAAACTCAAGGGAAGACGCCGGCAACGCAATTCTCGCGACGAAACTGCTGCTGGATGCCGGACTCGCTGTGTCCGCATGGAATCAGATTCAGAAGGCCACAAGACTGCTCGCCAGCTCCGAGGCGCAGAATAATCCAAAACAGAAGACCGGTGGCGATCTCTGGACGCAGATCATCCACTGGCAGACGATGGCAATGGCCGCAGCAGCTGTGCATGACCAGGAAACCGCATCCGAGTGGCTCAATCGATCCGCATTTCTCCTGCGTCGCAGGAACAAAACTGTTTCTGCAGCATGTCATTCCGAAACGCAACCTGCCGACGTAACCACACCCGCCGATGCTGATTGCAGCAGGAGTCTGCCTGAAGAACGAATCCTGACACTGCTCACCGGAGACTGGCTGTTCATTCAGGCCACAATTCACTCAGTTCCTCATCGTGCCACGGAAGCCATTTCCGCATTGCGCAGCGCATTGGAACTGCATCTCAAAGGCTGCTGCCTGGAAAGCGCTGCGGCTGATCTTCATTTTATGGCACAGCTGGAGTTGTCGATGGGCGACGAACAGTCCGCTTCGGATTCGACATCATTCGGTCTGGAACTGCTGAACTCCGATGGAAACTCAATAAGTCTGCCGCGACGAACATCACTTCAGAATGCACTGACAACTCTCTCGGAACGCTGTCGTCGAGCTTCAGCGTCTTCGCAGGCACGGTCTGACGTCATTCGAGGGAATTGACTGGAACCACCTCTACTGATTCCCGGACCAGCCAGGTCGGAGGTTACGGCAGAGCTTTTCAACTGTCTGAGAGAAACGTCTGACGATCTGCATCTGAGTCTCCAGATCGGCCAGCGAAATCTTTGAATCGTGAATGGTCATGAGCCGTCGGTCGAGCTGTTGAAAGTCCGGCGATGCCGCGTCCGGTATCGTCAGGTCTTTCGCGTTTCCTCGAACCATTCGCAGGCAGTCGATCAGCTGTCGCAGAAACACGTAAGCTTCTTCAGCTTCCCGCGACTGTTCCGGTGCGATAAGACTGACATGGGCAGCCTCCCGAATCACTTTGCGTGTATTCGGGTGGCGCAGAGACCGAATACTGCCGCCGAAGGCCAGCTGAATCGCCTGAACCGCATATTCACAGTCAACAAGTCCGCCGTCGCTGAGCTTCACGTTGACAGAACCACCGCGCACAAGCTGTCTGATCTGACGTTCCCGCATCGCCTTCATCGAAGCGAAATCGAACGATCCGGATGAATAGATGACGTCGTGGCACGCCGACAGTGCAAGGCTTCCAAACTCCCGATCTCCGGCAACGCATCGAAACTTGACCAGAGCCTGCCGCTCGTAAGGCCAGGCCGGTCCGTTCGGTGAATAATAGGATCCAAAATCATTCAGCAGCACTGCCGAAGAACCGGCAGTCCCGAACGGCCGCATCCGGAGATCCACATGAAAAATTCCATCCTGACGAGCCGAAATCCCGGAAGCCACCGCAGCGACCAGGAGGTCGAAGAATCGAGCGTTTGAGATTTTCTCCGGACCGTCAGTCTGGCCTGATGATTCGTAAATCAGGATCAGTTCAATGTCGGACGCATATCCCATCTCGATTCCGCCGAATTTTCCCAGCCCGGCGATCATATATCGACACGGGACAGCGGGTTGCTGATCCAACGCAGTGTCAGACTGTTCTCCTGTTGTTCTCTGCAGATGCCGAATCGGCTGCCCGTAGATCGCAGACAATTCCCTCCATGCTACGTTCACCGATTCCGAAACAACCACTTCGGCAAGTTCCGTAATCTCTTCGGAGAATGCACCGAATGGGCGGCAGTGGCCCATCACATGTCGCATATCGATCCGAAAAAGATGTCGATCCTTGAACTGGTTCAATGCCGCCCAGGCTGATGGCCCGTCTTCAGAGGATTGCGTCTGAGCTGCCAGGGCCGCAGCGAGTTCTTCGCGTGGCGTCCGACCAGCCAGTTCTGAGGCATTCGCCAGCACCGGAAACAGTTCCTCATGTCGTGATTTCAGGAACTCTTCCCAGAGATACTGGCCGATTCCGAGCATTCTCGCCACAACCTGCAGAACGTCAGGCTTCTGCAATGACTGAATGTCACGCAGCCACTGCTGATCGCTGACTTCGTTCGCGTCGTTACGCGAACGAGTCGATGTTCTCAGACGGTGAATGAGTTCGCGAAACCGCTGAAGGGCCCGTCTGGGGTTTGATGTTGACGGCAGCCAGTGTGTGAACTGACCAATCAGCGCGACGGCGACACGCAGTTCCTGAAGACGTTCGGATTCCGTCACCGGTTCGCCTTCTCGTTCCGTCACGAAAAGAACGTCTCGAACCGTATCGCCATCACAGTCAACTGCCGCTCGAGTAATGCGAAACCGGCTGAGTGACAACGCATGCGAGAGCTCGTAAAGAAAACCACACGTGTCTCGTCCGGAGATATCAAGTCGTGTCTGTGCAGTTCCAGGATCAGTGGAAACCTCGACATGAATTGCTGTCAGCGATTCTGACGGAAGAGGGTGCTTCTCCACCACTTCACAGAATCGCGTGAGCAGTTCGCTTCTGACTTCGTCTTCTTTCCCGGAACACAGCCGAAGGATCATCTCCGAAAGCTCGCGATGCAGCTGACCGGAGATCTGAAGAGATTCTCGTCGGCCGGATGTGTCTGCGACGGAAGAGCGATTCAACAGCAAGCTGGCGGAGTCCGGTGACGCGGGGCTCAGTCGCACATGAAAATCGACCAGAAACAAGCCCTCCGGGCACGACAGGCCTGAGGCGGATGTCATCCCGGCAACGAGAGCCTCACCGTAACGAATATCCAGTCGATAGATCGCGAGCAGCCCGCAGATCTTCGAAAGCCAGTTGGGAAACTCCGCCCCCACACAGATCAGACGAAAATTTTCAGCGGTGCGGCGCAGATCAACCGTCTGATGCGGGAGACATTTGACGGCGATGAGCTCCCCATCCGCGATACTCTGCGACATCTCATCAATCAGTCGCTGGTCCGTCCGAAATTCCATGTCGCCCCGCGGTTCCGGTTTTGACATTCCGGGTAACGCGGATTCCGTCTCCCCGGATTTCTGCCCACTGCGAGGAACAGTCCCCAGACACTCTTCGAAGATGGACCGCACGGCAAACCGATGTTCTTCAAAACGTTTCAGAAGGATGGCGGCATCGGGATAATCCAGTCGATGAGCCAGCCAGGCCATCTGACGAGGATCAGGAGGAAGCTCGTGTGTCTGCAGGTTGTGCAACAGCTGAACGGAATGTTCCACGGTCCGAAGGAAGACATATCCCGCCCGCAGCTGCCGATACCATGACGCACTCAGCAGGCCGAATTCAGCGAGCCGAACCAGCGATTCGAGTGTATTGCAGCTGAGGACTCGTGGTTCACTGCGTCCATGAACAAGCTGCAGATACTGGACCAGAAATTCGATGTCCCGGATGTTGCCGGCTCCGAGCTTCACCTCAGACGTCTGGCGACCACGCTGTTTCAGTCGCTGCTCAATGCGTTCCTTCATCTGCTGAATTCCCAGACGCACTTCGTGCCCGGATTCACGAAACAGCAGCGGTCGAATCAGTTGGAGAAAACTCCGACCGAGCGAGAAATCTCCGGCAACGGTTCGCGCTTTCAGAAGAGCCTGACGTTCCCAGAGCGCGGCATCATTCTTCAGATACGACGCATAGGCCTCCGGAGTGCAGACGAGTGGCCCGGCATCTCCCCACGGTCGAAGTCGCAGATCGACACGATAAAGAAATCCCGGCGGAACATTCTCGGTCAATGCATCGACCGTCAGTCTGGCAAGTTTCTGTGCAGCCGCCTGATCCTTCTCCACAATCAGAATCAGGTCGATATCAGAACTGTAGTTCAGTTCTTCACCGCCATGTTTTCCCATCGCGATGACAGTCAGAAGATCGGCCGGCAATCCGGTCTCACGAGATGCCAGATTCAGGCTGACCTGAACGACTGCGTCAGCGAGCAGGGAAAGCTGCAGCGTGACGTAACGAAGATCAAGGAGCCCGAAGGCGTCGCACATGCCGATTCTGAGCAGCTCACGGCGCTGGTAGTTTCTGAGCACACTCAGGCAGACAGCACGACTGTCACCGGCACGCATTCCGGATTCCGCTTCGGCAACGAACTGCTCGCGTGCCTTCATTTCCGCCGTGCGTCCACTGTTCAGGAGACTGGACAGACTGTCCGGATCGGCAAGCAGAGTCTGAGTCAGAAACGGACTGGTACAGGCGGTTCTGGCCAAAACATCAAGTGCTCGCGGTGTCTTTTCGAACAGCTCAAATGGATCAGTTTCACTGCCCGATGACCGGTGTGGCCCGGTGGTGTTCCGAATAAACTGCTCAATGACGCTGATCACAGTATCCGGAAGTGGAGCCCCCGGGAGTATTCGCTCCAGGCCGAGGTACCAACCAGGCACAGTTTCCTGCAGTATTTCCCCCTCGCCGGGTGCATCAGCGATTGCGATTCGAGGGCGACTGACAGCTCCATGCGGAATCTGAGCAGCCACCGTTAGCCAAGCGGCAGGTCGTTGTTCTGATGCCGTCAGAGAATGTTCAAGCCACAATGCACGGATTCGGGTCAGAGTCTGCGCTGCTGACAGTCCGTTGGAGAAGCCCGCCAGCTGCAGAAGCGCTGCATTGGACTCGATTTCACTTTCTGTCAGCTTGTCAAATCGGGGAAACATCGTACAAAGGCTCGTTTTGTGTTCGCTCTGGAGTACAGTCCTGCATTCATTGTAGTCAACTATACTCATTCCTGATTCCCGCCAAGCCGGAACTTCTGCCAGGGTCTGGCAGCCAGATTCCGGTGGCCGGTTTCTTCACCACAGGGTTCCTTTTCATGTCGATTTCGCTTTCTGATCCGTCTCGTGACACTCTTGAAACTTTCGAAAACCCGTTTCCTGCTCGGAATTACGTGATCGAAACGATCTGCCCGGAGTTTACATCTCTCTGCCCGAAGACCGGACAGCCGGATTTTGGCACACTGACGATCACGTATATCGCTGACAAAGTATGTTTTGAACTGAAATCACTCAAACTTTACCTGCAGCAGTATCGAAATCACGGTGCTTTTTACGAACGAGTAACGAATCTCATTCTCGATGATCTGGTGGCAGTCACCAGTCCTCGATGGATGAAAATCGAAGCGGCGTTTACCCCCCGCGGCGGAATCCGAACCAACGTCATTGTGGAACACGGGAAAAAGCCGTAACCTCGACCCGAATGCTTCTATCGTGCAGTCGGATCTGAAGAGACAGAACAGGGGACGAGGCGTGGCAAAAGCGTGGGGCGGGCGATTTCAGCAGGCAACGGATCCTCGAGTTGAGGCGTTCACCGAATCTATCAGCTTCGATCATCGTCTGTACGAAGTCGATATTCGCGGCTCAATCGCTCACGCCACGATGCTGGCCGCTGTCGGACTGATCAGCACCACCGATCGTGACCTGATCGCGAAAACGCTCGAAGAGATTCGAGGCGAAATTGCTTCCGGGACGTTTCCGTTTTCCGCGGAGCTCGAAGACATTCACATGCACATCGAAAGTGCATTGATCGCTCGAGTCGGCGATATCGGACGACGCCTGCACACTGGCCGCAGCCGGAATGATCAGGTATCGACCGATCTGAAGCTTTACGTCCGTGATGCGATTGATGACCTCGATCAGCTTCTGAAACAGATTCAGGAAGCATTTCTCGCACGTTGCAGTCAGGATGAAGGAGTCATTCTTCCGGGTTACACCCACCTGCAGCGAGCTCAGCCGGTCCTGGCGGCTCATTACTGGCTGGCATACTGCGAGAAGTTCCAGCGAGACCGTGATCGTCTGGCTGACTGTCGACGCCGCGTTAACATCAGCCCGCTGGGAGCTGCCGCGCTGGCTGGATCGTCTCTCCCGATCGATCGTCATCAGACAGCACGCCTGCTTGGATTTGATTCGGTTGCGGCCAACAGTCTGGATGTGAGCAGCGATCGTGATTTTCTCGTGGAATTCGTCTTCTGCCTGTCATTGACGGCAGCCCATCTGAGCACATGGTGCGAAGAGTGGATTCTCTGGTTCACGACGGAGTTCAGTTTTCTGCGACTGCCGGATGCCTACACGACCGGGTCATCGATCATGCCGCAGAAACGCAATCCGGATGTGCTGGAACTGATTCGAGGCCGGACGGCTCGGGTCATGGCTGCAGTGCCGCAGCTGCTGATCCTGATCAAGAGTCTTCCCATGGCCTACAACCGCGATCTGCAGGAAGATAAGCTCGCCGTGTTCAGTGCGCTCGATACCATTCGAGCCTGTCTCGATCTGGCACCAGCCGTGATCCGGGGAGCAGAACTTCAGACGGATCGCATCAACGAACGACTCGACGACGGTTTTCTCGACGCAACAGCACTGATGGAGTACCTCATTCGCAAAGGCGTACCAATGCGAACGGGACACGAAACCGTCGGCCAGCTTGTCGCTCGCTGCGAATCAACTTCGACGCGTCTGAAAGATCTTCCGCTCGACGTTCTTCAGCAGGCGTGCCCGCTCATTTCGCAGGATGTGTATGACATTCTGGGCGCCAAAAACGCCATGAAGGCGCTCTGCAGTTTCGGTTCCGGCGGTACGAAGTCAGTCACTGAACGTGTCGCAGAATGGAAGCAGCGTCTGAAGTAAGCGTGGGAACGCTGAGGCATTCGCAGCGGCACGGCGTAAGCCCTCCGATGGTTGCCTCACCGGACGGAAAAGTTCCGGGCCACGCCTCAAGGCATTCGGTCATTCAGATCCGGATACATGTTTAATCGCTCGCCCCGCGACGAAGATCACTGGGCTCTTTTTCTTGAGCCTTCAGCGACCTTCGTTCCGGATGACGGCTTTGCCTGCTTCATATCTTCAGTGCTGGCGGCCATTCGTTCGAGAAGGTCGTTGCTGTCGTCAGACCATTCGTCAGGACGTTCGACAACTTTCCGAAGCTGACGGTGTGCTTCTGCGACGCGGCCTTCAGACATCAGTTTCTCCAGCGACTCCGCGAACTGCCGCACTTCGGCACGATGACGTGAGCGGCTGAGTGCAAGAGTCACTCCAGCCCCGGCCCCGGTGCTGATGAGGAGACCTGTCACCACGAAGATGACTGCGCACCAGGTTCTCATCCAGGTGATGTCGTGATTCTCACCGACGAACCAGCCCCAGAGCATCCAGGCAGAAAAGAGCACGATGAGGACAGCAATCAGAATCATGGCCGCATAGTCCCCTTCATCCGGCTCTCTCAATCAGTTCCTCGGGAAGACGCTCGAGAACCTCAGAAAGCTTTCTGCTCCCCAGCCATGCAATCGCTTTCGTCGGCTCATCGATTCTTCTGATCGTTCCGTTTCCCGGCGCATTCGCAGCTCGCATGACGTGGCTCAGCACCTGCGGAAAAGGAGTCAGATTCTGAACAAACAGACGTGGAGTGAACTCCGACGATTCAAGATCCGTCAGCATCCGCTGCAGTTCCTGCTCGGGAATCAGGACAATGTGCGGCTTCCGGGAGTCTCGATGCTCCTGATCAAATCTTCGCACCATCGTATCCTCCAGGTCTGTCGTCCGACGGTCTCTCCCGGTTCCTGATGATTCTGATATTGATGCTGCCGCTCAAGTAAACCACTTCACCCCCGGACGGCGTATCTCCGTCAGGCGGTTATCTGATGTAATCCAGCAGTGACGGTGAGATCACCTTGCTCACAGCGGCTACTGTGAACTGCTGAAGATTCGTGAGTTCCTGCATTCGCGAGATGGCCTGTGTGTAATCTGTCGCAATCGTATCGTTGAGTTCGATCTTCTCCGCGAGCGCCAGATCTTCGCTGCGTTCTGTCAGGCGATCGATCTGCTGCATTGCAACACCCTGGATCCCCAGAACATCCGTCAGATGGTCCTGAATTCGTTCCAGATCTTCGAGTCGCCGCGAGATAGCTTTCGCGCGTTCCGAGGGAGACAGATTTCGTGTGTTCAGGATGTCATCGCGAAGATTCTTGACCGCTGCGAAGGCGTCGGCCGTACCGGATGCTTCCAGCTGATCGACCCCGGTCCGAGTGATGTTCGCGGAATTGATGAATGCCGCTGTGGTGTCACGGGAATCTGTCACCTGCTGCGAACCGGAGAAATCGATCGCCGTTGATGTCAGGCCGCCATCCAGCGACAGGGAACCTGTTGCTGTCAGGTCAATGTTGCCGTTGAATCCAGCCGTAATGGACGACATATTGACGAAGATTTTCTCCCCCTTGCTGCCGACGACTTCGAGATCTGTATTTGCGGAACTCCAGGCGACCTCAGGGCCTCCATTCAGCGAAATTGTCCCGGATGTTCCGGTACCACTGGTATCAACGATCTGGATCTCATGAGTCCCCGCAGCACCGATGATCGTGTCCCCGCCGGCAGAACTCGCTCCCGCTGTGATTCCTGATCCTGGCGCGAAGCTTGTCACACCGTGAGTCACCGTCAGCTGGCGGATACCGCGAAAACTGTGTGCTCCTGTGCCGACAGCAGCCCCCGTCGTTCCGGAAAGCGTTGTCGGACCACGATTCGTTGTCTGAAACACGTAGTCGCCGGACAGAAGGGCCGTCCGCTGGATATCGCCTGTCAGACTCAGCTGCGTATCCAGTGGCGATCCCGCGTAGGTGTTCGCACCGGTGGAACTTTCGATGTTCGGAAAGGGTTTTGTGCCAGCGGCCGTCCCTGAGAACAGATAACCTGTTTCATCAGAACTGTTGCCCACACTGTTCAGCCCCTGCATAATTCCTTCGAGTTCCCTCACCAGAGCGGTGTTCTCTGCGCCGTAGGCTGTCTGCTGCGCGGACAGCGCTATGTCCCGGGCTCGAAGCAACAGACTGCCGGCTGAATTAATCTGGACTTCCGCCTGCGAAAGCCGGGAACGCACCTGTTTCAGAGCGTCTGTGTGAGAATTCAGCTTCTCGATTCGATCCGACTGAATGAGGCTCTGGCGAATGGCTGCAGGATCGTCTGACGGACGCTGCACTCGAATGCCGCTGCTGATCTGCTGCTGCACTTTAAACAGCTCAGCAGTCTGTCTCGAAAGGTAACTTCGAGCGCTCGCGGAGGCCAGCTGCTGAGTGATGCGAATCACCATAACGAAACCCACTTACATCAAGAAGATTACCGAGTCATCTGCAGCAGGTCTGTGAGCGTACCGTCGATAACGGTGATGAATTTCGCGGCCGCCTGGTAGGCTCGCTGAGTTTCCATCATTTTCAGCATCTCTTCGTTAATATCGACGCCCGAAACAGCCGACCACTCGGCCTCCAGCCGTTCCTTCGAGAGATTCAGCTGATTGCTCTGACTTTCTGCGGCCTGAACTGCCAAACCGGAATCTGCAGTCAGGTCTGCCATTTCCTCCACAAACGTTCGGCTTCCGAGTTCAGTGAAGCGCTGGTCGCGAAGACCGGCAATTCGGGCAAAGTTTGACGCGTCACCGGGGGTTCCGCTGACGGAACCGGAAACTGCCTGCGGCCGGTTGAGCAGATCCTCGCGAACAGCGAATCCCCCGGGTTCCGAACCGGAGAACATGGAATTGATTCCCAGCGCGGAAAGCATTCCCGTTTCATCGGAGTTCGCGATCACGTTGACAGAGAACGTATCTGCGGCATCCACGGTACCGTTCGCGAGCTTCAGCGAAACGCCTTTGCCGACGAGCAGCGGCGTTCCGGCGACATAGTTTTCTCCCACCGGCAACGACGCCACAATCTGCCCGGAACTGTCCTTGACGATTGCGTTGAGTCCGGGAGTGACTCCGATCGTCCCCGCGCCGGAATAGGTCACCGTCCACTCGTCGTTTGAAGTACCAGTGTACGCTCCCAGAAACCCCGGCACTGCCGTTCCCGTAACGCCCGCAAGGTCGGGAACGTTGTCAACACGTCCGGCAAAATCGAACGTAAACGTGGGCTCGGAGGTGAATGTAATGGTACCTCGCACTGCATCCACGGACGCCGTCAACCCCGTGACTGCATCGAACCGAGACGCGATATCCTGAAGCGAATCCGAGCTCGGATCGATGGTGATCTTTGTCGTGGTTCTGTTTCCAGACGGCGCCGTCACGGTGACATAGACATCACCGGCGTTCAACGGAAAGTCGGTATCGCTTCGGTTCAGCGGATCGGTCACACTGGAGACAGCTCGCTGCCCAAGCAGTACTGTGAAAGCTCCCGTATCAGGAACGCCCTTCGCATGCTGCTGGTCGACCGCGCGAACGATCTGCTGCGCAAGCGCTGCGAGACGATCCTGCATGTCCGGAATTGTCTGATTCTGAGCCTCAAGCAGTGCCCGGATCTTTCCTCCGGTAATCGGCATCGGCGTTGAAATGCCCCTGGGAGCCAGACCAACCTGTCCGTTGCCGAGATCAATCAGTTCCAGCTTCATTGCTCGCTGTCCGGCGAGTGCCGCACCACCACCGACGACGAGAAGATCACGTCCCTGAGTGTTCGTGCCTTCCTCAACATCGATCAGTTCGCCCAGGCGACTGATCATGACGTCTCGCTGATCGAGAAAGTCGTTGGGTTCACTGCCTCCACTGCGAGCCTGAAAAATTTTTTCATTCAGTGACCCGATCTCGGAGAGCAGCTGATTTGCTTCCTCGACAGCAGACGCCAGTTCCTGATTTACATCTTCCTTCAGATTCGACAGGGACTTATCGAGATCGTTGAAGCTGTTTGCCAGCGCCGCTGCGGAGGAGAGAAACTCTCGACGAACCGTCAGGTCCTGAGGCGTGTTGGAAACCTTCTCCAACCCGTTGAAAAAGTCTGACAGGCTTGTATGAATCGATGATTCGCTCGGGGAAAGCAGCGTTTCGACCTGCCGATTGATCTGCAGCGTCTGCTGACTGTATCCCAGCTGGGACGTGTTTCGAAGCAAGCCGGTTTCGACGGCCTGATTGCGCATCCGGGTGATTCGAGCAACCTCAACACCGGAACCAATGTGGTGACGGTCGGTTACACTCGGTGCTCGATTGGCCTGATCAACTCGCTGACGATGATATCCAGGTGTGGAGGCGTTGGCGATGTTGTTTCCGAGTGTCGCCAGAACCTGCTGATGTGTCCTGAGAGCTGACAGACCGATATCCAGAGATTTCATCTGTCATTCCTCAGGAACGTGTTTCGAATCGGACTGATGTCGGATCGAGTGATTTTCGTCCGGAGGCCGTATAACGGTCGGAGTTCACTTCGCCGGTCAAAGCCTGGATCACTGTCAGCTGTACGGTCCGAGATTCGTTCAGCACCCAGCCGACGACACTGCTGAGACTCTGAATCTGCCGAACAATGCGTCTCAGTCGCCGTTGCGCCGAGACCAGTGAAGGAAGAGCCTTCGATGATGCTCGACCGATGAGCGCGGAAAGCGTGAGTTGCTCCGGCTTCAGTCCGGAAAGTCGACCGGTGTGTCCGAGAATGATCGTTCGCTGCTCGGCGAGCTGCGCTGCATCCGCCATCGCTGCTTCCAGTTTCGCTCGAAATTCGCGATGCCTTTCGAGATCCTCTGCATCCGCGGGAAGCTGTTCAAGCAGCGTTCGGACTTTTCTCAGAGCGACTTCCTCGACATCAATGTGAGCCAGCAGGGCCTGAACGTGTTCCGGCTGCAGCAGGCGACGCTCATCTTTCATAATGCCTGAATTCCTTTTCCGTAAGCCGCGTCCGCCGCAGACCGCAGCCGAGATGCCTCAGCTGACGCGTCATTGAACGACAGCACACTGTTACTGCCGGATTCAATCAGCTGCGTGATTCCGAGGTCGCTGCTCTGAGCGATATGGTCGCCCATGTACATATCGAACATCCCACCGAAGGTATCACTCTTGTCTCCTGGAAACATTCCCTCTCCCAGGCTTGTCTGCCTCATCTGCTTCAGCATCATCGATACAAGCAGACTTTCGAACTGTTTTCCGACATCTTCCGCAGTCGGTCCTCCGGCAGATTCTGCGCCTCGACTGCTTTTCGCAGGAGCGGAGTTCGCGATGAGCAGTCCGCTTCCGCTTCCCGGAAGATTACCGGGGACGATTCCAGGCAGACTTCCTGTCACACCGGCAGTTGAACTGACAGCCATCGCAGACTCCTCAGAAACCAGCAATTAAACCTTCGCTGCTCACCAGCAATCCAGAACGTTTTTCAAAACCGGGACAGGCACCCTTCCAACTGCAGATTCACGAGAACACTTCTTTTCCAGGCGGGAGCCAGTCACGGTTTTGGAAGCACCTCTATTTCAACTCAACTTCCGCGTGCAGAGCACCGGATTCTTTCAGCATCTGAAAAATCACACTCAGGTCTCGCGGCGTGACTCCCAGTGCATTCAGCGATTCTGCCAGATCACGGACCGTGGCGCTCTGATCAAACACCGACACCATCGCCTGCTGTTCCGTCACTTCAACCTGAGTTGACGGCACGGTGGTCGTCTCTCCCTGGCTGAGAGGCGCCGGCTGTGAGACCTGTGGACTTTCCGCCGTACTGACAATCAGATTTCCATGTGTGATCGCGATGCTGGACATCCGCACGTTCTCTGTGATTACAATTGTTCCCGTGCGCTCGTTGATGATGACCCTGGCCATCGTGTCAGGAATGATCGTGAGTTCCTGACATTCCGCGATAAACGGAAACGGATCCCCCGTGACATAGTCCGGAACGCAGATCTGAACCGAAGCCGGATCAAGCACCACGGCTGTGTCGGGATACTTGAGATTGATGGCCTTCGCGATCCGGCAGGCAGTTTCAAACTGAGGATGATTCAGCAGAAGAAGAAAGCGATTGCCTTCGAGAATGCGTGTCGGCACCTCGACTTCCACGATTCCTCCACCAGCAACTCGCCCTGTGGTGGCGTGATTCTTCACGACGGAGGCCGCCTGACCACCGAAGTTACCGCCGTTGATCGAGATCGGTCCGGAGGCGAGTACATACGTTTCGCCATCCGCACCCGTGAGGAATGTCTCCAGCAGTTCTCCACCCTGAAGACTCTTCGCATCGTCGAAGGTGGAGACGACAACGTCCAGCCTCTGCCCCTTTTTTGCATGTGCCGGCAGCGTCGCTCGAACAATCACCGCGGAGATGTTGTTCGTCTTCTCAAGTGACCGCTGAATATTCTCACGCAGTGACGGATCAGCTCGCTGCCCCAGCTGCTGCAGCACAGTCATCGCCAGCTGTTTTGTAATCTGGCCGCTTCCGCCGGTGGATGAGAGACCGGTGACAAGCCCAAGACCGGTCAGCGTATTCGGGTGCTCACCGGCAAGCTGCGTGACGTCTTTGATGCGAACCGGTGGAGCCGCCGTACCGCTGGATGGTGACGACAGAAATACCATCAACGCAAGAACAAAGGTGATCGCTGATCTCAGTCGATTGCCATCTGCTCGAAGAGGTTTGCTCATGACGACACCGGAAGTTTCAGAAGACAAGATTCAGTATCAGTCCGAAGAAGCTGCGCTGCAAATAACAGTCACAGTGCCTCACGGATCAGAATGGCCACACTTTATTGGTGGCACGGCTCAACCAGCCCTGTCGAGTGAACTTCTTCGAAGCACCGTCACCGTCATATTTGATCATCGGGTCAGCGAGATATCTTGAGCTGATTCGGTTGTCAGGGCCGATATCAATCGGACGAACGACACCCGACACCGAGAGTGTTCGTTCTTCGCCAGCGATCATGAGCTGTCGTTTTCCGGCGATCACCAGATTTCCGTTCGGAAGCACATCCTGAACCTGAACGGTGATCTGGTCACTGAACTGACGTGTATCGCTGTAGGTCGCGTTGCCTGTGAATCCACGTTTTGTTCCGCTGCTGATGTCCAGTTCCGCCTTCGCACCCTGTTCGCCGAATCCTCCCTCCGACGACGACTCGAAGTCGAATGTCCCGGAGTTACTGCCGGACTTGCTGAGTCCATTGTCTTCCTTGGCGGAAGCTCGTGTGGATTCACTGATGACCACAGTGATCAGGTCACCGACATGGCGAGCTCTTGAATCCTGACAGAGATAGGCTCGTTGTGGATTTCGCTTCTGCCAGATCGATTCGCCATTCACAATCGAGGCACCGCCCGCCACCGCTGCCATCATCAGCAGCGCAGCTTTTCGCCACGGTAATCGCTTCATTATGACCTCTCCCTGATCATCATTTTCGAAGCTGCATGGCAACGGAGTTTCTCCGAATGCAGCTCGAGCAGACACCGGCTGGAATGCCCCCCGCATCCCAGCCGGTGTCTGTGCCCCCCTCAGATGTTATCTGAGCACAATTTCCACATCACCGTTCGCTGTCACACGACCAACAATCAGCTTCTTTGATTCCGGATTTCTCACCTGAATCAAATCCCCTTCACGGCCGGACTGCATCGCTTCCGCAGCCTGCAACGTGACCTGAACTCGACCACTCTTCGCAATGACTCGAACATTGGACCGTCTGGCTACCAGGATCGGTTTGACACTCGCAACAACGCCGCCGATATCGCTGATCGACACGATCTGTCCCGCCTTGATATCCGTTCGCGGCATTCGGCCGATGACTTCGTCCTCATTGGGCTCGTCAACTCGAGTCGCAAGAAAGCGTCGTTCAAACTGAACGTCATCCTGGTCGATCTGTTCGCCTCGACGCAGAAGTCGCCGCGCAACGGCCACGTGAAATCGTTTCAGAATGTCGAAACGTGCCACTCTTGTCAGCAGGAGTTCATCGCCGCTCCAGACGCGCACACTCAGCGACATCTGCCCGGGGCCCTCTGTCAATGGAGGAAGCACCTCTGCACGAATACCGCTCTTCGTCCGGATGTATGTCGGGAGTTCTTCCACGAAACTGTTCACCAGCCGAATCTGAAGATCTTCAGCCGGCACTTCCATCACCTGCTGCATCGTGTTCAGTGCCGCGGATTCGACGTCGACATCCGTGAGCGTTACCGGATCGTGGAAGGTCACCTCTGTCGACTCCGGACCAATCATTCGAATCTGCTGATTGGACCATCCCTGAAGCACGAGCCGTATCCGAACCGAACTGGCCGTGATGCTCATCGGCTGAGTCTTGTCATCAAAAGCCGACAGAATCATTTCCCCGGCTTCTTCAGCCTTTCGTTTGTCACGAAAGCTGATCTTCGCGACGTCTTTCAGGCGAATCTCGTCTGTTGTCACGGTCACGTCGGTCCGCATCTGAACAACGATCTCTTCGTTGAGTCGCGGAGCTGCGAATGCGCTGACGTCGAACAGATTCGCGATCGCAGCGAAAGCCGCAACGTGAAGCAGTACGAAAGTCAGATTGTGACGAGACGGTTTCATGATTTCAGTTTCAAGGGTTTACCAGACTCTCAGGACTATCTCACGATCTGTGCTGACGTTGAAAGCATCTCATCGCCGGCACGAATGGCTCGCGAATTGATCTCATAAGCTCGCTGAGCACTGATCAGAGAGATCAGCTCCGTCACGACTTCCACGTTGGAACCTTCGAGGAAACTCTGGCGGAGAACGCCGAAACCAGGATCGCCTGCCGTACCGGGCACAGCAACGCCCGAGGCCGCAGTTTCTGCGAACAGATTGCTTCCCTCGCTGGAGAGTCCGGCCGGATTCAGGAATGAGAACAGCTGAATCTGCCCAAGATCTTCCGGCAACTGGCTGCTACCGGATCGAATTCCCTGAACGATCCCGTTTGTTCCGATCGTGATCTTTGAAATATCAATTCCCTGAGTCACCGTCACAGGTGGATTCAGCAGGAACCCGTCCGCATTCACAAGCTGCCCGTTGCTGTCGATTCTCAGATTGCCGGCGCGTGAATAACGGAATTCTCCGTTCGGCAGTGACACCTGAAAGAACCCATCGCCTTCGATAGCGACGTCGAGCGGATTCCCGGTTTGTTCCACGCTTCCCTGAGTAAAGTGTTTGTTTGTCGCAGCGACACGCACACCGCTCCCGATCTGTAATCCGGTGGGTGACACCTGTCCGTTGGCGATCGCAGTACCCGGCTGCCGGTAGGTGGTGTAGACGAGATCCGCAAAGTCCAGATGACTTCGTCGAAAGCCGGTGGTGTTCACGTTCGCCAGGTTGTTGGCGGTGTTGTCGATCAGCATTTCCTGCGCCTTCATTCCGGTGGCGCTGGTATAGAGAGCTTTCAGCATGTATGTCGTTCCCTGATCACTTTCAACGAGTGCTTTGCGACAACTGCATTCCCGCCTGCACGGGAATGACTGCGTAAATCAGAATTCAGACATCACAATGCACTAACGGAGTCCGATGCGTTTCTGGATGGATTCTGCGAGGGTATTCAGTGCTTTCTGAGCCGCTTCATACTCCCTCGAAATGGCAACAAGATTCACAAGCTCGTCGATTGATGTGACGTTGGCCTGTTCAAGATACCCCTGAAGCACCTCTGAGTCCGAGGGTGACGCTCCAGCCTCTTCCGTGGCAGAAAAGAGTGTTGCTCCGGCCGGCTGCAGCTGCTGAACGTTATTGAACCGAATCAGCTCCAGCTGACCGATGTCCACACCGTTCGAAAACAGGCGACCGTCGGAAGACAGACGCAGTGATTCAGTGGTGGCTCCCGGCGGAATCGTGATCGGCCCGCCAGTTCCCATGACCGGCAACTGATCAACCGTGACCAGTTGTCCCTGAGGATTCACATAGAACGAGCCATTTCGAGTGTAGAGTGGACCCTCCGGACCGTTGACATGAAAAAATCCGTCGCCGGAGATGGCAAGGTCGAGGGAACGTCCCGTCTGACGCATTGATCCCTGAGTAAAATCAGTATGAATTCCTCGGGATGCCGTTCCGAGCTGCTCTGAAAGCAGAACCTCATCCTGAGAATGATCGGCGCCGGCTTCTCGAAGCATCATGTCAAATGGGCTCTGCGGAATCATCTGGCGACGATAGCCTGCCATCTGCACGTGTGCCAGATTTCGCGCAGCCACTTCATGGCGCTGAGCTGCGACATCCATGGCCGTTGCTGCACCGTAGAGTCCCGAAATCATGACAGCCTCAGGAGCGTGAACATTTTTGCAGAAGACCTGAAAGAACCCACTGAGCTCGAACGTGCGCATTGCGACACTCGATCCCTTTGTCAATATCGACATCCGATACAGGGTTTGATTGTGCTGATTTGGCAAAATTTCCGGACCGTGCGGGTTAGTTGGGCAAGTTCCGAGTCTGCGAGAAGTTTTGAGATTCAGCCGGGTGCTTTGTCACTGCTGGAAACAGGGCTGCCTGTCATTCCCACGCAGGCGGGAATGACGGAGATCCCAAATCCATTAATTTCAAACCGAAAAATCCAAATTCAATCGTCTGGACAATTGTTGTTTGAACAACTAATATCAAAACGACCGATATTCGGTCTCTGAGCTGGCACTGTCGGAATGTGGGACTTTGCAGATTGTTTGTGATGCACTGATGGTTTCTGCGGTCCGGCAGTCGACAGAATTGTTTCTTCTTCGTGACGCGAGGTGTTTCCATGGTGAACTTATCTTCGGGATCTGTGACGGAAACTGACGTGGTCGTGATTGGTGGCGGTCCTGCGGGGGCCACGGCGGCGACTCTGGTGGCTCAGAAGGGACATCGAGTTCAGCTGTTCGAACGCGAGAAATTCCCTCGGTTTCATATTGGTGAATCGCTGATTCCTGAAACCTACTGGGTTCTCGAACGACTCAACATGCTGCCAAAGATGAAAGCCAGCAAGTTTGTGCACAAGCACAGCGTTCAGTTCGTGAGTGCATCCGGCAAACTTTCAGCTCCGTTCTATTTCGCCGACAACAAGCCTCATGAATGTTCTCAGACGTGGCAGGTCGTTCGGAGTGAGTTTGACCAGATGATGCTTGAGAACGCTCGCGAACATGGCGTTCAGGCTCACGAAGAGGTTCGTGTGCTGGACGTGATCTTCGAGGATTCGAAGGCCGTCGGCGTCAGAATTCAGGAAAAAGGTGGCACTCAGCGCGAGATTCGGGCAAAGGTGGTCGTCGATGCAAGCGGTCAGAGCGGCATGCTGTCAAATCGGCTGAAGACGCGAGTCTGGGATCCGGTGCTCAACAAAGGCGCCATCTGGACCTACTGGGAAAATGCATATCGCGATACGGGACGCGACGAAGGCGCAACCGTCGTGATTCAGACTCCGAACAAGCAGGGATGGTTCTGGTACATTCCGCTGCATGACAATCGAGTCAGCATTGGCGTTGTCGGTCCGTTCGATTACCTGTTCAAGGGAAGGAATGGCCACGAGCAGACCTACCAGGAAGAAGTCGCTCAGTGCCCGGCTGTTGTCGAACGCACGAAGGATGCGAAGCGAGTCACCGGCTTTTTCGCGACCAAAGACTACTCATACCGTTCGACTCAGTGTGCCGGAAACGGCTGGGTCGCGATCGGTGACGCATTCGGCTTTCTCGATCCGCTGTATTCTTCCGGCGTTCTGCTCGCCCTGAAGAGCGGCGAACTTGCTGCCGACGCGATCACAGAAGGTTTCGAAACCGGAAACTTCTCCGAGGAACAGCTCGGCAAGTGGGGACCGGCGCTCAATGAGGGCATCGACCGCATGAGACGGCTGGTGTGCGAATATTACGACGGCTTCAACTTCGGAAACTTCGTGAGAAACTACCCTCATCTGAAGGGCAAGGTGACAGACCTGCTCATCGGTGATCTGTTTACTGACAAAGTTGATGTCGTCTGGGAACCACTGGAATCGCTCTATCAGGAAGGCAAACAACCGCCTGTTGACTGGGTGGAAGGAACACCGACTGACAAGACCGACAGCAAGCATAACGAACTGTTTCTGCCTGAGGGTGCTCTGATCTGATCATTCAGAGTTATTGAGCATCGCAGCATTCTTTAAAGGCTGGCGAGTCGGACATTGTTCCGACTCGCCAGCTTTTTTTATAGAGGGTATTTCGCTTTACAGCGTCGTCTTCTTCTCCCGGTAATCCGTCAACGGATCACACGCATCCTTCGTGACCTTCGTGGTAAGAAGCAGGTTGCACCACGAAGAACACGAAGTTCACGAAGAGGAGACATCTCAGTGCGGCGCTGCTGCTGCTGAGCCGTGATTGCCATCCACCATGATCAGCAGAACGTGCAGCAGAAGCCTCCGCCTTTTTGGAGATCCGTCAACAGATCACACACATACTTCGTGCCCTTCGTGATCTTCGTGGTGAGAAAAAGATCCCACAGGGGACCACGAAGGTCACGAAGAGGAAGCATCTCGGTGGGGCGATGCTGCTGAGCCGCGACTGCCATCCATGATGATCAGCCTCAGCCCGCGCGGCATAAGCCTCCCCCTTTTTGGAGATTCGTTAACAGATCACACGCATCCTTCGTGATCTTCGTGGTTAGAAGAAGATCCCACACGGGACCACGAAGTTCACGAAGGAGAAACATTTCGGCGGGGCGATACTGCTGCTGAGTCCCTATTGCTATTCAAAATGATCAGCCCGGAGATGCTGTGATCTATTTCAGGGTGGGACCAGCGATGCATGCCAGCGCCGGAATCAATCCTGCAACAACTGCAATCCGGATATCCCGAACATTCGGTGTGAGCTGCAGAGTCAGACGCAGAATCTTCATTTGAGGCCGTCAGGGTCTTTCCAGTTTACGGAAATCACCGACACCGTTGAGTTCCCGGAACTAGAGTTGATGGATTCACACTCCAGCGGTGGAGGAAGATCTTCATTTGTCTCAACAGTTGATGCGGCCTCATGTTGACTGAGTTGCCAACCGGAACATCGAAATCACTGTCGGGTAACAGCCTGTCAGAGACGGGTTGCGCCCGTCCGCATATTCTGACCATCAACGTCGAAGACTACTTTCAGGCCGGCGTTTTCCATCGATTCGTCGATTCCGACAACTGGTATCGATTCGACTCGCGGCTTCAGAAGAATCTTGAATACACGCTTTCCGTTCTGGCTGAGCATGACACCAAAGCAACGTTCTTTGTGCTGGGCTGGATCGCTGAAAAACTCCCGAATCTGATCCGGATGATCAGTGATCAGGGACACGAAGTCGCCAGTCGCGGATATCTTCACCAGCCTCTGCTTTCGCTTGACCGTGCAGAAAGAGCCGATGATCTTTCACGATCGCGAGCGGTGCTTGAATACGTGACCGGCCATGAAGTGGCTGGTTTCCGGCTTTCTGACGGCTGGCTCCGAAAGAAAGATCTCGGATTCCTGGAAGAAGTTTTCGATGCCGGCTATCGCTATGACTCCAGTCTGATGCCGCGTCATCGCGATTTCCGAAGTGACAGTTCCAGCAGAACCGTTCATCATCAGCAGACTCGCAGCGGGTCGCTTCTGGAAGTTCCTCTGTCAACGCTGCCGGTCGCGGGAGCGTGGCTGCCGATTTCCGGTGGCAACTACTTGCGCCAGTTTCCAAACGCAATCATGAAGCGTGCTGTGCAGCGGTGGACGGAGAATGAGACGTCGCCTTTCGTCATGTACTTTCAGATCTGGGAACTGGATGCCGAACAGCCGCGAGTCAGCGCTGTCAGCCGGCTTTCACAGATCCGCCATTATCGAAATCTGGGAATCTACCGAACACTGCTCCCGGAATACCTCAAGACCTGGAAATTCACTTCGGTCAGAGATCACGCGAGGATTCCTCAGAGCCCGCTGCAGGATCTGACGTCACCTCATTGTTACAGCCTCCGTCTGCGTCCAGCCCAGCAACCGAAATCGATTCGATCGGAATATCCGCCGGAACCCGTGACGATTCGGATTCCGTCAGCGACCGTGAACACTGCAAAGTCAGCAACGGTATCTTCTGCGTCCGTTCAGCCAACCGATGAAATCGCTCAGGACGGAAGCACATCACTTCGTCGAGCTGACCGTCGGACTCCGGTCACACTCGTCATTCCGTGTTACAACGAAGAAGGCTCGCTCCCGTATCTGGCTCGCACGCTGGAACATCTCCGCGGTGCCCTGGCATCAGACTATCACCTGCATGTTCTTTTCGTGGATGACTGCAGTCGTGACAACACTCGTGAGACTCTTCGAGCACTCTTTGCCGACGAATCAGACGTCCGTATCGTCTGCCATGAAGTCAACAAAGGTGTTTCCGCAGCGATTCTTACCGGACTCGAAGCGGCCACAACAGATATCGTCTGTTCCATTGACTGCGACTGTTCGTACGACCCTCACGAACTGCTGAAGATGCTTCCGCTGATGAAGCCCGGCGTCGCCATGGTCACCGCATCACCGTATCACCCGAATGGCCGAGTGAAGAACGTTCCCGGCTGGAGGCTCTGTCTCTCGCACGGGCTTTCAACGATCTACCGCGCTGTGTTCGGGCAGAAACTGTCCACCTGGACAAGCTGTTTCCGCGTCTATCGTCGGTCACAGATTCTGGACCTTCCTCTGAACGAATCCGGGTTCCTTGGAACTGCAGAACTTGCGGCTCAGCTTTGTCTGCATAAACGTGAAATTGCAGAGCATCCGGCAGTGCTTGAAGTGCGACTGTTCGGTGCGTCAAAAATGAAAACACTGCGAACCATTCGAAGCCATCTCCGACTTCTGGCTCGACTGATTCTCCAAAAGATGATGCCCGGGAACGCTGATTTGTGATTCCCCGGCTTCAGTGAAGATCCCTCAGACCTGCTTCCAGTCCATTGTTTCCAGTTTGCTGTTCCTGCAGCCTCTGTACCAGCAGAAAGTGAGTTGTCTCCTATGTCGAAGAAAATGTCATTGCCTTCCGATCAGGACGCTACCGGTCGTACATTTGGTCCTGAGGAGCTGGAAGCACTGCGAGAATGCCTGAACACAGGAACTCTGACCAGCACCAAGGGCAACTTTGTTCGAAATCTGGAACTGGAATTCGCGAAGTTGCTCGGCGCCAAGCACGCCTGGGCCTGCTCCAGCGGAACCGCAGCGATTCATTGTGCGATTGCGGCTCTGAATCCTGAACCGGGCGACGAGATCATCACGACTTCAATCACCGATATGGGAGCGCTGACTCCGATTCTGTATCAGGGTGCGATTCCAGTCTTTGCGGATGTTGATCCGACATCCTACAACGTCACTGCCAGAACAATCGAGAAGTGCATCAGCAGCCGAACACGAGCCATCATGGTGACTCACCTGTTTGGCAATCCGTGCGAGATGGAAGCGATCATGGAACTCGCTTCTCGTCACAATATTCCTGTTATTGAAGACTGTGCGCAGTCGTTTCTGTCCACCTGTGGTGACCGATACGTCGGCACGATCGGCGCCATCGGCTGCTTCAGTCTGCAGCAGGGCAAGCACATCACGACCGGTGAAGGCGGTATCGTTGTCACGAATGACGATGCACTCGCACGCCGCATATATCTGTACATCAACAAGGCCTGGGGTTACGGCGACGCAAAACCGGACCATTACTTCATTGCTCTGAACTATCGTATGAGTGAACTGCAGGGAGCTGTTGCGGGAGCTCAGCTGAAGAAACTTGAAAGCGTTGTCGCTTCTCGAACTCGCCTGGCGAATGCTCTGACTGCGGAACTGCAGAACGTTCCGGGAATTACGACTCCTGCGGCAACACCCAACTGTGTTCACACATACTGGAAATACTGCCTGCGAGTCGATGAAACGGTGATTCCGGGCGGAACTGTGGCTCTGGGAGCAGCTCTGAAGGACTTCGGAATTCTCTGTGCTCCACGCTACATCCAGAAGCCGGCGTTCTGCTGTCAGGTGATCAAGGATCAGTGCACCTTCGGAACCAGTCGCTGGCCGTTCACGCTGGCTCGCGCCGAAGCACTGGATTACAGCCGCGATCGTTTCGAAGGAACCTGGAACGCTCTTGAACACGTTCTCGTGCTTCCATGGAACGAAAAGTACACCGACGAGCACATCGGTTACCTGTCTTCGAATATTCGGAACGCAGTTGCATCACTGACGACACGAACCGCGACGCCAGTGGCAGCTCACTGATCTTCTGTGCCTTTGGGGGCTCCGTGGCCACTTCGGAACGGAGCCCTTTCTTCCAGATCGCATTCCAGAACCCTGGATCCATTGCCGCAATCTGGATTCCCGCCTTCGCGGGAATGACAGAATCCCCGAAGTCTTTGTTGTCATGAATCACTAACACCGGACAGACGTGTCTCACACGTGCAGGATCGTCGGTCCGGAAACGAGTCAATATCCCGATAGATCGCGTCTTTTGTCGATCAGGAGTCTTCACAGATGATTTCACAGATTCAGCCGAAGTTCGTGATTGTCGGTGCCGGCGGCATTTCCAAAGCCTACGCTCAGGCCTTCGTTCAGGGACTTCCCTGGCAGCTTGTCGGTGTTGCAGACATTCGTCTCGCGGCTGCGGAAGAAGTTGCTGCGATGGTGAATGCAAAAGCATTCGACAATGTCGACCAGATGATTGATGAACTGAATCCGGATGCAGCCATCGTCTGCACACCTCCATCCACTCATCCGGACGTCTGCATTCGACTGATGGAACGGGGTGTTCATGTTCTCTGTGAGAAACCACTAGCGGTGAATTCTTCAGAAGCAATTCGAATGGCTGAAGCGGCAGAACGCTGCCATGTCGTCTTCACAATGGGTTCGAAGTTTCGCTTTACCCCGGATGTTCAGAAGGCTCGTGAAATCATCGAAACCGGAGTCCTCGGCGACATCGTTCTTTACGAAAACACATTCGCCGGCTTTGTCGATATGTCTCGCCGGTGGAACTCACAGCCTGAAATCAGCGGTGGCGGCGTTCTGATCGACAATGGAACGCATTCCGTCGACATCCTGCGATATCTTCTCGGAGCCATCGCGGAACTTCAGGTTGTCGAAGGCCGTCGGGTTCAGAATCTGGCCGTCGAAGATACCGTTCATCTGTTCGTCCGCACGGCTGCCGGGGCCATGGGTGCCATCGACTTGTCATGGAGCATGAACAAGGTCCAGCCGCACTATATCAGCATCTACGGATCGAAAGGTTCACTGTTCATCGGCTGGAAGGAGTCGAAATTCAAAACTGCGGACACCACCGACTGGACCGTCTTCGGTCAGGGTTACGACAAGGTTGAGAGCTTCGCCAACCAGCTCAGGAACTTCGCGGGCGCGATCTGCGGCACAGAAGCCCTGATCATCACTCCGTCAGACGCACTGGCTTCCGTACGAGTTGTTGAAACAGCGTATGCGGCTCTGAAGAGCGAAAAGTGGCATCATGTGCCGGTAACGGTGACTCATCCTGCTCGCAGGAATGAAGGAATGCCGGTCGCACCGTCAACGGTTCACCACTGATCCATTGCGTCCTGGTCATCTGAAACTTCCGATGCAGGATCATCGACCTCCGGTGATCCTGCCATTTTCTGACACCATCCGTATTTCTTTTCCGGGGTGCGAGCAATGGCCGTGCGAATTCATCCCACAGCAATTGTGGAACAGAACGTTCAGCTGGGAGACGGAACATCCGTCTGGGACAACGTCCATATCCGTCGCGATGCGACTCTGGGTGAAGAATGCATCGTCGGCGGAAAGTCCACGATTGCCTATGAAGTCCGGATCGGTAACCGAGTCAAAATCAACTCGAATGTCTACATCTGTAATGGTGTGACGATCGAAGATGGAGTTATGGTCAGCGCCGGAACGATCTTCACGAATGATCGCTTTCCGCGGGCTACAACTCCGGATCTGAAGGAACTGCGATCATCAGCTCCCGATGAACACACTCTGGAAACGTTCGTCCGCGAGGGAGCCACGATCGGTGCCGGTTGTCTGATCGGCTGCAATCTGGAAATCGGCCGCTGGGCCATGATCGGTATGGGCTCTGTCGTCACCCGGTCTGTCCCGGACTTCTGCCTGGCCATTGGGACTCCGGCTCGAGTCGTCGGTGCAGTCTGTCGTTGTGGAGAACCTGTCTTCCGTTTCGAAGATCAGGAAGTACACGACGAGGAAACACCGTCAATGGACGTGACCTGTCACTGCGGTCTTTCTTACACGATTACAGGCCGAAAGGTTGAAGAAGCCCCTTCATCGCCGGCATTACGAGCTGCTACCACGACGAGCTGCTGATCATTCCTGACAGCTGATTTATGTTGATCGTAGTCTGGTGTCAGTCGCCGTGTGGCTCGGAATCTGAATCCGATAAGCAGAACTCTCAGAAACAATGATAACTATGAATGCTGACCAGAAGTCGAATCCTGTCAATGCGGCTCAGACCGTAACTTCTGAAGTTGCACGCACGAAGGAACACTGGGCTGTTCTGGGTGGTGGTATTCTTGGAATGACTGTCGCACTGCGACTGGCACAACAGGGGCACCGCGTCACTCTCATGGAAGGGCGCCAGCATCTCGGCGGACTTGCCGACGCCTGGGCTCTGGGTGACATCACCTGGGACCGTCATTACCACGTCACATTGCTTTCAGACAGCTACGCTCGCGGGCTTCTGAAAGAACTGAGTCTCGAAGATCAGATGGAATGGGTCGAAACAAAGACCGGCTTCTTTACTGACGGCCGTCTGCATTCCATGTCGAACTCACTGGAATTCCTGAGATTTCCACCATTGTCACTGATCGACAAGTTTCGACTCGGTGCGACGATTTTCTATGCATCTCGAGTCAAGAACTGGCAGGCACTGGAGCAGATCCCGGTGGCCGACTGGCTGCGAAAACTTTCCGGAAAGCAGACATTCGAGAAAATGTGGCTGCCGCTGCTTCGAGCAAAACTGGGCGACTGCTGGCGTGATACATCGGCAGCATTCATCTGGGCAACCATTGCTCGTATGTACGCTGCGCGTCGCACCGGACTCAAAAAGGAAATGTTTGGTTACGTTCGCGGCGGATACGATCGTATCATGACAGAGTTCACTCGCGAACTTCAGAAACAGGGCGTTACCATTCGGTGCAACGCGGCAGTTCGAGCCGTACAGTCCCTGAATGATGGACGCATCGCCGTTCACCTCGCTGATGAGATTCCGCAGTTTGATCGCGTCGTCTCAACACTGCCATCACCTGTCACCGGACGACTCTGCAGTGATCTTCCGGATTCCGAAAGACAGTGCTTCGAGAACGTTCGGTATCATGGAATCGTCTGTGCGTCCGTGCTGCTGAAGAAATCTCTCTCGCCGTACTATGTAACCAACATCACAGACAGCGGTTATCCGTTCACAGCAGTCATCGAAATGACTTCGCTGGTCAAACGCGAGCATCTCGGCGGCCACGCACTGGTTTATCTGCCGAAATATGTCACTCCGGATGACGAGATCTTCGAGCGCACTGACGCTGAGATTGAACACGAGTTTCTCGCCGGCCTTCAGCGAATGCATCCGGATCTTTCTCTGGCCGACGTGGAAGCGTTCCGAGTCTCTCGTGTCCGCCATGTGTTCGCACTTCCGACGCTGAATTACTCAAAGCATCTTCCTCCGATTCGAACCTCGGTCCCGAATCTCTTCGCTGTGAACTCCAGCCACATCGTCAACGGAACTCTGAACGTCAACGAATCGATTCGACTGGCGGAAGATTTTGTGACGAGTCTGGCTGATTCACCTCGAATCACTTCCCAACAGCCAAACTCACGACCGGAATCACGCGAACAGCTGGTTCCGGCCTGAAAAACGTCAATCAACGTCTTAGCGGCACGGCGCAAGCCGTCCGATGAAATCGATCTTTGTTCGGAAACATCGGCCCCCGTACCCACAAACTGCCTCGCGACCTTCATTCCCGACATTCAGGTCAGCATTCCGGAATCATCCCATGACTCTCATCATCAACCCGACGCAACCTGATCTCTCCAATGGAGCACGTCGAACTCACCAGCAGCAGCCTCAGGGTGCTCGGCCGGACAATCGTCCGATCGCCAGTCTGTCGCTGGATCTTGACAACAAATGGTCTTACATGAAGACCCATGGCGACGCCGGCTGGGATCAGTATCCGACTTACCTGCCTCTGGTCGTACCGCGGTTTCTGAAGGTCCTTGAAGACCTGAATCTGAAGATGACCGTCTTTATCGTGGGACAGGATGCTTCCCGCGAAGAGAACTTTGAATCGCTCGCATCCATCTCCGCAGCTGGTCACGAAATCGGGAACCATTCGTTCAATCATGAACCGTGGCTGCATCTCTATTCCGAACAGCAGCTGATTCATGAACTTTCAGTCACCGAAGAACATCTGGAGCGGGTCACAGGGCAGCGTCCGATCGGCTTTCGCGGCCCGGGATTCAGCTTCTGCGATCTGCTTCTGAGAATCCTGATCCGTCGCGGCTATCAGTACGACGCGTCGACCTTCCCGACATTTCTCGGGCCTCTGGCTCGCATGTATTACTTCATGACAGCGAGACTCACGAAGGAACAGCAGGAAGACCGCAAGCAGCTGTTCGGAAAGCTCAGTGAAGGTTTTCGCAGTCTTCGTCCTTACCGCTGGGAGTTTCCCGAAGGGTCACTGACGGAAATCCCGGTGACCACCATGCCGCTGTTCAAAGTGCCCATTCACGCCAGCTACATCCTTTACCTTGCAAGATTCTCGCCGACGGTTGCAAGAGCTTACTGGACAACCGCACTCACGATGTGCCGCATGTCCGGCATTCGCCCGTCGCTTCTGCTGCATCCGCTGGATTTCATGGGCTGTGATGATGACCGTGATCTGATGTTCTTCCCCGCGATGGATCGCCCGGCAGCACCGAAGGTGGAACTGGTCGCCGACATGCTGAAGGAAATGAGCCGTCACTTTGATGTTCGCCCGATGAAAGATCACGCAGCGGCCATCGTCTGATATCTTCTGGATAAAGGAATGCGATCATGATCAAACCATTGCTGATCTTCGGAACGCGCCCGGAAGCTATCAAGATGGCACCAGTCGTTCTGGCCTGTCAGCAGGTCAGCGAACTGGATCCGATCATCTGCCTGACCGGACAGCACCGACAGATGCTGGATCAGGTCAACGGCTATTTCGGCATCGAAGCGCATGAAGACCTGCAGGTCATGGCAGCGGATCAGTCACTCTGCGGACTCACGCTCAAATGCCTTGAAGGTATCGATCGCGTCCTGCAGCATTACAAACCCGACTGCGTGGTGGCTCAGGGAGACACCACCACAGTCATGGCGTCGGCGATGGCAGCGTTTTATCGTCGAATTCCGTTCATTCACGTCGAAGCGGGACTGAGAACCGGTAACCTCTACGCTCCATGGCCCGAAGAATACAACCGTCGCGTGGTTGGTGTCTCGGCGGACGTACACTGCTGCCCAACCGGAGAATCACGACAGAATCTGCTCCGCGAACATGTGAACGATCGCACGATTCATGTCACCGGAAACACAGTCATCGATGCTCTGCTTTTCACCGTCGCCGCAGAACGCGAAAACTCCGCACAGTGGAATGATCGTTACTCCGGTCTTGGTGATCGGCCCGTCGTTCTGATCACCGGTCATCGACGAGAAAACTTCGGTGACGGCATGCGACTTGTCTGTGAAAGCATTCGTCAACTGGCAACGCTGTTTCCGGAAACGGAATTTGTTTACCCGGTTCATCTGAATCCCAACGTCCGCCAGCCCGTGCACGAGATTCTGTCCAACCTCCACAACATTCACCTCATCGAACCGCTGCCATATCCCGAATTCGTCTGGTTGATGGATCGATCACGCGTCATTCTGACTGATTCCGGTGGCGTGCAGGAAGAAGCACCGTCGCTGCGGAAGCCGATTCTGGTCATGCGTGAAACCACGGAACGGCCTGAAGCACTCGCGGCCGGTGCTGTGGAACTCGTGGGAACCTCACCGGAACGCATCGTCAGCGGAGTTTCGCGTCTTCTGACCGACGAAGTGGAATATGCTCGCCGCCAGATCGCGACAAACCCGTACGGCGACGGAAAAGCGTCGCAGCGGATTGCGTCGCTGATCCAGTCACGAGCGTGGAGCGTCGTCTGATCTGATCGCGGCTGTCGCGAACAGATCGCGAGTCAGCCGATTGACGATATCGAAACACTCACGAGATTCCCTGAATGCTGCCGTTCGAGGCTGCGGGAAGGGAATCTGCAGGTCCTGTGTGACTCGTGCCGGCGTTCCGTTCAGAATAATGACCCGATCACTCAGAAACACTGCCTCATGCAGATTGTGCGTGACAAGAATCGTTGTCAGCTTCTGTTCACAGTGAATGCGTGAGACATCCTCCTGCAGGCGTGTTCTCAGCAGATCGTCGACGGCGGCCAGCGGTTCATCCAGCAGCAGCAGTCGCGGTCTCACGATCAGCGCACGTGCAAGTGAGAGTCGCATCTGCATTCCTCCGGACAGCTCCGCAGGACGCTTATCCGCGTCCGAGTCTGAAAGCCCAACAAGCGTCAGCAGTTCCGAAATACGCTCCCGCGATACGGCACCATCGCTCCGACGCCCCAGTTCAAGCGGCAGCGTGAGATTCTCGGCGGCTGTTCTCCAGGGAAGCAGTGTCGGCTGCTGAAACACAAAGCCGATGCGAGACACTCCGCCGCCAGTATCCGTGTCCTCAGCACGATCCACTGTTCCAGTCGTCGGATCAAGCAGCCCCGCAAACATTCGCAGCAGCGATGATTTACCACACCCCGACGGACCCACGACAGAGACAAATTCGTTCTGATGAATCGCAAGAACAACGTCTCTCATGATCTCCGGAGAATCGGGGCGATATTGGAGCCCAATCCTGTTCAACCGAATCACGACAGAACCAGACGAGGTCACACTCTGTCCTCCGAACGACCACCTGACGAACCTGCATCTTCAGTTTGTCCGGGAGCCGGTTCCGCATCAGCAACACAGGCTGCAATGGTCAGATCACCGGCGACATTCAGCGTCGTTCGACACATATCCAGCAGGCGGTCAATCCCGAGGATAATGCCGATGCCGGCGCCCGGAATTCCGACGGATTCCATAACGACAACAATCATCGGCAGTGAACCACCCGGAACACCGGCCGTTCCCACACCAGCCAGAATGGACATCAGAACCACCTGAATCTGTTGCCCCCATGTCAGGTCCACCTGAAAGACCTGAGCGAGGAACAGCACAACCACGCCTTCGTAAAGTGCCGTACCGTTCTGATTACCGGTAGCGCCGATCGTGAGCACAAATGTTGACTCATCCGCCTGAAGCTTCAGATTCTCCTGAGCCACGCGCAGTGCCGTGGGCAGAGTTGCACTCGACGACGATGTTCCGAAGGCCGTGACGAGCGCATCGGAAATGCTTCGAAAGAAGCTCACGGGACTGCATCGACCAATCTGACTCAGGCAGATCGGGTAGACGACAAACATCTGAATGCCAAGCCCAACCAGCACGGTGAGTACAAAGCCGAGCAGTGGTACGAGGATGGACCAGCCCTGTCTTGCTGTTACTCCGAAGATGAGGCCGGCTACAGCATAAGGAGCAATCCGCATGGCCCAGCCGACGATGACCATCATGGCCTCGCGGACAGCATCCAGAACACGCACCACCGGACTCGCTCCCTCACCCATGCGAATGAGAGCACATCCGAAGATCAGCGAAAAGAACATCACGGCAATCAGTCCACCGCCGGGAGAACTTCCGTCAAGAGCCCCGACCATCTCCTGCAGCGGGTTCTTCGGAATGATGTCCAGAATGATCTGCTTGACCGTCTTCGCAGCATGAGCCTGCTTGACCGCAGAAGCCGCCTGAACCTGAAACTGTTCGGCCAGTAACTGTCGCTGCTCCGCTGAAATCCATGTACCCGGACGGATCACATTGGTGAGCAGAACCCCCAGAAGCACGGCACATCCGCTCAGAAGGACGGTCATCCCCAGCGTTCGAAGACCCAATCTGCCAAGCCGTCCGGCATCCCGGATCTCCGCAACGCCCAGAACCAGCGCTGAAAAAATCAGCGGCAGAACAACCATCGTCACGAGTCGCAGAAATACCTGCCCGACGGTATCACCGACTTCAATAATCGCCGAACAGAGACCGCTCTCCACCCATCCAGCGGCACGGCAGATCAAACCTGCAGTGGCACCAATAAGCAGTCCTAGCAGAATCTGCGTATGTAAAGCCAATCCACGTTCACTGGGATCATTCATGAAGGTTCCGTCATTCGTGAAACAGAGAACGGTGTGTCGGAGCATTGTTTCAGGTTGGACACTTTTACGGGCTGGTCACACTCAGGTGTACCCCTTCAGACCGCTGCTGGAACTCGGCCCGGTTCCGGTGCCACCGGCGGCTGAACTCCGCGGAAGATCACTCGAAGAGCTTCAATCAGCATCAGAACTCCCAGTGTCGCCAGAATGATCGCGACCCAGGGAACCGGATTCCGAAGAACTCCTTCACTGAATTTTGCTGAGATGACTGCTTCTGCAAGCGGTCTGAAAATCCGCACGAGTGCCCACATGCTCATGCTGTACATCCACACGCAGGGGACGCCAGTGACGAGCAGCACCCAGCGTGCTCGAGTCGTTCTCCAGAGCCATACGGTCACGGCCAGCAAAGTCAGAGCCGCAAGCAACTGGTTACTGGCTCCAAAAAGATTCCAGAAGACTCGCCAGGCTGGTACGCCTTTGGCATCCGTCGGCTGCCACATGAGGAAGAGAAGCGGAGTGCCTGCCGTGACAGCCGTTGAGATCCATCGGCCGGCGGTGTGATGCATCCCGGTAAGTTCCTGCAGGATGTATCGCCCCAGTCGTGTGCAGACATCCAGCGTGTCATAAACAAACGTGGTGAATGCCATCAGACCGAAGGATACTCCGAATGAGGCAGGAATACCCAGCACCTGCATGAAGCTTCCGATTCCCTGAGCGTAAAGGAAGTTCGGTTTCGGGCCGCCCACGATGAGCGGTGAGTCTTTCGAGAGTCTCATCACGCAGCAGAGTGACACGACAGCGACCATCGCTTCGAGCAGCATCGCACCGTACCCAATCAGTTTGGCGTCCGTTTCAGTCTTCAGCTGTTTGGATGTTGTGCCTGAAGCAATGATCGAATGAAACCCGGAGCACGCTCCACAGGCAATCGTGATGAACAGCAATGGAAACAAAGGCTGATCGACTTTGTCAGCACCAGTGACCACCCAGCCGAGAAACGCCGGATATTCAGCAGTGCCACCGCCGAGTACAATCCCGATCATGCCTGCAGCAAGTGCGATGTACAGAAAATATCCTCCCAGATGCCCTCGAGGCTGAAGCAGCAGCCACATCGGCAGCACTGAGGCGATCAGGCAGTAAACAAGAAGGCCGGCGTTCCACGCTTTCTGAGCATCTTCCTTCGACAGACTGAACAACTGCTGAATGTCGAACGGGATCAGCTGACCAGCCCAGATGGAAACACCCACGAGCGGCAGAAAAATCAGCGTCGCGACGCCAACAGAAAGTCTTGTATATCGGAGCAGCAGTCCCATGACGATGGGCAGTGCGAGATACATGAGCGACGACGTCGCGACTCCACCACCGGATATCTTTTCGCCATTCTCCAGTTCCTGAACGCCAAGGAAGGAAGACGCCGTGATATCGGTGAATGCCACAATGATGTAGACCAGTGCCAGCCAGACAAAGGCCAGAAACAGCAGATACGATCGACGCGTCATGTGCTCGCGAACAACTTCCGCGATCGATCGTGCCTTATGACGAATCGACGCCACAAGAGCGGTCATATCATGCACGCCGCCAATGAAGATGGATCCCACCAGAATCCAGATCAGTGCCGGAAGCCAGCCAAACATCGCCCCGGCCAGAATCGGTCCCACGATCGGCCCGGCTGCGGCAATCGCAGAAAAGTGCTGACTCAGCAGAAACTTTGAATCAATTGGAGCGTAGTCGACGTCGTCACGCAGTTCGACGGCCGGCGTTGAAACGTCAGGACGCAGTCGAAGAAGACGAGTCAGCAGCGGTCCGTAGGTGACATAGGCGATCACCAGACACACCGCAGAGAATAAAACAATCGAAAGGAGACTCATGGTTTCCTCAATTCCGGCAACATCAGGACCGGAGTCCGACAAAACACGACGGGATCAGTCGCCGGAAATCGTTCCAGCGAAAAACGACAGGTTCGGTGCGATCGACACCGACCACGGGGAGTCTGCCCGAATCGCGCGAAGGCGAACTTCCGGCCAGCATCTGGTCCAGCCAAACCGTTGAAGCTGGGGGCACCCACGTTTCCAGCGGCTCAGCAGGAGCTTCGCCATCCCGGATAACCTCATAACGAAGTCACCGGACACACTCCCGAGCCGAGATCATAGCCGTGAGAGGTTCCAGTGAGCAATTGCTGTCAGCCGTTTTATGGCAGTTCAGAGCGACAGTTCAGAAGCAGAAGTCCCGTTGTGACAGCCTGCGGCCGATGTACGTTCTCAGTCATCCCCCAATTCCCGGATCGCGCGCTCAAACAGGTGCCGAGCAGCTCGGCCGCTGATCGTTTCATTCGTCAGCAGCTCATCGGCGATCAGTTCCACGGCACGCCAGTGAGCTTCCTGAGACAGCAGATGTTCGGCTCGGGAAAGCATCCGGCGAGCCAGCCGCTCAGCCTGTTTCTCGGCACCGCCTCTCATCATCGCCAGCCGATAAACGCCCTGCAGGTCCATGGAGGCACCAGTCCAGTTGTATGCTCCCGCCACGACGGCTTCAGCCGCAGGTCCGGCAAGAAGGATGAGCATATCCGCTTCGAGCCGATCATCAGACGGCCTCAGCACACCCTTCTTCACTTCACAGTGCCCAAGCCGGATGTCATCCGGCTTGACACTGACCCGCTGAACCGGTCGATCGTGAATCAATGCCATGACGGCATGTCCAGCTTCATGATAGGCCGTTGGACGAGATGCTGGCATAACGGATCTGGTATCAGTTTCGTACGTTTGCAGGTAACAGCTTTACCATTCTGAATCACCGCCGAGCTTCAGTCTGGTGAATCCGAATGAATCTTGAACGCGGAATCTTACCACTTCACTGATTCAGAATTAAGTGACGAAACATCGCCTGGCAGCGTTGCTTACTTGTCAGTGAACGGTCGGCCGCCAATTCAGGTTTCTCATTACATCAGGCGAATGCGGGCGCACATCAACACACCTGAACGGGTTCAATTGCATTCCTGAAAACTGGCGAATACACTCCGGAATTCGCATTTCGTTTTTCTGCGGCTGTGGTGTAGTGGTAGCACGGCAGCTTCCCAAGGGGTGTGATACCGACACGTTCGGCACGCCGCAGAATAACAGATTTCCAGTCCTTTCCGGGCTTTCCGGAAACCTGCTCACCTCGGGCAGTGAGGATGACAACAAGGAACTCACCACTTCATTCATTTCGAAGTGGTGAGAGACATGTTGAAAACCTTGCTTTTGGGAGTAGGTTTCATGGCTCGAAAACCGGTTTACGGATTCCACAGCACGAGCGGACAGGCTCGCACAACAGTCAACGGCAAACGGATTTCACTGGGAAGATACAATTCCCCGGAATCGAAAGCCGCTTTCGAGAAGATCATCAGCGACTGGGAAGCTGCCCACGCTGAACGCCGAACGACGGTGAATGTCGAACTGACTGTTTCACGTCTGGCGGTTTTGTTCCTGCAGCATGCGGATCGGGAATACCGAAACGATGGTGTTCCGACCGGAGAGACAAAGAATTTTCGACATGCTCTCCGGTCGATGAACAATCTGTTTCACGGGGTTCGCGTCATTGATTTCGGACCGAAAAAACTGAAACAACTTCAGCAGCAGCTGGTCAAAGAGGGTCTGGCACAACAGACAATCAACGGCCGCATTCGTCGAATCAAGCAGGTATTCGAGTGGGGAGTGAGTGAAGAACTCGTCTCTGTAAACGTGTCTCAGGCCCTGAAATCGGTGCCCGGGCTCCGAATCGGCAAAACTGCGGCACGAGCACCACAGCCGAAAGGAGCGGTCCCAAAAGGTGCAGTCGACGCGGTCGAGCCATGGGTTACACGCCCCATTTGGGCCATGATCCAGTTCATGCTGCTTACCGGGTGCAGGCCGTCTGAATGCTGCCGGTTGAAATGGGCAGAAATCGACACAAGCAAACCAGTCTGGACATATTGCCCAAAGCACCACAAGACGGCACACAAAGGGAAAAGGCGGGTTATCCTCATCGGCCCACAGGCTCAACAGATACTGAATTCACTCCGGGAACTGAGCCGGTCTGATTACCTTTTCGATCCGCAGGTTGGATTGGAAGAATTTCTCCGCAAAGCGTACGGAGACACCGCAAAAGTCCGCCGGACTGGGGACCACTACAGCAAACATTCGATTCAGGCTGCAATCCGGAAAGCCTGTGACAAAGCGAAGATTCCTCGCTGGTCACCGGGGCAGCTTCGGAAGACCAGAGCAACGCAGGCACGTCAGCAGGCCGATCTGGAAACCGCTCAACAGGTCCTCGGACATTCCAGCAAACAGACGACAGAACGCCACTACGCAGTCGTTGATATCTCACGGGCTGAAGCGAACGCCCTTCTGTTTGGCTGAATCCCGTCGTCCTCAGTGATAGACTGTTTTCTGCAGGGCTAGACTGATCCTCGAAAAGCGGCAAGCCGGGCTGCCTGCCCTGCAATTTTCTCCCCGGCGTCGACTGTCCGGAAAGTCGAACCATGGCATCACGGGAAACCCGGTTTGAGCTGTTTGAGGGATTCATACCTGCAGGGGGCATCAGCAGAACGGCATGGCTCTGGGTCGTTGACCCGATTGCTATGCATCGCTCACTGAAGAACCTGCTTTTCTTCGTCAGAGACAATATCTCACACCAGTGGGATGACGACGAAAACTACGAAATATCCATCAGGAGCGATGACCCGCAGAACCTATCTGGCATCAGGGAAAGCTCGATACGCGGCGTTCGTCGGGCGATCGAAATACTTCGCCTCGTACTCTCCGACAAGCCGAACCTACCGATAGACGTACGGCGGTTTCGTGAGCTGCTTGAATCACTGGAGGCGGAAGACTGTAACGCAGAGCAAGTATGGAGATGCACTAGGCGTACGCTGGATGAGCTTTCCCTGCTCACAGAATGGATTGCGTTTCGACGGCATATCGAGCGTAAGACTGAACCGGAAGAGTTGAGAAAGCCGGCTCCTCCACTTGAGAAACGCAGACGGCTTCTGGCCGCATACGTTCAGGCTCGAAGCATGTTAGTGGCGGCTGGAGAAAAGGTGACGGACGAGAAAACAAAAGAAGTAATGCGAAAGGAACTAAACCTCACGTTTCGAACCGATGACCACCGTACAGCAAAAGAAGATTATCGTAGAATGATCAGATCGGGACTATCGCTCGAACACTTCGATCCCAATAATCCCTGATCCCATAGGAAAGTTTCGATTTACGCGCTTCTCGCCTGATTGCATTCGCTATATCCTGGCTGTCAGTGGTTGCGAATCACACTATCTGACCAGCAATAAGGACGTACCGAATGAACTGCACGCTATCTGATGATGAAACACTGATCCCGCTGCCCGAAGCTCGGAAGACTCTCCTGCCACGAGATCTGAACCCGAGCACTACATTCCGG
>JBKDKA010000219.1:0-44025 GCA_046345315.1 Planctomyces sp.
TTCGTCCATACGCTCCTGAAGGCAGAATTCGAGGATGCTCGGATCGCAGATCAGCGGCGGACTCTGATGCGAATGGAATCACAGTTGCGGCGAGATGCCCGGGAAGCTGACACGATTCAGGTGGTCGACGGCCGTCTCGAATTTCAGACTTCAGAGTCATCTGCAGCCAAAACGAAAACAGTTCAGTGGATCGTTCGCCGGCATGTCGTTGAAAGAGCTGTTGTTGCTTCATCCGCATCTTCAAGCACCGCCGCATCCGGATCAGAGCCTGCTTCCGCTGAACAAACCGGTCCACCGGATCGTTTTCTCTTTCGAGCCGGCTCGGAGATTCGTTTCCTGAAGCCGGACGACGATCCCGTTGTTGTTCAGGTGGCAGACCCACCGCCGCTTCCAGTGGCTCGTCCTCAATCGGCCGGACAGACCTCGGGGACTGCAGAATCTGCATCGGAGGACAGCACGGCATTTCCGGCTAAGCTGCAGGACCAGCGCGTGATCGAGATCTACCTCACTCCGAACGCTTCCGGAGGACAGTCATGAACCGCCATCGATTTGTCATCTGCAGCCCGGCTGAACCTCGTTGTTCGATCTGGTCTCCGCTATCCAAACCAGGAAGTCGCCGAGGTGCCATCACAACGATCGTGCTTGTCATCCTGCTTCTGATCTCAGGGATGATTGCCACGATGGTGCGGCGAGTCATCATTGAACGTCGAAGTCTGCGGAATGAGATCGACTACCTTCAGGCCGAGAAGCTCGCTGACGCCGGACTGACACTGGCAACACAGCATCTGAACCAGAATCCAGAATGGCGTGGCCTGCGCAGAGAATTTTCTCAGGGCCTGATTCATCAGACAAAATCCGGCGAATTGCAGATCATCATCAGTGAGCAGAAGGAAATGACTGTGACCGCGCGTTATCCAACGAACGTAAAGATCCCGTTTCAGGTCACTCGGACCAGAAAGATTGAACCATGAGAACAGATTTCCGAAGTGACGATTCCCGCCCCGAGACATACGACGGGCACAGGGTTCAATATCAGCATCGATTCCGAGGCTTCACGCTGATTGAACTTCTGGTGGTGATTGCCATCATCGCTGTGCTCGTCTCACTGCTGTTGCCGGCGGTGCAGCAGGCTCGCGAAGCCGCTCGAAGAACTCAGTGCAAGAACAATCTGATGCAGATCGGACTGGCACTGCACAACTATGACATGGCCTACGGGCTGCTGCCTCCCGGTTCAGTCAACCTGACCGGTCCGATCGTCAATGATCCGTTCGGCTATCACATGAGCTGGATCTGTCAGCTTCTCCCGTTTCTGGAGCAGCAGAATGTCTATCGCTCGATTCAGTTTGATTTTGGCGCTTATGATGCAGTGAATTCCGGTGCGCGAGCAACAGTGGCGCCGGTACTTCGATGCCCGACAGATTCGGGGAGCCGACGAAAACAGAACACAGCCGGTATGCCACCGTCGAGCTATGCCGCGAACTTCGGCGGAGATGCTGTTCCGATCGATATGAATAACAATGGGCTGATGTATCTGAACAGCGGTGTGAGATACACCGACATGGAAGACGGCGCGTCGAACCTCGTGATGGTGGGCGAGAAGGTCATCGACGACGATCTCGGATGGATGTCGGGAACAAGAGCGACCCTCAGGAATACCGGAGTGAAACTCAACCTCGCAATGCAGACCGGATACGTCGCACCGACTACCGGACCGGGCAGCACAGAAACCGGTGGATTCAGCAGTCAGCACAGCGGTGGGGCTCAGTTTGTTTTGGCTGACGGATCTGTCCGATTCATCAGCGAAAACATCAACGCTCCGATCTTTCAGTGGCTTGGCAGCCGAAACGATGGCAACATCATCGGAGATTTCTGATGTCACAGAGCTCACAAGATCTTCACGGTCCCGTGGAAGCTGCATTGAAACCGCGCCACGCGAATCGAGGACAACAGCGACGACAGGGTTTCACTCTGATCGAACTGCTGTTTGTAATCGGCTTGATTGCGGTTCTGATTTCGCTGCTTCTGCCGGCGATACAGCAGGCCCGGGAGGGTGCTCGCCGGACTCAGTGCCGAAACAACCTGCTGCAGATCGGAATGGCTCTGCAGAACTATCAGCACTGTCATCGACTCCTGCCTCCAGGATGCGTTGATGACCAGCCGGGGCCGCTCCGACACAGAAAGTTTTCCACCGGTGAGCGTCGATACCGAATCGGCTGGATTGTGCAGATCCTTCCTTTCATTGATCAGTCGGTGATTTATCGACAGGTGGACTTTCAGAATCCTGAGCGATCGTTTCTTTCGGCAGAAGGGCGTGCAAGATACGACGCCGCGCTGCAGGAAGCTCGAAGCACTTTGGCTGGCACCGGAACGCCTCCCGACGCTGGCAACGACAGCTCGAAGGAAGCTTCCGAAGAGATGGCAGGCTTTGAAACACAATCCGATGGATTTCCGGATTCCAACAGCTTTTACAGTGGTGAGCCGTTGGTCATCAGGCCCTTCCTGTGTCCTTCGGATCCCGGTTATAATCGATCAACAGACCCGGCCATGCTGCGATTCGGGGGTTCTGTGAGCTATTGTGGAAATCAGGCCTCCTTCGAGACACCCATCGATTCAACGAATGACGGGATGTTCTTTCTGAACAGTTCTCAATCGCTGTATGAAGTTCCCGACGGTCTGTCGACAACTGTCCTGGTGGGCGAACGCGTGATGAATGACCTCACCGGTGACGGCTGGTTCTTTGGAGACCGATCGACGCTGCGGAATACAGGAACACAATTTCTGAATACAGGCAATTTCAATCCTCGAGCCGGGGGAACCCTTGGTTCGCAGTATGCTGAACTACTCGGAGACGATCCGGAGGAACAGAAGAAAGCCCTGGAAGCAGAACTGACTGTCGGCGGCTTTGGAAGCCATCACAGCCACGTGAACGTCAGCCTGGGGGACGGATCCGTATACGGCCTCAGCTTTCAGATTGATCGCGAGGTGCTTCGAAGACTTTGTTGCAGGAACGACGGAAAGATCGTGTCTGCAGGGTCATTCTGAATCGCACGTCAGGTTTCCAGAGAAGTCATCCGTGCGTATCCGACGATGGAATGACCGGAAAGATTCACCACGAAGGTGAAGGCCAGGCCGTGGCGTGGAATAGTTTCAAGTCTCAAAATCCCCTTCATAGCTCTCTTCGTGGCCTTCGTGTTCTTCGTGGTCAAATCACACCAGATCCACGGTGCAGATAAGAGTTCAGCACCATGGGATGACTGAGCCATGAGATTCAACACGGCAATGGGATTCAACACGAAGAGCACGAAGGTGAAGGTCAGGCCGTGGTGCGGTATTTCTGAAGAATCAGAAGCATGGCCACTGTCTTCATCGTGATGTTCGCGAACTTCTGTTCTGCTGACTGCGGCCCATTCATCGCAGGCCTGTGATGCCGAAAACCGGGAACGTGGCTATGATCTGTCACTATGAGCAATCTCCAGTTGACGATCTCAGTGATTTCCCTGCTGGGCCATGTGATCGCCCTTCCGTGGGCTTTGCTGCATAAAAAACGCCAGCCATCCGCCAGTGTGGCCTGGATCATGGCGATCCTGTTTATCCCGATACTGGGTGCTGTGCTGTTTGTCATCTTCGGGATTGATCGTGTTTCCCGGCGGACTTATGTTCGAAGTCTGCTGAAAGATGACATTGCAGGCCGTCAGCCAACGGTTCCGCTGGAAGCCTTTCTTCCGGAGAACCCCCACATGGCGCGACTCGCGCCTCTGATCCAGATGACACAGCGGCTCACCGGGCTGCTCCCCTCAACGGGAAATCATCTGGAACTGCTGCGGGACACCAATCGCACACTGGGGCTCATCGAGCAGTCAATTCGGAACGCTCAGGTTTCAGTCCATCTGGAATACTACATATGGCAGCCGGATCGCACCGGAATTCGCCTGCGGGATCTGCTGATTGCCCGTGCAAAGGAAGGGATTCGAATTCGATTTCTCTATGACGGATTCGGTTCGTCAGGACTGACCAGGCGATTTCTTCGACCCATGCACGAAGCCGGAGTTCACACGGCGACGTTTCTTCCGGGGCAGACATTTCGGGAGCGATGGTCGCTGAATCTGCGAAACCATCGAAAGATTGTCGTAGTCGACGGGAAAGAAGCGTTCACAGGCGGAATGAACATCGGCGATGAATACATCGGCCGCCACAGTACCTATCGTTTCTGGCGCGATGCTCATCTGAAGATCAGCGGACCGGAAGTCTGGAACCTGCAGTCAATCTTTGCAGAAGACTGGCTGTACGCGACAGGTGAAGAGCTCTGGGATGAGCTGGCATTTCCAAAATACATCACGACGGGTGACACAACGGCGGTGACTTTGTCTGACGGTCCCGACAAGGACACGGATGTCTTTCAGGCCGTGATTCTGGGAGCTCTGAACCAGGCCGTCAGTCATGTCTGTATCACCACATCATATTTTGCACCACCGTCCGCTGTTGTCGCGGCCATGGAGAATGCCGCACTTCGCGGCGTTCGAGTCCGAATCATCGTGGCTTATCGCTGGACTCATCGAGCCACTCTGCTGGCGGGGCGATCATGTTATGACACGCTGCTTCGGGCCGGCGTGGAGATCTTCGAGTATCAGCGAGGCATGCTGCATTCCAAGACGATGACTGTCGACGGTTGTCTGTCGATTGCCGGATCGGCCAACATGGACTGCAGAAGCCTCTACCTCAACTTTGAAACCGGGCTTCTGATCTGCAGTGAATCCATCGCGAAGGAACTGGAGGAGCACTTTGAAGAGGATCTGAGGGATTCTCGTCAGATCGTACTTTCGGAGTGGGATCAGAGACCGCTTTACGAAATCGCCGGTGAGAATCTCTGCCGACTTTTCACTCCCATTCTATAACGGAATCGTAATGAGCTCGCTCCGATGGTGTTTCTGAAGAGAACATGACGATGACACTGGCGTTCTGGCTGACACTAGTCTCAATTCTGACGTTCGTCGTCAGCGCCGCAGCGCTTCCGTGGTTACTGGCTCGCCTGCCGGAAGACTATCTGGTGCGGGCTGAGTCGCTCAAGGCTCCACGCTGGCCTCGTTCCACTGCGCTGTACTGGATTGTCCGGGTGATTCGCAACATCATCGGCCTTCTCCTTCTGCTCGCCGGACTCGTGATGCTCGTCATACCCGGCCAGGGAATTCTGACTCTTCTGGCCGGCCTCTGGCTGCTCGATTTGCCCGGCAAGACGAAACTGGAACGCCGTCTGGCAGGTCGTCCTCGGGTGCTCACATCGATCAACTGGATTCGCCAAAAAGCGGGTGTATCCCCGCTGATCGCTCCGGAGAAGCAGACTGACTGTTTCTGAGACTCCCTCTGAGACTCCGAAAAATTCCGGACATCCTGCGTGTTCGGCCTCCGAACCCGTCTCAATTCGAGCGAACACAGTTCACTCCGGTGGAAGAGTGCGGTACTCTGGTAAGGCTCAGAATTCCCGACGACAGCTCCGGTTTCAGGAGATTTTCCTCATGCCTCTCTCCCCTGTTCACCGCACTGGAAACGCTTGCCAGACTGAATCTCCGAGCTCATCGCGCGTGCATCGGCTGTCAGCGACTCTGCGGACGGCTGTTGTGGTCACGGCCTGGCTGTGTAGCGGCGTCCATGGCATCCCTCTTATTTCAGGCCCTGAGTCGACGGGGCTGGCAGTGATTCTGGCTGATGAACAGCCTGTCAGCAATGTTGACCCCGATGCTTCCGCGTCAGAGTCTTCTGCAGGCGGCGGGAAGATCGACTTTGCCTCCGCAGTGCGTCCGATTCTTGAAAAGCACTGCTGGTCATGTCATGGAACGGAAAAACGAGAATCCGGACTTCGCCTGGATGGACGGGAAGCGATGCTCAGCGGCGGAGACGGCGGCCTCGTCGTTCGTGCGGGATCGGCCGGGGAAAGCCGTCTGATTGAGTACGTGTCGACGAACGATCCGGAGAAGATGATGCCTCCGGAGGGAGATCGACTGAGTCCAGATGAAGTGACGATTCTTCGTGCGTGGATTGATCAGGGATGTGTCTGGCCGGAATCCGAGAATGTCGCGGAACAGAAAATCCGTCACTGGGCTTATGAGCCGATTCAGAGAAGCGTTGTGCCGGACGTCCGTCAGACGGAATGGGTCCGGAATCCAATCGATCAATTTGTCCTGGCCGAACTCGAGAAACTCAGTATCACACCATCTCCGGAAGCAGATCGGTACACGCTGATTCGTCGGCTTTCACTCGATCTGACGGGCCTGCTTCCGACAATCGAAGAAGTGGATGCCTTTGTAAAGGATGAACGTCCCAACGCATGGGAACTGCTCGTTGAAAAACACCTCGCATCTCCGCATTACGGAGAACGCTGGGGACGTCATTGGCTCGACATGGCGCGTTACGCAGATTCTGATGGATTCGAAAAGGACAACCCGCGACCGGATGCTTTTCTCTGGCGTGACTGGGTGATCAATGCCATCAACGCAGATATGCCATTCGACCAGTTCACGATCGAACAGCTCGCCGGAGATCTTCTTCCGGGAGCCACTCTGCAGCAGAAACTCGCGACAGCTTTTCATCGACAGACACTGACGAACACAGAAGGTGGCACCGACAAGGAACAATGGCGAGTCGAAGCGTGTTTCGATCGCACGGAGACAACCGGCGCGGTCTGGATGGGGCTGACCATCGGATGTGCTCGATGTCATACGCACAAATACGACGCCATCACACAGCGTGAGTATTATCAGCTGTTCGCTGTCTACAACAACGGTGATGAGCAGACCTTCATCATGCCGAAGTCTGATGAGGAGATCGCGGCTTATGCGGCAGCTCGACCTGTCTGGGAAGCTTCGCTGGCCGATCTTTCGGGTCAGCTGAAGGCCGCTCAGGAGAAACTCACAGCGGAGTTCGACGCCTGGGAAATGAAGGCTCGAAACGATGCCCTGGCGTCGCTCGCCGGGCAGGCAGTGCCTCCCGCTGATCCCCCAATCCCGGACAACATCCGGCGCATCCTGCAGATTCCGCCAGCGGAACGTTCCGATACTCAGCGTCAGCAGCTTCAGGAACATTTCAGTTCACTGCAGCCGTCAACGGCAGAGCTGCTCAAAGCAGTCCAGGAACTGAAGAAGAAGGAGCCTGTCAAACCGGAATGGACAGTCCGAAATATCGCTCAGCGGGTTCAGGAGCCGAGAACGACCTTTGTGTTCCGACGCGGTGAGTTTCTGGAACCAGTGAAAGACGCAGCGGTGAATCCGGGAGGCATCTCCACGCTGCCGCCACTGCGATCACGTGAAAACGGAACTCCGGCGGACCGACTCGATCTGGCACGCTGGCTTGTCTCCCCGGACCATCCGCTGACTCCGCGGGTCACAGTCAATCATGTCTGGAGACTGCTTTTCGGAGCCGGCCTCGTTCGAACTCCGAACGATTTCGGTGTTCGCGGAGAGAAACCAACTCACCCGGCACTGCTCGACTGGCTGGCCAGCGAATTCATGGGACAACGTTCGCCGACGGACGACGTGCATATTGTCATTCCCTGGTCGCGAAAATCTCTGATTCGAATGATTGTAACGTCATCGACCTATCGACAGTCTTCGCGACATCGATCGGAACTGCGAGATTCGGATCCGAACAATGTCTGGCTGGCCCGCCAGAACCGGCTGCGTGTGGAAGGTGAGATCGTTCGTGATCTTTGTCTCAATGCAGCCGGCCTGCTTTCGAAGAAGATTGGTGGCCCCAGTGTCTATCCACCGCTTCCTCCGGGGATTGCGGAACTGAGTTATGCCAATAACTTCAAATGGCAGGTTTCTGAAGGCCCGGATCGGTACCGACGCGGGATGTACACCTTCTTCAAGAGAACGGCTCCTCATCCCAATCTGACGATGTTCGACTGCCCGGATGCCAACCTGACCTGTGTGGAACGTCGGACATCCAACACGCCGCTGCAGGCACTGACGGTGCTCAACAACGAAACGTTTGCGGAAGCAGCAAAGTCATTTGCCGCCGGGATGCATGCAAAGTCCGACCGCAGCGATGAAGATCGTCTCACGGAGGCGTTTCACATCTGTCTCGCTCGACAGCCCTCCCCGGAAGAACGGCAGTCGCTTCAGAAACTTCTGGATGATGCTCGAGTCTGGTATCGCGATCATGCGGAGGATGCCACAAAGCTCACCGAGCAGATCAGTTCGGGAGCTGCCCCGGCTAGTCGTCACGAACAGGCTGCATGGATTGCTGTCACCCGAGTTCTGTTGAACCTGGATGAGTTCATCACGCGTGAATAAGTACCGAATAATGGCCTGACTGCGATCTGTCGACGAAACAATCTCTGACGACGAAGCATGAGAAACAAAATGAGAAATCGGACAACCAGACCGACTGATACAGATGCAATCACTGAACAGCTGGCTGTTCGTGCACGGCGTGATTTTCTGACGTCGTCAGCGAGCGGACTCGGGTTGGCGGCACTCACGTCAATGCTGAGCAGCGATGGCGTGCTGTCACAGGCACAGGCGGGAGAAAATGTTCCCTCAGCGGCATCGCCGATGGCCATCAAGCCGCCGCACTTCGCACCGAAAGCGAAGAACTGCATTTTCTTTTTTCAGGCGGGAGCACCGTCTCATCTGGATCTGTTCGATCCGAAGCCGAAGCTGAATGAGCTTCACGGAAAACCGCTGCCGAAGGAAATGGTCGAAAAGGTTCGGTTCGCTTTCATTCAGAAGGAATCCGCAGTTCTGCTGGGATCCCCTCGACGATGGCAGAAGCACGGTGAATGCGGCATGGATTTCTCCGATTTCCTGCCGAACATTGCGACGTGCGCGGATGACATTCTGATGGTCCGATCAATGGTATCGGAACAGTTCAATCATCACCCCGGACAGCTACTGCTCAGCTGCGGTCGCGCTTCCTTCGGCCTTCCGACGATCGGAAGCTGGCTGACCTATGGTCTCGGCTGTGAATCACAGAATCTGCCGGGTTATGTTGTGCTGAACAGCGGTCGGGGTTCGAGTGGCGGGGCATCACTGTGGTCGAGCGGTTTTCTGCCCTCGCACTATGCCGGCGTCCTGTTTCGCAACAAGGGTGAAGCCGTGCTGAATCTTGAAAACCCGCCGGGGGTGTCTGCGGAAATCCAGCGACGCGGCCTCGACACGCTTCGCTCACTGAACGAAGGTCGTCTGGCTGAGATGCAGGATCCGGAGATCGCCAGTCGCATCGCGAGTTATGAACTGGCATTCCGGATGCAGTCAGCAGCTCCTGAACTGATCGATCTCGGTGGAGAAACAGCAGCAACACTGGAAGCGTATGGAATCGATCGACCACAGCATCCGCAGGCCACCGGACGCGGCAACTTCGACAATCCGCATCTTTCATTTTCTCGCAACTGTCTGCATGCTCGCCGAATGGTAGAACGTGGAGTGCGCTTCGTGAATGTCATCTACGAAGCGTGGGATCAGCACAGCAGTCTGGAAGGAGACCTGCGATACAATACGTGGGTCGTTGACCAGCCGATTGCGGCTCTGATCCGGGACCTGAAGCAGCGAGGTCTGTTTGAGAGCACACTGATCGTGTGGGGAGCCGAATTCGGGCGAACGCCGCTCGGCGAGAATCGTGGCGGACGTGATGCGAACACCGGGAGAGATCACCATCCGTTCTCTTATACGCTCTGGATGTGCGGTGGTGGCATCAAGGGCGGACAGATTTATGGTGCCTCCGATGACATCGGCTGGGGAGTTGCGAAAGATCCTGTTCCGGTGAATGACCTTCAGGCAACGCTGCTTCATCTGTTTGGTCTCGACCACCTGAAGCTGACTCATCGTTATCAGGGCCGCGATTTCCGTCTGACAGACGTTGCCGGCAACGTTCGACAGGCCTGGTTGTCCTGAGAATCCGAGAACCCCGGTCGGCCTCGAATCGAGACGACTGAACAGCAGGCCATGTCCAGCAAAAACGGGAGGGCGAAGCTCCTGCTGAGCCGCTGCGACCACTCAAAATCAACGTGAACACGGCTTACCAGAATCCCTGTATTCGAAGCATTGATATTTGTTAAGTGGAACCAACGGATCACCTGCCCACCATCGTCAACCGTCCCGCAACCAGGGATGATCACGGCAAAGGTGGACACCGGCAGTTTCTGCCAGGACGTCTGCAGTGAATGCAGAATGAGCATCTCGGCAGCGGGATCGTTGACGGCAGCAGCCTTTGAGCGATGACTTTCACGAACCACCAGCGGGACTCATCTGGTCCTGAATGTCGGGTCTGTTTATAGTCGTCGACGTCGTGTTTCGGCATCTGCTGTCGACCTGTCCGGCAGATGACAGACATGGTTTTTCCGATCAGCAAATCAGAATACTCGGCGGATCAATCAGCCATGCGTTCAATAGCAGTAATGAATCAGAAGGGTGGCGTCGGCAAGACGACCTCCAGCGTGAATCTGGCAGCGGCACTTGCGCGAGAGGGTAAGAAGGTCTGTGTCATCGACCTCGACCCTCAGGGCCATTCGTCATTTCATCTCGGCATTGAAGCCGGGCCTGATATGACAACGGTCTACGATGTCTTCTCGCAGCAGACGACCATGGACGATGCTCGCCAGCTCGTGGCGGAAAATCTGTCAGTCGTGCCGAGCAATATTGACCTGGCCGCCACGGAAGTGGAGCTCGCCGGTGCAACGGGCAGGGAATTCATCCTTCGGAATGCGATGCAGCACTGGAAGGAACAGAATCGCTTCGACTATGTCATCATGGACTGCCCTCCATCACTGGGCATTCTCACGATCAATGCACTGACAACCGTCGGTGAAGTGTTCATTCCGCTTCAGCCCCATTTCTTTGCTCTGCAGGGCCTGTCGAAACTCTTCGAAACCTGTGCTCTGGTCCGTCGACGACTGAACCGCGATCTGCGTGTGACCGGTATCATCATGTGCCTGTATGAATCGGGGACACGTCTTGCTGCTGACGTCACGGAAGATCTCAAGCACTTCCTGAAGTCCAGCGATGGTGATTCACCCTGGGCGTCTGCAAGAATCTTCCGAACTCGCATTCGTCGAAACATCAAGCTGGCTGAAGCTCCGAGTTTCGGTCAGTCGATTTTTGATTACGCTGCCGGTTGCCCGGGAGCTCAGGATTATGAAAACCTGGGTCAGGAAGTTCTGGCGATGGAAGCCGCTATTTCGGGTTCCGGTCAGCCTCCAGTCAATACGGCAATTGCCAGGGCGGCGTGATCTGTCCTCAGAACCATCTGATTTTGAACCACAGTGACCGGGGTCCGTTTCGATGAATTCGTCGACGAATCCCGGTTTTCTGTTGTCCGGCACTTCTGATGATGGTGCCGTACGAGTCCTGACGGCGCCGGGACGTGGTGCCGTTGCTGTCGTGGAAGTTCGGTCCCCGTTTGGTGGTCACTGGATTGATCGACACTTTCGAAGTCGTTCCAGCCTTAAGGCGGCAACTGCAGACGTCAACCGGATTCTCTACGGTCACTGGGGAAACGAAGATCTCGTTGTCGTTCGAACTGCGACTGAGGTCTGGGAGATTCAGTGTCATGGTGGTCAGGCTGCAGTGACCGGAGTGCTGATGTCACTGGAAGAGGCTCGCGGTCAAACGGGCGATGCAGCTCAGGAAGTAACGGACAGGTTGACGCGTCCGTCAGGCTGCCGTCCGACGATCGGTGAATCTGAAGCGGCAGTGCGGAATGTTTCAGATGAACAGCGTACTCCGATGCTGGACGCAGAAATCAGGAATATCCTGATCCGGACGCGGACCAGAACAACGGCCTCACTTGTGCTGCGGCAGGCCGATGGCACACTGCATCGAACTCTCAGTGCCATCGTTTCAGAATCGTCAGACACACGGCGACGAGAACGAGTCCATGAGCTGCTGAACCGGGAATCCATTGGACTTCATCTGACATCGCCGTGGCGAGTTCTGGTGCTTGGACCTCCGAATGCCGGAAAATCCAGCCTGGTGAATGCTCTGGTTGGCTTTGACCGAAGCATCGTCTTTGATCAGCCTGGCACGACCCGGGATCTGATCGAAATCGAGACCGTTCTTCAGGACTGGACGTTTCTCTTCCTGGACTCCGCTGGAATCCACGAAGCGACTGCGGATGAGATTGAACTCGAAGGAATTCAGAGAGCCCTTGCGGCATTTCGAGATGCTGATGCGTGTCTGCTCGTCGAAGATGTTGCACCTCTGAGCCCGTCATCCGTCACACATGATCCGAATCAACGGGAGGTGGAAGTCATTCTGTCTCTGATCTCCCGAAGCTCTGACAACTTCCGCAAGCCGGTCGCTCGCATTCTCAACAAATGCGATCTGCTTTCGGAGGAAGAAACGAAGCGTCTCTCGTCGCGAACGGACGACATCCTCACAGGTCCCGGCTTTGCATCAGGGCCGAACGGACCACCATCCTCATCCTCTGATGAAGTACGAGAACTGCCGACCTTTCTGGTTTCTGCAAAAAAAGGACTCGGCATGAAGCAGCTCACCGAGTGGCTGGTTCAGACACTGATACCAGAAATCCCGAAGGCTGGAACAGCGATTCCACTGCCCGGAAGAATCCTGAACGCACTCCATCAGCTTCGCGACGCAACCGATCCGCAGTCGACGCGGTCAGCACTCGATGCGTTGCAGGACCTGCTTTGACGAGTGCCGGGGCAGGAGCCCCGCTCGCAACAAGTGCGAGCGGATCGTTGATCGACTGAACTACAGTGTACAGTGCTGAGGCGTGGGTCAACGTCGCGTGACACCTCTGGATGCGAATCCGCAAGGAAGCTGGTCTGGCAGAGTCCCGTCAGATCTTTCGCACAGCCCGTCGCGAGAATCGATCTGCATCAACCGCAGCATTCTGACCTGACAACGAAGCATCGTCAGCTGAACTGCGGCTTTGCATTGGGGTAGACGAGTGGATGGCACGTCAATTCCGATGAGCAACACCCAACGATCCATAACTATGAACAGCCGAGCGGCTTAGATCAACAGGGTGGAGTTACATCGCTTCTTCCTTCTTCCAAAACCACAACCCGCCACAGAGGAACACTAAAGTAAGAGAGCTGCTCCCTTTTCTGCCCCCAATGGATTTTGCTGACCCAAAACCTTGGACTGCTTGCAGCCAGCTGCAGCTTTCCTCCCTCAGCAGCCTGCTGCTGAGCAACTCGCCATCAATTCCCGAGCCGCTCGACGAACCTTGAAGCGATGAGCTGACTTGCGTGCCTACGACGAATGATTGCCTCGCGAGTAGAGACATTGATGCCCAACTGCGACTGTCTACAAAAATGAACATCGAAAACTGAGAACACGGCGTAACCGATACGCAATCTCAACTGCATCAGAACCTTCAACACGAGCCAATCGAGCCATGCGTCAACGAAAGACGCCGCAAGAAACCGCCGCAATCTGGAACAGACGAGGGCTGGAGTGAACAGAACAGATGCCGTTTGTCAACAAAGTGTTGTTTCCCTGTATCCGGGATTGTTTCTGACACCTTTTGGAAGCGAAAAAGCGGACATTCTACTTTTCACAGATTAATCGAACGGCCCCTTTGTTGCGTTCACAGCAGAATGACGTAACTTCGAGAAGAGCAATTCATCGTGTATACGGGTGGATGGCACGTCAATTCCCGCCGCATGGCACTGACCGGCCCTCAGGGAAATCGAACTGTCAACGACGAAAGTATCCGTGGCAAACGTCTCCGTGCAGGCAGGGATGACAACGTCCTCGAATCAATCCGGGCCGGTTTTCATGATCCTGCCATGAGATTGTTCTGGGTAGTCGGGGCCCGCAATTCGCATACAGAGCCGATTGTGGTATCGCAAACGGAGAGTACAATGCTCTGCAGAGAATGATGCACAAAGTCCCTTCGGGATACAGAAGATCATCCTGGACGCTGATTTCACAGTTCCCGGCAGGTCAACAGAGGAAGTCGTTTCGATAGCCAGAACTGGTTTCTGCGGTCGCATTCATGAATGCACATTCTGCTGCTGCAACAGAGCGTCTCCCGGTTTTGAATTGCACACGGTTTGATTGAATGATGGTTATCCCTCTGTTGCGGTGATCACCAGAGAGTATCGTTTTGGTCATGTCGATGCAGAATTCAGTGAGGTGCTCTCATGGAACGTGTTCTGCAGTTGCTGCTTTCGATCTGCCTGCTCGCAGCAATGTGTACCACGACGTCTGCGGAGACAGAATCACCCGTTGATGCCCTGGTCCAGCCGCTGCAACGCTGGACGAATATCGTCGCCGGTGAAGAGGTCTCTGTGGATTTCCGCATGCCGGACACCATTTCCAGCGGAACAACGATTGGCTGGAGCGTGTTTCTCGAAAACGCTGTCATTCGCCGTGCTGAATCGATGGTTCGAGATGACTCGAAGTCGGGTCGACTTCTGACGGTCAGTTTCAAAGTTCCGGAGGGTGATTCGCGAACGCAGCTGACAATCTCCGTGTTCGTTTCAGTGAATGGTCAGGACATTCGCGCTGCGGAGTTCTTTGTGTATCCGGCTGATCCGTTCCAGCAACGAATTGATCTGCCGGAAGCGGAGAAGCTTATCGTCTTCGATCCGTCAGGAAACACGGCAGCGCGATTGAAATCATCGAATATCAGTTTTCGCGCTGAACGCCGAGTTGATGCACTGAATGATCTGGAGGACGGTATCATCATCGTTGGTGAAGGAACCAGTTTTCGCCAGTACCGTGGTCTCGGACCGATTCTTCGAGCAGCCGCATCGCGAGGCGTGAGAGTACTCTGTCTGTCGCCTGCGGCCGGAGCCATCCCACTGAGTGAACCCGTAAGATCTGCCTCAGATTCAGCTAAAGAATCTGGAGGCGCCGGCAGTTCTGTTCAGAACTCTGATGAATCAGGCAGGAGCCCTCAGGACGTCGCTGCACTCAGAAAGCTGGAGTGCCGGCAGTCCGATGTGCTGCATGATTTTGATCGACGTCTGGACGCTTTCGCTTGGCGAGGCGTTTCATCGATGAGCGACACATCGCTGCAGATCACCGGAAAGTCCGGATCGACGTCCCTGGAATTCAGCGATACGTCGGGCGGGTGGATCTGGGTCGATGCGGAGTACATCGGCGGGGGGCGAATCGTGTGCACAAGCCTGCAGATGATCAGACACTGGGAGTCCGGACAGGGACCACGACATGCGTTCTGGAACTGTCTTTCCCGGATCGCCACTCCGCATGCCCGAACGGTCGCAAAAAATCATCAGAAGTAAGTTAAAACGTCGTAAACCATGCCCTTCCGCCGAACAGCGGGCTGCAGAATCGGAGATCGAAATCATGCGCAGAGTTCTGACATTGGTACTACTTGCCACACGTGTTCTCTCTTCTGCCATGGCTGACGAGACCGCGCAGAGCCGTCCACCGCTTGCGGTGTTTCCGTTTGAGGAACGGGGATCGGGGACTGAGGGAACGGGAAGAAAGATCAGCGACTTTCTGACGGCAACGCTCGCGACTGATCCAGAATTGGTCGTCGTCGAAAGAGCCGAGCTGAACAAACTTCTGGAAGAACAGAAACTGAGTGTTTCTGGTCTGGTCAAGCCGGATGAAGCTGTTCAGGTCGGACGGCTCACTGGTGCAAAACTCCTCATTCTGGGCTCGGTGATTGAGCTCGACTCGACGCTGATTATCTCGGCTCGAATCACGGGAACTGAAACCGGGAAGATTGTCGGCGCGAAGGTCAAAGGAAAAACAGACGATGACCTCGCTGAGCTTGCGGACAAACTGGCCGAAGAAGTAGTTCGGGCGATCACATCACGCAGCAAAGAGCTGATTGCTGCTCCGATTGCACCGGAAGATCGAGCCGCCACAATTCTGAAGGTTCTCGGCGATCGTCCACGTCCGGTTGTCTGGCTGAAAATCACCGAACGACATGTTGGCCAGGCAACAATTGATCCGGCAGCAGAAACGGAGATTGCAAGGCTGCTTCATGAAACCGGGTTTACCGTCATCGATCACAAATCTGGAGATGTGAAGCAGGCGGACATCGTGATCGAAGGCGAAGGATTCAGCGAATTTGCGACTCGCCAGAACGATCTGAACAGCGTTCGAGCTCGAGTGGAAGTGACTGCTGTCCGCCGAGAATCCAATGAACGAATCTTTTCAGACCGGCAGACTGAGATTGTCGTCAATGTCACCGAACAGATTGCCGGAAAATCTGCTCTGCAGAATGCCGCTGGTGAGATCGCTCTGCGGCTGCTTCCAAAACTCGTTCAGCTGCCACAAAAGTAACAGGCTCTGACTAAACCCGGACAGGCATCCTTCTCCACCAGAATGTGTAGGGTTTTTCAGAGTTGTCCGGGAGCCAGTCTCGGTGTTGTCAGGCGTTCTGAAGCAACAGATGCTGGCAGTGTGAATCAAAGAGCCTGACCGGGAGCGATTGCGATGATCAGCGTGAAACTGCCAAATCAGGGCGATCCATTAAGTTTCGATGAGACAGGATCGATGAAGCAGCCGTGCTTATTGCTGGAGGGAAACCGTTCTGGTCCGCAGAGCCGCACCGCGTTTGGTCAGAGTTTTCGATTCAGCAGGCCTTTGATCTTCGCATTGTCGGCGATTCTTGTCAGCGACTTCTGCAGACCTGATCTTCACCAGACGGTGGCGGCGCAGAAGACACCCTCGAGTTCTGCATCTGAGAAACCTGAGACGTCACCTTCTCAGAAGTCCACGAGTCAGAAGACACCGAAGTCTTCACAAAAGTCGTCACCAAAGAAATCAGTCACGCCGGGATCGCCATCAGGAAAGTCTCCGGACCCATCGGGTACGAAGTCGACTCGTCCTCCCGGTAAGGCACCTTCCGGAACGAGTCCCGGGAACGTCAAAAAGTCTGAGAAAGCAACGGGGAAATCTTCCACGAAGCAGAAGACATCGGGTTCAGGCAAGGCGTCAGTCCCGGGATCAAAGACCACGAAAACGCACAAACTGACTCCACCTCATGCGGGAAAGAAGACGGGAGAATCGTGGAACGGTAATCCGATGAAGATCGAATTCCTCTGGTGTGAACCAGGGAGTTTCGTGATGGGGAGTCCGCCGACCGAAAAAGATCGTGTTGCGAATGAAGAACAGGTCGAAGTGACTCTGACGAAAGGATTCTGGCTGGGCAAATATGAAATCACGCAGGAGCAGTGGAAGTCCGTCATGAATACGGAACCCTGGCTTGATCATCGCAGAGTCCGGATTGCGCCGGATTCTCCAGCCTGCTGGATCAGCTGGGATCAGGCCAGGCTGTTTTGTCAGGAACTGACTCGGCGCGAGCAGGCCACAGGATCGTTGCCGGATGACTGGGCCTATGTTCTGCCCACCGAAGCACAATGGGAGTTTGCCTGTCGTGCTGGTACGACCACAAAGTTTTCATTCGGTGATGATGATGCCAAGCTGATTGACTATGCGTGGTTTGGTGAACAGGACAGAAAACCCCAGCAGATGCACGCTCGTGCTGTGGGCACAAAGAAGCCCAATCCCTGGGGCTTTCATGACATGCACGGCAATGTGGTCGAATGGTGCCGCGATTACTATCAGGAGAAATATCCCGGCGGGACCGATCCGTTTGTTTCCGTGGATCCGACGACAGGAGTGACGGGACGAGGCGGAGAATGGCGTCTTCCGCTCAACTGGTCACGTTCAGCCTGTCGCCAGAAGCTGGGTGCTGACGGAGTTGCCGCAACCATCGGCTTTCGACTTTCACTGCAGCAGGGTGTCGTAATCGAGTCGCCTCAGATTGATCAAATCAGGCTTGCTGTAATCGCCTTCGAGAATAAGGGGCGGTCTCTCCCGCATGATAGACTCGGAAGAACACTGTCCGGATTGATTGCGGGAAACCTGTCGCAATATGAAGGTCTGGAGGTCCTCGAACGCCAGTCTGCACAGGGTTTGCAGACGGAGGCATCGCTCGCGACACAGGGAAAATCCACTGATGGTCCCGACGCAAATAGCAGGGAATCAGCGCAGTACGTTCTCACCGGAACCAGTGCCGTGGAGAAGGACAAATTTCTGGTAACGGCCACACTCAGTCAGATTGGCCTTGGAAAGCCACTCGGGGAATGGAAACTCAGCGGCAGCCTGAATGAGATCGAGAAGATCGAAGCGGATCTTTCCGCGAAAATCATCAAGGCGTTTCGCATTAAAGAGGCACCTCGATCTGACGCGACTGCTCTGGGGACTCAGGGATCGCCCGTCGTGGCCATTCTGCCGTTTCTGAACGACAGTCCGACAGCTGAGCTTGATGATCTGGAACTAGGTCTTGCGGAGCTGCTTCAGTCAGAACTTTCCGAGGTATCCGGTTTGCAGCTTGTCGAGCGGCAGGCGCTCGAAAAGATCCTCTCCGAACAGAATCTGACGGAATCCGGACTGATCGATGATTCCACCGCAGTGACACTTGGGAAACTGGCCGGCGCCAATATCCTGCTGACCGGGTCATTCCTCGAACTTGACTCCCGTCTTCTGATTCAGGTTCGCACACTGAATGCCACAACCGGCACCATTATCGGCACTCGACGCGTTTCCGGTCCGACCAGCGATTTTGATGACCTGATCGGAAAACTGACGCAGCAGCTTACGGCTGGTGTTTCGACAGAAGCCGCCGATTCCGGAGATCCGGATCAGAAGTCGAAAGACAGAGGAACTCCCGGCGCAAAGCGATCCACGCTCGAAGTGGCTATGCATGTTGCTGCAGCCAGAAAATTCATTCGAGAGGGAAACCTGGCGAAGGCTCGCGACTCCTACGAGAACGCCATCCTGCTTGCGCCGGACAGCCCCGACATGCACCTCCATCTGATCCTTCTGCAGGAGCAGTTATCGGATTATGACGGAATGGTTCGAACGGGCGAGCATATGCTGCAGGCCGAGGAGAAGTTCAATCGATTTCAGTCACGTGAGCGATTTCTGATTTCGATGGTGAGCGCCTGCGTTTCCTCTGATCGCGTCGAACGGGCAGCGGCTATTCTCGAAAAGTACCGAAGCGTTTCCGACACATTTCGAACGTACGCGACATCCAGTATCGCGCAGGGATACATTCGCAGGAAGCGATATCCTGAAGCCGTAGCAATCATGGAGCTGCTTGCGGAGGAGGATGTTGCGAAAAACGGAGTGTTGAAAAGTCAGGCACTCAGGGGATTGTTTACTTTCAATTTTTATCATGCCACTTCGGTCGTCGGGATTCCCATCAAGGACCATCAGGTGGCGACCCGCAAAGCAATTGAGATCTACGAGCGAGCCCTTGATGCCGCGGAGAAGGACAAGTCAGACGAGAAAAGCCGGATGGCGTGGGCTCAGACACTGATTCCGCTGGCTGTCGACATTCTTTACATGACAGATGACAATCGTAAAGTCGCCTTTCTGGATGACGAGAAGAAAGCCGCGTTTCGAAAACGGGAAGCGGAAGTGTTTGGCGACAACTCCGAGGTCCGCTTCAGAAAAATGATCGAAGAGGCTCTGGCTGCAGAGTCATCCGGGAAGCATCAGGATGCGGTCGATGGATTTCGAAAGTATCTCGACGAGAGCGTCGATCTTTCGAACGATTACATTCAGCCGACCCCGGTTCAGTTTACTCACTTCAGCGACTGGATTGACCTGCGCATTGAAGCGCAGTCGCGAATGGCCCGAATTCTGGCAAATGATCTGAAGCAGCCCGAGGAGGCTCGCAAAGTTCTCACAGCGATGCTGGAAGAACACGGGCTTGTTCATTTTGCCGGCCCGGAAGCAATGATCCTGATGAATCAGCTGAAGATGGAACCGGTCATTCCGAAGAACGCGGTTCTTGTCTGGGGAGGTTCGGGAACAAATTACTACGGCTGGAAACGTGTTCTGAACGCTGAACAACTACAGATGCATGGAGTTCGTCGACCTTTGGTGACTCTGGCAGACCTTGCAGCCTATCCCGTTGTTGTCCTGAACGACAGCAGCTCGTTCCCGATGCTTCCGTCAGAAATTCTTGCGCTCAGAAACTATGTCGCTTCCGGTGGGTCGCTGCTCGTGATCGTCTCCTCTTCGTGGGCTCCCGAATCGCCGACGACCCGTGTTGAACTGCTGTCGTTTTTCGATATGACTGTCACCGGATCTCCCACAAAGTCGTCCGGATCGACTCAGATCGTGCCGCATCCGATTACGGAGGGCATCTCGAGCTTCACAGCATGGAATGCCGCCGGCCTTCGAGCTCCCGATGAGTCCGTTCTGATTCGCTCCGGAGAAAATACGATTCTGGCTGCAAGGGGCTACGGACGAGGACGTGTCGTCGTGTCGACTGCCGGACAATGGTTCACTCCGGAGATTCTGCTGATCCCGGAGAACGATGCCCCGCGGAACGTGGTAACGACGCAGCATGGTGCAGGCGATCCCACGTTCTTCCGTCCACCGACACCAGAACCACCGCTCCTTCGTCAGGTTGTCCGCTGGCTGGGCGAAGTTCATGATACAGACAAAGATTACAACGACTGGCACGCGGAATGGAAACAGGTTCTGGCAAAGGTGCAGCAGGCACAGGCTTGTCTGTATCCCGCGTCGCACCGAATCGTATCGTGGGACGAGCTGCCACCACTTTTTGAAAACCTGATCAACTCTGCTGCGGCTCCTGACCTGAAGCTGGAGTCACTCTGGTCGGCCGGAGAATCTCTGGTCAGCGGGAGTGTGGTTCATGAGACCCTGAATGAGCAGGGATTTCCGGTGCGTGCTCCCTATAACACGCTGTACTCGTCGCGGCAGTACGACGGGGAATCGCTTTCGCTTCATCCGGAATACTTTCAACGCATCGTGGACTCATCTGAGAAGGGAGCACTGCGTGAATGTGCAGTCCTTCGGCTGATTGATTGTCGTCGAGTCGAAGCGATGAGCCAGAACTTCTCAGGACATGAAGATCTGGCTCGCGCCGTAGCGCAGATCGTCGATCAGTATCGAAAAGCCGAATTTGAAAAGGGATCGTGGGCTCACGCATGGGGTATGCTGCGCTGCGGACAACTGCTCATGTCAGTGGATGAATACGATCCGGCGACAGCGTGCTTTGATGAAGTCGGGGAGAATGCACCCGAAAGTGCACCGAAAGCACTTGCACTGCTGAATGCAGCTCGCGGTTATGCGCTCGATGAAAACTACGACGAGGCGCTCCGTCGTTTGAGTCAGGCGGAATCGATGCCGGGCTTTATCTGGCACGGACACTATCGGCAGTTTGAACCAAACTGCGAAGCCATGTCGGCGTTCCTGAGAGAATCACGAACGGCTTCTGCTACCGCGATCCGGGAACTCCGCGAACAGATTCCAAAGCTGAAGTCTGACGCCAGTTTTCTGGACTGGAAAAAACGACTCAAAGTCTTCAAGGAGACCGGAGTCATGACGCCACCGGCAAACAGCGAATAAACCTCCGCCTTCTCGATTTGCTGGCTGCTCTGATGAGCTGCTGGTCGGCCAGGGCCGCCGTACCGCCGCAATGTATGAAACCTATGGTGCCACCCACCATGTGGACACTTCGAATACGATAAGAAAGCCGGTTGTTGGCTCCAATTGCTGTGGAATCACCTCAAAAGGAGATTCGGGAGCCGCCGACCGGTCGTCGAGCGAGCAACACGGGCTGTCCCTGTTCGGCGCGGGTCTCCCCGTTCGGCGCAGGTCTCCAGACCCCCCCGAAACGTCCGACCGCAGGTCTCCGTCCCCTGACGTTGCAGCCGCAACTGGAGACCTTCGGTCGTCGACCAGTGCGGGGTCCGGAGACCCCGCACAACAGCGCAGTAGGTCTGGAGTCCTACGCACAGCAGCGATTCTGCAAATTCCTCGAACACATCGGCGAAAGTTGCCGAACTCAGTTCGTTCGAGAGCAGAATTCCCTGCTTCTTCGTCAGGAACGGGATCGTTTTTCGCAGTTTGGTGACTGCAATTGTCGAGTGTCCCGGTGCCGCCTCGTACAAAACTGACTTCCTGAGATGGGGAAGAAAGAGTTTCGGGGGTTCCTGAATGCGTTGGTGTTTTGTTTCATTCCCGGACCATAATAGACAAACGCCATAGCACGGAAGAAGACACACGATCCCTTCGGTCTGCTCCTGGGACTCCCGGACATTAGACAGGACGAATGCTGATGAATTCACACCAGCCACGGTTTCGGACTCAGGAAGCAGCATCCGTTTCAGCCACCAGTTTCCAGAGAGCTGGGTTTTCGCTGATTGAGCTTCTGGTGGTGATCGGAATCATCAGTTTACTGATCGCGCTTCTGCTTCCTGCTGTGCAGTCAGCACGTTCTGCGGCCCGCAGAACTCAATGTCTGAACAATCTGAAACAAATAGCCCTGGCTGTTCATCATTTCCATGATACTTATCAGAAGTTCCCTCCAGCTCGTCTGATTGTGAATCAGATTCGTCCCTCAAGCAATGACACCGGAACGGAAACGGGGCTGGACGAACCAACGTGGCTGATACACATTCTTCCTTTCATCGAACAGAGCAATTCAGCACGAGAATGGGACGTGTTCAGGACATACGGGGAACATTCCCCGGCGACCCGCAATCAGGTGTTTGCGGGGTATCTTTGTCCTGATCGCCACAATGTCTCAACGGCTGTTGCTCCGGATGAGTCCATCCAGATCACGTTTTCCTGCGGGTGTTCCGGTGGAACTCAGATTATCCCCGGCGGAGCCGTTGTGGATTATGTCGGAAATCACGGGGATCTCTCAGCTGGTGCGACCGGGCAGATGACCGATTTCTATTGGGGAGGCAACGGAAATGGCGTAATCATCTCCAGCAGACCGCAGGTGTCAGTGACAGACACTCACTCGACTGCTCCTGAACTGACGCGCGGCTGGCTGGACACGGTGTCGATAAGCGATCTGAAGGACGGATCAAGCAATACAATCCTGGTGGGTGAACCCCATATTCCGGATGGTGAAATGACTCGCAGTCCCTACAACGGCCCCGCGTACTTCGGACGGCATCTGACTCATTTTTGTCGACTTGGAGGTCCCGGTGTTCCGATCGCTCACCATTCCCGTGACCAGCGAGCGAACGTGTTCTCCTTCGGAAGCCAGCATGCGGGGATGACACAGTTTGCTATGGCCGACGGAAGTGCTCGAGGAATTTCGTCACAACTGAATACCCAGGTGCTGTCAGCTCTCTGCAATCGAAATGATGGAGTGAATGTCGGTGAGTTCTGACAAAATCGGTATTCCTCGGCTGCTGATTCTGGTTCCCCTGCTGGCAATCTGCGCATCAGGTTGTGGCGACAATCGTGCTGAAGTCTTTCCGGTGCAGGGTAAAGTGACCTTCCCGGATGGAAAGCCGGTTCGACTGGGAACCGTGGAACTTCTGTCCGTGGATCATCGAATCAACGCCACAGGTACGATTCGTGATGACGGTACGTTTGTGCTGGGCACATACTCCGACAGCGACGGTGCCTGTGCCGGAAAACATAAAGTCATCGTAACGCAGCTGATTATCGCTGACCGAAGGATTCGACATCAGGTTGATCATGGATCTCCGGTGGATCCATCATTCGGAAGCTATTCACACACTCCCCTGACCGTGGAAATTCAACCTCAGGAGCTCAACGAGATCGAACTGATCGTTGAAAGGCTCAAGTCGGGCCCCTGAGTTCCCGGCGAATTCGCGTTGCGGATCGTTCTCCAGAGTGTTTCGCGGTTGCTTCGAGTTGCTTCTGGTGGCTGGGAGATACTCTCGACCACTAGAGCGCAGGTCTCCGGAATCGCAGGATGTCCGCTGCGTTTCGCTCGAAGACAACAAACTTCTTCCGGCTTGCGCAACCGGCCCAGGTGTCTGACGCGGATTCTCTTGCAATGAAGCGGTGAACAGTTTCAATTCAATTCCGCAATCTGTCGCAGCAGCTCCACATCTCTGCGCGTCCACACACAGGTACCACCCATCGGGGCATTTCGCTTCATGCCAAAACAACAATGTCGCACCAGTGCGATGTCCGATTCGTGTGATTCACGCTATTCGTGGTTGAATCGACGACCAGGAAATACACGAATTGCACGAATCAACGTAGAGGGATCGCCGGAGGCCTCAGGAACTGCGTCTTGTGGCGCGGTACCCATACTCCACGGCAAACCAGTCTGCGAATCGCTCTCGCTCGCGGAAGCTCGTGTTTCGTTCGTCGTTGATGTGCCCGATCTCGTGGATCAGGACGTTGTTGATGTAGTAGTCCCGGATGGTTTCTTCCGTCCAGATGAGTCGCCAGTACGAACCGTCCTGTTCCCAGCGTCCGCCGAACATTTCTGTTTCGATTCGCTGCGCAGGACGCGGGGCCCGAACGTAAAGCTCTTCGAGCGATGACTCAATCGGATACAGATAAACCGAAGCTCCCCATTGCAGACCATAGCACGGGAACAGGCGGCGTTTGCGAGTCATCCGGCTGAGCTGCACGACTTCGAGCCGACTGCGGTATTCCTCGGGGAGCTGAGCAACCCGCTTCCGAATATCAGTAACTGATACCGGATGCATGTACCCTTCTCCCGCCGATTCCACGATAACACGGAGCTTTCCATCACCACGAGGCTCATGCCATCGTTCGGGGGCATCAAACTGCCGCCCCGACGCCAGACCGTTGCCACGATGCTGGTGAGCCGAAGCAGGGCGAACGCCATGGCGACGTGACGGAGCGTTCTCTCGGGTCTGACGCAGACCTGATCGGACTCGGCTTTGTGATTTCTGACTCATATCTTCACCCGTATTCCGGAACCGGACACAGCAGTGTCTTTGCCGGTTCACCTGAGGTCTTTTCCGGGTCTTCCGGAAATGACTTTTGCTGACGGGCATCCGTTCATGACCCTGGAATTGTCGCCTTTTCAATCGCTCCTTTGGCGACACGAATCAACCGTTGTCAGGACTGCGTGGATCTGACGGACGAGATCCTACACAGAAGTGCAGAGGAAAATAGATGAACACCGTAAGTGGATTAAAAACAACAACTTACAACGAAAACAATTCCATCAGAGTCACAATGCCGCCTCGACCGTGGTTTCAGCAAATCGGTAAACCGTTGGCATGACGAGGTTTAGAATCTGCTCAAGGTCGCTGATAAACTGTGAGGGAATGTACACTAGTATTGTAAGCCCTATGCCGCCAATAGTTTACGACGCAACACGCCCCGCCATCCCGCCGTTTCGCAGCATCGATGAGGCTTTCCGCGTGTCTCAAACAAGCGGGCGATCGAACGACTGTTTTCGTCCCATCGGTCGGCACAAGGATTCCAATGGTACCGACAGCTGCGTGAACACCGCCATCAGATGATTTCTGATCGCTGACAGGAGATTCTGTGAAGAACTAACAGTACCTTCGGCTGACTCAATTGAGTAAAGTGAAACCGCAGACGCAGGTGTGGCATCGGGGGCATCCATCCGGGTGCTGCGACACTCATCAACGGATATCGCATGATGAAGTTTCGGAATATCCTTGTGACGGGTGGGGCTGGTTTTGTTGGATCGAGTATTGCGATTCGACTGAAGGAGTCCTTTCAGGACATTCGCGTCACCTCCGTCGACAATCTCAAACGACGCGGCAGTGAGCTGACCTTACCGCGACTCCGGGATAAGGGCGTCGCATTTCGGCATGGCGACATCCGATGTCCGGAAGACCTTGACCTTCTGCCTGACTACGATCTGGTGATCGACTGTTCTGCAGAACCGTCTGTGACTGGTGGGCCTCACAGTACTCCCCGTTATATCATTAACACAAATCTGACAGGGACGATGAACTGCCTGGAACTTGCTCGCCGCTGTGGAGCGGCATTTGTCTTCCTCAGCAGCAGTCGCGTCTATTCCATCGCCTCACTGAATGGCATTCCGTTCACAGAGCAGGAGACACGATTCTCCTGGTGTGGGAATGGAACGGGAGTATCTGAACATGGAGTTTCAGAGCAGTTCCCTGTCGACGGTGTCCGATCGATGTATGGAGCGTGCAAGCTTGCCAGTGAGCTTCTGGTGCAGGAATATGGTGCTGCATCCGATCTTCCGGTATTGATCAATCGTTGCGGAATCCTGGCCGGACCCTGGCAGATGGGACGTGTGGACCAGGGGGTCATGGCTCTCTGGTGTGCTCGCCACATTTTTCGCGGTTCACTGACGTACAACGGATTTGGCGGAACAGGCAAACAGGTCCGAGACTTCCTTCATATTGACGATTTCATCGATCTGCTGATGTGTCAGCTGACTCGATCAGACTTATGGAAGGGCTCACCTTACAACGTTGGCGGTGGCGTCAAGAACTCCGTGTCCCTGCAGGAATTGACTCAAATCTGCCGACGAATTTCAGGGTCGAACGTTGAGTTGACCGGGCAGCGCGAATCTAATCCACTGGATCTGCGAATCTTCATTACGGATTCCCGGCGGGCATGTTCGGAATTCGCATGGGCTCCTGCTCGTTCCGTTGACAGGATTGCAGAAGATACGATCACGTGGATCAACAGCCATGCAGATTCGCTGAAATCCATTCTGGAATGAAACCACCGGATCAACTCGAATGCCCGAACCGCTGAAACTTTCGCTGGTGATCCCGGCGCATAACGAGGCAAAGAACATCGGAAAATGCCTCGATGAACTGCGATCGATCATTGTTCAGGAACTGGGGGTTCCCTACGAGCTCATCGTGGTCAATGACAACAGCAGCGATGACACCGCCGCAGTAATTCAGAAACAGGCGGAATCAGACCCATTCGTGCGAATTGTCACACGGAGTGCGCCGCCGGGGTTCGGCAGAGCGATTCGTGCAGGCCTCGAAGAAGTAACCGGGGAAGTCACAGTCATCTACATGGCCGACCTGTCAGACTCACCGTCAGATGTTGTGAACTATTACCACAAGATTCTCGAAGGCTTTGACTGCGTTTACGGTTCACGATTCATTCCTGGATCCATTGTGGAAAACTATCCACAGGGAAAGCTCATGATGAATCGGATCGTCAACCGACTGCTGAAGATTCTCTTCTGGACCGAGTTCAACGACCTGACGAATGCATTCAAAGCGTATCGTACAGAAGTGATTCGTGACTGCGGCCCGTATCTTGCATGTCATTTCAATATCACAATCGAAATGTCACTCGGTGCTCTGATCCGTGATTATCGAATCACTCAGATACCCATCCAGTGGCACGGGCGGACATGGGGAAGCTCAAAGCTCAGCCTGTTCACCATGGGACGGCGATATCTGAGCACGCTCATCATGATGCTCTGCCAGCATGTGCTGATTTCTGACGACCTTCAGGCGGAACGGCGATCGCGTAATGAAGAGTATAACCGGCAGCGCAGATCTGCTGGCGTCGAGCGGTGAGATCACTGAGATGATGGACTGTCGCCAGTGGAGTTCTGTGAACCGGCAGGCCAGTGAAAGATACCCCGAAGATTTGATTCGACGGCAACGGCCTGCGCAGATTCGGGGTCCGGGTGCATGAGAAACGTGCCCGCTGACAGGTCGTGAGTGATCTCCGCCTGCATCTGCTGACTCATCAGGCGGTAATCCGGAAGATGATCACGCGCCGTTCCCAGCTGAAAAATGATCGCAGCAACAGCCGCCGTAACACTCAGTCGGAAATTCCATCGGTCCGAAAGACGGCGCTGCAGCGCTTCAGCTGACAAATGATAGATTCCTGCAATCAGTGCCAGAGCGACGATCCGGAATCTCCATCCGGTGGCAGCCTGAATGCCGAAACCACTCCGTGCCAGTGAGACTGCGGCAAGGACAGCCAGTTCAAACATCACAAACTGAAGAATGACGGAGTGCTTCCGCCAGTCAATCACAGTGAGTGTGACCAGCAGAAGCACGATCATTCCGAGACCAGCCAGCTCCGGAACAGACTCGCCGAATCTTCGGATCGGCATCCCGGTCAGTGCGGCGGCGAAACGGACAACCTGTATCGGGTTTCGCAGTGTATCAAGAACAGATGGATGTCCCTGAACAGACTGAAACCCCTGAAAATAAAAGTACCAGACTGCAGCGGCGGCCAGGGCCACCCAGCAGTACCCTGACGATAACCAGCATTTGACGGTACGACGAAATGAACGACCTGATTCGATCCAGCTTGAACACAACCCAAAGGTCGCCAGTATGGGGAGTACAAAGAGCCCGGATGCACTCGTCACTGCGGCAATGATCCCGAACATCACAGCGAGCAGTTTCTGATGGCGCCAGCAGACAAACGTCAAACCGGCGAAGGCATGAACGCCGAAGTTCTGCAGTGCCTGCATCGCTCCCAGTGAATTATCCGGTGCCTGTGGAGCCAGCAGGATGCAGGGAATCGGTATCAGCCAGTATCCTGACAATCCTGATCGACGCGATTCACGGATCAGGATTCCCGCAAGCAGAATCAGGAGCAGATTCCCGAGAGCGGCCAGCCTCGAGAACGAGACGCTTCCAAATCCGGTGAGGCTCAACCAGGCGGCAAGACGTGTCACCGCGATTCGATGTTCGTTGTGAAACGACAGGATCGCCCCCCAGCCAGGCCATTGTTTCTCGGGCGATGCTTGATTCAGAAATCGCAGGATCGCATCGAAGTCATCAGAGACAGGAGCGTTCACGGAAAAGACGGCGAAGAAGACAACGGCAACGGCGAACGGCAGTAGCAGCAGAGCCCCGGCAGACACACTCGTCCGGCGAATCATTCGATCATTCAATTCTGTCGAACTCATGGGTGCTGTTCCGAGTCACTGTTCCGGTTATTGATCGCGATCCACAGACTGCGGTTCAAGCAGGTCGGCATTGTTCAACGATTCGATCGCATTTCAAAACGGGACAGGCATCCTTGCAGTTGCTGCATTCTCAGGGAAACACTGCGTTCGTCAGGAGCCATTCCGGGTTTTGAAACTACCTGCACGTAAAAATCGCCACCGCGAAGCAGTGCTGAATCGCCGACAGACTGCTGAACACGGCAGCGGGAGCTTATCGCTCCCACAATGGATCAACGAGGCCACTGTTCCATTGGTTCCACTGAGCCTGTAACTCCTGAGCCTCGTGCGGATGTTTTCCCGAGAGATCGGTCGTCTCGCCGATATCATCGTTCAGATCGTACAGAAACGGGCCATTCACACCCTGGTTGCGATCCCCGGTCAGCGTGTCCGCGTTTCGATCGTACCGAACCAGCTTGAACCGCCCTTTTCGAATCGCCATCTGATTTCCGAATCGCCAGTAGAGAGCTTCATGCGGTGCGCCGTTTGCCTCACCATCCAGAAATGGCAACAGGTTGACTCCATCAAGCCGTCCGTCGCCGGGAATGGCAGCACCAGCTGCTGCGAGAATCGTGGTGTGAGCATCGAGCTGAATCACCGGCTGCTGATACTTGCCTGCTGAAATTCTGTCCGGCCACGACATAAGAAACGGAACGCGAATTCCCCCTTCGAGAGTCGTCCGCTTGGACCCGCGGAGCGGTGCATTCTGGGAACCGTTCACTGTCACACCCTTCATCGTCGGCCCCCCGTTATCGCTGAGAAACAGGATCAATGTTTTTCGACGCTGATCTGTGTCGTCGAGCGTCTTTAACACCTGACCAACGGCATCGTCCATGGCGCTCATCATCGCAGCGTAGGTACGTCTCTGTGGATCCGCGATCGAAGCAAATTTTTTCAGACGAGCGTCGTCCGCCTGCATTGGCGTGTGAACCGCATTGAAGGCCAGATACAGAAACCACGGAGCAGCCGCAGAAGCTCCCTCGCCGGATCGAAACTTCTGAATCAGCTGACAGGCTTCATTTCCAAGTCTGTCGGTCAGGTAGTCGCCTGTGAGATGATCACTGGATTCCTTTGGCGAGACTGGAGTCTCTCCCACCAGAAGGCTGTCGCTGCGAAAGTAGTCATGAGCTCCCCCGAGAAAACCGAAGAAGTGCTGAAACCCGCGCTGCTGTGGATGAAACTGCGAACGACCGCCAAGATGCCACTTTCCGATCAACGCCGTTCGGTATCCGGCAAGTCGAAGACGATCTGCAAGCGTGACTTCGGAAACCGGCAGCCCTGCATCAGGAACTCCGGGATTGAATTCATGACCAAATCGCTGCTGATATCGACCGGTCATGAGCCCGGCTCGCGTCGGTGAACAGTACGGTCCGGAGACATAGGCGTCTGTGAAGATCACGCCATCCTTCGCCAGCTGATCCAGATGTGGCGTTGGAATATCCGTACAACCATGGAAACCGGTATCTGCGTAACCCATATCGTCACCGACGATCAACAGAATATTCGGTGGCTCCTGAAATGACGAATCTCCTGGACTTGATACCAAAGAAGTCGCTGAGGCTGCGCTGACTGAAGAGGGCAACTGCCCTGCAGTCAACAGCAGCAGGAAAAACATCAACCACCGAAACGGGATCGTCTGCTCTGATATCATTTATTCGGTCCAGTCTGCCCCTGATTCAGGGAATCATGATACTCCGATTGATGAAGAATTTTTCCGTGATCGTCGCATAACGCAATCGTCAGGCGAAACGCCCCGTCAGCGGATGGAGTGCATTCTGCCAGGAGAAAGCCTCCGGATTCTTCGGGCGACGTAAACAGCTGACGAATCTTTCCTTCGGGATCACTTCCATCCGCGTCACCCGGTGCGACGCCGAGTCGTGAATTCTCATCGTTGAGCGCACCGCATCCGAATTCCTCTATTCCCGATGGGTGAACACTGTGAAACTGCCAGTGTCTGTCTCCGCAGAAAATCATGACACCGGTGATCGAATGATCTGCCAGCCATGAAAAGAATTCATCTCGCTCATGCTGAAAGCCTTTAAGATCAGCATGATTGTCCTTCTTCTTTCCGTCATCCGGGCCAATCATCGGAGTCGGTGAGACAATAATCTTCCATCGCGCCTGGCTCTTCAGCAGAGTCTCCTTCAGCCACGCCCGCTGCTCGCTTCCCCAGAGCGTTTTCTCCGGTCCATCGTCGGATCGATTCGCGGATCGGTGGTCGCGTCCCTCCGTCATCCATAGCTGCAGACAGGGGTGAATCTGATGAGTTCGGTACCCAGGTCGCTCCGGTTCTTCCATCGGATTGACCGGCATCTGTTCCTGAAACAGTTGAATTCCGGTCGCAGCTGTTGGCTGTCGATCGCCCGTGAGATCGGCGTCGTTGTATCGAAAATCGTGATCATCTTTCAGCCAGTATGCCGGAGTGACGGAGAGAAAATCCCGGATGCGAGCCTGATGAAACTGTTCGTGCCAGCACTGCCGCATCTCTGGCACTGTGACAGCATTTCCGCGAATCGTCGCGTCGTAATAGACAAGATCGCCGGCACCAATAAAGAAGTCAGGCGAAAGTTGCTTCATTGCTGCAAAAGAGGGATAGCCTGCCGCTCTGTCTTCCGGAGTCGCCGTCAGTGGTCCGGAATGCTTCATGCTTTCTCCATGCACAAATGCGTGGTAGTTCATGCAGCTGCCCATACAGAATCGAAGTGTTCGTTCGACCGTCGCACCAACGGAGCTTTCCCGCTTTTCGACTTCTGGCTGTTTCCCGTCGACTGGTGAGGACAGCGTCCGAAATCTGCCGGATGGCCCCGGAACCTCTATGCCGCCGTGACGGCGAGTAATCACGCGAAAGCCGTATTCTGTTTGCGGCTGCAGCTCAGTCACCAGAGCCCGCACGATGAAGTCATGCTTGTCACCGGATTCCAGCCACGGAGTTCTGCGAGCATTCGCCGGTCGATCGCTGGGTGAATATTCAAAACAAGCTTCCGCAGCAATACCCGGAAACTGACCATGGTCATCCGGCCCCGGCATTGCAGTGAGACGTGCCTGCAGAAGCACACTGTTTGAGGTAACCTCTCCGGACATGATCCCCTGAGCAAAATGGACTTCACCAGCCGCATCTCCGGCCGCTGATCGTTCGACCATTGAGTAGATCATCGGCACGAAAACGATGATACCGACGGCTGCCCGTACGATGCGTTTCAGGCGCCGGTCATCGGTGGAACGAGGAGACACGGAATGACTGCCAGCTTGTGCTGAACGCGCATGGACCGCCATAGTACGTATCTCCAGTCCGTAAACATTCGCTCCCGGAATCAGGCGACACAGGCCACACAAAGAACATTCACCGGAGGCCTGACCGAAGATCAGTCGAGTGTATGAACCAGCAGTCCACTTCGAAGTTTTGGTTCAAACCAGGTGCTCTTTGGAGGCATGATCTGACCTGCATCCGACACCGCCATCAGCTGCGGAATCGAAGTCGGATACATGGAGACGGCAACCGCCCATTGTCGTGACTGAACCAGCCGCTCCAGTTCCTGAGTTCCCCGAATCCCGCCAACAAAATCGATTCTGGAATCCGTTCGCACGTCTCCGATCCCGAAAATCGGCTGCAGAACGCGCTGCTCCAGAATCGCCACGTCGAGCGAATTGATGGCATCCTGGTGATCGATGGAATCCTGCGGGACTGTGAGTCTCCACCACTGTTTACCGATCAGAAAACAGAACGAGCCTGCTCGCGCCGGAACAGGATCACTCACTGCCTCCAGCGTTCCGATTTCCCGGAGTCGCCGGCAGAGCTCCTCAGCCGTCATTCCGTTCAAATCTTTCAGCACGCGATTATAAGCCAGAATCTTCAGCTCACTTGCCGGAAACAATACGGCAAGAAACCAGTTGTACTCCTCACGGCCTGTGTGCTGCGGATTAGCTTCTCGACGAGCCACTCCGGCACGCCAAGCACTCGCCGCTCGGTGGTGCCCGTCAGCCACATAAAAAAACGGTACTGCGGACAGCGCCTTCACGCAGGCATCTGTCGCTTCAATTCGCCAGACGGTATGTTGAATTCCATCGACGGCAGTGAAGTCATACAGCGGCGTTGTGGTCACAGCCTTTGCCACCAGCTGATTGACCTCAGCCACATCGCGGTATGTCAGAAATACCGGCCCGGCATTCGCATTCAGGGCCTGAACATGACGAGTTCGGTCATCCTCCTTGGCTCGTCGAGTCTTCTCGTGCTTCAGAATCAGATTGTTCTCATAGTCATCGATGTGACAGCAGCAGACAACACCGACCTGAGCCCGGCCGTTCATGATCTGTCGGTAAGCAAACACACTCTGATGAGAGTCCCGGATCAGGATTCCCGCAGACTGCAGTCGCTGAAAGTTTTCCTTCGCCTTAGCATAGATCACATCTGCGTAAGGATCCTGTTCGGGAGGAAAGTCGATATCCGGTCGCACGACATGCAGAAAACTGTCCGGGTTTCCTTCAGCCAGTGCGGCAGCCTCGTCCCGGTTGACGACGTCATAGGGAACGGATGCCACTTTCGCTGCAGACTCAGGGACAGGTCGAAGGGCTTCAAATGCCTTGATTCGGGGCATGCTTATTGAACTTTCGAGAGAAACAGTTTGAACCGAAGTGAACAGGGGTCTTTTGGATCAGTCACAGCGACCATCGCTGCTGGAGGTATCAGAACGAACCTTGTCGGTTCGAGAACAATCACTTCTTCGGAGGAAACGGGCGAAACTTCCATTCCGGGCTGCCGGGTGCATCCGGCATCGTGATGAATTTTCCGAGCCCGAGTTCATCCACCTGGAGGTCGGCTTTGCGCCAGTATTCCGGATCGTTGATGAAGCCGTAGAAGCTGGGATAGAACGGGTCTACAAATTCCACGTCCGCTTTCGCGGGAACTTCATGACCCGTCAGGTGCAGCGCCGCATTGATCACCATTCGGCGAAGATCTTCGCTGACAAAATCCACAGAAGCCCCGGCCGTGGTGCAGAATGCCGTTCCCTTTGCGGAAGACGCGGAATACTGATAAGGATGCAGCCACGCAAGCGGCTGCATGGGCTTGTTGATATCGCTCTGCACAATCGGAGACGTCGGTGCCAGTGATGCAGTGACCGCGCCTCGCATCAGAATCGTATCAGCGGATGTCAGATGGATGACACCGTAAACATCGCTGGGTGCAAACACATCACTGACGCTTCGCAGAATCGGATGGTCACCGGCACCGGGTTCCGGTAGGCCACGAGCTCCCTGCACTTTGTGCTGACCATGGTGACTGACCCAGGTCTCCCCGAGAATCTTCAGTCCGAAGTCGCTGTAAGTGAGAGAATCCCCGAACTTCTGTGTTCCCTGAAACGAATGAGTCGATGTTCGCAGGCCGATGATCGGCTTGCCTGACTTCAGGTAGTCAGTCACATACGCGGCCTGTTCCTCCGAAGGCTGCCGGAAGCGAGTTCCAATGATCATCAGGTCAGCGTCCTTCAGAGCACTGAGACCGCGGAGTCCCTTCTGATTGTTGGGATCAATATAGTTCGCACCGTCAGGCCCCATCGAAAACACGACCGTGCTGCGGAATCCATGTTTCCTGCTGAGGATCTTCGCCAGCATCGGCATGGATTCTTCCGTCCGATACTCTTCGTCGCCTGCCACCAGCACGACGGAACCTCTGCACTTCACTCCATCCGGCGGCTCGAAGGTCAATGTTCCAGCGTCTTCAGCAGCCTGCAGAGCGGATCCGAAGATCGCAACAGCAAGGAACATGAAGAAACATGCGGCTTCCGCGGTCAGCGACCGTCGCCGCAGACACACTGAATTGTTCATATCCATGGATTTCCGTCCTCAGCGAATCGGATGAGTTTAGAGCGCACTTCAAGACCGGGACAGGCACCCTTGCAGTTGCAGAGCTTGCAGGAGAATACCTAGTCTGTCGGGAGCCAGTCCCGGTTTTGAAATCACCTGTAAAGACCGGAGAGTTCATCAGATTGGAATGGTAGCTCTGAACGACCGTTACTCAAACCCGAGCAACTCACCAATCGAAAAGGATGGCGATTTTCAACGGGCCGAAGTTCCTTGACGCCAGAGTGAATTTCACAGCGGAGGCAGGCACGGTTGCTGTCATGAGATTTTCGGGAAAACACCTCGTCCGTCGGGAGCCAGTCCCGGTTTTGAAACCACCGGTGCGGATTCGTGGAAGTTATCGATCCTGAGTGCTCTGATACAGCCTCTGCAGAGCTACCGGAAAATCTCTTCTGAAACTAGTCAGGCTGAGTGTGAGCTGTCGGCGTGTGTTTGCGGCTTTGTGCCGGATTTCCATTCGGACAGACGCTGCATGATCACATAGAACACGGGAACGAACAGCACCGCGAGAACTGTTGCCGCGATCATGCCTCCCAGGACAGCAGTGCCCAGCGCCTGACGGCTCGCCGCCCCGGCCCCAGTGGCATTGACGAGCGGAACGATTCCCAGAATAAACGCGAAGGAAGTCATCAGAATCGGCCGGAACCGCAGACGTGAGGCCTCCACTGCGGCCTCGGTGATCGATCGCCCTCGTGATCGCAGTTCCCCTGCAAACTCCACAATCAGAATGGCGTTCTTGCTCGCCAGGGCAATGATCAGAACGATCCCGATCTGTGTATAGATGTTGTTGTCCATTCCACGCACAGCCACTGCAACGACGGTTCCCAGCAGAGCCAGCGGAACGACCATGATGACTGCAGCCGGCATCAGCCAGCTTTCATACTGAGCTGCCAGAACGAGGTAGACCATCAGAACACCGAGCGCGAAGACACCGATCGCCTGTGAGCCAACTCGTTTTTCCTGAAACGACATTCCGGTCCATTCATATCCCATGGACTGCGGCAACTTGCTCTCGGCCAACTGTTCCATCAGCAACAGAGCCTGCCCGGAACTGACACCCTGGGCCGCCGCACCATTGATTGTTGCCGAAGGATACAGATTATATCGCGGTACAATCTGCGGGCCGGATGTCCTTCGAATTGATGCAAGAGTGCTTAGCGGAATCATCCGGCCGGAAGTGTTTCGGACCTCCAGTTTTCGGATATCGTCCGGCTGGAGTCGAAACGGCTGATCTGCCTGAACGCGCACCTGATAAGTTCGTCCAAAGCGATTGAAGTCATTCACGTAGGCAGACCCAAGAGCCGCCTGCATCGTGCTGAAGATCGAATCCAGCGGGACACCGAGACTCTTCGCCTTGACGCGATCGATGTCCACGAAGATCTGCGGAACACCGGATCGAAACGTTGACTGCACCTGAGCGAGCTGGCTCTGACTGCTGGCCGCCGCGATCATCTCGCCGACAACCTGCTGAAGCTCGTTCAGCCCCGTGCCGCCGCGATCCTCGATTTTCATCTCGAAACCGCCAGCCACCCCCAGACCACGAATCCCCGGTGGCGGAAACGCGAACACAAGAGCTTCACGTACTGACTGAAAACGCATCATCAGCTGCCCAAGGATTGCATCCTGTGACAGCTCCGGTTTTCCGGCGCGATCTTCGTAGGGAGTGAATGTGATGAACATAGTGGCTGCATTCGAAGCGACCGAGTTATCCAGCAGCGACATTCCTCCCAGAAGAAACCACGACTGAACTCCGGGGGTTTCCTTCAGGATCGCATTGACCTGTCGCGTCACTTCGCGCGTTCTTTCCTGAGACGCGGCATCGGGCAGCTGGACGGCAATGATTGCATAGCCCTGATCTTCCGTCGGCACGAATCCGGTCGGCAGCTGCAGAAACCACCAGGAAGTCACAGCAACAAGTGCCGCATACAGAAACATCACAAAGCCGCTTCGGCGGACAGCCAGCCCGACAATCGAGGCATAGACCTTTTCAGCCGCTCCGTAAACAGCATTGAAGCCGCGATAGAACGCGTTCTTCTTTTCAGAGGACGGTCGCAGCCAGGCAGCACACTGCACAGGTTTCAGCGTCACGGCATTGATGGCACTGATCACCGCCGTGGCAGCAATCGTGAGAGCAAACTGTCGGTAAAGCTGGCCGGTAATCCCGCCCAGAAAAGCTGTGGGAACAAAGACCGCCATGAGCACAAATGTGATCCCCATCACGGGCCCGATCACTTCGCTCATCGCTCGAATCGTCGCATCCTTCGGATTGAGCTTCCCCGATTCCATATGGTGAGCAGCGTTCTCCACAATCACGATGGCGTCATCGACGACAATACCGATCGCCAGCACCAGACCGAAGAGCGTCAGCATATTGATCGAAAATCCGAGCGCCGCCATCACGGCGAATGCTCCGATGATGGTCACCGGAACCGTCGTTGCCGGAATCAGAGTGGCTCGCCAGTCCTGAAGAAATACCAGAATCACGATCAGCACCAGGAACCCGGCTTCCAGAAGTGTCTTGACGACTTCAGTAATCGACTCCTGAACGAAAATCGTTGTGTCGAACGGAATGATGGCTTCGATGCCTTCAGGGAAATTCCGACTCAGCTGCTCCATGGCTTTCTGAACCTCGGTCGCAACCGAAAGCGCATTGGCCCCCGGCAGCTGAAAGATCAGCAGACTGGCCGCCGGCTGTCCGGCGATCTCACACCACTGATCGTAAACCTGTGCCCCGAGTTCGACACGAGCCACATCCCGAACTCGAATCATCCGCATCCCGGTCTGTGGATCACTCACCGTTCGGATGATGATATCACCGAACTGCTCGGGATTCGTCAGTCGTCCCTGAACGGCCACATTGAACTGAAATCCCTGTTCCTTCGGTGCTGGAGACTGTCCGATCTGACCGGCCGCCACCTGAACGTTCTGTTCACGAATCGCATTGAGAACATCATCCAGCGTCAGTTGGCGTGCTTTGAGCGAATCCGGATTGACCCAGATGCGCATTCCATAAGTGCCACCCCCGATGACCTGAACATCACCGACTCCGGGGATTCGCGTCAGAACGTCACGAACTCGCAGTGTGGCAAAATTGCTGAGATACAGGTCGTCGTAAGTACCATTCGGAGAAACCAGAGATGCAACCAGAGTGATGTTCGTCGACTGTTTCTTTGTGGTGACTCCCTGCCGTTGAACTTCCTGCGGCAGACGTGGCATCGCAACCGCCACACGATTCTGAACCAGAACCTGAGCGTCATCCAGATTGGTCCCCACTTCGAAGGTGACAGTCAGTGTGTATGTCCCGTTGCTCGAGCAGCTCGAAGACATGTAGAGCATGTTCTCAACGCCGTTGATCTCCTGCTCAATCGGTCCGGCAACAGTGTCGGAAAGAACCTCAGCGCTGGCCCCGGGATACACAGCCACAACCTGCACGGTCGGCGGAGTGATCTCCGGATACTGCTCAATCGGCAGCACGAACGCACACACAAGTCCGACGAGAATTGTGACAATCGCGAGCACATTCGCGAGGACAGGTCGTTCAATGAAGAATCGAGACAACATGCGAGCCAGTCTGCAAAAATCAGAAATCAGTTCAGGTCAGTCAATGCGATCCGAGTTCCTCATTTTTTCTTCGTCTCGGCAGATGCGGCACTGCCCGTTGCTCGTGTTTCGGGTTTGGATTGCTTTGATGGAGACGGCTCCGGCGCTGCGGCATTTGATTCGGTAGCCTTCGGCGAACCGGCAGGAGATGGCGGGGTCGCAGATGCTCCGCCCGGACGAGCCACCACACGCGCGCCTGGTCGAACTCGCAGCAGGCCCTCCAGAATGACCTGATCCGTCGTGGAAAGATCACCCGCGACAACTCGCAGATCTCCCTCCTGAACTCCTGTCTTCACTGAGCGATACTGCACGAGTCCCTCTGAATTCACAACATACAGGTACTGACCAGACTGATCTGTTCCAAGAGCTCTCTCGGGAACAAGCAGCGATCCGGAATGTTCCGCAATCGCCAGTCTCATCCGAACAAACATCCCAGGGATGAGTGAATGATCGCTGTTTTCGAACAGGCCGCGAACACCCATCGTGCCTGTCGATGAGTCGAGCGCCGGATCGGTGTAGTCGATGACCCCGCGTCGGGGATATCCATTGTCGGACGGTAAACCCAGTTCCACAGGGAGAGGGGTGACGGACTGATCGTTTCCGCGAGACGCCACGGCGCGGAGAGCCGGGGTTCTCTGAAGGTCGGATTCGCTGACTGTTGCATAGGCATGAATCGGCTTCAGCTTGATGATTGTTGCAAGAATCGCACTCCCGTTGTCATTGATCAGATTGCCGACATCGATATTGATCCGAGTAATGCGTCCGTCGATCGGTGCAGTCATCCGGCAGTAACTGAGATTGAGCTCCGCATCACGGACTGCGATTGCCGCTGAATCCACCTGAGCTTTGAACGTCTGGATCGTGGTGTCATAAGTGGCGTCAGCCTGAGCCAGACTGGCACGAGCAGAATCAAGCTCCGCGACCCGGGATTCGCGCCGCGCTCGTGCCTGATCCATTTCCGATTGAGACACAGCTTTGCTTTCAAAGAGACCCCGAACCCGATTCTCTTCCTGTTCCGCCAGAGCCACCTCAGCCTGCTTCAGGCTGACCTGAGCTTTTGCGACTTCGCGAGCACGCGAAACCGTTGCCTGCTGAAGTGCGGCTTCCGCCTCACGCATGCGCGACCGGGCGGCTTCGAGCTGAATTCGGAATGGTTCTTCATCAATCACGAGGAGCAACTGCCCCTGAGTCACTTCGGCACCGTCGGTAAAGTGGCGTTCTCGAAGAATGCCCTTCACGCGAGCTCGAATGTCGACCGTCTCGAGCGGCTGAGTCATTCCGGTAAATTCCAGATACTCAGTGACCGAACGCTCAACGGGATGAACTACGGAGACTTCCGGAGGCGGCGGCTCAACGTAAACATTCGGACGACTGCAGCCGACGAAACTGATGAGCAGTAACAGGCACAGCCTGACCAGAATTCGTTCCGACAGACGCATTTTTGACTGATTCCGATTGACGAGTTAACTCGCACTGTTTACCAATTGGTCAATAAGGTCCGTTATCCTACACCGAGGTGCTGTTGAGTCAACGACGTTCCTCCAGTCTTCCCGGGCTAAGCGAGTCTTCACCGGAAGAGAGAAGGATCCGCGTCCTGATCACCTGTCGAGAAATACACCTGCATGTCAGGGACTGAATCACGCGAGGAACTGAATACTGATGGTTCGCAGCCGGACTGCACGAACGCGAGATCCTGATGCTGTTCGAACAGCGGTGCTGGATGCTGCGCTGGATCTTTTTGCCCGGCATGGGTTCGCGGACACCTCCATCCGTGACATCTCGCGACAATCCGGGATTTCCCATCCGCTGATTCTTCACCACTTCGGAACGAAAGAAGGGCTCTACGAAGCCGTTAAACGGCGTGTCGTGGAAGGGTATGCACAGCGTTTTCCGCAGGCGGCTCGGTCAGTCGATCACCCGATTGAGATTCGAGCTGAGATGAAGCGGATCTTCACCTACATCGGGGAAAACGAGCAGGCTCTGAAACTGTGTGCACGAACCCGAATCGACGGGGACTACCAGGTCTGGCCCGGTGAACCGGATCTCCTGAACCTGCTTCAGAGTCGACTCGAGACGGCACAACGGCAGGGAGCGATTCGACAGGATCTGGATGCGCGACATCTGAGTGTGATGGTACTCGGAATCGTCTTCTTCTGGCTCGACAACCGCCAGCACTTTCGAAACCGATTCGGCCGGAAGGTTACGGATCGCTCCTATCTCGACACGGCCGTTCGTCTCGTCGAAGACGGGCTGAGGCCTTCGTGATCTTCGTGTCCTTACGGTGCAATCTGTTGTTCAACACGAAGAGTGCGTCTGATCAATCACCTGATTTTCGGGAGGGCGAGGCTACTGCCGAGCCGTCTGAGGCTGTGGAAAGATGATTTCGCAGGGTGGGACCAGCGAGGATTGTGGACGACGCCGGCCCACCGTTTCGCGGCGTTTATTGTCGGTGGACCGGCGTGTCGCTGGTTCCACCACACAAAAAATCATAGCCTCACCGGACCTGAATCGCAGAAGTTCCCGGAGAACATGGCGCTGTCGAGTCAGAAACCTCTATCGCTCACTTTCCAGGAGTCTTCGATGTCTCGCTCGCGAATTCTCTCTGCCTGCTGTCTTCTGCTGTTCGTTTCCTGTTCCTGCACGCCCGTGATTTCACAGGAAGCCATCGACATCGGATCCCGCAGGGAACTCTTTGTCGACGACTTTCTGATCGACAAACTCGACAACGTCCGTCTCGAACTGCAGCACCCGCAACCGCAGGAAATCGCGTTCGCCTGCGACAAACCCTGGGAAGGGAATACGTGCATCTATTTCCGCATCATTCCCGAGGCCGGAAAGTTCCGCATGTGGTATCAGGGAGCCCACTGGCAACTCGATCCCAACGACCCAAAGAAAACGCATCCCTATCACATCTGCTATGCCGAGAGCAACGATGGCATTCACTGGACGAAGCCGAACCTCGGTCTCATCGAAGTAGACGGTTCGAAGGATAACAACATCGTCGTTACGGGCGTGTACGACAACTTCACTCCGCTCCGCGATGACAATCCGAAATGTGATCCGCAGGCGAAGTACAAAGCGATCGGTCAGTCCAAAGATGGCCTCATCGCCTGGCAATCACCCGATGGCATCCATTGGCAGCGTCTGGGGGATAAACCGGTCATGACGAAAGGGGCATTCGATTCTCAGAACGTCGCCTCCTGGGATGCCCAGTCGAACAGATACCGCGCCTATATCCGTGACTTTCATGACGGCCTGCGGGACATCCGACTGGCGTTCTCCGACGACTTTCTCACCTGGACGACGCCCGAAATGCTGAAGGTCGCTCCGGCTGTGGAGAAAGAGCAGTTCTATATCAACTGCATCGCCCGGTATGAACGGGCCCCACATCTGTTTCTTGGGTTTCCCGCTCGTTATGTCGAACGCCCGTGGTCGCCGTCGATGAAGGCGCTGCCGGATCGGGCACACCGGGAACTCCGCGCCAAAGCCGGCGAACGCATTGGCACGGCCATTACCGACGGTGCGTTCATGTCAAGCCGAGACGGTCTCCACTTTCATCGCTGGACAGAAGCATTTCTTCGCATCGGGCCGGAACGACCAGGCTCCTGGGTTTACGGTGATTGTTACCCCGCGCACGGCCTCATTGAAACCGAAAGCAAACTCCCCGGAGCGCCAAAGGAGTTTTCGTTCTTCATCGCCGAACACTATTGGCGTTCGGAGGAAGCCATCCGCCGCTGGACGCTCCGTATTGACGGCTTCGTCGCCGCCAAAGCCCCGCTCACCGGTGGCTACCTTCTCACCAAACCGTTCACGTTCAGCGGTCAGAAACTGTCGCTCAACTTCGCAACTTCAGCCGCCGGAAGTCTGCACGTCGAACTGACCGATCCACAGGGCCATCCACTTCCCGGCTATTCCTTCGCCGAAAGCGACGAACAGTTCGGCGACAGCCTGGATCGCACCGTCACGTGGAACGACGAAGCCGACGTCGCCTCTCTCTCCGGCAAACCGGTGCGCCTGCGATTCCGCTTGCGCGATGCAGAGATTTACGCATTCCAGTTCGTGGATTGACAGCCGTCAGATCGCATTTCAAAACCGGGACAGGCACCCTTGCAGTTGCAGATTTTCAGGAAAACATCTCGCCCGTCGGGAGCCAGTCCCGGTTTTGAAACCACCTGTAGTGGATGTCGATGAGCAGGAGGTCACGGCCACTGTGATTCTGGGTCGGCCGGATTCACGGTGGAAGTCGACGCTGAAGGGATCCGACAGCTTCGTGAAATCTTCGCCATACCGTAGCAACAGAGACGTTCAGTTGCTCCGCAATCGCTTCGAATGTGAGATTTTCGATGTACCGCAGCTGAATGACTCGCTGGTGTTCATCGCTGAGATTCTCCAGAGCTTCCAGAATTCGAGTCGCCTCTTCCTGACGGCTTACCAGCACCGACGGTGTATCGTTCTGTGACGTCAGGCTGCTGAGAGACAGGAATTCGTCCTCGGAGTCCTGCCGACGCTTCTCCGCGACCTGATGACGTCGGAGCCCATCGATGAGACGCGAATGAAAGAGTTCGCGAAGCCATTGCTGAAACTCCGGAAGCGAGCTTCCTCGAAACGACTCAAACTGGTTGCCGGCGGTCAAAAGAGTGTCCTGCACGAGATCGGATGACGACATCCTGCGGCGAATTCTTCCCCCCAGCTTCTGTTCCGCCATTTCGATCAACGCCGGCCGAAACGCTTCGAGCAGGTTTCCCAGACCAGAACGGCTTCCCTGCTTCGCGACCGACATGTATTCGTTGAATTTGGTCTCATTCAACAGGCATTCCAGAAAGGAAAAGGACTTCTTGTCACTCACGTGGTCACTCACAGTCAGTCAATACGATGTCGAGCGATTCTGCTGCAGACTGCTCGTAAAGACGCCCCGGGCGGGTTGCACTCCCACCGAAAAACGAAAGGCGAGGAAAAGAGAAAACTTCAGGTCCGAATCGGCTCATGCAGCTTCGAACCTCGCCCCGACCGATCGCACAATGGTTGACGTCCTCATGCCAGAATAGAGGCTGACATCACGGCCGAAAAGCTTCGAAGTTGGAAAACATGCCACCGAAGGCAACTTGCGAAATAAATCCGAAATGACGCTCTTTTCGTGAAAAAACACAGCGATCGATCCGGCTCTGACAGCGAGGAAAACTCACTCGCCGCTTTATTTATACATATGATCATGTATTCTTCATGTCGCACACACGATTTTCCGCTGGACTGAAACGAATCACCGCATCACGAGCCACGTCGGCCCAGTCACGTGCCCAACGATCACAGAAGAAGAGCGAGCGATTTCAACAGCAGCGCCTTGCCATCAGCCAGCGTCGCACGGCACGGGAGAAACATTACCTCAACGCTTTCCGGCGAGCCGGCTCAGCGTTCCGAATCTGGTGGCTGATGCTGCTCGACGTGATCGTAAAAGTCGTGCGACCGATCACCTCGAATGATCTTTCCGGCACTCAGCGACGAAGGACTTTCTTTCGTCCATCGGGTTTAACACGGATTTCCGGCAATACAGATGCGATGGAAGCGCGCGCATTACTGACAACCATCGTCTGGGATGGTGGTGGAGCAGACGCTTACTGGACAACGCCGGAGAACTGGGCTGATGACGTCCTTCCAGTCGCTAACGATCAATTAGTCTTTCCAGTGAATGCAGCTCAGAAAGTCAACGAGAATAATTTTCCCGCGGGATTTGATTTTGGTTCGATTCTGATTGCCGGAAGCAACTACAACCTGAGCGGTAACGCAATTGACCTGTCAGGATCGGTCACATCGAGCGGATCCAGCAACTCCTTCGCAATTCCCGTCACTCTGGGATCCAGTGGAGGATTCTCCCACACCGGAAATGGAACGTTCACCGTCAGCAGTGCCATTGAAAACAATGGATACACGCTGAATCTC
>JBKDKA010000220.1:0-13676 GCA_046345315.1 Planctomyces sp.
CAGGCCCGGACAGTGGAATTACTGATATTGTCATCCCCGCGCCGGTGGGAATCCGGAACGTCAAACCAAAACAACCGTCTTACGGAATTCTCACCCTGTCATTAATACAAGAGTATTCTGCATCAGAATGAGACTTCGGGCCGAAGGCCCAAACGTTCTGCCAGCCCGGGCTGAAGCGAAGCGGCGGCCCGGGTAATGCACGCAATCGATCATTGAGGGCCAACGGTCCGGCCGTTCGCATTGTCAGAGATTCCCATACGCCCACGAATATGGATTCGTTGACCAACCGGACTCATCCCACGACCGCTTCAGGTTGAACTCACCCGTGAACGGCTGGACTTTCAGTCCGCAATCACGAATTTGATGGGACACCGTGACCTGGCCCTCCGCTTCGCTTCAGGCCAGGCTATGGGAACGAATGGCCTTTCAGGCCGGAAGCATCTGCCGATGCACAGAGCATGGCCATCATCCGTCTCATGCAGACTCTTCGGGATGGTCGAATTCGCAAGGGAATGGCACGCCTTTGCACGAACAACGCATACCTCTTGTATGATTGACAGATTCCCGCCGGCGCTGGAATGACGAAATTGGTGGAAATCGCACCTATTGCATGGCTTCCCGAACGGCATCGTTCAGTGGATTGATGTAGACAAGCATCACGATTCGGAAGATGAAATAGATGATGATGCCGGCAACGAAGAGCCAGACGAGGCCGCTCGCTATGGATGCAAGTCGCTGAAGTGATCGCTGAGCATTGTCTTCAAAGATTTTGCTCATCCGGTCCAGTTGTTCCGGAACGGTCCCCGTCTGTTCGGCCGTTTCCACGAACTGAAGGTAATCGGTGGGAAATAACTGAGATGCCGAGAGAGCGTCCGCGAAGGTTTCTCCCTCGTTCAGTTCACTCCAGATCCCTGGTGCCGCTGACACGAAGGCACCGTTGGCGGTCGCCTTCAGGCTGCATTCCAGCGACGGTTGAATGGACATACCGGCCTGCTGAGTCAGAGCAAAGCACCAGGAAAACCGAGAGATTGCAAAATCCCTCATACAGCGACCAATCACCGGAACCCGCATCAGGAAGGGATGAAACACGACCTGGAGAGATGGGCTGCGGGCAGCGAGTTTCCAGAGTATGAAACCGGCAGCCGTGAGACCAAAGCAGGAAAGAAACCAGAATGTCGCACCAGCAGCACCGACCAGCCCGAGGCCAAGAATGTCGATCGCTGGAGCATCTCCCTTCTTCGGCAGGATGCCAAGAATGTAGATCAGCAGCCCGATGATCATGATGGCCATGAACAGTTGCATAACCGGCCACGCAATGGCGGAACGAAAGTCGCGGATCTGCTTGAGTCGCGATTCGTAATAGCGCGACAGTGCAGAAAATACTTCCGGGACAGCACCTGTTTTCTCACCAACATCAACCAGGTCTCGGAAGAGCGCCGGAAAACGATCTGAATGAGCACTCAGGGCGTCGGCGAGCGTTGCGCCGCGAGCAATCCGACGACTGACGTCGCCGACGGTCGTACCCAGTCTGGAATCCGATGATTTGGCCGCTGATGTGACGAGCGACTTTCTGACATCAACGCCCGCTTCCAGCATCTGTGCCATGGAACGACTGAATATCGCGAGCGCATTCCAGGAAATCTGCGGATTTCGAAGCATCTCACACCTTCAGGTCTGGTTGTTCTTCCGGCTCGTTCATTTGCGACTTGTGCTACTTAACTGTGTTCCGGTGGACTCATTCTGCCAGAAGTCATCTGAACAGATCCTCCGCGAAAACAGAATTGTCTTCAATTCTGCCGTTGATTGCGACTCTGCGGGCCTGACTCTGCGTTTCGTAACGTTCCTGAGCGTTGTTCCCATCCGCGCTTTTCCGAAGACCTGATGTATTGTTTCCGTCGCAGGCAGACGGACAACATTCTGCTGACGCAGTCACTCCATTCAGGCAAGCCGGCACTTTCCGACGTCAATCCCGGTGGTAGAATGAAAGCATATGCAGATCGAGTCTTGTTACTGAATTGCCTGCGCGGCCACATTTCTCTATTTTGCCGACAGGTTGAGAGGCCGGACACTGGCGTTTCGGACGGCACTGCCTGCCATCCATCCTCAACTGTATCAACTCACGGACGAGCTGAACCGAGACTGGCTGCCAGGACTGATGATCAGCGAATCCAAAGGAAGTGACCACGACATGGTTCACCTCCAAAATTCACCGTCGAGGAAAAGAATCATGTCTGTTGTGCACCGATTCGTCTTCACTTTTATCATGATTCTGGGGACCACTGTCGCGATTCCCGGCGGGCTTTCTGAGTCGCGAGCGGCAGATGCTCCGGAGTATACGCCGCATGCCGAGGTGCTCAAGGGTTTCGAGAAAGTCGTCACACGAGCCAACATCCGTCCGATGTACACTTTGTGGACGCGTGAAAAAGACGGACAGGTGTACGCGGAACTCCCGCGTGGCTTTGCCGATCGCCGCTATTTTATGGCCATGACCATTGCCAGCGGCGAAGAGTATGCTGGTCTTCAGGCTGGAGATCTGTATGTGTACTGGCGTCAGTACGACCGACGTCTGGCACTGATTGCTCCGAATGTTCAGGTTCGCGCCACCGGCGATCGAGAAGCGGAATCATCCGTCAAGCGGCTTTTCACGGACCGAATTCTGCTGGACGTCCCGATTGTGACTCTGGGGCCGGGCGGTGGTCCCGTGATCGATATGGATTCCATGCTGTTGAATCACGCACAGGTATTCTTCGGCAGTGCGGTCATGATCAATCCGATGCAGACGATGAACAACGTGTTCTCGATCTCGCGAGCGAAAGCGTTTGAGAACAACATCGAGATTGCCTTTGAAGTACCGATGTTCAGCCGGTACATGTTTGATTCGTCAACGAACGGCGTTCTCAAACAGCTGCATTTCTCCATCAGTGACATTCCGGACAACACGGGCTATCAGCCTCGAGTTGCGGATACTCGGATTGGATACTTCACGACGACGTACACGGACCTCGCCAAATACAACGATCGAGAAACCGCAGTTCGATACATCAATCGCTGGCATATCGAGAAGGCTGATCCGAAGCTGAAGCTCAGTCCGCCAAAGCGCCCCATTGAGTTCATCGTCGAACACACAACGCCGATTCGATATCGACGCTGGGTTCGTGAAGGTGTACTCGCCTGGAACAAAGCATTTGAGAAGGTCGGAATCTCCGAAGCGATCGTGGTGCTCCTGCAGGATGAAGTCACCAAGCAGCACATGGACAAGGATCCCGAAGATGTCAACTACAACTTCATTCGCTGGCTGAATAACAACATCGGGACTGCGATCGGACCCAGCCGCGTTCATCCGCTCAGCGGCCAGATTCTCGATGCCGACATCATTCTGACCGACGGCTGGATTCGTCATTATCAGAAGGAATTCTCCGAAAGTCTTCCGAAGGTGGCGATGGAAGGTTTCAGTCCCGACACGCTGGCCTGGCTGGCTCAGCATCCAAAATGGGACCCACGGATTCGGCTCGCTGATCCTGCTGCACGTCCACAACTGGCGCGGCAGATTGCAATGCAGGCCGCTCAGCCTCAGTCAGGACACCCATTGGCAGTCACTCGTGGCAATCTCATCGGAACTCGCGAATTCGACGGGCTCATGGGACGTCACAGCCAGATCAACGGAATGTGTGTCGCATCAGATTCCATGTCGTTTGACCTCGCATTGATGCGAATGACGCTGGATCTGATGCTGCAGGCTCCTGCAGATCCGGCGAAGCCTGCCGAACCGAAGAAACCTGAAGAGCAGCAGCTGGACGGAATGCCGGAATCGTTCGTCGGGCCGCTCATTGCTCATCTTGTGGCTCATGAAGTCGGCCACACGCTCGGACTTCGTCACAACTTCAAGGCCTCAAGTATCCTTCCTTTGACTGAGATCAACAGCCCGCGAGTGAAGGGGCAGAAGCAGCTGGCAGGCTCCGTGATGGATTACCTCGGCACGAACATCAGCATGAATGCCGGGGAAACACAGGGCGACTACTGCATGTCCGGCATCGGACCTTATGACATGTGGGCGATCGAGTACGGATACACTTTCGACGACGTGAAACCGATTCTCGCTCGTGTTGCTGAACCGGAACTTGTCTATGGCACTGACGAAGACACGTTCGGCCCTGACCCGCTGGCTCGCCGTTATGACTTCAGCAGTGAACCACTGGACTACGCGGAGAACCAGATCCGTCTGTCACGTCATCACCGCGATCGACTGCTGACCAATTTCATTGCGGATGGCGACAGCTGGGACCGAATCCGTTACGGCTACGAGCTGACGCTTTCTCTGCAGATGCGAGCCGTCTCCATGATGTCGGGATGGGTTGGCGGCGCGTTTATCCATCGAGACAAGAAAGGCGATCCCAACGGCCGAAAGCCTGTGGAAGTTGTCTCCGCTGAGCGTCAGCGAAAGGCTCTGATGTTCGTCATCAACAATGCCTTCAATGATGCCGCTTTCGGCCTGACGCCGGAGCTCGTAACGGCGATGGGGCTTGATAAATGGAGTGACGATTATCAGTCGATGTTTGAAGATACGACCTGGCCGATCCACGACCGTATCATGGGCATTCAGGCCGCAGCTCTGACGCGTCTGATGAATCCAACGACTCTGCAGCGGGTCTACGACAACGAATTTCGAGTTCCCGCCGATCAGGAGATGCTGACACTCCCCGAAATGCTGACGACAATTTCCGAAAGCATCTGGAGTCAACTCGATGGGAAGGCAGACGGAACGTACTCCGCTCGGAAGCCTTTGATTTCCAGCCTTCGTCGAAACCTTCAGCGGGAACACCTCGAACGGCTGATCGATCTGACACTGCCAGGTTCAGACACTGATGCTGCATCGCGGACAATCTCAATGCTGGCATCTGAGCGGCTGCGACAGATTGTGAAGAAGATTGAGGCGACACAGGCTGCTGGTGCAGAACGTCTCGATCAGTATACGGTGGCACATCTGGCTCAGGCTCGTGAACGAATTCAGAAGGCTCTGGATGCAGACTACATCCTGAATCCTTCGCAAGGCGGTGGATCGTTTGGTGGTTTTTTCATGCTGGGCAATGAGCCGAACGGACAGCAGGGAACATTTATTCCCGTACCGCAAAGTGCGGCTCAGCGAAATTCTTCCGCAGTCGATCAGGGAAGCTACCAGCCAGCTGCAGGCGGGGCGCAGCCGGAATCACAGAATTCCGTGAATGGTGAGCTGACTCCGGTGGACAGTACTCCGTAACTGTGCGGTCAGGTTGACGATGGTATTCAGCTGATGGCGAATCAATCCCGAGTGAGAAAAGATCTCCCGCTTGTCGCAGTGACTCTGGGAGACATCGCCGGGATTGGTCCGGAGGTGGTCGTCAGAGCTCTTGCCGCTGGCGAAGTGTCTCAGTGCTGCCTGCCGATTGTTGTGGGGCATCCGGAGATTGTGCGCCGCGCGGTGGAGCTTACCGGCTGTGGTTTGAATGTTCGTGTGATTCATGAACGTCCGAATGATGCGGCAGCGCTGAGATCCCGGATCGAAGAACAGTCCGGGATGTCGTGCGTACAACGGGAAGTGTCGTCACAGGATCTCGTTTCTGCCGGCACGGTCTTCTGCTGGAATCCCACTGACGACACTGTGCTGGATGTGGCTGCCGGAAGAGTCCATCCGGCGGCCGGAGACGCGGCCTGGCGTTGTCTTGTGGCGGCAGCGAGCCTTGCTCGTGAGCGAATCGTGGATGCAATCGTTACGGCACCGCTGAATAAAGAGTCTCTGCATCTGGCGGGTCACCACTTTCCGGGGCATACAGAGATACTCGCCGATCAATGCGGAGTTCCGGAGTATGCCATGATGCTGCATCTGGCCGAATCCCGAATTGCGTCACTGAGATCCCTTGTTCAGACCGCGACGGAACGGCGAGAGGCCCCAGCAGTGGAATCCGGCCGGCATGGCCTGAGCATCGCGCACGTGACTCTGCACACTTCCATCCGGAGTGTCCCGGAACTGCTTTCGACAGCGGGAGTGCTGGAGAAGATCCACCTGATGGATGAATTTCTGCAATCCATCGGTTGTCGTCGTCGAGCCATCGGTGTCTGTGCGCTTAATCCGCACGGCGGAGAAAATGGTCTTTTCGGGGATGAAGAGTCGCGAGTGATCCTTCCGGCTGTCAAAGCGGCTCAGATCGAACATAGAAATGTTTCCGGACCGTTGCCTGTAGATACACTGATCCGTCGGGCTGTCGCCGGGGAGTTTGATGGTGTGATCGCCATGTATCACGATCAGGGTCACATCCCTGTGAAACTGATTGGTTTCGACGCAGCTGTGAACATCACTTTGGGACTTCCCATCGTTCGCACCAGTCCGACTCATGGAACGGCGTTTGATCGAGCCTGGAACCGTCGAACTCCGGCGGACGCTGCGGGAATGATCGAATCCATTCGAATGGCCGCAACAATGTGCCGGACAGTTCCTGAAAGTTGACTTGCCGTTAGTTCGAGAACCGTGTCAGCGACGGCCTTTGACAGTCAGGTCGTATCGACCACGCCGGTAATGAAGCTTGCCTTCGGTCGGCCTCGTGTCGGTCGAGCCCACGATTGGCAGCGACAACAAGACAAGCGTCTACTCGGGCGATTTGATTGGGGTCTGATGAACGAAACGCTACAATGTCGTTTCTCGCCGAGGCTTCTTCCCACCTGCCGATCGTTTTGGAAAGTCCCCGGACTATGAACGTTCAGGACGTTGTCAGATTCAGCCGTTCGCAACCAAACACCGCCGCCGGGTTTATCCCGGTGGAAAAAGGCCTTTGCACTACTGGCATTCCAATATCTGATGCAAAATGGGTAGTGCAAAGGCCGGTAAATCACCGGGGTGAACCCGGTGGGGAAGGAAGGTTTGCCTGGTTGACGGCGAGTCTGCTGTGTCTCCTCTTCATCAACATCGCGGAGCCTGCGCTGGCTCAGGATGGTACGACTGACGGGGCCGCGTCATTGACGCTGGAACAGCTCAGGGCGGAGGGGGCTCTGCGGTCGCGGTATCGGCAGCAGAGTGAGATCGTGTCCTCGGTTGCGGAGGATCCGTCGAAGGACAGTCTGGCGTCCTTCCGGCAGCATGTGGAACCCGTGCTGAAGCAGACCTGTGTGCAGTGTCATGGACCAGATCACGTCGAAGGCAACATCCGCATTGACACGTTGAACCCCGACCTGGCGAATGGTCCAGATGCCCACTGGTGGCTCGAAGTTCAGGCAGTGCTCAGCAACGGTGAGATGCCTCCACCAGAAGTAGAGGCACTCAGCGACAGCGACCGCAGCAGGCTGGTTGACTGGCTGGCGGATGAAATCCAACGAGCCTCCAGGGTGCGGCGCGCAACCGGCGGACATTCGTCGTTTCGTCGCATGACGCAGTACGAATACAACTACGCTCTGCAGGATCTGCTCGGTGTGCCGTGGAATTTCGCAAAGGACCTTCCTCCGGAATCACACTCAGACGATGGTTTCCAGAACAGCTCTGAATTGCTGCACATGTCCGTTGGGCAACTGGAGTCGTATCGTCAGATCGCTCTGACCGCGCTGCGGCGAGTCACCGTGAAGGGCGAGCGGCCACCGGTGATTCACTGGGGCGTTTCGATGAAGGACGCGGCCGAGCGAGAATGGCCAAAGCAGCAGCAGGAACTCGACAAAGCCAAAGAGCAGTTCAAAGACGATCCGACAAAGCTTCAGCAGGAAGTGGATCGACTGACGGCGAGCTTCAAACAGCCTCATGATCGGCCGTTTTATCGGCAGCTGTCGACCGGCAACACCGCGATTGCGGAATGGGCCTATAATGGCGCGAAGTACGCTTTTCGCCCCTCTGTTGATGAACCGAAGTTTCCTGAGACCTTCGATCATGTCGCCGTCATTCCGTCCGGTGGCAATCAGCAGGTGACCGTGGAACTGGGTGACACGATTCCCAACGACGGCATCATGCGAGTTCGGATTCGTGCGTCGAAGGAAGCGACGGAGGAAACTCAAGTTCCCAGTCTGCAGCTGGAATTCGGGTTTCAGGCGAGCAATGAAGGCCGAGCCGAGATTCGAGTGAGTACTGCCGATACGCCGATCATGGCGACAGCAGATGCACCGCAGATTTATGAATGGGATGTTCCACTTGGCGAAATCTATCCGAGGAACGCGTTTCGCGGTGAGTCAAAGATGGGTGACCTGCCCAGCCCTTCTGAATATGTCCGTTTCATCAACAGTTCAGTTCCTCAGGGCGGACATGGCGCGATTCAGATTGATTACGTTCAGGTCCTTGTTCCTTACTACGAGGAATGGCCTCCGCAGTCCCACCGACGGATCTTCTTCGACAGCGAACATCGCCACGATGAACCGGTCTACGCTCAGGAAGTGCTGACTCAATTCATGACTCGCGCGTGGCGGCGCGAATTGAGCGAAGACGAAGTCCAGCAGAAGCTCAAACTGTTTCACTCGATCCGAGGTCAGTGTGACAGCTTTGAGGATGCGATGCTGGAAGTTCTCGCGACTGTGCTGTCGTCGCCGAAGTTTTTGTATGTCGTCCGAGAAGATGTCGAAGCGAGTGATGCGTCTGCCGCGTCGGAATTGCCAAAGCGACTGTCACCGGACGAACTTGCCACGCGATTGTCGTTGTTCCTGTGGTGCAGCGTTCCGGATGACACGCTCCGAAAGAAAGCCGCCAGTGGCGAACTTGCCGATGGGGCCAGTCTGCGTCAGGAAGTCGATCGGATGCTGAAAGATCCGCGAGCCGAACGTTTTGCCGAGCAGTTTGTCCATCAATGGCTCGACATGCAGCTTCTGGATTTTCTGACGCTGAAGAACGCCGATCCGTTGCTCAAGGAATCGATGCAGAAGGAACCTGTCGCATTCTTTCATGAAGTGCTGCAAAACAACGAAAGCGTGCTCAACTTCATTCATGCCGACTACATGATGGCCGATGAACGGCTGGCTGTGCATTGTGGCCTGCCGGAGGTGCGAGGCAACTCGTTTCGTCGCGTTGCGTTGAACGGCAATTTGCATCGTGGCGGCTTGATGACTCAGTCCGGGCTGATGGCCATGAATTCCAATGGCACGGATTCGCATCCTCTAAAGCGAGGAGTCTGGCTGCTTCGCTGTGTGCTGAATGATCCGCCTCCGCCGCCACCAGCCGCGGTTCCGATCATCGATCTTGCGGATCCGGAGATCGCAAAGATGACTCTGAAGCAGCGCATTGAGAACCATCGGAATCAGGCCGCCTGCTTCTCATGCCATTCCAAAATTGATCCCTGGGGCATCGCCTTTGAGAACTATGATGCTCTTGGCCGCTGGCGTGACGACGTCAACGGAACCCCTGTGGATGCTTCAAGTTTGCTGTTCAATCAGCAGGAGCTGAACGGAGCGGACGGACTGAAGCGATTCCTTCTGCAGAATCGACAGGATCAGTTTGTCCGAGCGATGGTGCATAAACTTGCCACTTTCGCTCTTGGAAGGCCGCTGACCTTCAGCGATCATGCAGACATCGACATGATCACCGCGAATGTGCGGCGACAGGACGACGGACTGGCTACAATGATCAACGTCCTCGTGGCCAGTGATTTGTTTCAAACGAAGTAGGGATCCGAATAGAAGCAAACTCTTTTCGCCACCGGGTTCACCCCGGTGGTTCACCGGCTTTTGTACTACAAGTGCTGTTCTTGAAGTTGAAGTTCGAGTAGTGCAAAGGCCTGTTTCCACCGAGGTAAACCTGGTGGAGTCGATCACGCATGAGAAAGGTCTCAAACATGAACCTCAATTCACTCGATCGTCGTCGATTTCTTCGTGGAACCGGCGTGGCTTTGGCCCTGCCGTTGTTCGAGTGCGTGGCGTCATCGCGGCTGCAGGCCAGCGAAGAGACCAGCCCGGTCAAACGACTGGCGTGCATCTACTTTCCGGACGGCGTTGGCATGCCGTTGCCACAGGACCCGGCTTATAAAGACTGGGCATGGTTTCCACATGGAAACGGAACGGAGTTCACATTTTCAAAATGCGGTGAGCCGTTTGAACCTCTGCGGAATGACCTGACGATTCTGTCCGGGTTTTCGCACCCAGCCAGTCGCAACGTTCATGGTCACTGCAATGCGGATCAGTTTTTGACGGCTGCTCCCACGGCCACCAGCGGCCCGTACCAGAATACGATCTCACTGGATCAGGCGTATGCTGCGTTCGTGGGCAACCAGACTCGATTTTCGTCGATCGTGATGTCGACCGACGGCGGCACGGGAACACCTCGCGGAGCACAGACGATTTCGTTTGATCACAACGGTCGTGCGATCCCGGCGGAAAATCGCCCGAAGCGCGTGTTCGACATGCTGTTTGTCAGCAGTGATCAGGATGCGGCTCGACGATTGGCACTCAACAAGAGCGCGCTGGATGACCTGATGGCCGATGCGGCGTCGCTGCGAAAGAAACTGAATTCTTCAGACCAGCGGAGTCTGGATGAGTATCTGGAATCTGTGCGCGAAGCCGAACGTCGAGTGGAAAAAGCACGCCACTGGATCAACACGCCGCTGCCGGTCGTGAAAGCCGATCATTTGAAACTGGAAATTACCCCGGACGAACCGCAATCCTATGTCCAGACGATGTTTGAACTGATCTACCTGGCTTTCAAGACCGATTCGACTCGCGTCGCAACGTATCAGATTGGTCGAGAGAACGGATTTGGAATCAGCGACCATCTGGCCAGAGCCGTCGGCTTCACACTGGCGCACGCGCTGACTCATGAGACGAAGAATCCGAACGGCTGGGAACGGCTGGGGATCTACTGTCGGTTCCTGAACGAAGAATTTGCTCGATTCGTCACGCGACTTCGCGAGACGCCGGAACCTGCCGGGCAAGGCAGCATGCTCGATAATTCTTTGCTATTGTATGGGTCCGCTTCCAGCGCGTTTCATCTGTCTCGCAATTATCCATTGGTACTGGCTGGCGGAAAGAACATGGGCTTCCGCCATGGTCAGTACATCAACGCCGCCGGAGCCAATCCGCAGGCCGGTGCCTGGGACGGAGGCACGGAACCCTGGCAACTGGAAGTCACGAAGGAAGACAGGCCTCTCTCCAACGTCTTCGCGACGATGCTGAAACAACTCCAGGTGCCCACAGAGAAGTTCGCCGACAGCGACGGCCTGGTGAAAGAGCTCCTGGCCGAGGGGTGAACTTCGTGATTTCCGGCTGTCTGGCTCTCCGGACGATACGATCGTACAAATCGACCTCAATGATGTTGTCGTCAATCACGCGTTAGCCGAATTCAAGCGCGAACGCGTGAGCCTTTCGCAGTCAGGTTCGACGTCCTCAGTAGTCGTCACTTCATGCGGTTGTTGCTTTTCATCGGAATCAGAACAGTCTGTGGATGGAGTTGCTGGATGAGCCGTTGGGCGACGGCCCTGATCAAGAGTCCCGGCGTGGCGAGCATGGACTGTTCGTTGCCGGAGTAACTGTGTTCAGCGCGTTTCAAAACTCCGCAGGTACCCTTGCAGCTGCAGAAGTTGCGAGAACGATTTTGCCTGACGTGAGCCAGTCCATGTGTCGAAACCAGCTCCATGACCCCGAAATCCAAATTTTTTTTGAAAGCGGATGTCGATCTCAGCGATCGTCATTCGACTAATTCTCAGACGAGTGAGAGGGCAAGGTTCGTCTGAGTTCGGGAAGCGGGATCAACGGGAGATGAGAAAATGAAGTTTATCTGTCTGGGATTCATCGAGGAATCGAAATATGCGGCCCTGTCCGAGGCGGAAGGTCAGCAGATGATGGAGGAATGCTTCGCCTATGATGATGAGCTCCGGCGTGGCGGGCATTTCATCGGAGGCGAAGCGCTGCAGTCAGCGAGAAACGCGGTGACCCTGAGGATGAAGAATGGCTCCATCGATGTCACCGATGGCCCCTATGCCGAGACCAAAGAGATGCTCGGTGGGATCCTGCTGCTGGAAGCTCGCGATCTGAATCACGCGATTGCATTGATGTCGCGGCACCCTGGTGTCAAGGTTGGCCCATTCGAGATTCGTCCCGCAGATGAGGAAACCAATCAGCTGATCGCTGTTCGCAATGCGGCCGTAACCGGTCAAAAAACCAAAGCATCCTGAACAAAGGCTGCAATCCGGCATGAAACCAAACAAGAACAAGATTTGTCTCTGGTACGAGCGGGATGCCGTGGAAGCGGCAAAGTTTTACGCTGAGATGTTTCCGGATTCCTCGGTTGGTGCGGTGCACCGTGCTCCGAGCGACAACCCATCGAGCCTTGAGGGGGCGGTGTTGACCGTCGATTTTACCGTGATGGGCATTCCCTGCATGGGGCTGAACGGCGGACCGGGCGTCGAGCACAACTGGGCGTTCTCGTTTCAGGTGGCCACGGAAGATCAGGCCGAAACAGACCGCTACTGGAACGCGATTGTCGGAAACGGGGGGCAGGAGAGTCAGTGCGGCTGGTGCCGGGATCGCTGGGGAATCAACTGGCAGATTATCCCCGTCGCTCTGACGAATGCGTTCACTAGCTCGGACCGAGCCGCAGCCAAACCGGCCTTCGATGCGATGATGCCGATGCAGAAGATTGACGTGGCAGCAATCGAGGCCGCCATTCTCGGTGGAGCATGACTCGGGGCGGATGTAGCAAAACGACCAGAGCTTCAGGATTCGACTGAAAAACCTTTAACTAACGGGATGACTCATCGATGAGAGTGATGGTGATTGTTAAGGCAACTGACAGCTCAGAGGCGGGCGCCTTGCCGAGCGAGGAACTGATGGCCGCGATGGGCAAGTTCAACGAAGAACTGTTTCAGGCGGGAATCATGAAATCCGGTGACGGGTTGAAGCCGAGCCGCGAAGGGGTGCGTATTCGATTCAGCGGTTCTGATCGCATCCAGATCGACGGCCCATTTGCGGAGACGAAGGAACTGATTGCCGGTTATTGGCTATGGGAAGTCGATTCGATGCAGCAGGCGATTGACTGGGTGAAACGCTGCCCCAATCCGATGCCTGAAGAATCGGAGATCGAGATTCGCCCGTTCTTTGAGATCGAAGATTTTGCCGAAGTGGATTCCGATGGCCAGTTTGCTCAGCAGGAAAATGCACTTCGCGACAGAATGGCGATTCAGGAGAGCACAGTTCAGCCGTACCTGTTCTTCAGTGGTCGATGCGAAGAAGCTCTGGCGTTCTACGAACGATCACTCGGCGCGAAGATTGTCATGAAGATGCGATTCAGCGAAAGCCCTGATCCTGTTCCGGAGGGGATGCTGCAGGCGGGCTTTGAGAACAAGATCATGCACGCTTCGATGGTGATCGGAAAGATGACGATCATGGCATCGGATGGCTGCGATGACAAATCTCGCTTCGAAGGCTTTCGCCTGGCGCTCTCTGTACCGACCGAATCCGCCGCCGATCTGGCATTTCATGCACTTGCCGAAGAGGGAAAAGTGGATATGCCACTCATGAAGACATTCTGGTCGCCACGGTATGGAATGGTAACAGACAAGTTCGGCGTGGGCTGGATGGTGATGGTTCCCGGAGAGGCAGTTTAAGAACGCCTGACAAAACCGGGACTGGCTCCCGGACAACTCTGAAAAAGCTCACAACATTGCCTGAGAAGGGTGCCTGTATCGGTTTTGTCAGAGCCTCCAGGAACAGGAATGGATCACAGAAATTCAGAACTGCAGGAGAGTCCTATATGA
>JBKDKA010000221.1:0-37663 GCA_046345315.1 Planctomyces sp.
AGAGCTTCCAGCCAGACATGTCTCCGCATCGCAGAGGAATTCACGTTGATCTGCGACTGTCGCGTTTCGATCAGCTCCAGCAGGTCGCGCATCGGCCGAGCTGCTGCGCCATAATAACCCTGACAGAACGTCTGCAGCAGAGGTTCCAGGTCGCGTGAAGGATCATCCATCAACTTCATTCCGAGCCACGCTCGCAGCGGCATGAAGCTTTGAAGATCGTTGGATACATACGTTTCCGTGAAGCTGGCTCCCATGAAGTCTTCACATTCAATGGTCACATACTTCACGTTGCGCTCGTGGAAAAGCTGCAGATCGCGGTACATGGCCTTGACGTTGGTGGAAGGTGCCAGAAGTGCCGGCGGATGCGGCTCGAACGTCCGCCAGTAATCCCAGATCCCGAGCTGTTGTGCTGACTGAGCCCATCCATCCAGGAGCGCCAGGCGTTCGGCATTTCGGGGATCGTCGAGGGGACGAGTCATGTCCGACAGGCCATAGTTGTCGCAGTAGCGGATCATGACGCTGGGCTCGGGACGAATGCTCTTCGGCGGAGCCAGGGTGAAGTTGTACGCTTCCGTCTGCACCACCACGTCGGGAAACTCAGTGCGTATCTCTCGCGCTATGAAATTCACAAAATCCAGCAAAGCACCGCTTTCCGATTCTTCGCGATCACTGATGGCACGGCATTCAGGGCAGAGGCAAAGATGCGTGGTGTTGTCGTTCTGAGATAGCACCAGCATGCGAGCCGGAGCGCGGCCGTGTTTCTTTGCTTCGGCTTCATCGTCGCGGAGCATCCGGCGAGCTCGTTCCAATGTAATCTGACGGACATCGCTGTTGGTCACACACAACTGAATCCAGCACTGCTTGTTCCCCATGTCGTCCGTCATTCGCTTGCCATCGGCGTCCAGAGAAAAGTACTCCGGATGTTCCTGAGCGAACTCGGCTGCTGACAGAAAATGACCGAACGTGTGAACTCCATCAGGAACTGCACGCGGATAATCACCAGTCACCGGGCCAGCGTAGGTGTGTTCCTTGTTCCAGACTCTCCATCGGCTGCCGTTGACTCCCATTGCGGCTGCATTCTGGTACGGCCATCCTGTGAAGACAAATCGGTATGGAAACGCGGGTTGCCCGCGACGATCCAGTGTTGGAATTCGCAGAGTTGGGCGTTCCGGGACGAATTCCGTAAACGGGTCCAGACGCTCGACACCGACGTGTGTCTCAAGAAACTCACAGACAGCATAAATGACACCGCGCGGCAGACCGCCTGTGAGACGCAGCGACTGGCCGGAACTCTGAATCCGCCATTCTTCCTGCTTCATCGTTGCATCGGACTGAACGTACAACAGCTGCATCGAAGAGTCAGAAGTATCCGCCGGATCAACGGGGCGGATTGCGAACTTTGCGCCCGTTACCTGTTCCAGTGTTTCTGATAACCACTGCGCCGCGGTGCGTTCTTCGACAGTGGGTGCCTCCCCGGTCACGATGACACACGATGTCTTGTGGTCAGCCGCAAGCGTCAGCCAGCCTGTCTGATCGGTGTTGGTGGCGGAACCGCCAGCACCCTCGCTGCAGAAAACAGACTGCGTACCGACAACGATCGACAGAACAGCGAACAGAAGTCTTCTGATCCACGCACGACAACGGTTCATCCTGACGTCCTCAATTCGTATTCGCTGAAAAGTGATCCAGTAACGGGATGATTCTGAAAACGGGCCAACGGCAGCGTTAACGGACTACAGGTGGTCTGAAAACCAGGACTCGTTCCCATCGGACCTCGTGAGTTCCTGCTGATCCTGCAATTGCAAGGGTGCCTGCTCCGGTTTCGAAATGCGATCGAGTGACTCACACGAGGCCTGCGCAGTGATTGACGGAAATGCGTTCGCAACGATCACAGAAGTCTACAGTCAGGACACCCACATCGACATGGAACGTTCGAAACAACATGAATCATCTTTCCGCTGTACGACATCTTTCCGGCGAGCACTTCAGAAACGGTGGACCAGGGCAGCCCCGTGTTCCGCCTCGATTGTATCATCGACACCCTCCAGCCGACATTGCGTCCTGGTTGTCATCATCAGGTTCCTCGATCGATCTGTTTCGCTGTGACCTTCAATCAAAACTCATTCGCCTCCACCGGAACGCCCGGTATGTTTGCCCAGGCAAGCTTCTTGTTCACGCGCAGAGTGTTTGATAGCTTCCGCAGCCTCATATTCCACCGGTCGAGAGCTCCGTCATGAATGCTCAGTTTTCTGATTGACCCCAACGGAGTGCTGCTGTTTTGGGATACAGAGTTCTCTTCAGGTGATCATGAATCTCGTTTCGGTGATGAGAAGAAAATGGCGTCTGGCTTCCATGTGAGAAGGTCGGCGTTGCGCGGGGCGATGAGCGGTCACTTCGTGTATGGCTGGCCATCGTTGTCGCAGTAGCGGCTCATGAAGTTCGGGTCGAGACGGATCTTTCTGAGTGCTGCGATCGGTGTCGATTCTGCGAAAAGTTGTCCGACCGCAATCGCAACACCGATGCTTCTATCTGCCTCTGCATCAGGTTGTCAGCCTGAGCGTTTCATGCTGCGGCACGGATCGGTATCGAAACTCGGCTCGCTGCGATTATGATCTGTCGCTTGCTGGGCGATTGACGCGAGCCCGGCGAATGACGCGAGAAGATGATGTTGGAATGGAGTTGTACGATGTGTTTCTGGCTTGGTGTTTTCGCCCGTTCTCTGAATCACAGTCTGCTGCTTCTCCTTTGCGCCGGAATCGTCGTTTTAAGTGCACGAAGCGTCCGCGGCGATGACGTCGCCACACCATGGGAATCGGCCTATGAGGGCTCCGACGCGACCGGTCCGCAGGTGCTCGGATTTTGGAAGTTTGACACCGACGACGGATCCGACGCCGCAGGGCGGTTACCGAAAGGTGTGCTGCAGAACGGAAAGCTGGTTCCGGCAGGTAAATTCGGTGGAGCACTCGAATCGTTCGCCGGCTTTCCGGACGACGACCGTTCACACGGATTCATCGTGCCCAGTTCCCCGCGGCTGACCCCGAGTGGTGCGTTCACCCTGGAGTTGTGGCTCAAGCCAAAGCCGGAATTTGCCACGCGGGATTGGGCCGTCGTTGTCGACAAGAAATACGCCGGCCACGATGACTACCAGCTGGCGTTCGGCCCGGCCGACGCGAAGCGGCAGCGCCGTTTGACACTGTCGCTGGGGTTTGGCTCCGAGTCGCAGAATTATCTCTCCGAACCAACGGAATCTGTCGCCGACGAGTGGGTCCATCTCGCAGCGACTTACGACGGTAAAGGAAAAGTGCGGTTCTATCGAAATGGCGAGTCGTTCGGAGCTGTCGATGTACCGGGACGCGGCGCGATCTCCGCCGGGGAGTTGCCGCTTTCGATCGGTGACCGGCTTGGCAGCAATTATCCGGGGTTTCCTGGGTTCATTGACGAAGTCCGCCTGACGACGGGCATTCGCGAGTTTGGCCAGGTACGGCTCACGGCGAACTGGCCGCGCAAAGCCTTTGTTCGACATGAACCGGCTCCACGCTGGTCAGTGAATGTCCGCAATCTCAAACAAGTACCGCTGGCTGGCACGAAGCTGTCTGTGGCCATTGATGGTCATCCGGTCCAGGAGCAGGAGCTGCCACTGATCGCTGGCGGTTCTGCGCAAGATGCGGAATTCTCGTTTGATACGAAGCTGCGGCCTGATACCTATCCGATCACAATTTCGATCCTCATTCCTGGCGAACCACCGCGGCGTATCACTGAATCCACGTCGGTCGTGCTGGTTCCCCGGCCGGTGCCGGATCGCATGCCCGTCGTGATGTGGGGCATCGGCGGCGTGAAAGAAGTGCTCACGGAATTGCCGAGACTGAAACAGATCGGCTTCACGCACTGTTTCGGCGGCGAGGTCGACCAGCAGCGCATCGCCATGGCAACCGAACCAGTTCTCACGACGAAACCGGAGCAGATGCCGGCGATGATCGACATGCTTGATACCGCGTTGACGCAGGATCTCAAAATCCTCGCCGCCACGTGGCCAACCTACTTTGATCCGTACCTCCCGGAGTTTATGCAGGTCGATCGCGAAGGAAAGCCCTACGCGAGGAAAGCCCTGACGCCGAATGCTCCGAAAGTGATGCAGGCATTTGAGCGGGCCGGCGCTTCCATCGCTCAGACATTTGCCGACCATCCAGCCTTTGACGGCGTGCTGGCCAATTCCGAAATCCGCGATGAAAGCGAAGTCTCGTTCAGCGAATGGGATCTGGCGGCCTATCGGAAAGCGTTCGGAGAATCCGCAACGTTCCCGGACTGGGTCACGTCAAAGTATCCGCCCAGCTACACAACGTTGAAGGACTTTCCTGCCGACCGCGTGGTGCAGGACGATCATCCTCAACTGGCATTCTCTCGCTGGTGGTGGTCGGTCGGCGATGGCTGGAACGCGGCTCATTCCGCCGTCCATCACGGCCTGCATCGACACTCAGACCGTAAAGAACTCTGGTCCTTCAACGATCCCGTGGTGCGTTGCCCGCCGCTGTGGGGAAGCGGCGGCGATGTCGACGTGCTGTCGCATTGGACCTATACCGATCCTTGTCCGCTGCGGATGTCGCTGCCGGTGGACGAGTTGTTCGCTATGGCCGGTGGCCGTCAGCCAGCTGCCCGCGTGATGAAAATGACGCAGCTCTTCTGGTATCGATCGACAACGGCACCGGCGGAGAAATCGCCACGCGACGGCGAGTCGCCCGCCAAGTGGGCGGATAAAGATCCGAACACCGGCTTCTTCTCAATTCATCCTCATCACCTGCGGGAAGCTTTTTGGACAAAAATAGCTCGGCCCATCGAGGGGATCATGTACCACGGCTGGAGTTCGCTCGTCCCGACCGATGGCAGCCACGCTTACAAATACACTCATCCGCAGTTGCAGCACGAACTCACGCGGCTGATTCACGACGTCGTTGAACCGCTGGGGCCAACACTGCGACAAGTCCCGTCGGTGAAGAGCGATATCGCCTTTCTCGAAAGCTTCACAACATTTGCCTTCACCTCGAAAAGCACGTGGGGCTACGCCGGCGGCTGGCAGGCCGATGTCTACTTCGCTCTGCAGCATGCTCGATTCCAGCCGGAAGTGATCTACGAACAGCATGTCCTGCGCGATGGATTGAAGGATTACAGGATTCTCGTGCTGGCCGATTGTGAAGTTCTCACGCGGCCCGTGGTCGATCAGATTCTGGCGTTTCAGAAAGCAGGTGGCCTTGTTATTGGCGATACAAACCTCTGTCCCGCGATCAAGGCGGACATCACACTGAAGAGTTTCGTACGGACAAAAGATACCGCGGCGGACAAGGCGCAACTGTTAAAACTTGCCGCAGAGATCCGTCAGCAGATCGACGGTAAGTATCGCCGCGTGGTGGATACGACTTCCCCTGAGATCGTGCCGCATCGTCGCCGGGCCGGTTCGGCCGATTACATTTTTCTGGTGAACGATGCACGCGAACCGGGCGATTACGTGGGGCAATACGGGATGGTGCATGAACGAGGCGTGCCGACGACGGCGGAGGTCATCCTGAACTCGAATGCGGCGGCTGTGTACGACCTTGTCACTCACCAGGAGGTGCCGATCCAGCGTGCCAAGGTGGCATCGTTACTCACGATTCCGGTGACGCTCGGCCCCTGCGATGGTCGGTTATTGATGGCCGTTCCAAAGCCCATCGCCGGAGTCTCCATCACCGGGCCGGATCACGGTCAACGTGGAGAAACGTGGACGGGCGAGATCCGCGTGGTGGATGCCGATGACGAACCGATTGATGCCGTGATTCCGCTGTATGTCGAAATCTTCGATGCCGACGGTCGACCGGCCGAGTTCAGCGGACACTATGCCGCCGTTCACGGTACTCTGAAGTTGTCATTGGACATCGCGGCCAACGATCAGCCGGGAGCCTGGGAAATCCGCGTGCAGGAACTGGCTTCAGGGCAGAGACAATCACTGTATTTTCAGGTGAGCCATTCTTCACAGAAGTGATCCAATGACGAATCGAGAAATACGAAGCCAGTCTGACGGCCTTCTCATCAGCCACCCTGGTCGCAAGATGATCCTGCTGGGTGTGATCTGCCTGAGATGGCTTTGCTCAGATTGTGCCGCACAGACGGTTCGACTCGCTGCCAACGGTCAGGCATTGCTGCCGATCGTCGTGGCGGAGAAATCAAGCGAGCGGACACAATTGGCAGCGCGGGCGTTGGCTCAGCAACTGAGACGAATCACCGACGCGGAGTTCACGATCCAGCACGGCGACGGGACCACGGGGCTCGCTGTCGGGACCGTGCGCGACTTCCCGAAGCAGGCAGGCGAGCTCCCACCTGAACCGAAAGATGACGAACGGGAAATGTACCTGTTGCGGTCGGATGAAACAGGAGTGAAGCTGATCGGTACAACTGACCTGGCTGTCGAACACGCCGTGTGGGATTTCCTTTATCGTCTCGGATATCGTCAATACTTCCCGGGGCCGACCTGGGAAATTGTGCCGCACTCACCAGAACTGGCAGTACAGGTGAACGTCACGGAACGGCCGAGTTATCTCACCCGGCAGATCTGGTACGGTTACGGGCCCTGGGATCATGCCGCAGCCCCGTATCAGGACTGGTGTCGGAAAAATCGGGCAACGAACGGGATCGAACTGGACACAGGCCACATCGGCGAATTGCTGAGGGAACGATACAAGGCCGTCTTTGCGGAGCATCCCGAATACCTCGCACTGGTGGATGGAAAACGAACGTCGGACAAGTTCTGCATCAGTCATCCCGAACTGAAAAAACTGGTCGTCGGCAACGCACTGGACCACTTCAACAAAAATCCGGAGAGTGATTCCCTGTCGGTCGAGCCGAGCGACGGTCTGGGCTGGTGCGAATGCGAGGCGTGCGCGAAGCTGGGTTCGCCCAGCGATCGGGCCGTGTTGCTGGCCAACGAAGTGGCGACGGCAGTGGAGGCGAGACATCCCGGCAAACGTTTCGGAATGTACGCCTACGGTGGGCATGTCGCTCCGCCGAAGATCGACGTCCATCCTCGCGTGGTGATCAGCGTCGCAACGGCGTTCGGCAGCGCAGGGCTTACGCTGGACGAACTCATGGCCGGCTGGCGATCGCGCGGGGCGACACTCGGCATCCGCGAATATTTCAGCGTTCATCCGTGGGACCGCGATCTGCCCGGCGCCGCTCGAGGTGGGAACCTGGAATACCTGGCCCGCACCATTCCGCATTTTCATCAACAGGGTGCAAGGTTCTTCAGTGCCGAGTCGAGCGACAACTGGGGACCAAACGGGCTGGGCTATTTTCTCGCAGCGCGGATGCTGTGGAGTTTAAAGGAGGCGTCGCCGGAACGAATCACAACGTTACGCACCGAGTTTCTGCAGAACGCCTTTGGTGCGGCGGCAGAGCCGATGGAACGATTTCATCAGTTACTGGACTCGGCGAAAAAACCTTTGCTCAGCGACGACCTGATTGGCCGGATTTATCGCCTGCTGGAGCAGGCCAGACATGCCGCTGCGGGCCGGGATGATGTGCTGGCACGACTGGATCATCTGGTGCTTTACACGCATTACGTGGAATGCTGGTTCGACTACACCCAGGCCAGGGGGGACGCCCGGCAGGCCGCGTTTGAAAAGGTAATTCGCCACGGCTATCGCATGCGCGACACGATGATGATTCACGTGCTGGCATTGTACCGGGACGTGGTGACTCGCGATTCGATGATCAAGATTCCGTCCGAATGCGAGTATCATGTCCCGGAAGGCCGTAATCCGTGGAAGAGCAGCGAACCATTTGCCGCATCGGAGATTGACGCGTTTCTGCGAGACGGGATTGCGAAGCATCAGATACTTGACTTTGAGGCGGTATCGTTCAGCGAGGAGTTGGTTCCGGCGACACCCTTTAAACTGCCCGACGTGGAGCCGGGACAGTACGGACTTTTCTTTCGAGACGAGTTCGACGCCTTTACGTGGGTCGAGCAGACTCCGACCGAGTTTCCGTTCCAAGTGAAGGCCGGACTGATTTACGGCCGATTGGGCGATGCGAAATTCTCGCTGTTTCCCAAGGATGAACTCCAGGGCAAATCGGTCGACAACGCCGTGGTCCCGCCGGATAAACAGCCGCACGACGTCACTCTGCGATCTGCTATTCCTGGTTTGCAGCGGTTGCATCTCTCCGACGGCGGCGACGGTACCGATGTCACCTGGCCAGCGAATACCCCGTTCACTATCCGCTCTGACCCGGCCTCCCCGGCGATGCTTCACAGTCGCTGGACGCTCTATTTCTATGTTCCACGCGGCACGACAATCATCGGCGGTTTCGCTGACGGTCCTGGTGAATTACACGATCCCGATGGAAGGACCGCTTACACGTTTGGTAATGCGCCAGGGTACTTCAATGTTCCGGTCCCTGCGGGAGACGACGGAAAGCTCTGGAAATTCTACCACGGCAATGGCCGCCGGTTGTTGATGACGGTGCCGCCTTACCTGGCTCGTACTCCGCAGGAGTTGTTGCTGCCACGTGAGGTAGTGGAACGGGATACGGTTGTAAATACGATTGTAAGGTAGTGCTTTGTCAGTACGAAGAACGAAGTTTGCTTGTCATTCCCGCGCAGGCGGGAATGACGGAACCCCAAAAACAAGTTTTGACAAAGCAGCAGGGACATCGGATCCGTCTCAAGACTTCATGAACCATACACGTTCATCACAATCACCGCCCATTGTCACCCCACAAATCCTGACAAGAATTCAAGTCATGCCTGCTTCATTCCTCACCGTGTTATTCACGCTTGCCATCATTGCAACTGCCCCTATTCACGGGCAGGCGGAATCTATCCCGATTCGCTCCGGCAACGGCTGGGCGATTCATCCTCAGCATGAACCGGCAGACTGGTCGTCGCTGATTGCTGGCGGAAACCTCGTCGCGGACCGCCTGGTCACCACGGAAGCACCGCCGAATGATCACAACACCGGCAGCGAATTGCAGCGGCTGACCGACGGTGAACTCGCCGGGGCCGAAGGCCGCATGTGGAGCGACAAACGAGCGATGGGCTGGGCGTACCAGCCGTTTGTTCGACTGAAGTGCGATCTTGGGAAATCCGAGCGGATCGGCCAGGTCGTCATGCGGCTGCAGGTGATCAGTCAGGACAGCACGCTCCCCGGCACGATCACAGTTTCGCTCAGCGAGGACGGCAGTGAGTACTCGCCGGTACGCAAGTTGTCCGTGCGCACCCAGCCAGCCGACGATACGGCGACGACGTATGAAGCGCTGCCGTTCGAACCGCCGGGTATCTATGCCGTCGTGCTGGACGTCGGGCACCAGGCACGTTTCGTTCAGTTGGATTTCGCATTGCGTGGCACAATGGTCACGGATGAACTGGCGATTGTGCCAGCCGTCGGGAAGGTCAAACCGATTCCGCCGCCGCCGGTCATCGCAACTGAGTTCCGCGATTACGTGTTTGATCGCCGCGATCAGTACCGACAACTCATCGCGCCGGGAAATCTGCTGGCAGGGAAGTCTCTCAAATATTCGCCTGCTCCCACGCAGTATCTCAACATCGACGACGAAGATCCTCTGCAATTGACGAATGGAGAATTCAGCGAGCGAATTGACGAGGCCATCTGGTTCGACCGGAGTTGTGTCGGCTGGCAGGGTCCGCCGCAGGCGACAATCTTTGCTGATCTCGAATCGCCGCAGCCGATCGACTCCGTGGTGATTCGCCTGCTGGGTGGAGCCGCACAGAACGCGCTGGAGTTCCCGGACGAGATCCGCGTACTGCTGAGTGATGATGGGATCGAGTATCACCTGGCGGCATCACGGCATAAGCGAGGGTTGGACGATCTCTCAGCGGAAGCCTGGAGCCTGCCGGAAGAGAAAACTCCGTGGGTTCACAACTTCGTGCTGCCGGTGCGAAAGAAGGTCCGGTACATGGCAGTGCAGATCCTGCATAAGAAGCAGTTCATCGTCAGTGATGAGATTGCAGCCGTGAAAGGAGCCGACGATCTGCCAGAATTCATTCCTCAGGCCGATACGAAGATCTCGCTGGTGACGGAAGGGGTCGCGTTCACGCCGGTGTGGGGCAACGTGTTGCCGGTGTGCGAGAACTTGCCGCTGAAGTCCCGATTGCAGAAGGAAGATGCTCGCACTGGATCCGAATTTGACAAACCATGTCGAGTGTTGCTTGATGTGCCGGACACGTTGAAGTTCATGACCACAGGAATCACGCCGACCGAAGTCGTGCATGATGGCCGGCGATTTCAGCGATACGCTTTCCCCTGGGCAGGCGAAGGGACTGAGTTCTACCTGCAGAGTACGCTGCCTGCCGGTGAGTCTGACGTGCTGTACACATCGGGAGACAGCGGCAGCGGACCGCAGAATGAGCGGCGCATTGCCTGGAAGTCGCTGCACATTCCCCCGGCACGTGTCCCGAAGCGGTTGCACGTCAGCCTGTCGTGGGCCGAATCCGTGCAACTGCTCAGGACCTGGCCGGACTATCTCAAGGCTCAGAAGCATCTGGGCTTCAATGCCGTCGGCACCATGCCCTGTTATTGGCCGGCCAACGATGTTCCGAAGTATCAGGCCGGTCTGCAGGAAATCCGCCAGGCTGGATTTCAGCTGGTGCAGATCGAATCTCCCGCGGGCGCGATTGCTCCCGATCGAGCACAGCAGGAGACAATGTCGATCTATGAAAAGGGCCGGTTTGAGGACGTTTGTCCGGCGTATCGCGGACAGTTCTACCGAAAGGAACATGCCAGCTTCGCCCAGGCCGCCGTTTGGATTCAACCGGATCTGATCTTTTACGACATCGAGGCGTACTGGCGCGGCGCCGTCAATGCGTTGTACTGTCAGCGCTGTCGCGAACGCTTCCAGTCCGGCCAGTTTAAAGACTGGGACACCTACTGCGCCGCGATGGGTCGCGAGATACATCTCGACATGAAATCCGCGATCGACAAATCATTGGCTGAGGCGAACATCCAGCGGCCGCCGATTGTTTACGGCAGTTACCGCACCGAACCAATCACACCGCTCAACGATGGTCTGTTTGCGTTTGAGAACACCTATCCTGATCTGTTGCAGATGGCGATGCCCAGCCTGTATGTCGCCGGTAACCCTCTGGCCGTTGCCGAAAACATCGCCGCCAACCGCGCCCGCATGCAGACGAACGACATCATTCCGTGGCTGAGCACTGGATGTTACGGTGAATACGATCCGGTTCGCACACGCGACATGATCCTTGAAGCGTTTGCCAATGGTGCCCGCGGCGTGACCTATTACTGGTACGGTCACTTCGATGCTGGTCATTTCAAATCTCACGCTGAAGCAATCAACATCGTTGCGCCCATCGAAGACATCTTCATGGACGGTACCCCGCTGACGAACCTCACGTGCAGTCACGACAAATTCAAAGTCTGCGGCATGGGCTTGAACGGGGAACAGGCCGTGTTGATCTCGAACTATCAGGGAGTGCCGCGTGGAACGACCGTCATGGTCCAATTGTCCGCAGTCCCCGGCACACCAATCTACGACCTGCATTCCGGCAAGACAATCGGAGTTGTGCAGCCAGACGGTTCCTTCACCGTCACTCTCGATGACTATTCCGCCCACATGTATTACGTGGGGCGTACGTTTGAAGCAGCCATCTCACAACCGTCAAGGAATTGAAGGTCGAAATCATGCGAGCAGCCAATGCAGCATCGACCACTCAGGTAAAAGCGAAAAGGTCGCGTGTGTCAGAAACCTGATGAACCTGTCCCGGTTATGAAATACGCGCCTTCCTGCTTCCTTGCGGGATAGATTTCAAATAAGACGCCGATTAAATCAGCGGCGAAGTGCATCGGTCCGGTTCCATGGCGGTGCTCAATGAATTCGATCTCCATGCAGCCGTAGAATGCAACCAGCCGTGGAACGTCCGTCGTGCGGATGACGATCAGCTTCAGTTTCGGTGGTTCCATGCGAGTGTTTCTCGACAACCGTTCTGGAGTGACGGAACGCTCACAACCTCGGATCCACCGGTTCACACTACAGGGCCAGCACCCCGAAGACACATTCGTGAACACGTCGCAGTGGTTCGTGACGGACAAATCGCTCCAGACCTTCAATCCCAAGAGCAAACTCTCTCAAGGCCAGCGATCGTTTGGCTCCCAGGCCCCGCTTTCTCAATCGAGTCAGATTTTCGTCGGCAGTGTAATCCGGGCCGTAGATGATCCGCAGATATTCCCTTCCGCGGCACTTCACGGCGGGTTGTACCAATCCCTGCTTGCCTCGCATGATGAAATCCAGCGGTTTGACAACCATCCCTTCCCCACCATTCCCCGTCAGTTCTTCCCACCAGGCGATTCCCGACTGTTCGCTCACAGGATCAGTCACATCGACGACTTTGAACGGAGTTGCGCGCAATAATCGTGGATCATTTCCACATATTCTCGACAGCGTTTCCATGTGCCAGACGTGATCCTGATGCGTGTGGACTTTTCCTTCCGTCGCCAACAGATGGAACGGAGCCAGCTTAAGGTCATCGAGCGAATCCACGGACCAGCAGTATTGCCGATAGGCGGTGACGAACTGATCAATGTGTTTCTGGATGGACGTGAAGCGAATCTGGATGTCGGCCAATCGCCGACGATCATCACCTTTCAATCGTTCAGACGCCGAATTCAATTCTGCAACGACCTGTGGTAATGCCGCTCGACCTGCGGAACCCACAGCGGCATACTGCGACCGTAACAGTTCCTGAGCCTTCGCCGACCAGGGCATCAGTTCACAATCGAGGCATGCCCACGTTGTCTGGAATTCTTCCCAGAAGTTGGCCGCAGTCATCGCTGAGCGAATTCGATCAAGAAAACTACGTTCCAGGTCCGCATCATTGAAGAATCTCCGTCCGGTGCGAGTCACCACGATCCCAAATTCACCCTCGGTGACGCCGAATCGTTTTCGAGCCGCATCGACGTCTCGACAAACGACGACAACCGCGCGTGATCCCATGTGCTTTTCTTCACACACCACCTTCGGCACGCCTTGATTGCGGTAGTATGCAAACGCCTCGGCGGGATGCTCCAGAAGTTCCGGCAGAGTCGTTGTTTCACAAGGTGACATTGTGGGAGGCAGGTAGATCAGCCACCTGGGATTGGCAGCAAAGCGGCTCATCAGTTCCAGCGCCGCCGTGGCGTTCTCGTCACGGATTGTCACCGTATGATGCAGTCGGGTTGAGACAATCCGTTTGCCGAATACGTCGGCGACATCCAGAATGTCATCGTGCTCCTGCTGGGCCGACAGAATTGAAGCCTGACCCTCCACCGGCAGGAACGGTCGGGCTGGTTCGCAATAGGTCTGCCTTGCCGGAACAGAAACAAATTCTCGTTCAGGGTATCGCAAGGCTGTCAGTTTGCCCCCAAAGACACACCCCGTATCGATATTGACTGTGCGATTGAGCCAATCTGGTTCCGGGACGGGTGTGTGGCCGTAGACAACCATTGCCGAGCCACGGTACTCCGCCGCCCAGTTATGTCGCACCGGCAATCCAAACTCGTCTGTTTCCCCCGTTGTTTCTCCATACAGGGCAAAATCTCGGACTTTGCCGGAAGCACGGCCCTGCATCGCTTCCTTCATCCCGGCGTGAGCAACAACCACCTTGCCATCATCCAGAACATAGTGGCTGACAAGGCTGTCGAGAAACGCCGCCAGGGAATCGCAGAACGGGTCGCGTTCTACGTCCGGCAAAGCCTCAATCTCGGCCAGCGTATTCGCCAGGCCGTGAGTGATCTGAACATTCCTCCCAGTGAGTTTCCTGAGCAGCTTCATGTCGTGGTTGCCGGGAACACAAAGTGCCGATTCCGCTCGGACCATGTTCCGCACGATACTCAACGTGTCGATGACTCGTGGACCACGATCGACCAGATCTCCCACGAAGACTGCTTTTCGGTTCTGCGGATGGGCATAGACGATACTGGTCCAACCGGGTTCGGAATCTGCGAGATCAGACCTGATGTAACCCAATTGAACAAGCAGTGCTTTCAACTCATCTCCGCATCCATGAATGTCGCCGATAAAGTCGAACGGGCCGTGGTCGTCTGAACGGTCATTCCACAGGGGAACCCGTTCGATGAGTACCGATTCGACTTCTTCCAACGACTCCAGTACGAAAACGTGCCGAAAACCTTCCCGCTTCAAATCTCGCAGAGATCGCTTAAGTTGAGACCGCTGCTGTCGGATGACATGCGGCCCGAAGTCTCGATCCTGTCGAGCACGGTTCCGTTCGTGGCAAAGGGCTTCGGGGAGATTCAACACAATGGCGACCGGCAGGCAATGGTACCTGCGAGCCAATGTCACCAGCGGGGCACGAGCCTCAGGCTGCACATTGGTTGCGTCAACGACGGTGAGCCGACCGCGTGCCAGACGCTTCGCCGCCACGAAATGCAGCACATCAAAGGCATCCGTCGTTGCCGCCTGATTATTCTCCTCATCGCTGACCAGTCCTCGGCAATAGTCCGACGACAGCACTTCACTCGGCAAGAAATGCTTGCGAGCAAACGTACTTTTGCCGGACCCGCTGGGGCCGATCAACACGACGAGGGAGAGCTTGGGGATTTTCAGGTGCATTGGAGAATGTTTCACAGGGCGGAAGTAGACGACGAGGCGTCGAGAGTAGTTTGACTGTGTCCACAAACTCAGCGTCTCTGCGGGAATTCTTCTTCGGTTTTCGTTCCTGAGCAGAGTCTCCCGCAGAGGCGCAGAGAGTAGTGCTTTGTCAAACCTTGATTTTGGGGTTCCGTCATTCCCGCGCAGGCGGGAATGACAAGAAAACCCTGTTCTTTGTGTTGCCAAAGCACTACTCCTGCGGGCAGCAACATGAACCATTTTGTCAGCCGTCGGGCCAACGCTGTCTCGAGCAAAGCTGGACTTCCAGCAGTTTCGATCAAAGATTCGGCGACAATAATCGTGTGTTCCGTATCGTCGGAGACCATACCACGGCCAAACAGGAATCGGAAGCTGACCGGAGGGCCAAGCACCTTTTGCCGCTCGTCGAGGCGAAATCCTTTCATAGGGCAAACCCAGGGTATCACCTACCGCCGTTCCGATCAGGTAGCCGAGCAGAGATTGGTATTCGTCAATCATGTTGCGTAGCCTTCACCGACAATGAGTTCCTCTCAAACACCCCCATCTGTGTCGGTGAACCGACCCTCTCATCCAGTGGCCCCACTGGCAGGAATCGCACGCTGTAATCATTCAGGCTGGCGACCCGATTGGCCCAGTCCTGAAATTCACGGCGACTCCACTCAAAGCGGTGGTCGGAATGTCGGAATTCTCCCGCAGGCAGCGTCTCCCACATGACGTTGTATTCACTGTTCGGCGTGGTGATCACGATTGTCCCGGGCCGGGCGAATTCAAACAACACTCGCTCAAAAGCCGAGAGTCTCGGTGGGTCGAGGTGTTCAATGACTTCGACAACGGCTGCGGCATCAAAGTTCGCCAACCGCTCATCTCGATAGATCAACGAACCATGAATCAGCTTGATTCGCTCGACCTGACGGTCCGGAATGCGATCCAGCCGCAAACGTCGCTGTGCGATTTCCAATGACCGGATGGAAACATCCATACCGACGATTCGCTCGAACTGCCGATCCGTGAGGAGTTCCCGCAGCAACTTTCCTTCACCACAGCCCAGGTCGAGGACGCTCCGGGCACCACTGCCCCGAAGTGCGGCGAGTACGCTTCCATGCCGCTGTTCGTTGAGACTGACAGTCTGTTCCAGAGACTCTTCCGCCCCTGAGACCGGGGTTTCATCGTCCAGATCATCAGCAGGATTTTCTTCAAGCAGACGAGCAAGTGCTTCTCGATAGAGATTCGAACGATGACGCAGATACCGACGAGTGATGTGCTCCTTTTCCGGGTGAGCGGCCAACCAACCGGCGCCTTTTGCCAGCAGCTTTTCAAGTTCATCGTCTCCGACGAAGTAGTGTTTATGATTGTCGAACACGGGAATCAGAACGTACAGATGCGTGAGCATCTCCGAAAGCTTCTTTGTGCCGGAAATTGTCACTGAAAAGTAAGGGCTTTCGCCCCATTCCGGGAACTGTTCGTCCAACGCATGTCGGTGGGCATCAACCACATAACCAAGCGGCTCGAATATCCTTTGCAGAAAATCAGCACCACCTCGGACCGGCAGCACATCAAGGCGAACCGTATAGGGTATCGCTGAGTCCGCCAACTCCTGCCGGTCTTTGCAGCGACCTGACATCGCTGTTCCAAAGACATGAGAGATCGCCACGCTCAGGAATGACGACGCCACAAAGGGGCGATCATTCACATACTGTCCCAGCGAAAAGCTCTGCTCCCGGCCTTTGCCTCGGACCATGCCCACTGAGTCCACGTCCAGCAGCAACGCCGCCGTGGTCCGCTCGGTTGAGACTTCCGGGTAGAATACATGCACCTGCCCGAAACTCATGTCAAAGCTCTGGCACCGCTCCGGGTGCTTGTGCAGCAGGTAACCAAGATCGCTCGCCGGTTGATGAGTGGTGGTGATGGTCAGGAGCACGGTCATTTCCTCCGAGATGAAGACGTGGCATCAAGCCGTACGCGTACGAGCAGGTCGTTCAACGCCGCTGCGGCGGAGGGATTCTCCGGTAAATGGCTGCTCACAAACGCAGACTGCAACCTTTCTCGCAATCGCTCGTATTCCTGCTGATGGAACGCCAGATCAGCCTGATCCAGGCGTCCCTTTTCAGGGCCACCAGTTTTTCGGGCAATCAGTTCGGAGATATAAGGCAACTTTGCGGAGTCATTGAGTCGCATGAGATTTGCTTCGACTTCACCGGTCTGCATCAAGTGAATGCCGGTCAGCAGCACTCGATACACGTAAAGCAGCGGCTTCACATGAGGCGGATCAGCTTTCAGGAACAGCTTCCACTGCGTCTCTGCAAACCCGAGATAGTGATGGGAGTGGTGTTTCGTGATGCAGGCCGGGGCGATCGCTTTCAGTTCCTCGTGTTCCGGTGTCGTGAAAACGATCAGCGGTGACAGCAGTTGTTCCAGTACATAACCGTTCTTCTTCAGCATCAATCCGAAGAACTTTTTGACATCATGCGTGACAAGGTCGATCTCCAGTCCATCATGGATACCGGATTTCTCAATAGTCTCCGCTCCCATTTCCAGACCGATGACTTCTCGCAAAGGGAGCAGATGGATACCCCGCAGGTCGAAATCGGAATCCGGCGACGGAAATCCGTAAAGGTGAGCACCGCTGATCGTGGCGAACAAAAGGGGATACGGATGCTCGGCTACCTGGTTGTGCAATCGTGGGTCGATATTTATGGCAGTTCCTCCGACAACGCCGCTCGTCGGGCTTTGACGAGCAAGGCATTCGCTTTCTCATAGTCAGGGCGTTCCGGCAGCCTGGTAAGAGCCAGCGCCCGGTCGAATTCTGTGTGGAGGCTGAGACGCCAGCGTTCCGTTTCTTCCCACGGCATCTCGCCACGTTTGATTGCCAGCAACTGGTCGCGATGTCCTTCCACCCGCACGGGAACAAAACCATTCCTCAGGACATTGATGCCGGAAAGGAGCAGTCGAATCAGATGCATGACATGCTTCCATTTCACCTGTCCCTGATTGCGAAGATCGGCGTGCATCTTCTTGAATTGCGACATCACGTAGCCGTTGTAGGTCTGATAAACCAGTCGAGACACGAAGATGGACCGCATTTGAAGCAGCTCGTCAGCCAACGACGTCGTTTTCTCCACAAGCGGAGTGTACAGGCACTCCAGGACGTTGGGATTGGCCTTCAATGCCAGAACGAGGAACCGTTGTAGTTCCCAGTAATGCTCCTGCGTTTCGTGACATTCGATCTGTTCGGGGACACCATAGAGCGACCATTGCAACTCCGCAGGAGGCAGGAAAATCCCCCGATAGTCAGTGTCCGACTGATTATCATCCAGACCGTAAGCCCGTGAACCGATGACGCAGCGATAAATCACGCGGTCGTAAAGATCGCCGCGAGAAGCCGAGATGCTCAGATCGCCGATCTCGCCTTCCTTATAGCGTGCCAGCAGGACGATCTCATCTCGCCGCAGGGGTTCTTCGACGCCGTCAGGAAACCGAACACGATAGGAATGTTCGAGATCACCCGGCGAACGAACGATGACACCGACAGCACCTCTCGGATGGAGCGTCCGACCTTCCGCGCCGAAGACATCCCGCAAAGAGACAACTTGTGTCCCTTCGGATAAGATCAAATGAGGGTTCTGGTGGACTCGTTCTGTCATGTTCGTTCAATGAATGAAGCCTGGGAAATATTCTGAGAGTAGCAAAAACCTCGTCGGATTCGTATGGCTCGCAGCACTCATGGTTGACGTGCTATGAGCTTTCACAGCTGTTTGCGTGACGAGTTGCTGAGAGAGACTGAGTTCGAGCCTTGTGTCATACTCGGTCGTGCGGCGCGTTATGGCAAGAGGAATACCAAGAAGTATCGTCCGCACAGTACCCTGGGCGGCCTCGTCCCATGTGAACTCTCGCGTCGCTCAGCTTTTTCCATGTCGATTACTCGCATATCACCTGGACAGAAATTGGGGGCAGGTCACTGTCAGCGCACTCAGTTGTCTGCCTGTAAACGCGAGATGCTTTAACGTCTACATGACAGATGGCGACGAAGAAGGTTCGCAATCGAAAGGAAGTTGCTATGGCACGATCACTGGATGTGTTACTTGTTGTCGATGTGGAATCAACCTGTTGGGAGGGATCGCCACCGGACGGCCAATCGAGCGAGATCATCGAGATTGGTCTCTGCCCAGTTGATCTCAAAACGCTGACTCGACTGGAGAAACGGAGCATTCTCATCATGCCGATTAAATCTGAGATCAGCGAGTTCTGCACCTCCCTGACGACGCTCACGCCGGAAATGTTTGCTCAAGCCGAAAGTCTGGACGATGCGGCAAAGATTCTGAAGAACGATTACCTCTCAAAAGATCGGCTGTGGGCCAGTTGGGGCGACTACGACCGTCGTCAGTTCGAACGTGTTTGTAAAGATCAGGACGTCGGCTACCCCTTTGGCCCCAGTCATCTGAACGTGAAGTCGCTGTTTGCCGCAGCAACGGGAAGTGTCCATGAAATGGGACTGGACGGTGCCTGCAGACACCTTGGCCTGACCATGGAAGGAACTCATCACCGTGGCGACGATGACGCATGGAATATCGCTGAAATCGTGTGTCGTCTCCTCAGAGCGATGAGAAACCAGTGAAGCGTGAAGCCACGCTCGATCCAATGCAGACACTCCACTGGAAGAGAGATTCCGTTTTCGAAGTGCTTTCTGCGAACCATTCCTTCCAGTCGGTGTCCGGTGTCGGAGACCGTACAGGTGGTTTCAAAACCGGGACTGGCTCCCGACGGGCGAGATGTTTTCCTGCAACATCTGGAACTTCAATGGTACCTGTCCCGGTTTTGAAATGCGCTCTAACAATACTGGAGGTGCGTCATGCGAAACCAGAACCACGAAGACATCAACGAACAGGCATTTTTTCGAGACCATGAGCAAACGCCGTAAAGGATTCCCTTCAGAAACGCAGGTGAAGCGTGGAGAACGGGTCGTCCACGGCGACAAAGTGCTTGAGGAAAAGCTCGGCAGAAACGATCTCTGCCCCTGCGGTTCCGGCCAGCGCTTCAAGAGATGCTGTCTCAGAAAAGGCTGCTTTTGACGGCGTGAACCGGCACTACTTTTTTCAGGGACTGATTGTCTCCGGAAGTACACCAAAGCCCGCCCGGTTCGAAACTACCGGGTGGGCTTTTCTTATTGGTCTGCAGAGTCAGTGCGAAAAATGGAAGCGGTAATTTTCATCGGACTGCAAGCGTCGGGGAAATCCTCTGGATCGGCAATGCTCAAGATGCACCCGGTGTGAAGGGTGTTCTGGCTTTTGGTATCGGCGGCGTGGTCGACCTGGCGATCGAAGAACCATCGGTTCATTTTCCACGTGATATTGTGTACTGCCGATTTCCATTGTTCGACGGCGACGGGAACTCACCCGCGTCGCTGCAATCGGCTATCGACACGACGGCAGATTTCGTCACCGCAGAACAGCCAACTCTTATTGCGTGCGGCGACGGAATGAGTCGTTCGCGACTGGTTCCGGATAGTGCTGGCATCGCAGACTCGCGACCAGCAGCACGAAACTCGATCGCAGCGTGACGAACTTCAGTGCCAACTCACGATGGCGATGACTCAGCAGGACCGGCTCGTCAATCTGAGGGTCGACGGCGAAATCGATGCCGACATGTTCGCCAACAGGAAGACCGAACTGCGAGACCGAATGGCTTCACTCAAGCTGCAGATGGATTCTCTCAACCGCAATCGCGATGAAATGGCCGACCTGGTTTCGAAAGTGTTTGAACTTTCGCAAACCCTTCGGGAGAAATGGCTTACTGCCGATTACCACTGCAAGCGTCGAATCCTCGAAATCATCTGTTTGAACTTTCGGCTCGACGACGTAACTCTATGCTACGAAATGAGAAAGCCCTTCGACGTTCTCGTCGAAGGGCTTCCTGTCCAGTGGAGTCGGGGTGACAGGATTTGAACCTGCGACCTCTGCGTCCCGAACGCAGCGCTCTAGCCAAGCTGAGCCACACCCCGGTGTTGTCAAGGTGACGTTCCGGAATTGGGTTCTTCATTCCGCACGACGTCACAAATTCGACGGGGAAAATTGTAACGAGACAGCGTTTCGCGTCAACATGCAAAGAGCTCGATCGTCGTGAGCGGACACTTCAGTGAAACCGACCATCAGGCAGAAACAGAACTCGATGATCCACGGCCGATCCATGAGCATGGATCGGCGCGATTCTCTTCCGGAGAGGTCCCCCATTCACAAAAAATTGCGATTCAAACGTAATGCCATTCAAAAGAAACGCCAGCTATTTCTGAGACAAATACGAACGAAAGTCGATGGAGCGATGACTTCAGGTGTGACAACCACTGAAACTTCGATTGTTCTTGATCGCAACGATGGCAACACATCCCTCTGTGAATGACTGGATCGCATTTCAAAACCGGGTGAGGCCCCCTTGCGAATGCAGATGCTTTAAGTCATCCCCGCGTGAGTCGGGAGCCGGTCCCGGTTTCGAAACCACATGTGCAAGCTGCGTGGCGTGTCTGTTCTTTCTCTGGAACTGCGATCGTGAGTCCGGAGACCTCATTTCACGAGGATGTCCGATTTTCGTGGATTTGGTGAACGACTTTCGATGCGAGGAACGTATTGTTCCCTGTGTTATCCTGGCGTTGTCATGCTGAATCGTCAGCAGGGCGCCTTTCGTGTTCCTTCATCTGTATGGTCAGTAAACAGAGTCTGGTCGTTACCGGCATCAGCCGACGGAGAGTTGAAACAGACTGCAATGGAAACAACCCGCAGAAAACAATGGATGCAGGGCGCCGTCGAGGCGGCTCGCATTGGCGGTCAGATTCTTCTCGACTGGACCGGACAATTTTCGGTTCGAGAGAAGAGCCGCGCGAATCTTGTGACCGATGCAGACCTGGCATCTCAGGCTGCCATCCTTCAGCATCTGAAAGGACTGTTTCCGGACCACGGATTCCTGGGTGAAGAAAACCTGAATCTTCGAACAGCAGGAACATCCGAAAGCGAGACCTTCTGGATCATTGATCCGCTGGACGGAACTTCGAACTACGTTCACGGATTTCCATATTTTGCAGTTTCAATCGGTCTGTACTCTCACGGCGACCTTCAGGCCGCCGCCATTTTTGATCCGACAAGAAACGATATGTTTGCCGCCGCCAGAGGGCTCGGTGCAACGCTCAACGGAAAACCGATCTCGACAAGCCAGCAGGAAGACATCGAACGCGCCATGGGCGTGGCCAGCCTTCCGATTACCCCATCGCCTGATCATCCGGCCATCCGCAGGTTTCTCAAAGCGCTCGGTCAGATGCAGACGGTTCAGCGAACAGGTTCCGCAGCTCTCAACCTCGCCTATCTCGCGGCCGGCCGGCTGGATGCCTTCTGGTCCACCAATCTCAGTCCGTGGGATATTGCTGCAGGTGTTCTGATCGTTCAGGAGGCCGGAGGAATCGTTACAAATCTGAAAGGTGAACAAATCGATATCTTCGTTCCAGATCTGCTTGCTACGGCGAGCCAGACTCTTCATCAGCAAGTCTGCTCGGAACTTGCCTGAAAACACATCGCGACTTCTCCAGAACGCAAAAACCGCGTAAAATACCAGTGGAGCGTTTCTTTGCGCGGAAGTAACTGAGATTTTCCCCGGGAGTCGCATCGGTGCGACGAATCTGGCAGATTGCAGGAGTGCAGCGATTGCGAACTCCGGCGGTGATTGAACGCTGCGGTGCTTCAGGAGCATCGTCGTTTTCGATCGACCGTTGCGGTGATTGCATTGAAACGTCAGAGACCGTGCTGAGGTCGGCTCATCGGAGTGAATCATTCCGATGGAATTCCCCCGGTGTGAAATTCACAGTGGATGCCGTCGGGGCGAGCCGCAGAAGTCTTACGGCATTTGTCATTCTCGTGCTGCTGTCAGTGTTGATGACGGGTAAACCGTTGGCTGCGCAGGCGCCGGCTTCTCCGACAGGACAGCGAGCCCCTTCGGCGGACATTGGAGCCGCAGCGCCCAGCGTTCCGAGTCAGCCATCTCGAGCGGCATCTGAAGGCGATCGCAGGCTGCGGGGCCGCATCAAGCTGGAAACTGAATCCGGCGACCTGATACCGCTTGAAGAGGTGCTCGGGGAGTCTTATCAGAACGCTCTGGAAGAACTCTATGCGAGAAGCACTGAACAGCTGAATGTGCCGGCGTGGGAGATTCGAAGACTGGATCTCGACGGGGTTGTCGAACGAGATGTTGTGAGACTGAATGCGGAGATCCGAATTCAGGTGCATCGTCGCGCGGAATGGGTACTGGTTCCGTTGTCCTTCGGAGAGCTTCATCTGATCGATGGCTATGAGCATCAATCCGAAGCCAAAGATGCTGCGGAGATTCCGGAGACGTCAGATACTTCTCAGAAGCGATGGAGACTTTTCGGCGCCGGGGAGCATATCCTGCGACTGAAGCTCATCGGACGCACACGAACTCAGCCGCCGTCATCGCACCTGCTCGCAATGAGTCTGCCTGCTGGCACCATTTCACATGCTCAGATTCGTTTTGCAGCCCCGGTGGACCTTCAGCGATTGCCTGTCGGAACTGTGTCCAGAGCCGTTCCGGCCGAAAGCGGACCGGGCACTCAGGAAGTTGAATTCTGGGGACTGGATAACGGGCTTCAGCTTGTCTGGGCCGACATCGTCGCTCGAGTCAATCAGAAGCCGCTGATTCATTCTGACAGTCGAATGAAACTGCAGCTGACCACAATTCCTGCGGCAGTCTCAGTGACACAGAAACTCGAGATCACTGGTGCCCCCGTTTCGGAAGTTCACATCGTGATTCCACCGGGATTTCGCCGACTGGAAACTCGAGCTCGCAATGCATCCGGTCCACTCCCAATCACCATCGCCGACGGATCTGCCGTGTCAGAGGCGGCTGAAGCACCAGAATCGCCGCCACAGGGAGTGAATGTTTCAGCCGCTGAGACAGAGAAGATCGCCGGCACCAGTGATAAATCGAATGCAGACACCACGGATGCCGGGGCTTCGACGAGGATTCGATTTCCGTCGCCTCAGGAAGGTCTGGTCACGATCGATTATGACCTCGAACTGATGCAGCGTTCTTTCCCTCAGGATATCCGCATCCGACTGCCATTGGTTCCGGAGGCCTCCGTGCAGACCGGAGATGTCGATGTTGCTGTACCGCCTGGCCTTCTGGTTCGCAGCATTCAGCCTTCCGGGGCGCGGCAGAGACGAGTGACGTCAGAAACTGATTCCGAAACAGCAGCACTTGCGTTTCAACTGAATTCCGAGAAGTCTTCCGTGTCCCTTCACGTGGAAGAATTTGAGGCGCAATTCGCCGTATCGCCGGAGATGGAGTTTCAGCCGGAGGGGGACAACGTTCTCCTCACGGCACGATTTTCTGTCAACGTACTGCGTGGGTCGCTTCTGGATCTTCGCGTTCACTGGCCCGGATACACTGGCGGACTCTGGCAGCTATTCCCGGGCCCGATATCACTGGTGAGCGACAAATCGACGACGCCACTTGTGCCGGAGTTTTCAGGAGATGAACTGCGTCTGACATTTCCGGATCGACAGTCGGGCCAGTTTCGGATTGAGATGAAAGCTTTCGCGCCGCGCGAAGCCGTTGGAAAGAAAGAGACGGTTCTCCTCTGCCCAGAGATTGTGGGAGGAAGTCAGCAGCCGATTGTCATTTCGACCGTGGAGTCTGATCAGTATTCGATCCAGCCGATCAGTGCGGAGGATGGTCAGCTCCTTCCGGGCGTGCCTGCTCAGTCAGCCACAGCGAACGGCAGTGCACCTGAAGTTCGGCGTATTCAGGCATGGATCCACGAATCCTCGGATCGGCCCCTGCGGCTGGAATTTACCGAACAGGCGCCATCAGTCACCGCATCAATTCGCGCCGGGTTTCGTCCTGCAGAAACCGGCATTCGAGTTCATGAGGAGATCCGATTTCAGATTGAGCACAGTGATCTTTCAACCATTTCGTTCATCGTACCGGCCGGAATTCTGCCGGAGGTACGAATCACCGGAAGCACTGAGACACTGCGTCCCTCCGTCGAATCATCGACTCGCATTTCCTACCACCTTGCTGTCGTCAGGCGTGGAGAACTCAATCTGGAAGTGGATTATCTCTGGCCTGTGGCTGCAGCCGAGCAGCCCCGTGCCGGAGAATCGGTGCGGCTGAATGTTCCGCTGATTCAGCCACAGTCATCTGTCGTCACTCGATGTGAAACGGGAACCTCGATGACATCGGGCCTTGCGGTGCAGACTGAACAAGCGACATCCGGAGATGACTGGAGTCCTGTTTATTCTGACAGTTTTGAAGCCGCCTGGGCTGTCAATGGTTTCCGAGACCAGATACCGATTCGCTGGGAACGTTCACTGACACTTCAGGCATCAGAGGCTCCTGTGTTTCTGATGACGAGAACGGTGCTGATTGCCGGCGGGAGTGTCACCAGCACTACAGCGTTCTTCGAGAAACGTCCGCCCCGCGTCACGTTTCAGATTCCGAATGGAGTCAGTCCGAAATCGGATCTTGAGATTGTTCTGGATGGCCAGGTTGTTCGTGAAGGGATTTTTCAGACTGCGGACGCAGTCACGGGCACGGGCACCGGCAACAGCAATAGCAACAGCACGGGGGGATTGCGATTGTCGCTTGCGACGAGCGCAGTCGGATCAGCCGAGCGTCGCGAGACTCGACCACAGGTCTCAGCTGACGATCAGCAGATGGTGCTTGAACTCCGGGTTCGGCAGCGTTTTTCGCGAGGTTCACCGCTTTACCAGCCGCTGGTTTTCGCGCGACCGATCTTCGAGCAGAATCTTGCGGCTGTGCCAGGGATCTGGTTTATTGAAGGGCCATCAGACAGCCGTTTTCTGAATTCCGGTGCTCATCAGACTGCTGTCAGTGCTGAAGAGAACCTGCCGCTTCACATCGGCCGTTACTTCGGATTGAATGATGACAGCCGGATTCCGGACCTGCAGCTGCGATCCTTCCTGTCGCTTTACTCGGAGTCATTGCAGCGTGAAGTTCGAAATCGCATGAATGAATGGCAGAGCGGAGAGAGTCATCAGCGAATGTTTCTGGTGATGTCGGACCGTTCTGAGTTGACAGTGATGCGACTCACGACGATGACTCTGCTGCTCTGCAGCGCAACAGCATGTGTGTTTGGATTCGCCTTGTTCTCCGTCGTGCGCCGTGGGACCGTTTCAGTGCCAGTAATGATCCTCGCTGTGCTCATGACAGCAGCCGGTCTTTTCGAGCCCGAGTGGACAACTCTTCTGATTCCTTACATCCTGACCGGATTGATGTTCTCTGGTGTCATTCTGCTGGTGCAGCGACTCACCACACGGCAAAAGGCGCCGTTTCCCGGGCTCGCCGGAAACGACGACATGCTGACGGTCTTCGGAGTTTCCGGTTTTCTTGCCGGATCCGCTCCGGCAGATGAATGATGCCGCATTACTGACAACTTCGTCAGCACTCTCGTCGAAAGAATAACTTCCTGAGAACGGCTGACAAAACCGGGACTGGCTCCGGGACAATTCTGAAAAAGCTCGCAAAAATGTCGGAGAAGGGTGCCTGTCCCGGTTTTGTTAGGACCTCTGAGAAGCAGCTCCATGATCTTCCTTGTAACAGCATTTTTGATGTTGCTGCAGGACACCGCGACCTCGGTTGCGGAAGTCCGCGAGGGAGACACTTCGACTTTACAGAATCCGAAGAATGGATCTGGTGTCAGTCAGAGTCAGCGTGAAGGTGAGTTAAACATTCAGGATGTTGCCCCGGAAGCACTCAATCGCGGGGACAAGAATGATCCGCTGATTCCGATTCCAAAGAGCGTTCTGCAGAAGCTGATTTCCGAAGATTCGCCTGACAGCGATGGAACGTCGGCCATCGGTCTGCGAAGCATTCTTTCGAATTCTGCTCATGGTGAAAAATTCCTTCAGCAGAGATCGGAGGCCGGCGTTACAAACCAAAAACTCTCGCCAGCCTCAGAATCTGAAAACGGACGCTTTCGTGTTCGGTCAGCTCGATACAAAGCCGTACTGCAGGGACAGTTTCTGCGACAGGGAACTGTTGATCTGGAACTGTTTCCGCCTGCTGAAGAAGACGCAGATCAGGCATTACCGCTGGGAGTGACCACGCTGCAGGAACTGGCCGTTTCGGACGGCACCGGCCTCATTGCAGCCGGAAGCGACAGTCGTCGACAGCTGTTTCTTCTGAAATCCGGGTTGACCGGGCCTCTTCGAGGGACCTGGTCTGCGGAGGGAATTGTGACAGGAGAATCAGTCACATTCCGTATGGACCTGCCGCGTTCCGTGCTGAGTCGTTTTGATCTTCTGACTTCGAAAGACATTCTGGTCTCCAGTTCGAATGGCTTTGTTCTGGACCCGGAAGAGGAGGGTGAGCAGATTCGCTGGACGATTCTGCCTGCAATGGCATCGCGACTTGCATTCACCTGCCGCACTCGGCCACGCGTGCCGGCACAGACACCGGTTGCAGTCAGAAGCCTGACTGCTGAGCATCGACTTCAGAACGACACTCTGTTTTCTCGCTGGATGATCAATCCGCCTGAGAATTCCGAAACCTGTCGGGCTTTGATTTTTCGGGTGCCTACCAGCACACAGATTACAGAAGTCCGCATCAATGCAGCCGCTTCATCCGACTGGCAGATCGAACAAACAGCATCGCATTCGATGCTGCGAGTCAATCTGCCCCGTAACCAGAACGTGTCACTTCTGACAATTGCGGCGGAAACGAACCTCACAGATCCGCAGAAATGGTCACTCCCTCTTTTCACGCCGGAAAGCTGGCAGTCGGAATCCGGAGACGCAGCCGGACCGCTCGCATTTCCCGGAGCCAGAATCAATGTTCAGATCCCGTCGGGAACCGATATCAGTCAGCTGTCGCTCCGAGGAATTCAGGAACGTGACATCATTGCCGGGGAGAGCGGCAACAGAATCTGTCAGCTGACACAGTATCAGCCTGATGCATCGGCAGACTTTCGACTGTCAGCTGCGGAACCGATCATCAGGGAGTCACTGGTGACTGTTCTGGAAACAACAGGACGCATTCCACGAGCTCGATGTTTTCTCAACGTCCAGTGTCGTGAAGCTCCCGCCTTTCGGCTTCAGTGGTCGGTGGCCGGCGACTGGGACGTTATTTCCGCTCGTTTTGTTGCCGGATCTCGAGCTCTGTTTTTCGAGCAGACTGTTCCCGATGAAGTGAAAGGCATTCGTGAGCTCACCGTGATGCTGCCGGAAGTTCTGGAACCGAGCCCTGCGGCACCGAAGGTGATTGAGCTGATTTTTCAGCGTTCAGATCTGAGTTCAGGGAAGATCACCTCTCTTCCGTTGCTCGAACGATCGGCATCGAGAGCTGACGATGAGATCGTGGTTCTTTCGGAATCATTTCAGAACTCCGTGGACAGAACTTTTGTTGCCGAAGCAGGGTCGCTCGCACGTGAGATGTCTGGCGTTCAATCCAGTTACCCCTGGCTACCGAAAACTGCAGTTTCCGAGAATGATCTGATTCTTGCTGCTGGCGATGCGGACCGGCTGATCACTCAGCGAACTTCGACAGGCTCTGGCCTGACTCCCTCAGATGCATCCGGGGAGGGCAATGAAACGCCCGGAAGCCGACCAGTTCTCGTGAATTACTCTGCTCGAATACGAACTTCTGATCAGCAGATTCAGGAACTCACGGAGATAGTACTCCCGACAAGTCTGAGTAACACTCGCCCCCTGACATTCATCACACCGACGATTGATGGGGGGTCAGTCAGCTGGATCGTCAACGGACTTCCGGTTGAACCCGCCGAATCTTCTGCCATCTCGATTCAGGATGCGTCAGGACGAACGCAGTCGTGGTCGCGGATCACGCTGCCTGAACTGCCAGGAGCTTATCAGGCCGGGGAAATCCGAGTGCTCTGTGAATGCCTCCGGCGTCAGGCATCACCGCTGGCAGCAGCAGTTGTCTTTCCGGATCGCCCGGGAGAATTCCGTGGCACTGTGACGCTTACCGGTGATCAGGGGCAGCGACTCACTGCCGACAACCTCACGGAAACAACACCACGAGACCGCGTCTCTCGCCAGACTGATTCTGCAGTTCTTCGCTATGAATTGCCGACTCAACCGCAGGAAATCCGTTTGCGTGCGGAAGTGTTGGATGCTCAGCACCTGACGCAGACAGTAAGCCTTCAGGTATTCCATCACATCGGAGAAGACTCGAATGGTCTGCTTCATCAGGTGATGGCTGTCGCTGATGTTGAGAATCCCGCCGGGAATCCCGTTCTGCTGCAGATTCCGGAAACCGCAACTCCAACTGTTGCGGTCGATGGGCATCGAGTTCACGTCAGTCGTCAGGCGAATCAGATTGCAGTTCCAATGCCTCTCGGGCGCCAACGCAGTCAGCTCATCGTCATCTGGTCAGAACAACTTCCGGTGAGTTCCGCTTTCGGTTGGACGGATCTTTCATCCGACATCTTTTCGGACTCTCTGTTGCCCGAACGAAATCCGATCTCTCCGGATAATGGGACGCTTCCTGACGATCTGACAATTCCAGCAGGAGCGATCACTCATTATCTGACGCTGACTCCTGCGTGGATATTCTCAGATGCTGACATTCTCTGGCATAGAAAAATGAATCCGAAGATTGCCGATTTCGGTAGTTCAGGGATCCGTATCGAGCATCAGCCGGTCGGAGTTTCTCCGAACAATCCCGATGATGGCGTTAGCAGACCACTTCCGGAAGTCAGAGCATTTCTCAGTCAGTGGGCCGTTTCCGGCGCGCAGAACTGGCCGTGCCACACGATCGCCGTTTCCGCATCAACTCGCGCTGCAACCGAACGGAACGCAGCTAAGTCGAAATCAATCGGTAACGAACCTTCTGCAAACAGCGCCGAAACTCCGCCGAATCAATTTCGACTGCACGTTTATTCGACCAGATTCCTGAAGCTGATGCAGAGTGCCGTGATGCTTCTGGCGATTCTCGCAGGTCTCATTTTGTTTCCATCATCGGTACGTTTCCGTCGATTCTTTCTGCCGCTCTGTCTGGTGGCAACCATCCTTCGTGTCTTCCCGGTGTCGGCGATGATGAATGCCGTTCTGAGTGGAGGAGCGTGGGGAATTGTCATTTTGTCGGTTCTGTCGCTACGAAACACTCGATTGAGTCTGACGCCAGCCGCTTCGAAGATTGATCAGCCAGCAGTACTGTCCGGCGTATCGACGATGCTGGTCATGATTCTGAGTCTGGGAGCGGCAGCGGTCATCTCTTCTTCTGCTGCCGTTGGTGCTCAGAACGAGCCATCGAGTCGGGTTGCTTCCCAATCCGATGAAAGCCAGACAACGTCACCTTCTGTGCCACAGAGCCGTGTTTCGCCGAATCCAGTAAAGTTAAACGGAGGAACCACTCCTTCGAAATCCGCTGTCGAAGCTGCGAAGGAGCCCCGCACGGACGTCTCCAAGCTCACGGAGAATGCGAGCGTTTTTCGGGTCAGGGGCGACAGCGCAGAGGATACACCTGATGATCTGCTCTACATTCGAAAGTCTTTGCTGCAGTCCATTCAGGATCGTCAGCGCCGAGCAACCACGAAGAATTCTCCCGCAATCGTGACATCTTCGGTGATCAATATCAGCGTGATCGCTTCCGATGCAGTCGAAGTGGTACTGATGATGGATGTTGCGACGATCGACTCGCACGCGGCATCTCAACTGCCGATTCCGTTGCTGGATGCAAAACTCGTGGAATGCCATGTGGACGGCGTCGCGGTGCTTCCATCGTCGATGCCTTCCGAAACAACAGCAGCGGGGATAGTGAACTCCACTGCAGATCGAAACATCTCTGATGCTTTGCCTGACGGCGCGAGCGGAACAGTCTCCGGAATCAGCGGGAGACTGCAGTCTGCATCCGGACGCACGATCCTGATTCCTCTCAGTACGCTGAGACAGATTACGCCGCAGAATCTGCAGTCTGTCGATGACGATCAGGCGGAGCTGTCAGATCCGGCACAAACACAAAGCAGCCTCACACCGGGACCGCCCGTGCTCTGGAACATTCGTCGTGTGGAGTGCCGACTGCGTCCGATGATTGCCCCGGAACCGGGCGGCCTGCGGTTCCGGATCCCTTCACTGCCTTCGCACATCAGCACGGTCACGATGGAAACGCCATCGGGATTTGTTCGTCGAGCTGTGATTCAGGGAGGTTCTGTCGTTCGCGACTGGGTTCCTGAAGACGGACAGCGCCCCGTTTCCGGCATTGATACATCCGCAGGCATCAGTATTCGAGTCTATTCAAGTCACACGACTGAAGAAACCGTGTCCGCCCCCAGGACGGAATCACTGACGCTCTGCGAAACCATTTCCGGGCTGCAGCATCTGACAACAACATGCAGAATCGACGGATGGAACCCGCTCATTCATCATCTGCGATCTCAGATTCCGTCAGGATATCGCCTGAACAGTGTCACCTGCGATTCGGTTCCGGACGTTGCGTGGTCTGTTCAGGGGGCTGTCGCGGATATTCGCATCGCTCGCGCAGAAGACGACATGGCCGATCGTCCGATTGTTCTTCAGTTCCGGATGCAGGCGGATGTGCCAACTCCGTTGCTGAAGAGCGTTATTCCTGTCAGTTCACTCGGACGTCTGGATGGCTGTGAGCATGTCCCTGTCATGCGAGTTGCGATTCGGACCACACCGGAATTTGTGGTCCAGCAGCAGAACTCCGACGGGCGAAATCCAACCACTTATTCGGAGATACCGGATCTCTTTCGAAGCACCATTCTGAGAACAGATGTCGTTTACGAAGTTCCTTCTGATCTGAAAGAAGCCGTCTTCCCTCTGACACCGCGTGAAGCGGATAGTGAAGCCAGAATCATTCAGTCGCTCACCTGTGATGAACGTCTGATCGAATGGAATTATGAAGCCGACATCGAAACCTCCGGGCTGCCGCTGTTTCGACATCGACTGCTGATTGACCCGTCCCTCGAGATCACAGAACTTCGCGCCTTTTCCGGCGAAGCGGATCGGCTGGAAAAGTACTATCGACTTGGCGAACAGGTCTTCGTGGTTCTTCGTGAAGGAACCATCGGTCCTCATCGAATTCTGATTCGCGGACGTCAGTTGCTCAGTGATTCGGATCGGGAATTTCGACTGGCGAGTCCTCGACTTCAGAACGTGGATGTCCTCGAGTCTTCGCTCACAATCACCGATCAGAGTCCATCTGGTTTCATGATTGGCCAGACAGGCGGAACTCGCCCTGACCGTCCGCTTCCGGAGAACGGAATTCTGCCCGTCGGTCAGGCTCTGCGATTTCAGGTTCTTGACGAGTCAGATCCATTGGTCATGAAACGTCGCCGCAGTACAGAACGAATGGGTGAAGTGGCGGTCGTCAGAAAGACGAATTCGGCAGATAGTCAGTCCGAAGATTTTCTGATGGTCGTTCGAATACCGGCTTTTCCGAGGGAGACCGAAGCATGTGAGATCCGTTTTCCGGGGAACACCGTGTTTTCAGTGTCTCCGCAGATTACTGTTGGCGAATTACGGTTTTCCGCGATTCAGTCACAAGAAGAACAACCAACAGGTAATCGAACATCCGAAGGCAGCTCTGCGACAGGGGAAGCGGAGTCAACTTCTCCGATCGCTGATCGTCCGCAGCTCTGGACATGGCCATTCGAGAACACCGATGCTTCTGACAGCGATCTGCTGATCTTCTGGAGTGTGCCCGGTAAGGCAGATCCCGTTTCTGAGTCACCAGGAAAAGAAACGATTCCGATTGCTCTTCCGAAGTTTTCCTTTGATGTGAAATGGCAATCAGCCGGTGTCTATGGTTCCGCCGGCACAGAAGCCGGAGCAGAAGATAGTGGCACACTTCCGGCATGGGTTTCCCGGGTTCTGGAAGATCGCGGTGAGACTCTTTCCGGACATATCAGTGCTTTGGTCACTGCGCGGATCGCCCAGCCGCAGACGGATGTTTCCGGAAACTCTGAGTCCGACCGTTATGAGACTCTTCAGATCCCTGTGGACATCTCCGTGTCCCGTAAGCCTCAATCCGGCGGCGACGCTCCCGATAACGACTCCGGATCGCCGAATTTCCAGCGTCCCATGATGTCTGCGGTGGCTGATACGATCGTTCATGTTCGTCCCGGAGAATCAGTATTCGCGGAGACCACCCTGATGATACTGCGCCCCGTCAGCAGCTCGGGGGCTGGCAGCATCGAGCTCACGATCCCGGCAGAGATATCGCTGCTCACTTTTGAAACATCTCCGGGAACAAACCGGCAATGGCTCAGTTCCGGCCGCGTGCGACTCGAACTTCGAAATACCGTCACCACAGTCTCCGCGACATGGATTCAAAAACGTCCACGTTCAGCGTGGTGGTGGGAGAAAACGTTCTTTCAGTACCCTGAGCCTGTCGACTGCAGGCTTAGGCAGGTTGTCACTGTTCGTCAGGAGGGCTCCGGAACCATGTTCCTGGCACCAGCCGGTGAGACGCTTTCCGTCAGCGAAGCGGATGCACGCCTTCGAATGCTTCTGGATGAAGCGTTTCGAACGCCCGGCTTCCACTCTGAGAAGGAAACCAGCCAGACAGCGATGCCGGAAGTTGAATCACTTTTTACAACAATTTCCGCCGGCCGCCATCAGCCTGCTGTCCTCGACGGAGCCTCAGACGTCCGAGTCATCACGCTTCACCGGTCTCATGAATCCAACGAAGCATTATTGATTTCGACTCGACACACCATTCGCATCCAGACAGTGCTGCCCGTCTTCATCCTGATGAGTCTCACGGGAATGCTCTGGCTTGGAAACTTCTACCGAACCAGAATCGCACCAAAGCGTTCTTCATCCGGAAGCTCTCTGGAAGCCGAGCGTCCTCGCCGGTCGGTATCAGGTATATCGGGATCACCGAAGAACGATTCTGAAAACCGACAGCGAAGCGGAGAGAAACAGACTGGCAGCAGTGTCCGTTCAGGACTTCTCCCAGGCAGGGCTACTGAAACGCCAGTCTCTGAGAACCGAACGGGCAAGGGGGTGCAGGCTCCCACAGGTGCCGGTGCGCCACCCGACGTGCGAGCCACACAGGTGGGGATTCATGACGAGCTGTTTCGTGATGAGGGATCCGGATTCACTCTGAACTCCGATGTGATCTCCTGAGAATGCGGGGAGCAGGGAACAGGAACGAGAGAATCCCACGGGGAAATGCACTGGTGGAACTGCATTTAGCTGGACAGCTCTATGTTCTCAATGCACTGCGATTGAAGGAAATCGCGAAAATAGACAACATCCATCGGTGTTACCTGCGAAATACGCGGTCAAACATCGGCTCAGATAGAATCTCGGATTTCACGTATCACGCCGGTGAATTGCAAATCTCGGAAATACTGCGCAGGGGGAAATCCGTCAAGGCTGCAAACCGGGAGGGCGAGGCTCCTGCCGAGCCGTTTTCATTGGCGACGGCGAGTGGTCGAAGCGGCTCAGCAGGAGCTTCGCCCTCCCTTTAGACGAACAGCAGCAGTCAGCCAGTCCCGAAGCGGTTCTTGAATGCTGGCGGCTGTCTGCGTCACTTCGTGATGGTTCAATGTTGCTGAGGAAAGTCCGGCTGCAACGTTGGTGATGACTGAGACACCGAGAACCTGAACTCCTGATTCCGCAGCACAGAGTGCTTCCGGCACGGTACTCATTCCGACGGCGTCAGCACCGAGTGTTCGGAGCATTCGGATTTCAGCCGGAGTTTCGTAACACGGCCCGGGCATCATTGCGTACGTTCCCTTTCCAATGAGCAGTGGTGATTCGATGGTTTCTGCAGTTTCAATCAACGACTGCGACCAGATCAGATCTCCGAACATGCGATGCGGTAGCTTCACTGGGGTTTCAGAAGATGCAGGGGTTTCAGGTGATTCCGGAGCGATGGTCACTCGAGGTGGAAACAACAGATGTCCGCTGATGAGCATCAGACTACCGGGCTGAAGATCAGGCCGAATGCCACCGGCAGCATTCGTGATGATCAGCCGCTGGATTCCCAGCTGAATCAGAAGGCGAACACCGAACGTCACTGCTGATGAGCTGAAGCCCTCGTAGTAGTGGGAACGTCCCTGCAGAATGGCCACTTGAGGGCTGCCGGACCTGCGGCTCAGCCAGAGTTGCCCGGCGTGCCCCGCAACACTGGAAACGGGCATCCCGGGAATTTCGGCGTACGGAATCACCAGAGCCCCCGGGCCGGCAAGCGAATCCGCGGTATCCCCAAGACCTGACCCGAGGATCACACCGACACGTGGCGGCTGGCTGGAATTCCTGCTGAGCGTGCCGTGAACACAGCGAACGGCAGCACTCAGTTCCGAAAAATTGTTCCGATCGGGCATTGTGAGCGCCAGTTGAGGCACTTCTGAAGTCATGATAAGATCTCCGAGCTGAAGTTTCGGGATTTTCATGGAGGAAATGCAATGCAGCATGCCCGGATGTGTTTCGTTTCAGTGACAATGCTGGCACTGGCTGGGCTGACCACTTCGGAAAACGCTCTCACGATCGGCTCGCGAGTGACCGCTCAGGATCGCCAGGGTGGCAGAGCCGTTCTGCGTCGACAAATCTCTGCCAGCAATGCCTCGACACCGGAAGCAGCCGAACAGTCGCCGCCACCGATTGTTTCGGACAGGCCCGCGCTTCGTCCTCCACGAGCTTACAATGCTGAGGGCATGACGCCGGATGAAGCCGCATCGGTGTATGTCTACGAATCGAACGACCGCTGTGTCGCCAATATCGCCACTCGAATCGGTGCAGCTCGCGTGATGTTCGTGGACAACCCCACAGCGGATGCAGGTTCCGGTTTTGTCATCGATCGCGAGGGCCACATTCTCACCAATTTCCACGTTGTTGATGGTGCCGAGAGAATTCTGGTGACTCTGCACGACGGCGAAGCGTTCGACGCAGAACTGATCGGCAAAGATGAAATCAACGATATGGCAGTGATTCGAATCAAGGCGCCGCCGGAGATGCTCGAACCAATTCGCTTCGGGGATTCAGCAAATCTGAAAGTCGGAATGAAGGTGTATGCCATCGGCAATCCCTTCGGTCTGGAACGAACGATGACAACCGGAATCATCTCCAGCCTGAACCGTACGCTTCCCGTCACTCGAGCTCGCAGCATCAAGTCCGTCATTCAGATCGACGCGGCCATCAATCCGGGCAACTCGGGAGGACCGCTGCTGAACTCCCACGGTGAGCTCATCGGAATGAACACCGCCATCGCAAGCAAGACCGGACAGAATTCCGGCATCGGTTTTGCCATTCCGGTCAACCTTATTCGACGCGTTGTTCCGGAACTGATTGAGCACGGGCAGGTTCAGCGTCCGGACATCGGGATTGTTGAAGTCCTTCGTACTGAAAAAGGTCTGCGAGTTCTGCGGCTGGAACCCGAAGGCCCGGCCGCAAAGGCCGGAATTCGCGGCCCGGAGATTCGACGCACGAAACGAGGGTTCGTCGTCTTTGAATCCGAGGATCGGAATGCCGCAGACCTCATTGTTGGAGTGAACGGCAGAAAAACCATTCAAGTTGACGAGTTTCTCTCGGAGGTGGAAAGTCACCGTCCCGGCGATCAGATCCAGGTGGAAGTCATCCGTGACGGACAGCCAGTGTCGGTCTCCGTGCGACTGCAGTAATGAGACGCAGCGTTCCGGATCTCCAACTGGACAGCGCCATGTTCGACTGGAAGTTCTGCAATTCAGGGTCGGTGAGGCTCTGAAAAAATGATTTCGCAGGGTGGGCAAGCGAGGATTGCGAGCTCCTGCCCACCATTTCGCGGTGTTGATGGCGGTGTGCCTGCGCGTTGCTTGTCACACCCTACAAACACTCAGACGCGTATTACACCTGACTGGTGCCCGGAACTGAATCCAGTGGTCGGCTGCCTATGTCACGGCCGATTCTTTTCACTTTCCGGCAGCGACGGGAACTTCGTGCTGAATTCGCCGTGGCACGGACCTTCGCACAGGGAGTTCCTGAAGCGGCATTGAGCGAGGAAACGCCGAGGAAGACGGAGAACGTCCGTCAGCTTCAGAATTCACGTCTGCAATCTCGTCGAAATCAATACCGTTACCAAACTCAGCCATTCCGGGTGAGAACGACGATGAATCGAATGTTTCGAAAGCATCAACGGTCGTTTCCGAAAGCTTCTGTTCCGCCGGAACTGCAGACTTCGAACCGCGCCGTACAGAAACGGTCCGCTGAATCCAGCCGTTGACTGCCGTTCGAGTCGATACGATGACGAAACGGCTTCCCGGCAGAAATGCCAGAGCGATACCACGGCAGACCGCCGAAACGACGAAGACTGCCAGATACGCGGAACGATCACTTCCAAGGCTCCGCAGAACCACGGCGCCGATCAGTGAACCAGCCACCATCGCGGCGGAGTTCCCCAGATTATAGAGCGTAAGTACGCCGACACGCCGTTCGGTGGGAATCTGGCGAAAGAACTGCAGCAGCATCGCCAGTTCGTAACATCCCCACATCATGCCGCTGAGAATCTGAACACAGACCAGAAACGCCATCGACTGATTCACAACCCAGAATGCGCTCATCGGCACAATCCCGAGGCTCCCGATCAGAAGCAACCGATCCGCGCCGTAACGATTCGCAAATCGACCAGCCCATGGAAGCGAAAGCATCTTTCCGATAAAGCCCAGCGAGAGCAGGCTCATGTATTCCATCCATGACAGCCCGAGTGTTCTGAGCATGAACGGATTGAAGTACGGGCCACTGACATGGACGCCGACCTGCACGGCCATGAGAAAGAAGACAAACTTGCCGATCGGCCCTGGACGCAGACCGGTCCGAGCTGCTCGGACAAGAAACTCAGTGACTCGGAACTGACCGTTCTTTGCCATGGCTGCCCGAGATTCTGCACGACTCTCCGTCTGCCGCGAAAGCATCAGAGCCGACGTGAACCGGCCCGCAGCACCAACGCCGAACAGGATGGCGAAGATCGTCATGGTTTCTGCAGGAGAACCGGCAGAACGAAGCAGTAATCCGCCGGAGATCAGTCCGATCAGAACGCCAACGTGGCAGATTCGGCTTCGGCGAGC
>JBKDKA010000222.1:0-11949 GCA_046345315.1 Planctomyces sp.
GTGATATCATTCGAGGGGCTCCCGATCAGATTCCATCCCACCCCATCATGGCTTTCCTGCCCCCCGTCCCTGAGTGGCAATTCAAGGACCCACAGCAAGTCTCGGACCTATTCGAAGTTCCCTTGAAAAACACTGCGTGTCTGATGTTTACGCATTCGAGAATTTGTAGATTCTGCTCACACTTGTAACTTTTTCCGGGTAAAGATGAGTCTGCCGGAATGGACGTTCGGCGAAGCCGAACACGCTCGCGCAGCTGCAAGCGCCGCCACCTTGGTGGCTTCAGGTACTCCGAACGTCTTTTGCTGCGAATGACGTCGAACGGTCGCGGCAAGCCGCGAAGTCCTGCCCGGCAGGCAGGACCTACAACACTGCTGCCCGGCAGGCAGGACCTATTATGACTGCTGCCCGGCAGGCAGGACCTACAGAGAATGCCTGGACTGACCGTCTGAATGTTCCAGAATCTGCCTAAGTTGAGCCAGTCCACGGCGCAGGAGGCCTGCGACGGATGCGGTGCTGCGGCCGGTTTCGTCGGCGATCTGCTGAAGAGGTCGATCTCGCAGGTGTTTCAGGATGACGACTTCACGCTGATCGACCGGTAACTGCAGCAGGGCATTCGCCAGCATCAGCAGATGTTCATTCTTCGAAGCAGCCATGCTGGGTGAAGTCTGATCTGCGGAGATCCAGTGTTCAAGGCCGGCTGAAGACTGGTCGAGGTCAGCCGCCAGTGAGTTTTCGAGATCGATATCGCGCTTGTCGCGATGAAAATGTCGCAGCACATCGATCAGCTCGGAAGCCAGAATCTTCCGCAGCCAGGCGGCGATCACCGCTGGACTGTGATCGCGCAGATCCGTCAGGCTGGCGTGAGCTTTCAGAAGCGTCTGCTGGACAATATCGGACGCATCCAGCTTTCGTTGGAGCTTTCGATCCAGATGAGCATACGCCAGTGTCCACAGGTAACCTCGGTACGGTTCCAGCAGTTCACCGCTGACCATAGCGCTGCCAGCTTTGGCAGGAAATTCTGGTTGAGATGACTCTGCGTCAGTCGCTCCGGATACCGGTGAGTTGATCGCACTGAAGTCTGCTGGCTCTGAGGAGGGAGTATTCATAAGTGTATACTTCTATTCGATCCTCGATCCAGGATCCTCACCCCTGTTTCCTGCTCCCCGTTCACTCCTCTCCGTTCGCCGCCCCAACCACCTCCACCCACCAAAACATCGGGCCGATGTTGACTTTGTGGAGCAGTTCGAGTTTTCCGGTTTCCTGTGTGACTCTGTTGACTGCAAGTTGTCCTGACGATTCGCCAGCAACCAGCAGGTATCTCCCTGTGGAATCCAGATCGAAAGACCTTGGGGTTTTCTCCGTGGGCTCGGCCGTCACAAACCGAAGTCGTTCTCCGGTTTTGTCGACAGCGATCACCGCGATACTGTCGTTGCCTCGATTGGAGACATAGAGAAAACGTCCGCCGGGATGAATTTTGATTTCTGCGGTGCTGTTGGGGGATTGGAATTCTTCCAGGAGTGTCGTTTCCGTCTGACCAGGGAGCAGAATCCCGTCGTCAGACATCCGGTATGCGGTGACACTGCTTCCCTGTTCATTGTCGATGTAGGCAACCGGAACTTTCGGGTGCCAGGCGAGATGTCGCGGCCCGGTGGAGGCTGGTCGCTGGAGCACCGGCTGACGAGCGGGTTCCAGAGCTCCGGACTTCAGATTCAGTCGGAACTGGTAAATTGCATTCGGACCGGTGTGAGGGACAAAGACAAACTGGTTCGATGAATCCACCATGATCGCATGAGCTTTTTCGTCGGTGGAGATCTTCGATACAGGTTCGACGCTGAGAGTGCCATCCATAGCGATGTGATGAACGGTCACCTGAGCCGCGATGTAGTATGCTGTCATGAGATACCGACCGCTGCGGTCTGTTGAAATCTGTGCCGGATCAGCTCCCCCGTCTACGATGTTGATCAGCTTGAGCTTTCCCGTGTCTTTGGAGATACGAAAGCCTGCGATCTGTGCGGTGGAACGCATCGCTGCGAACAGAAACTGACCATCGGGCGATTGAGTGAGTGCGCCCGGCTGTCCGGGCACTGCAAGGCGTTCTACGGGTTTCAGCGTTCCATCTGTGGGATCCAGCTGAAAGACTGCAATCTCCTGATCCTCGGCTGCGGAACAGTAAACGAACTCCGCACTCATCGTCGTCGGAAGGGACACTGCCATCAATCCCAGAGCTATCACGGACGTGAAGTGATGGCGGAGAACCCTGATTCTGTCAGACCATTTGAAGTGAATCAGAAGGAAATCGAGAACATCGTTTCGCATCGTCAGGATCCTTCGGAGCGGGTACGTTTGGAGTGGTACAGCAGATCTCGGAACGAGTTTCAGGATTGCGAGAGCTTAAGGGGCCAGAACCGAAGAATAACGGCCAGTCATCGCCGTACACAAATGGCGGGACCGGGTGGTTCGAGTGATTTTCGGCGAACAAAACCGGGACAGGCACACTTAAACCAGCGAACTTGTGAGCGTATTCAGTATTGCTCGGGCGCCAGTCCCGGTTTTGTTCCGGTTGCCTTTTCCGTCATAGAGATGAATGGAGTCTCTGAATCGCAATGTGAGATGCACTGAGCTGCGAATCTGGGACAATAACGATTCGGCACGATCCGAATTGCGATGCACTTCGATCCTGTGCTTAGATATTGATCGTCCAGCAGTGTTGATCGTCCTGCAATCGACATGAGACAGAATCCTGATGCGAACAAAACCGGCACAGGCACCCTTCCACCAACAAATTTGTAAGCGTATTCAGCTTTGCTCGGGAGCCAGTCCCGGTTTTGCTCGTCGTCCTTATCCTGAAATGGAACCAGCGTGAGCCATCGCGAGAAGCATTCCGGCGGACAGAATCCCATCGCTCACGCTCACCCTGTGACTCATCGGCGGCGAGGCGTGTCTCGGAGACTGACTCGGCTGCGCAGTTCCGGGCTGAAAACCTGGTCGGCGTTTCTTTCGGTGCTGGGCCCGGGATTGCTGGCGGGACTGTCTGATGATGACCCGGCCGGTATCGCGACTTACTCGGTGCTGGGAACAGACTACGGATATCGACTTCTCTGGGTGATCCCGTTTTCGACCATCCTGCTGATCTATTTTCATCTGATTGCCGTGCGGATCGGAGCCGTCACGGGAAAGGGCTTTGTCGCTGTCATTCGCGAACGCTGGGGGCGACGTGCCGGGTATGCCGCGGTCACCGGACTGCTCCTTGCGAACTTCGGCACGATCTGCGCCGAATACGCCGGAATTTCCGCAGCGGCATCGCTCGTTGGCATTCCATCATGGATCAGTACTCCCGCGGCGGGAGTACTGATCTCACTCGTCGTCGTGCTCGGTTCGTTTCATCGGATCGAAGGAGTACTGCTGGTCATTTCCTCAACGCTCGCGCTTTATCTTGTCAACGGGTTTCTCGTGAAACCGGACTGGTCTGCCGTGATGCATCAGTCGCTGATTCCTCATTTTCCGGACAATCCCGGTGGATGGGTGATCGTTGCGGCAACTCTGGGCACGACACTCGCTCCCTGGGGACTCGCGTTCATCCAGTCGTATGCCGTTGATAAGAAGATTCGGGTTGAAGATCTTCATCTGGAACGGATCGACGTGATTGGTGGATCTGTTCTGACGGGCCTGATCGGGCTGGCGATTGCTGTTTCCTGTGCGGCAACACTTCATCGAGCAGGACTTCATATCGAGGATGCTCGGGATGTCGCTGTTTCACTGAAGCCGCTTGCCGGAACCTTCGCAACGGTTCTGTTCTGTGTCGGTCTGCTGGGAGCATCACTATTGGCCGCTGCGATCGTTCCGCTGGCGACGGCGTATTCGATTGCGGAGGGCATTGGAGCACCAGCATCACTGAATCTTGATACTCGCCACTTTCATGTTTTTTATGCCGTGTTCATTGGACTGACGGTGGCTGCGGTGAGTGTCGTGGCTCTTCCCGGAATTCCATTGATCCCGCTCATGTTTGCGAGCCAGGTCGTAAACGCGGTGCTGCTTCCGCTGCACGTCGCCGCGCTTCAGATGATTTCCGGTGACCATTCTGTCATGGGGACATTTCGGTCAGGAACGCTGTCACTTTTCTGCGGCTGGTTCTTTGTGGCCCTGGTTCTGATCTGTCTGGGGGCTCTTGCTGTCAGCTGGATCGGGACGGCAGGCTGATGCGTTTCAATCATCAGCTTCATTCCGGCAGACTGCTGGAAAGCGATTCGAGCGCATTTCAAAACCGGGACAGGCACCCTTGCACCTGCAGAAAATGCGGGAAAACGCTGCGTTCATCGGGAGCCAGTCCCGGTTTTGAAATCACCTGTCGCAGTATCCTGCTACTGTACGCAGGTGACGTATTTGTGAGTGCAAAGTGATCGGATGATGTTCGGTCGGAATTGAGCAGCCAGGACATTCGGAAGTGCTTCTGCTACAATTTTTGCGGCGTTTCTCAAAGTTTGGTTCACTCATACGAGGGCTTCTGGCTCATGCAATCCCGGTTGGTTCTGTTTCATAGTGTGATGTTACTGGTCGCTACGGGAATGTCGGCGACTGCTGGTGACTGGCCGGGATGGCGAGGTCCGAATCGAGATGATATTTCCGCTGAAACTGGTCTTCTGAAAAACTGGCCGGAGGGCGGACCGAAGAAACTCTGGACATCGAAAGAAGCTGGCCTTGGATATTCCGGCATGTCGATTGTCGGCGACGTTGTTTACACGATGGGGGCTGACTCCAAGGAAGAAAACGCTCAGGAGTTTCTGATTGCATTGAAGGTCAGTGACGGCAGCAAAATCTGGCAGGCTCCCGTTGGAAAGTACCTTGAGAACAACTGGGGCGGCGGGCCTCGAAGTACTCCGACTGTCGTCGGTGATCTCGTGATCGGCATCGGTGGTCAGGGAATCGTACTCTGCGCCTCTGCCAAAGATGGTTCGAAGATCTGGTCTGTGAACCTGACGGAACTGGGTGGTGCGGTTCCCAACTGGGGCTACTGCGAATCGGCACTGGTGGACGGTGACCGCGTTCTCTGTACACCGGGCGGAGCTCAGGGGACCGTGGTCTGTCTGAACCTGAAGACCGGCGAGAAAATCTGGCAGAGTGAAGACATCAAAGAAGCGGCTCACTATTCCTCAGTGATCGTCGTCAACCATTTCGGGAAGAAGCAGTATATTCAGCTGACGGAACAAAAACTCTTCGGGCTGGATACAGAAAACGGGAAGCTCCTGTGGCAGACCGACTGGCCGGGACGAACCGCTGTGATTCCGACTCCCGTTTATCACAAGGGGCAGATCTATGTCACTTCGGGTTATGGAGTTGGCTGCATGCTCGTCACTGTCAGCCCCGACAACAAGGTCGAAAAGATTTATGACAACAAGGTGATGAAGAATCATCACGGTGGCGTGATTCTGCTTGATGGTCACATCTATGGCCACAGCGATTCTGTGGGCTGGGTGTGTCAGAAGCTTGAAACCGGCGAGCAGGTCTGGAGCGAAGACGGAAAGAACGAAAGCAAGGGATCCGTGGCCTACGCAGAAGGCCTTCTTTACTGTCTCAAGGAAGGCAGTGGGGAATGCATGCTGGCGGAAGCAACCACCGCCGGCTGGAAGGAAATCAGCAAGTTCAAGCTCGATCCACAGTCCAGTCAGCGGGCTGATCGTGGCAAGATCTGGACTCATCCGACGATCGCCAACGGTCGTCTCTACCTCCGTGATCAGGAAATGCTGAGCTGTTACGACATTCGTGCGGAAGCGAAATAGAGATCGTGATTGGATCGCGTTTTCTGCTGCGATTGTGTGCCACTGGCTATGCCAGTGCTGTTGGTTCGAAAACCCTGGATAGCTCTGTCAAACTTCGATTCAGGGGGCGTCATTCCCCTGTTTAAAGCTCTGACAATGCACAAGGGCGTTCAAAAGTTTTCCCCCTCACAGCCGACTGTCAGTTCACAGTCGGCTGTGTTCGTTACTGGATTCATTCAGAGTACCGAATTTTCGGAATCAAAGCCGGATCCAGTGCCAGCTCCTCCGAGTTGCGATTCTGATAATCCGAAAGCTGATCGAAACAGCGATCGAGATCAGTGAGCAGCGTGGAAACATCGATTCCGGCGGTTTCCGGACCGAATGGAGAAAGGTAGACTCGAGAGGAGCGATACATCCGCAGAGCACCACCGAGGTTTCCTTCCTCATAATGAAACAGTGCCACGGCGGCCTGAATCAGTCCCTGAAAGAACGGTTTTTCCGGACCTGTGAGTTCGCTCCAGTAGTCTTCCAGAACATCATGACATTCAAAAAATTGACCCGAGTTAAACAGTCGAATGCCTTCAGCAATCCGATCGTCTGCCAAATCAGGAGTAACCATCGATGACCTTTCCGAGAACACTCACCGTGCTGTTATTTCTGTGGACTCTTGTTTTCGGATCAAAAGGGAATGCGGACGAAAAAAACGGGCGACTGGATGTTTATTTTATTGATGTCGAAGGTGGAGCAGCGACGCTGCTGGTGACGCCTTCCGGGGAATCGGTTCTGATCGACTCCGGGTATCCTGACAACCAGGGCCGTGACCTGAATCGCATCATTGATGTGGCGAAGAATCGCGCCGGATTGAAAGCGATCAGCCATGCCGTGGTGTCACACTGGCATCTGGATCATTATGGAAATCACGCCGCTCTGGAAGCGGCATTCGGAGTTGACCAGTGGTGGGATCGAGGAATTCCTGATGAACTTTCCGAGGACGACAAATTTCATGAGCGGATTTCCGCGTACCGAGGGGCATCTCAGAATCAGTCGAAAGCTCTGAAAGCCGGTGATTTTCTGCCACTGAAAACCGGGGAAACGCCATTGTCAGTGCGAGTCGTCACGTCCGGGCGGGAAGTGATTCCCAGCGAAGGGCCTGTAAATGAGTTTGCGTCTCAACATGCTGCTCAGCCTGAGGATCCATCAGACAATTCCGCCAGCCTGAGTCTGCTCTTCGCGTTCGGAGATTTCCGATTTCTCACCTGCGGTGACCTGACCTGGAACGTCGAAGCGCAGCTCGTGACGCCACGAAACCCTGTCGGAAAGGTCGATCTCTTTATGGTCACTCACCATGGATTGCCGGTGAGCAACAACCCTGCGCTTGTTCTGGCTATCGATCCGGTTACTGCCATCATGTGCAATGGTCCGACCAAGGGCGGAGCGGAGACGACCATGAAGACGTTGAAAGAAGTTCGATCACTGAAGGAATGGTTTCAGCTTCACCAGAACGTCGACCTTGATCCTTCACTGCAGGCACCTTCTGAGCGGATTGCGAATTCAGCTCCAACCGAATCCTGCAAGGGGCAATGGATCATGGCCTCCGTTGCGCCGGACGGAAAGTCGTACACGATACAGATCGGAGCTGACGGCAAGGCTCATCATTATCAGAGCCGAACGGACCACTGATAACGCGTCTAGGAAAATACGTGTTCCGGAACCGGAATCACCGGAACGCCTCTTGTCGTCGGGCTGTGACCGGATATCCTTCCTGACCAGATGTCACTGCGATCAGGAATCCTGCCGAGAATCTGGTCATTATTCAGAACAAACATGCGTGTCTGTGCCCGATCGGCGCAGATCATTCGGAGTTTTTACGATGCGCTGGAAGGGTCGCGAGCAGAGCGAAAACGTTGAGGACCATCGTGGTCGGGGACCACAGCTGGCCATGGGGGGCGGTCTGGGAGTTGTCGGCATTCTGATCGTCCTCGCGCTTCAGTTCATGGGGGCGCCGCGAGAAGTTCAGCAGATGGCCGGACAGATCGTTCGGCAGATGGACCAGCAGCGTGGTGCTCAGGCACCGCAGGCGGGCGGCAACTCAGACGGAATCCGTGACGAAAACCGCGAATTCATTTCCGTTGTACTTCGTGATACAGAAACCGTCTGGACAAAGCTCTTCAAGGAGCAGATCAAGGGCGGAACCTATACGGCACCAAAGCTGGTGATTTTTGGCGGTGCTGTCAATTCGGGATGTGGTTCGGCGAGTGCCGAGATGGGGCCGTTCTACTGTCCTGCCGATCGAAAGGTCTACATCGATCCGACATTCTTCGATGACCTTGCAAGACGCCATCAGGCGCCGGGCGATTTTGCTCAGGCCTATGTCATTGCCCATGAAGTCGCTCATCACGTTCAGAACCTCGTCGGTTACAGTCAGATTGCTGATCAGGCTCGTCAGAGCGGTGATGAACGGGAAGCCAATCAGGCATCCGTTCGGCTGGAACTGCAGGCCGATTTTCTTGCCGGAGTCTGGGCTTACTATGCTCACAAGGAATATGACATTCTTGAATCCGGAGACATGGAAGAAGCGATCAAAGCTGCCAATCAGATCGGCGACGATACTCTTCAGAGAGAAGCGACAGGCCGCGTCGTTCCGGAGCGATTCACTCATGGAACGTCAGCACAGCGCACGAAATGGTTCAAGCGTGGACTGACCTCAGGGAAATTGAAGGACTGCGAACAGCTGTTCAAACTTCCTTACGATCAGCTTTGATCGGAATTGTTTCGTCGCTGAACGATCTCCTTCAGAATACGCTCGACGGTCTGAACGTCCGCAATGCGATTGAATCCGATTTCTCGAGGTGCTGTTCGGGAGTTGTATGGTATCTGGCGATCGTAACCAAACACGATGTCGCCAGAGCCGTCCTGCTTCTCTCTGCGGTAGATATCCTGTAGTTGATCGGCAGTGAAACTTCTGATCATCGAAGTCCAGCCGCGTTCGACGACGATTGCTCTTTGGTTGGTTATGGCGTATGCCGTCTGACCAGATCTGCGTCGCGCCCATATCGGTGCAGAAAGCATCGCGAATCCGATCAGGAGAAATGGAAGTCCAAAGAAAGGAAAGACATCAAACCACTGTTGGAAATTCGGAACGGTGAACCGACAGGCTGCAGCAGTCCAGAAAAGTGCGAATGCTGTCCACGGGACACCAAAAAGAAAGATTCCCGTGGATTCAGATGTAAAGAACACCGGACGTGGTGAACCAATCCATTCGATTCGTTCATCCGATTTGAGTTCTCGTTCGATCAGGATACGAAGGTCATCAGAAGCTTCCATGGATTGGGGTTCCTGTATTCTTTCCAGATCCCGTTTGCACAAATGGCTTCAGAACCGGAACTGAATCCCGACGGACACAGTTTTTTTCTTAAGATTCTGCAGCGACAAGCGTGGTTGTCTCTGTGTTGAAATGTAATTCTGTGTTTTGACGTCAGTGCCTTCTGAACGTTGTGGAAGTCATTCGGATCAATGAAATGTCTGCTGCACTTCGGTTGGATGCCGGACCGTCGGACGAATAGCCAGCAAATACTGCCGGACGATCCGCGGAGTTGTAATGCCATTCAGAAAATGCCGGGCTCTTTAGAAGAGCGTATAGATGAATGGCGCGGCGGCTGAACTTGTGAGTGCCGCCACGGCTGTCATTGCCATCAGGATGACGATGATCGGCGCCAGCCACCATTTGCGGTTGTCACGGAGAAACTGGAAGAACTCCACGAGCAGCGGCACTTCCGGGGCATCTCGCAGCCGCTGAGCCTGCTCCAGCGGAGTGGCTGCTGGCACTGGTTTTTCATTCCCGTCGACGGAATTCTGCTCTACCGCATTCACGATATCTTTGCCTCTGTATTCAACTGGATTTTGCAGAGTCATTCCGGAGCCGGCGGCTATTTGTTTGTTGCTGGTGCGGGCCAGTCCAGATGTCGGTGAAGAAACTCAAACGTGCCTTTGCCGTTGATGGTGTGCGGTCCGACAAACCATTCAATCTCCGTTCGTTCACCGATCTTCAGCTGAGCTGCATACAGGTGGAGAATCTTTGCGTATTCGTATCCGACCCATTCATCTTCACCGACTCCGTCAAAGTGACCGCGTTCCACCATGAACGGTCGCGGGCAGATCAGAGCTGCCATCTCGGCGTAATTGAAAGTACTTCCCAGATCCCATTCGAAAATTTCGTATTCTCCGGTCCAGATGTAGCTGAAATTGTGTCGTGAGCTGGCGTTCTTCAGCACCCATTCGTTGAAATCCGCGGAGCAGATTGACAGACAGTAGTCAGTCACAAGTGCAGGGATTCGCATCGCGGATTTTCCGCCGTAACTCAGGCCGTAGAATGCTATGCGATCATCGTCCACGAATGACTGAGACTTCAGCCAGTTGACGATCTGCTGATGCTGCGGCACGATCACGGAGAAGAGCGATTTGCCGAGTGGCTGCGCTTTCCGCTGCAGCGTACGGAACCGGTCGGTGAAGATATAAGGATTCTGAGGCGCGAACGTGATGAATCCTCGCTCGCAGAGCTTCGCTGCGAAGTCGTGATACGACGGATTGTCATTCAGGAAGACATCGGTCGGCCGACCTTCGAGCCCATGCTGGCAGACAACGACGGGACGTTTTTCGCCGGGTTTCAGATCTTTGGGAATCAGCAGCACACCGTAGGCGGTGACATCCGGGAACACGTCCAGCAGCACTTCGTGCCCAGTCCATTTTTCGGTCTCCCAGGATTTCCGGGATCGAGCGTTGAACGGAAGCAGAGGCAGATCAAAACTACCGATGACTGCATTGCGAAACTTCTCACGATAGGGCTCCGCTGATTTTTCGTACGCTTCCACGGACGTCAGATCAAGCTTTGCCATAAACTGTTTGCGTACGAACGGGCTTTCCAGCAGCAGAGCCTGATTATGGCGGTCGATCTGCTTCAGAAGTCTCGTTTCACGTTCGGTGATCGTGAAAGAATTCACCTTCTGGTCTGCGACTGACTTTCGCGCCTGAGGATTCTCAGTCTTCGACGATTCATTGTTCTGTCCGGCGGAAAGTGACGCCAGCAGCAGCGAGACTGCTTCTGCTGAACCAGCCATCCCGTCCTTTGGGTGGGTGATCTTCAGGCTGGAACCGGCAGCGCCACACCGTTCTGCGGCAGATTTCAGCAGCGCAGCAGCGGCGGAGCCATCCGGAGAACGAAGCTCAGCCGGTCCCCCGCCATTACCTGCAAGAACGATCTCGGGACCCTTCGACGTTTCCACGATCAGAGTTCTTGGTGCCACGAGCATCGCCAGTTCCTGAGCACCAAAATCTCGCAGCAGATCAGAAAAGTTTCGGTCGATCGGTTCCTTCCAGCTTTCTTCTCGAGGTCCCAAAAAGCCGCTTACGCAGGCGGACTGGATTCGGGGATCAAGTCCTGCCGCAAACAACGCGATCATTCCGCCTTCGCCATATCCGAATACTCCGATCGGAATTTCAGGAAATGACGTGCTGTACCAGTCAACGATGCTCAGGGACATCTGGACCTCGTACCCGGCCAGCGTTCTGCCGAGCTCAAAGGCAGCGCGATGCAGATATTCCCGATTCGTCAGATCGGCACGACCGTTACGTTTTTCCCGATGTCGACTGATCAGTGTCGGGATGATGACGCGGCAGCCTGATGAGGCCAGGATATGGGCGATCCGGGACTGTTCCGGAATTCCCTCGGCCAGTCCACAGAACTGTTCCGGAGTCTGGTCGGCGTCCGGAATCACGATCAGATTCGCCATAATCCGGCGCTTCGGAGTCAGAAGAAGTCCCTCACCGAAGATCGATGCCAGCCCCTGTCCCTGAGGTGATGGATCACTGAGGACCGGCCATCGAACCCGCTGGATCACATAATTCAGGTCGTCGTCAACGTCGCCGATCAGACCCGAATCACCCACTGGAAGAATCACCTCCGGTGCAGTGAATGCAAGGCGAGCGTCAGTGGCACCGATGCATCGAGCCAGCTCCGCACGGTGTGGCTGCAATGATTTTTCCCAGGCATCTTTTGACGAAGGATCTACAGTAAACCGATCTGGGCGAGTCGCAGCGTCCGTCGCAATCTGCTTCAGCAGAAAGCGATCGATGCCATCGACCATCAGAGAAGCCTGATCATCATTCCCTGTCAGGGGCTGAGAGTTTTCCGGCTGGATGG
>JBKDKA010000223.1:0-30195 GCA_046345315.1 Planctomyces sp.
TTTCACACGCCCGCTGACGCTCGCATCGGACGAACTCCTTGTCTTTGAAATGCGTCATCGCTCTACCGTCGGTGATGCCAACATCGGTCTCTTCAGGGTGTCTGTGACAGATCAGAATGGTCCTGTCCTTCAGAGTCTGGAACCCGCGCCTCTCGAACAGCTCATCGCACTGGTGAAACAGCCGACGATTGAGACTTCCGATCCTGCTGCCGGAATGGATGCTGCGTTGACGGATCGCCTTCGGGAACAGTTTCTGGCGGATTATGCTCCCTGGCAGGTTCAGAAACAGGCTGTTGAGAAAGCCACGAGGCAACGTGACGAGATCACGGCGGCCGCAACCGTTGATGTCATGGTTCTTGCTGATCGATCAGAACGACGGGAGACCCATGTACTGGTGCGGGGTGTCTGGGACAGGAAAGGAGATCCTGTTCAACCGACGGTTCCCGCTGCGGTCTCACCCTGGCCTGAGAATGAGCCACCGAATCGGCTTGGACTCGCGCGATGGATTGTGTCACGCAATAATCCGTTGACCGCCAGAGTCACTGTGAATCATATCTGGCATTTGCTTTTCGGCACTGGTCTTGTCAGGACTGCCGAAGACTTTGGACTTCAGGGCGAACGACCGAGTCATCCAGAACTCCTCGACTGGCTTGCCGTTGATCTCATGGAGAACCGTTGGGACATCAAGCGCCTGATTCGACTCATTGTGACGAGCCGAACGTATCGGCAATCTTCAGTGACATCGGCGATGCTGCAGCTGAAAGATCCGGAAAATCGATGGCTGGCGCGTGGGGCTCGTTTTCGGCTGCCCGCGTGGATGCTGCGTGATGCGGCCCTCAGCGCATCGGGGCTTCTGAATCCTGCACTCGGCGGTCCGCCGGTACGACCATGGCAGCCGGACGGTGTCTGGGAGGAAATGTTCATGGGACGATATCGATACGAACCAACTGAGGGAACAGGTCAGTATCGTCGGAGTCTGTATGCATTCTGGCGTCGAGCCATCGCACCGACGTTCCTGTTTGATTCGGCTCAGCGACGCGTCTGCGAAGTTCGGGTGGCGCGGACGAACACGCCACTTCAGGCTCTGACACTGCTGAACGATACCAGTTATCTGGAGGCATCCCGCGGTCTGGTGGAACTCACGCTTGATGCGCATACGGGACCATCTGATCCCGAAAAAGATTCAGGAGATTCATCATCCCTGATCAGCAATGCCGTCCAGAGTGTGTTCAGGCGAGTACTCTCCCGTGATGCGACTTCCGAAGAGCTTGCTGTTCTGATCAGAGAGTACGATACAGCGCGTGACTGGTTTCGGGACCATCCGGAAGATGCACGGGCATTCCTCAACTCAACCAATCGAAACGAACAGTTTCCTTTGTACGAATCCGAACGGGATTCAGTCAGCCCGAACGACAGTGATGTGAGCGCATCATCTGAATCACCGGGAGTCGATCCTCAAGCCACGGAAAACGCGGCCGTGGCAGACCGAGCGGCTCTGGTCCTGGCAGCCAGCACCATTCTGAACCTGGACGAGGCGATCACTCATGAATGATGCGATCCTCCGTCGACATTTTCTGGGGCGAGGTGCGGGACTGAGCCTGGGAGCTTTTGCTCTGGCTCAGATGACCTCAGCGGATGAAGCTGCCCGGAACGCAGCCGCCGTTCCGACATCCAATACGTCAGCATCACATCCTGGTAATCTCGGCTCCGCTGAGCAGACGGCGCGTCCTTCTGAACAGCTGCCGCGAGCTCGTCGCGTCATCTTTCTGACTCAGTCGGGTGGCCCGTCTCAGCTTGAGCTGTTCGATCATAAGCCGGATCTGATGGCGTGGGCCGGTAAGGAACTTCCGGAATCTGTCCGCCAGGGACAGCGATTGACCACGATGACTGCCAGCCAGCAGCAGCTCATCATGCCGTCGCGCGTGCGATTTCGAAAATGCGGAGACAGCGGCAACACCATCAGTGAATGGCTGCCTCACCTGCAGCAGTCTGCTGATCGCGTCTGCCTGATCAAATCTGCGTATACGGATCAGATCAATCACGCACCTGCAATGACTCAGATGATGACCGGTAACCAGCTGGCCGGACGTCCGAGCGTCGGTGCGTGGGTGAGCTACGGCCTGGGGAGTGACAATCAGAATCTTCCGGACTATCTCGTGATGATTTCGCGAATGCAGCGTCCGAGTGATCAGCCGCTGTATGATCATTACTGGGGCAGCGGATTTCTTCCGACGCGATTTCAGGGTGTGAAACTTCGAAATGCGAAAGACCCTGTCCTGTATCTTCGCGATCCGGATGGGTTACCGGCGAATCTTCGCCGAGGCATGCTCAATGGACTGAAGGACCTGAACGGGATCCGTCACGAAGAAACAGGAGATCCGGAAATTCTGACTCGAATTCGCCAGTATGAAATGGCATTTCGAATGCAGACGAGTGTTCCGGAATTGATTGATATGAGTACGGAGACGGAGGCCACTTTCCGGATGTACGGTCCGGATTCTCGTCGTCCCGGCAGTTACGCCGCAAACTGCATTCAGGCACGACGGCTCGTTGAGCGTGGTGTTCGATTCGTCCAGCTGTTTCATCCGGACTGGGATCATCACAGTCGACTGACCTCCTGGTGTACTGCTCGCTGTCGGGACACCGACCAGGCGACGGCTGCTCTGCTGGAAGATCTGCATCAGCGTGGAGTGCTTGAAGATACGCTTGTCGTCTGGGGCGGTGAGTTTGGGCGTGGCGTCGCTGGTCAGGGGAAATGGGACAGTCCGGAAGCGGGGCGCGACCATCATCCACGATGTTTCACCGTGTGGATGGCGGGTGCCGGAATCCGCCCCGGAATGAGTTACGGAAAAACGGACGACTTCAGCTACAACGTGGCGGAGAATCCTGTCCATGTGAGGGATCTGCATGCGACGATTCTGCACCTTCTGGGGATCAATCACGAACGGCTCACTTACCGTTACCAGGGTCTGGATTTCCGACTGACGGGAGTGGAACCAGCTCGAGTGGTGAGCGACATACTTACCTGATTTCACCTGAGGGCTGAAGAGCTTCGGTAAAGCAGGTCGGAAGCATTTGACGACAGGGACCAGATCCAGAATGAATTGAGGAACTCTGGAAGACGCTTTCGAATCTGGGGATTCATTGCGAGCCGTGCTCTGTGAGAGCAATTCTGGTATACTCTGGCAGCACGGGTCAGTGAACCCGGCTGAATCGGTTTGATCAGGGTTGAAGCTGTCGGGAAAAATGGAGTGGTTCAGAAACTGTTGATCGATGCTGATCCGGGGCTGTGTGACGCTCTGGCTGTGCTTGCGGCGATGGTCGATCCGGCGCTTGACGTGCTGGCCATTACTGCGACTTCAGGAACGGTATCCGGACAGCAGGCGACACGCAACATTCACTACCTGATCGAACTTGCAGATCCCGTGAGGCATCCGCGGATCGGTCAGTCAGACGGTTCACTGGTTCCCGCAGAATCAGCGCCGGCCGGAATGCCTGCACAGGCGCTCCTTAACGGTCGTTTTGGGCTTGGCGATACTCAGCCTCAGGTGCCGGACCTTCACAATCGCAGAGAATCGGCGAAGCTTCTTGTCGATACGGTGCGTGAATTTCCAGGTGAAGTTCGTCTGCTGACTCTTGGTCCGCTCACCAATGTGGCGATGGCGTTTGAGCTGGATCCTGAGCTTCCGATGCTGATCAATGGCCTTGTGATTCTTGGTGGTTCCTTCCATTCGGGAGGCGATGTCACGGCGGCTGCGGAATTCAACATCTGGGCAGACCCGCTGGCCGCACGCACGGTGCTTCAGTCGCATGCCGGCAAAACGCTGGTACCGCTTGATGTCAGTTATCAGCCTGTGCTGACATTCGAGAATGTGGAGCGACTGACGGGACTGATCCCGTCAACGCCGATTGGCGAACTGGTGGCGTCCGGTATGCAGTATCTGATGCGAGCCACGCGTCAGCACCTTCCGTTTGAAGGCGTAGCACTCCCGTCGATGGCGGCGCTCGCCGTTGCTGCTCGAGCGGAGAAGTTTTCCGTCACACCGTACTCAGTGGACGTGGAAACCTCGGGAGAGATCGCCACTGGACTCACGGTCTGTGACCAGCGTCCCGTCAAAGCGAGACAGCGGAACTGTGATGTGGTCACAAAAATCGACGCACCAGCAATTATTGATTACTTTTGTCGAAACATCCGGCGAGTGTCGGGATAGGTCACTGCAGCGAATACAGGCTGATTGCTTCAGAGGTTCAGACGGATGGTCGAGATGAATTCAGCGCAGCCCCGTGTCTGTTCTTTTGAGAGTCGTCGCGCCGAAGAGATGAGCCATCTTATTGAGCGTCATGGCGGTGTTGCGGTATCTGCACCCTCCATGAGAGAGCTCCCGATTGAAGAGAACCCGGAAGCCATTCAGTGTCTGAAGGAACTGATCGAGGACCGTTTTTCAATGACGGTGCTCATGACGGGTGTTGGTACTGATGCACTGTTTGAGCTGGCACGGACTCAGGGGGTTTATGAACAGGTTCTCGACGCACTGAAACGCACAACCCTGGTGATTCGCGGTCCGAAGCCGGCCGTTGTGCTCAGTAAAGTCGGGCTGCGGTACGACCTGAAGGCGCCAGAGCCGAACACCTGGAGAGAACTGCTGACCGCGCTGGAGGCAGCGGCCGTCGATCAGCCGGACCGATTCGGCATAAATGGGCGCAGGATTGCCGTCCAGGAATACGGGCTGCCGAATCTTCGATTCTACGAAGCACTCCGGAATCTGGGAGCTGAGGTCATTCGGATTCCCGTCTACCGATGGGCGTTACCGGAAGACACGGGACCACTGAAAGCGGCCATCCACCAGATGTGTTCCGGACAGATCGACATTGCATTGTTCACAAGCGCCAACCAGGTCACCAATGTGCTTCAGGTGGCTTCGGAACTGCAGCTCGAAGAAGGCCTGAGAACGGCATTTCAGAAGATGGTTTTGGCCTCAATCGGACCAACCTGCACTGAAGCATTGACGGACCAGGGACTGCGAGTCGACTTCGAAGCGAGTCCGCCGAAAATGGGGCAGCTGGTGCGCGGTGCCATTGAAAAATGGACGGCGGGTTGAATTCCCGCCGTCGTGGTTTCATCGTGGTCATCAAAACCGGGACTTGCTACGGACGGTCCCGGTCTTGAAATTCGATCTGAATTAAGCCTACTGCATCTCTGCAGTCAGCCATCCATCGCTTGTCTGAATGAGAGTCAGTGTCAGAGGCAGTATCTTGTCGCCTGCGGCCTGCAGATTGTAGGTGGAGTCAAGTTCTCTCCGAATGATCTTTCGTTCCAGAATTCTGCGGATCTGATTGGCACGTGTAACCTGTCGGGCTCGACTGGTTTCCTGAACGCTGGCGACCCGGATTGTACCTGGTTCGACAATCAGTTTTCCGGCTTCCACTTTGAGGCTGACCGGGATCGTGACAACCTGCTCCGGAATTGGTTCTGAGTCCTGCTGCAGAACACCCATTCGGAGAACAAGAATGGCCTGATTGTCTGTGAAATGGACTCGAATCGGATCGGTCCGACTGAATGCAAATGAAGTCGCCTTTTCCTCAGCAGGCTTTTCGTCCGATGCATCTCCCGCTGCAGAGGTGTCACCCGGTGTTTTGGAGGAAGTGCCCGGTGATCCCTCTTCGCGACCGAACTTGATCTCCCGCTGCAGCAGTTCGCTCAGCCCTTTCTCCAGTTTTGAAATGACTTCATCTTCAGGAACCGTTTCACCCTTCAGTCCCAGGGCATCAGCGGTATTGTTCAGAGCGGATTCGTGGAGCTGAATTGCCAGACCGGTTGAGGACAGCAGAACGGGAGGCTGAGCTGACCCGCCAAGACGTGAACTTCCCATGGTTCTCAGGCTCACAGCTGCGTGGGTGCTGCTGGAACGAGCACTGATGCTTTCGGGGCCGACACCTTCAGCATCCAGAGCATTCAGAGTTTTCTCGATCGTGGAACTTGCAGAAGAAAGCTGATCTGAAACCTGCTGCTCGAACTTAGGAAGTGCCTGATCAGAGATTCGTTCCGTGGTGATGGCTCGTGATCGTGGAGCACTTTCAGCGACTTTCTTCCATGCCATTCGTCTTACGATGCCGCCGACCAGAGGAATCCCGTCGTATTTCGTCCGGAGACCCACGGTGCGACTGTTGACGGAGACGTCAATCGAACCTGCATCACTGCTGACTTCACGTCCGGAAAAATAAACCGGTTTCAGGATTGTGAACCCGTGGTTTCCCTCAGTGAAAACAGTTGCAGGACTTTTCTGTGCGGCAGTATTCGAATGAATGCTTCCATTGGCGATGATGCGGAAGTGAGCTGATGAAGCGGACGGCTCAATATCGGCCGTCACGTTGACATTGGTCACCTGCGATCCGGTCACCCAGGCTCCCATGATACAGTCAGCGATTCGCCCCGACTCCGAGCGGTAGTTTGAGATCAGTCGGGAGAGCAGCGACTCGGAGAGCGTGAAATGAAGATTGTGGTTGAAATAGTGATTCATGATCTGAGGGCGGAGTACCTCGGCTGCGGCCGGAAAACGACTTCGCAGCATTCGATACTCAGAACGAACGCGGTCGGCGTCCTGCGCCAGCTGATTCGTTTCGAAGGCCAGTGATGTAGCCACGATTCGATCCAGCTGAGCGTTCAGTTCAGCACGAAGAGCGGATTCTTCTGTCGGGGCTGCAGACGGCATGGCTGCCAGAGTTGACTCGACAGAAGCTTTCAAGGCCTGCAGAAGAGGCTTCTCGATGAACTTCTGCTGTGCTGCATCAATGGAAGAGGAAATTGTCAGATTCTGACGCACCTGCTGAAGCACTTCGCGCGACGGCGAGCCGCTCTGAAGTTCTGGGAGGTGAAGGTATCCGACCCAGAGATCTCCATGGTTGACAGTCCGCAGCCAGTTGTGTGCGTTCACGGCAGCCGAGGTGAGTGATCCTGAAGATGTGTCCCCACGAGTCGTGAGATCAGAAACCTGTGAGGCCTGAATCGCTGACAACAGCAGCCCGGCACGCCTCTGGACTCGAGTTTTCAGTTCCGCCCCCTGCGCCGAAGCGGCATTGTACCCCGACAGAACTCGAAGGATTTCTTCACCAGCCGCGAGTCGTTCTGCACCCGGCTTCTTCTGGTCGTAAAGAACGGTCAGCTGGGGTGTCAATGACGTGGCCAGTGCACTGTCCACTTTCTCGATGGCTTCTTCGGAGATATCAGACGAAATCCGCAGCTCGGTGGCTGCTGCCGGGACGGCTGCGGCCTGTTCCTCCTGACTTGCGAGTGCTCTCTCAGCCGGGATCAGCGCTGAGGCAATCAACAGCAGGGAACTGACAAGCATGACGACCGACGCGACGACTCTTCGGGAATCGCCGGATAACAATTTCACCACTTTGCTTCACTCCTCTGATTTCAGGCCCATTCCGGTTATCGGACCTCAAGCTTCGTATATCGCGACAAAGCGACACAACGGTCAGCTTCTTCCTAATCGGAACATACTTCCTGTATTGTCGATACTTTTCAGACGACACAGAATACCTTTCCTGTTTCGAGACCTCAATCTTACGCATTCTTTGATCCGCGTTGAATGTTGGAGTTCTCACGAAGGGAAAAAGTCAAGAATTTCGAAGTCTTGAAGCATTCGGGGATTTTTTCAGAAGTTTTTCAGAGATTCCGATAGGCTTTGACCGGCTGTTCGTCTCAGATCTCAGCCTTAGTACGCGTAACAATACGGGGACTGGCTCATGCCGGGCGTCTGAAATCATTGAAAAAGGTGACTTCCAGGGGCGCCTGTTCACTTTTTTGTCAGAGCCTCCTGAGTCTTCGTTTTCCGTTCTCTTGTCGTGGCAAACCGGGCCTGCGAGTGTTCAAGCTTCGATCTCTTCTTTTTGCCTTCGTCGTCGTTCTGGTTCAGCGGCCCGTCGTCGCCGAGTCAGGCGGGTTGGAAGCATCGGGGGGCGAGCTGAATTCTCAGGGCGTTCAGGAGACACGTCGCACAATTGCCGAAAACGCAGATTCTCCTTTGGGTGGGCATGCAGAACATACGGATGTCAGGTATCAAGAAGCGGATCGGAACGGGAAGAATGCCGACGGCGATACGCAGAAGTCGGATCCTTCGGAAGCGGAATACGCGTCTCTGATTCGGATGCTTGCATCAGAAACATTTGCGGAACGGAGGTCAGCGATGGACCATCTCCGCAATGCCGGAATGGCTGCTGTTCCATCCCTGAAGCTTGTCCGAACCCATGGGGACCTCGAATTTCGCGAGCGTGTCGAGATTCTCATTCGACGCATTCAGGAAGATGACTATCGACGACACTTTCGTGAACTTCAACAACTGCGGACGGCCGAGCAGGCGTCTTACTTTCCTGAATGGGATCGATATGCAGTTGTGGTCGGGAGCCATGCCGGCGATATTCAGAACTACATACGCATCATTAGTGCAGAGCCCGTTCTGATGTCTCTGGCAATTCATGATCGACAGAGCCTGCCAGCTGCGATTGAATCGCGCCTAAATCAGCTTGTCGGGGAGTTTTACAACAGCACTGGCAGTCGATTTCCTGTTGAATCATTCAGTGCTCTGCTGCTGCTCTGCAGTAATGAACAATTACGTCTTCGAGGTGCCACCTCCGCGATGCTGAGTTCTGCGCTTTCAGACGAACGGCTGCTTCAGATGTTTCGACGTGGGACAGCGGACAAGCAGGAGGATCCGCTGGAGAACAGCGATCGCACGCCGCTGGAATTTCTTGTTGGTCGATGGATTCTGAGACGGGGAATCGCCGTTGAACGCCCGCTGGTGTTTGTCATGGCGACTCGAATTCCTGAAGGGCGAGAACTGGCTCAACGGATCATCCGTTCGAAAACGAGACGACCGGAAATGATGCTTGCGATGCTGGTGCTGGCCATCTTCAGAAACCCCGAGGATATAAGCCTGCTGGAATCGCAGTTCAGCAATACTGCGGTGCTCTGGCCACCGCGTGCCGGAATGCGAGCTGCTCCGAATCAGGAGAGAGACGGCATCGAAGGTCGTGGTCAAAGTCGTGGTCATGGCTATCGCGTGGAGACTCGGGATATTGCGCTCGCTGTGGCAATTCATCTTCGTGGGCAGGAACCGGAACTGTTCGGGTTCATGCCTCATCGAGTTGAATCCACGGTGTTTGCCGGGCAGTCGCTCGGATTCGCCGATGATCAGGCTCGACAATCCGCACTGGAACACTACAGGCAAGCGTTCCCCTGATCTGATCGCTCATGTCAGATTGTCAGAAACGGAATCACAGGACTTGGATGTCTCTGACCGGCACCGCCGAGGAGTCGCGGAGTTTCTGAACGCACTTGAGTTTGCGCATCCCCGGAGGCTACACTCAGTCAGTGTGTCACGATGAGAGAAATGCAGGAATCGGGGCGACAAGGCGGGGCAGGAGGTTTTCGGAGCGATTCCGGACGAGCTCGGATGTTCCGAATCTGAATCAGGGAGAGTTGAATTGAGATTTCGTTCGAAAGAACGACCGCGAGGCCTGCTCAGTCCGGGCAGACAGCAGCGAATCACGCTTGGCATTGCCATCGTGGGTGTCGTTGCAATCGTGATCACGCTGACCAGTCGCACGCGGTTGCTTTCCGAAGGGGCCGGGCGTCAGAGTCGTGACCGTGTTGTCAGTTCGGATTCGCGAACGGCGATGATCTCCGATGACCCGAGTGATCCCTTGTCCGGGAGAAAACTCGGACCGGATGAGTTCCTGACGGGAGCCTCGGCGGACGGCGATTCATCGACATCGTCGAATGCAGCATCGGTTCTGGATGTGGATGAGATCCAGCGACTTGATCGACAGACGAAGCGGACGGATCGTGACGTCGAACCGGGCACAGCGGCAATCCGGAAGCTGCTGCGGCGGGTCCAGGATGATGTTGTCGGAATCCAGTCATTCGAGTGGGATGCATGGTTTCAGTGCCTTCAGGCTGCGGGTCGTTTGTCGCCGGAGCTCGTTGCGGGGGCTGAGCCGGGACGGTACGCGTTGTTCATGGATTCTCCGGAATACTGTCGGGGCCGATTGTGGACCGTTCGCGGAACGCTGCGAAGACTGATGCGATTCAACAGTCGAGCGGATTCCTTTGAGACTCGGGATCTGTATGACGCGTGGATTTCACTGCCGGACTCGGGAAGTCAGCTGATCCATGTGGTTGCAACGGCTGCAGACAGTTCTCTGCCGTTATCAGAAGACGGGGAGAAAGTGTCTGCGGAGGTGCAGTTCACCGGTATCTATTTCAAGCGTGAAGGATATGCTCGAAATGGCGCGGACGGTCGCGGCGATATCAGTCTGACGCCGCATCTGCTGGCAGCGAGAATTGAACGCTGGGTTCCGCCGCAGACACCCATCAGCTTTGCTCAGCAGATGACACCCTGGATGGGCTGGATTGCATTTCTGATTGCGTCTTCGGTACTGGCGCTCCTCTGGCACTTTCAGATCAGCGACAGTTTGTTTCGGAGAACCAGAACTCATCAGCTCACGGCACTGCCCGTAGTCGTTTCGTTTGACGAGCTGCCGGTCACGACCGTGACGGAATCACTTCGCGAGATGGAAATCCAGGCAAATCATTCCGAAGATGAGATTCCCCTGTAACGGCAGTTTCTGTGGTCGCTGGAGCTTCTCATTCCGAAAACCTGATGGCTCCTCGAACGTGTGCCGCTTGTCTGAATTTGCTGAGTCGGTTAGATTCGCCACGGGGCCCCGAAAAGGCAGTTCAGTTTCTGATGCCTTGATCTGAAGACAATCCACAGTGATTGAATTTCATCGCCGGGACCGTGCGTTTCTCTGGTGAGAGCAGCCGGTGACTGAATATCGCACATTTCACAATTCTGATCCTCCGCGACTGCTGAACCTTTGGCACTCGTGCGGGCTGGGTCCGGCGGCGGCAGAAGGCTTTTCCTGTGATATTCTGGAGCTCTTCACATTCTCCCAGCCGTTCTTCGATCGCCGCGGCCTGATTCTGGCGACGGAAGGTGACCGAGTTGTCGGGCTCGTTCATGCATCATTTGCATGCACTCCTGACGAAAGCCGGCTGAATTTTTCGGACGGTGTGATTTCTGCTCTGATGGTGCATCCGGGGTATCGCCGTCGTGGGATCGGGGCTGAACTGATTCGACTGGCTGAGAACTACCTGAAAGAGCGCGGCGCCGCGACTGTTGAAGTCGGTGGCGGCATCGATCGAAACGGCTTTTACGTCGGTATTTACGGAGGGCTTCAGCCGTCAGGGTTCTCAGAGCGAGCTGCGGACTGGAGGGCGTTCCTCGAACCGCTTGGCTACTCACCGGGTTCCCGCACGATCGTGCTTCGGCGAGATCTGGTGGCAAGTCGCGATCCAGTCAGTGCTCGCCTGTTGCGCAATCGTCGCGAAGTCAATATGGCGATTACGGATCGAGCGTCCGGACAGTCCTGGTGGTGGTTTGTGCGATTCGGGCATCTCGATTCTCTGCGATTCGAACTGCAGCGTCGCGACGAGCAGACGGTGGTCGCTTCGGGACAGATCATCGGAATGGATGTTTTTGTACCGAAATGGGGGGTACGATCAGTCGGGATTCGTGACGTTTTTGTTCCTGAAGATGAACGTCGACACGGATACGCACTGGCTCTGGTGCTGGAAGTCTGTCGACGACTTCGCGATGATTCCGTTCAGCTGATCGAAGCTCACGTCGATTCGGAAAATGCTGCTGCTCGAGAGATGTTTACTGCGGCTCGGTTCGAATCGGCAGAGAATCTTCTGACGTTCCGCAGATCTCTCGTTTGACGGATGCATTGCGATGAAGTTGTTGCTGCCGCTGGTGTTCACACTCTTCTTTGGTGACTGGCCTCAATTCCGAGGTCCGAAATCTGATGGTCATTCGGCAGAAGTTTCAACGCCGCTTGAGTGGTCTGAAACGAAGAACGTGATGTGGAAGGCTGAGGTCGCCGGTCTCGGGTGGTCGTCGCCGGTGATTGTGAATGGACGAATCTTTCTCACAACAGCAGTGCCTCAGGAAAAAGGATTGTCACTGCGCGCTTTATCTTTGGATTCAAAAACCGGCACTGTGATCTGGGATCAGGAAGTCCGCCGACTGGACGAAGTTCCCAGGATCCATGCAAAGAACAGTCACGCAAGTCCGACGCCGATTGTCGAAGACGGCGCCGTGTATGTCCACTTCGGTGCGCAGGGGATGGCGGCACTGTCTGCGGAAGACGGCCATCTGATCTGGACCAACGTCGACCTCGAGTATCCGCCGGTCCACGGCAACGGGGGGTCTCCGGTTCTGAGTGACGGACGAATCTTCATCGTCTGTGACGGTTCGTCAGCTCCGTTTGTTGCGGCGATCGATGCAAAGACGGGAAAGGTCGCCTGGAAGACGGCTCGATCAGTTACCGGCCGGATCAATCATTCCTTTGTCACAGCTGCAGTGACTCGAATCAACGGGAAGACCCAGGTGCTGGCTCCGGGGCCTGATCACATGGCCGTCTATGATCTCGAATCGGGACAGGAAATCAGCAGAGTTCTCGCGCCAGGATGGTCGGTCGTGCCGCAGCCTGCCATCGGACATGGAATGGTGTTTTACAATCACGATTATGACAAACCGGAGCTTCTGGCGGTGAAGCTTGGTGGTCAGGGTGATGTCACAAAATCAGACATCGTCTGGAGAATCGACCGTGGGTCTCCAAGTACACCGTCACCTCTTCTTGTCGGCGACGAACTTTATCTCGTGTCTGACAAAGGAATCGCATCCTGTCTTGATGCAAAGACCGGGAAACGTCACTGGATGGAACGCATCGGCGGGAACTTTTCAGCATCTCCTGTATTCGCGAACGGCCGAGTTCTTCTGATGGATGAAGATGGAGCTGCGATCTGGGTCGCTCACGATAAGGAGTGGAAGGAGCTTGGCAGAAATCAGATTCCCGGACGAACCTTTGCAACTCCTGCATTTGCCGAAGGTGCCATGTTCCTTCGAACGGATACCGCGGTTTATCGAATTGAGGCGGCTGCGGAATAGCGATCAGAGTGCTCGCAGCAGGATCGAGAAATCTCCGATCAGTCGTGCTGGTGAAGGCGCGTCTGCAGAAGAAGCTTCTTTTTCTGCCGGGGAATCAGCAGAACTGGATACCGTCGACAGTTCCGGCAGAAAGACGCGATATCCGATCGCCTGCAGTTTTCGTCGCGATTCGCTGATCAATGCCTGAAACTGGAGGCTGTTCCCCTGATTCAGGAGGAGAACGCTGCGACGGAAACGTCCGGCAGTCAGACCTTCGGGCGTGCGAACAACTCCGCTCAGCAGAGCCGCACCGCGGACAGGTGATCTGGCCGCAAAGAGGACTCGTTCCGCAAGTCGAATCGACTGTTCGTCGGCAACGACAACAATGCGACCGCGGTCGATCGGTCGGTCCTTGATGGCTGCTTCCAGTGCCGCTGCGATAGCCGGCAGATCGTCGTCAGTCAGCTGATTCTTCGCCCCAACTACCGGCAGCAGCAGCGTGAGTCGGTGACTGCTGAGCACATCCTGCCATTCTCGAATCATTTTCTCCTCGGAAACGGACGGATCAGTAAGCAGCAGGATGAGTCCTGATGGCACCGGTTCAGATCCTGCAGAATCAGACGCCGAAATCAGCAGGCACTTACCGTCGTCACCAAGCGGTAGTTCGCGACGTTGAACATCGCTGGTGATTTTGTCCGCGATGACTGTCGTTCGAAAGTAATCGAGACGGTCGTCGTCATCGAGCTTCGACTGAAACTCCGTCACGGCTTCCACCGGAATGCTGACGTGCTTTTCGGAACTCTTCTCATTCTCCGCTGGTTTCTCCGGTGATGGTGTGTCATTCGGAGTCTTCGCTGGATCAGTCGGAGTGTTCTGCGTGTCTGCCGGGATGTCGGGAGTCGATGACTCGATTTCTCGATACGTCAGTTTTACGCTCGAATTGAGCGACGCCAGAAACAGCATCGGAAGGAGATCGCCGAGTTGCTTCATTGGCTGATCATTGACCGCCAGAATCTCGATGACGCCACTGAGCCCGACACGTGATGCGGACGAATTGTTCACGACCATGACGTTGCAGGGGGCTTCCGCGATTTCCTGAGCGGGATCGGCCGGGACAGATTTCGGAACACAGGGGATAATGCCGACAAAACCGGGCCGCAGCACAGGAAGGGATTCCACGAGCGCAACCGATGCCTCTATTATCTGCCCCTGACGCTGCAGAACGAGTGTGAGTAAATCGCCCGCAGCTGAGCGGTTGAGTTCTCGTTCGATGACGGATGGCCGTGTGACAGCAATGCCGTTCACGGACATGATGCGATCCGCAACCTGCAGTCCTGCTTTCTCCGCTGGCGAACCCGGGTGAATCTGCCGAATGCGTACTTCTTCGGAAAATGGTGCTGCACCGGAGATGCTGAATCCCGCCAGCCCCGGCTTCAGATCCTTTCCGGATCGCAGACGATCTGCGATGGTGATGGCGTCTTCGATGGGAACTGCAAAACCAACCCCCGAATCGTACCACTCGACACCACCAGTGACTCCCTCGCTGATCTGAACGGACATGGGGGTGATGAGCCCATGAATGCTGCCGGTGACGTCGATCAGCGTACCGCCGTAGTTGACGGGAGAAATCTTCGCATCCGTCTGAAGAGCCATTCCGTGGATACGATCACGAGCACTCAGGATGCCGACGGACAGGCTGGAACTGTCGGCCGCATAAAACCTACCTGCCGCGATCATCCATTGCCCGACTTTTGAGTCGGTATTCGGTTTTGTCTCCGGGGCTTTCCACGCGGAAGGATCAGAGATCAAATCTTCTGAACGGAGCAGAGCAATCTGACGGATGTAATCTCTGGCAACGATTACCGCGGATGCTCGCCTTCCGTCAATTGTCTCCACCAGAATTGCCGAGGGCTGTCCTTCCATCAGGAACGTACTGGTAAGGATTTCGCCCTTCTCCGAAATGATGAGCCCGGTTGAGGCTTTTGAGCTGACGGAACTCTCCCCCTGCTCCGAAACGCCGATCGGCGTCAGGCGAACCAGATATGGATCGATGCGACCGACAGCGGCTCGAACAATCTCTGCCGGAATCGATGCGGGGGGAAGCCCGGGGCTCGAAACGGCCTCAGCCGCCGACATGCTGATCTCAGGTGAGAATGCGGCTGCACAAAGCAGAGGCAGCAGCAGCCATCGCTGAATCACGCGAGCGGATTCGGAAGCGAAACGCGGTGCGAGTTCACAGCGACGTCTGAGATCAGGAATCATAGAGTGCTCAGTCTTTGTCGAAAACGCATCTGTGCTGTCGATGACGATGTTCAGATTGAATTGAGGTGGCTTCAAAACCAGGACTGACTCCCTGAGGACATGACTGTTCCCGCAGATTCTGCAGCTGCAGGAGTGCCTGACCCGGTTTTGAAATGAACTCGGAACGCTGACGGATTGTAGTCTGAATCGAAAGTTTCGCATCGGACGGCTCGGGGCACTGTCACAAACTTTCTTAACCTGATTGTGAGGCGACAATTTTCTTTCGAAATGGCTACAGGTAGTTTCAAAACCGGGACTGGCTCTCGATGATCGCGATTTTTTCTCAGCAAACTCCTCAACAGCAAGGGTGCCTGTCCCGGTTTTGAAATGCGCTCTACAATCCTTTCCGTTGCGGGTGAACTGCGACGGAATTTTTCTGGTGAACATCGCTGGAATGCAGTGATTGTTCACCTTATTGAACACTGACCGGGCGATGAATCATGCAGTCTCCGCAGAATATCCGAGTCCTGAAAGAAGAACGAATTCTTGAGTTGATCTGGACTCCGGAAGATGTGTCGCGCATTCCACTGCGTCTTGTTCGTCAGAGCTGTCCCTGTGCGGTCTGCGTGGATGAATTCACCGGAAAACAGCTGCTGAACCCGGAATCAGTGCCAGTTGACATCACAATTCACGAAGCGGGTCTGTCCGGAAACTACGCGATGAAATTCCGGTGGTCCGACAGCCATGATTCAGGGCTGTTCACCTGGGACCATCTTCGCCGAATCGCTCAGCGCTCACAGAAGCCAGGACCGTGACGTCTCAGCAGAATCTGTTTGGTTTCGCAGACACTCCCGAATGGGAACAGGCGGCAGCGGAAGATTTTCTGGTCGCAGATGTCGTGTTCAATCTGCCTCTGGAGCGTCCGTATACGTATCGAATACCGGATGAGCTGCGTGAACTCACCGGACCGGGGCATCGAGTTCGTGCACCGCTTGGGCGTGGGAATCGGAGTGTCATCGGATACTGTGTGGCCGTCCGTCGCGGCGAATCCGGGCAGATGCGGCTGAAGACGATCGAAGAGCTGCTCGACACGCAGCCGCTTGCGGACGGTCGAATGCTCGAACTGACTCGCTGGATCAGCGAACGGTATCTTTGCGGCTGGGGACAGGTTCTCGAAAGTGTGATTCCTGCGGGAGTTCGGCATCGATCCGGAACTCGGCTCATCCGCACGTATGCACTCGCCGACGGTGTCCGTGAACGGATTGAGAGTCTGAAGCTGACGAAGCAGCAGCGATCGGTCATCGAAATTCTTGCCGGTGTCAGCGGTTCGATTCCGGCGTCAGAGCTCTGCGAACGAGCTCAGTGCGGACCCGGTCCTCTGCGGACTCTTGAGAAGAAAGGACTGATCGTCGCAGAACGTCAGAGAACGGACGTGTCCGGAGACATCGAGCATGACATCACGTCCGAAGTGGATCTGAGACTGAATCTGCAGCAGCTTTCAGCGCTGACTACCATTCGCGACTGTCTTCGGTCGGGAACTCACGAAACATTCCTTCTGCATGGTGCCACTGGCAGTGGCAAAACAGAAGTTTATATTCAGGCCATTCGGGAAGTCGTGAGTTATGGTCGACAGGCGATTGTACTGGTTCCGGAAATCAGTCTGACACCTCAGACGATTCGTCGATTTCGAAGTCGGTTTCGTTCGGTCGCGGTTCTCCACAGTCACATGTCCGATGCGGAACGTCACTGGCAGTGGCAACAGATTCAGCAGGGTGGGATAGAAGTTATCGTCGGGGCTCGCAGCGCTGTGTTCGCGCCGACGCCTCATCTCGGGCTGATCGTCATCGATGAGGAGCATGAGCCGACGTTCAAGCAGGATACCACACCGAGATACCATGCTCGCGAAGTCGCCGGATATCGGTGTCAGCAGGAGCGAGTGCCGTTGATTCTGGGATCTGCAACACCGACGCTGGAGTCGTGGATGAGGGCTCAAAGGCGTCTCAGCAGGCTGATCTCGATGCCGGATCGCGTGGAAGGGCGCCCGCTTCCGCCGGTCATTGTGGTGGATACGCGGAACGATCCTCGGATTTCTCGAGGCGCCTCCATTGGCAGAGCGTTGTTTCAAGCTGTGAAGACTGCGTTGAATGACAAGGGGCAGGTGATCCTCTTTCTCAATCTGCGAGGTTATTCGCCTTCGGTCTGGTGTCGTTCGTGTGGAACTGCAGTGAAGTGCCCGGACTGCGACATTTCACTGACGTGGCATCGCGACCGCGCAGCGGCGGTGTGTCATAGTTGTGATTACTCGACCAACGCGCCGGAACGATGTCCCGCGTGTGACAGCCCTGCCATTCGATTTCTGGGCACGGGGACTCAGAAACTTCAGGAGGAAGTGGAATCCTGTTTTCCGGGGGCAACCATTCAGCGAATGGACAGCGATTCGATGAAGGCTCCCGGTAGTCACGATGAGGCACTGGAGAGATTTCGTCGCGGCGAAGTCAGTATTCTGCTCGGAACTCAGATGATTGCCAAAGGGCTCGATTTTCCGAACGTGACGCTCGTCGGCGTCGTGGATGCTGATTCCATGCTGAGACAGCCGGACATGCGGGCGGCCGAAAGAACGTTTCAGCTGATTGCACAGGTCGCGGGACGAACCGGTCGCGGAACGCGTGGTGGGCGAGTCCTGGTCCAGACAACCTGTCCTCAGGATCCTGCCGTTCGTTTTGCATCAAAACATGATTACTGCGGATTCGCTCAACATGAACTGCAGGAACGGTTCGCACTTAAAGCCCCGCCCTATTCTTCCGTCACACGTATCATCTTTCGCGGGCCACAGGAAACCGAAGTTCTTCAGACGGCTCAGGCCGTTGCAGATAAACTTCGAGCTGCCAGAGTGACTGAAGCAGAATCGGGGATTCGAATTCTGGGAGCTGCGCCGGCACCGATCACTCGACTGCGCGGGCTCTGGCGGTTCCACATTCAGATTACCGGAAAGACCCATGAGCTCGTTCGTGACCTCTGGCTGAAGGTCGAAAAAGATCTGAGTCTGCCGGAGAAGGTGGAAATGGCTGTTGACGTGGATCCGATCAATTCACGGTGAGCAGTATCGGTACGGATTGAGCGGCATCTCCTGAGATTTCGTCGGCTGCAGGCCAGTGGGGGTGACTCATTTGCTGCGGGGAGTTACAACACGAAGTAATCTGCCGGCTCTGACTGTCTCGGACTGAGATTAACGAGTGTCCCAACCGCCGCGACGGGCCGGATCCAGAGTGAAGAATTCCGGAATAACATGAGCTGCTGAGAGACACGTGTGATCTCGTATCGATCCCTGAAGAAACTCATTGGGGAAACGAGTCTTGAGCGAAAATGTCGCTTCCTGTTCGGCCTTGCGCTGCTGGTGCTGATCACATCCAGCTTTTATCTCTACGCTGCCAGAACCAGGCTTCTTGTTGAGCACCAGCAGGTGAATGCTGCCCGAGGACTGGCGGATCGATTTGTTCTCGAGTCGCATTATCAGAAATTCATCAGCCAGCTGCAGCCGGATAACACGGCCTCGATCGCGGGTGCAAATGTCGGGGAAACGCCAGGGCCGGAACCGTCTGATGCGGGGAACGTCAATTCGGAATCGGGAGATGCAGCGGCCGCAACTGCAGAAACTCAGGTTCCCGAACCGGTGGCTCGACTGCTGTCACAGGTCAGTCAGTTTCAGGAAGCGATGAATCGCAGCCGGGATCTTTCCTCGGTTGCAAAGTGGCGATTGATCGATGTGAATGATGATCCAGGAATCGATTCGTTTTATGAAGCACTGCGGAGATTTCGTGAATCGGGCTCTGAGGAAAGCGAATATTCTCTGATTCGTGAAATCGATGGGAATCGTCAGCTTGAATACTACAAAGCCATTCGAATTCGTCCCGGCGGTGAGTGCATATCCTGTCATCAGAACGATTATCAGCGGCTGATGAAAGAAGAGGCGGACCGGCTGAAAGAAACTTCCGGTGGGACCTTCGGCAGTAATGCTGCAGCCGCATCGGACAATGAAACTGCATCGGCGCCACTTTTTGCGGTGGCGAGAGTCGAGCTGTCCATGAAGACAGTGGAAGCTCAGCTCAGCCGAAACCGCGCTGTTCTGCTGGCTTCGGGCATTGTGACGTCATTTCTTGCAATGATGGCGTCGTATGTGATCGTGCGATACATCATCGTGAAGCCGGTTCTTCACCTGAAGGATGTCAGTGACGAGATCGCTCGAGGGAATCTTAATCTGAGAGCGGATATCAACACAGGCGATGAGTTTGAAGAACTCGGGCAGGCGTTCAATCGAATGCTTCGCCATATGATGACTGTGAACGATGAGCTTCGCGGATTGAATCTGAATCTCGACATCAAGGTGGATCAGCTGGCCCGGCTGAATATGGAGCTCTTCAATAACGGTCGACTGAAGGATGATTTTCTCGCGACGATGAGCCATGAGTTGCGAACGCCGCTCAACAGTATTCTCGGATTCAGCGACATCCTGCAGAGTGCTCCGAATCTGGATGAACGTCAGAAGCGTTATGTGCACAACATCCAGACGTCAGGTCAGAGTCTGATGGTGCAGATCAATGATCTGCTTGATCTGGCGAAGATCGAGAGCGGCAAGATGGAACTTCATCCGGACGATGTTTCCGTCTCGGATATCATTGAACAGCAGGTTCAGCAGATTGCACCGCTGGCCGATCGAAAGAATATCGATCTGCGGATTGACCCGGCACCGAGCCCTCTGCCGCCGATTTTTCAGGATCGGGGCAAGATCAGTCAGATACTGAATAATCTGCTTTCCAATGCCATCAAGTTTACGCCGGAGGGCGGGCGGGTACGTGTTGGTTCCCGTCAGGCCGGGGCAACGACGATTGAAATCAGTGTTGAGGACACTGGCATCGGAATTCCGCTCCATGAGCAGGAGCATATTTTTGAAAAGTTCCGGCAGGGTTCCACAGCGCCGGAAGGACGTGATCATGTCACGCGAGAATACGAAGGAACGGGGCTCGGACTGTCCATCGTGCGAGAATTGTCGAGACTGCTGGGTGGGGATGTGTCTGTGCAGAGCGAATTCGGAAAGGGAAGCCTCTTCATTGTTCGGCTTCCTGTTCGAGTTCCGACTTCGCTTCCGGAGCCTTCTGTAGTTCTGGAGTCACGAACACTTACCGGGCTGGGCAGAATCACCTCGGTCGATCTCATGAACTCCGTCAAGAAAACAGCGGCGGTGGACGTCAGTGCGGAAGAGTCTTCCGGTCAGGGAAATCCTGCGAAACGGGATCATTCCGGCAACGGCCATTCACCGGATGTTGATTGATGAATTCGAATATGCCTGACCCCGAGGTTCCGAATTCGACTGAATTTCTGATTCTCGGGCTTCCTGAGTGGTCAGACCACGATGGTCTTCCGTCTCGAGCACCGTTTGAGGTCCTTGCGACGCAGTTTGTTTCAGAGTTTCGTATGGGGGAACGTCCCTCCATCGAACTTTACGCCCGGCGTTTTCCTCCTCACGCTGCGAAGATCAGGGAGTGCTTTCCGGTACTGGAGATTCTGGAAGCGGTTCGAATCGTTCGAGAGACGGATTCCCTTCGGTATCATATGCCAGAAGTGTTTCCATTTGAAAAACTGGGCCACTTTCGTCTGACCCGGGAGATTGCTCGCGGTGGAATGGGTGTCGTTCTCGAAGCGCACGATCTGCAGCTTGACCGGCGAGTGGCCTTGAAGATTCTTCCCTGGCGGACATCAATTGTGCCGCGATGGCGGGAGAAGTTTGAGCAGGAGGCCAGAACTGCAGCGATGCTGAATCATCGCAACATTGTGTCGGTGTACTGCTGCGGCCACGATCACGGGTATTCGTGGTACGTCATGCAGTTCGTCGATGGCGTCAGTCTTGAACGAATCATCGGTGAGCTTTCTCAGAACGGAACTTTTTCGATCACGCGGCGTGCGGCGGACCTTCATACGCCTGAGTTTCGAGAAGATGCGGGCTCAGGGGCTGAGAATCCGAAATCTGTCGGGAACAGGGGGAAGGATTTTCAGAATCGGAAACCGCCTCAGTCGGCGTTTTCTGTCACCAGGGATTCGTGGAAATCATTTGTGAAGATCATCCTTCAGGCATCGGAAGCCATTGGCTACGCTCACCAGAGCGGAATTCTTCACAACGACATCAAACCCGGAAACATCCTCATCGATTCTTCCGGGCATGTGCGCATTACGGATTTCGGAGTTTCTCAGCTGATTCTGTCGCCGAGCGGTGAGAACTCGAGATCTGACAGAAAGACAACGAGCCGCGCCGGGGATTCATCAACCATGACGAATCCGCAGGGCGGCACGCTGAAATATCTTGCGCCGGAAAGACTGCTGGGGCGACGTGACCAGCGAAGTGATCTCTATTCGCTGGGAATGACTCTGTATGAACTGTGTGTTCTGAAACCAGCTCATCAGGAAACGGACCGAGAAGCGCTGCTTCGGGCGGTCTTCGACGTCAGCCCTCCGACGCCGCGGAAAATTCGACCTGAGCTGCCGCGGGATCTGGAGAATATCATCCTGAACTGTATCGCGAAGAATCCCGATCTGCGATATCCGTCCGCGGAAGCACTCAAGCAGGACCTGATCAGATACTGCTCCGGAATGCAGGTCCAGAGAATTGCAGCGACAGTCGCCGGCAGGCTGCTGAATTCACTTCGCAACAGGTTTCACTGATCCCGAGGCAATTACTGACCTTCGATCGTAATCACCAGTGAATCGCCGCTCTGGCTCTGACTTCCGTTGTTCTCGACCGGAGTGAATCGAATGTCGATGTCGACCGGCGTTCCGCTGAACTGTCCGAGTGCGTAATTCCAGTACCAGTCATCCATCGCCGAATCGTAATCCGCTGAGATCACGTCATCGATGATTCCGTCATCAAAATAGTCCACGGCGATAGCAATGGAGTTCTGACCTTCGCTGTCGTCGTTCACCATGCCCATAGCGATGAACTCATCCTGATACACCAAACCGATTTCCGGTGCAGCACCGAGACCGGTGGGGACCTGACGAAGCTCACAGGCTTCCGACGAACTGCTCAGCTGAACCGCACGCCGTCGGGAGTGTCTGCCGAAGATGTTCTCACTGATTGACTTCAGTGATGAAGCGACCTGATCCGCCGCCGGGAAAGAAATGGCCATGTTTGAAACTCCAGCAATCTCTGTGAATCCATCAACAAAATCGAAATGCGTCGAAAGGCGGACGCAGCGTCCGTGTCATCTTTCTCGAAGAGCTGCAGAATCCGTCAGCCGCATCGATCGTGAAAGGACGCTCTGAGATTGGCATCGCAGGAGCAGTCAGAAACCGGTCAGGAAATCCCGACCCAAACTTGTTTTTCTGTGATTTTGGTGATGACGCTGTTGTTCAGCAGAAACTGCCGGACATTGGCCATGCGCAGGAAATCGCATCGTTTCAGGCGAGTCGTTGTAAAGACGTCGGCCGCAGTTGTCCCCGAAACGTCTGAGAATGCCGCAGACCCCGCATGCCTGATTCCGCAGATGGACGAAAGCTTGACGGCGGACCGAAATCTCCTTGAGCGGTTGTACTGGATCTGACGATCTTTCGACTACGGAGCGCTCTCTCAGCGTGTCGATCGTTCTGCGCATCTCTGCAACAAGTCGCCAATCGATTTGACTTCGATGAGACAAAGTCCAGTTCAGGATCGGAAATGACCGCAGCAGGTGAAAACTCAGCACGACTTTCTCTGCCAGCTCGAATGCTGGGCGGGGTTGTTTCTGCTGTCTCGGCACACCCGCGGCTGACGCTCTGGCTGGGGCTCCTGATGGCCTGTGCTGCGGTCGGGATTACCGTGGCTGATCTGACCGTGCGAACCAGTCGAGCCGATCTGGTGGATCCCGGTAAAGACTTCGCTCAGTCATGGCTCAAGTTTTCAAAAACATTCGGTGCAACATCCGATCTCATTGTGGTTGTGGAAACTCCGGTGCCCAACCCGCGGCTGCTCCAATCCGTACTGGAGGAAGTCGGAAAGAGGCTGGAGAGCGAAAAGGAACTGTTTCGGGGTGTGCTCTACCGAGTTGATCAGACGTCAATTCGGCAGAAGGGACTCCAGTTTCTTTCAACGTCTCAGCTTTCGAGAACGGCTCAGCGAGTCGATCGTTATCAGTCGCTGATCCAGAATGAATCCTGGAACTGGATGTCAGCCGAACGAATGGCTGCTGATCTTCGACGGCGGATCGCGGCGGCAGAAAATTCCTCCGAGTCAGCCACAGTGCTTTACCGTCAGGCGGACCGTTTCGGACGAAGTCTGAGTCAGTTCTTTCAGCAGCAGACAACAAAATCCGGTGCTGTCGAGACGGCAGGGTTTCAGTCTCCGATTGCGGATCTTCTGACGGTCGCTGTTGACGATTCTGTCAACGACGAGAATGTCGCCTGGCTGATGAATGACAAGGCCACGATCGGGCTGCTGCAGGCATTCCCGGTAGCTCATAAAGATGATCTCGACGAGAACGCACGTTCGATCCGGCGCCTTCGGGAAATCATTGCCGACGTCAACAGGGAGTTTCAGCCACAGGCATCCGGTGAAACTACCGACGGACGAAAGAGTCAGAAGGTCAGCGTTTCGCTCACCGGCATCCCGGTGCTCGAACATGATGAAATGCATCGCAGCACGGCCGACATGATCAACGCAGCCCTCGTGGCGTTTGTGGCAGTGAGTCTGCTCATGTTCGCGGGGTTCCGTGGCATGCGGCATCCGATGCTGGCGATTCTGAATCTCATCGTCGCGATCTGCTGGACCTTCGGGGCTCTCACGCTCTGCATCGGTCATCTGAACATTCTGAGCGTTTCCTTCGGAGTTATTCTGATCGGGCTCGGAATCGATTTCTCGATTCATTTCCTCAGTCGTTACCTGACGCTTCGGCAGGAACTGTTTGAACTTCGGGACGCTCTGCGGCTCACCGGTCAGTCTGTTGGAACTGGAATTCTGATGTCAGCTGTCACAACGGCTCTGGCATTCGGTACCAGTGTTCTCACAGGAGTCTCCGGGCTCGCCGAACTGGGAATCATTTCAGCGATTGGTCTGCTGCTGTGTGCTCTGGCGACGTTCATTTTCCTGCCGGCACTGATCGCACTCTCAGACGAAGGACTGGAGGTTGACGCACTTCCTCAGCCACGTCCGAACGCTCTTTATCGTCGGCTCATCGTGGCATGGCCGGTTGTTGTGGTGCTGGTGAGCGCTGTCGGAATCGGAGCCGTGGCGACGCGGGCATTTCAGTATTCGGATGGATCGATTCAGTGTGCGGTCAAGTATGATCCCAACCTGATGAAACTTCAGGATCGATCTCTGGAATCTGTGATGACCGAGGCGAAACTCGCAGAGAGCGGTAACGAATCGCTCCTGTACGCAGTTGCGGTTGCAGATTCGTGGGAAGAAACACTGCGGCTTCGTCAGAAGTTTATGAAGCTTCCGAGTGTGGGGCGAGTGAGCGAACTGGCGAGCCGTCTTCCGCCGGAACCCGATGAACGTCAACGTGCTGCAATCCGTCAGTTGCAGAGCCGAGTAGCTGCAATGGGCGGACAACGTCCTCAGTTCTCAAAGGCAAGCGTTCAGCGAGTCGGCTCGGAGATTGAGCAGCTCTACTTTACCCTGAGAGATTCGCCGAGTCTGGATGGCAAGAATGCGGCGAAACATTTCGATGAGGTACTGAAGAATCTGGAGACACTGCCAGGAAGTCGTTCAGCAGCTCTGCTCGACGCGTACCAGTATCTGACCGCGAAATCGCTGCTGCAGGAGTTCGGCAAAGTAGCGTCTGCTGCCAATACGTCTCCGGTTGATCTGGGAGACCTTCCGGATTCACTGCGGAGTCGATATCTGAAGGTGGATGCTGAGGGGCATCAGCACTGGCTGATCAGAATCTATCCAAAGAACGACATCTGGGAAGCAAAGCCACTGGAGGAATTCGTCCGGGAGATTCGAACGGTATCCGCAGACGTGTCGGGGGTTCCTGTTCAGAACTACGAATCCACTTGTCTGCTGCACCATAGTTTTCGGACTGTCGGGTTGTATTCACTCGCCGTTGTGTCATTGATTCTGCTGTTCAACTTCCTGCGGCCCGGCCAGAAGCTGCTCACTGTGGTACCACCACTTCTTGTCGCAGCGTTTATTGGCTATACCGTCCATCAGCGAACCGGAGCAATCAGTCTTCATCTGCCGGTCGCAATTGCTCTTGCACTGACGTGTTTCATTGCTGTTGTTCTTGACTATCGGAATCTTCGCGACACCCTGTTGGCACTGTTGCCACCGCTGGGAGGCGGGGTGTTGCTGCTGGGAGCCATGGTGCTGTTCGGATGGGAACTCAATCCCGTCAACCTGATCGTGATGCCGCTGGTACTCGGGATCGGCGTAGACAACGGAATCCATCTGCTTCAGGATTATCGACGCCAGGTGGCAGCCGGCACGGAGAGCTATTCCCCGTCGGCAGAGACGGTCAACAGCGTCTTCATGGACTCAGTCGCATCGATGGTGGGATTCGGAAGTCTGATGGTTGCCGCTCACGGTGGTCTGTTCAGCCTCGGGGTACTGTTGTCGTTCGGAATCGCCGGATGTCTGTTTGTGGCGCTGATTCCGCTTCCGGCACTTCTCTCGCTGGTGGCTCGATATCAGCCCGCCTCGCTGGAGCCTGTTCGACTGAGAACATCATCCGGCAACGAACAGGACAATTCGGCTGCAAACACAACGAAACAGTCGGGCCAGCAGAAGCAGAAGAAAGCCGCCTGAGAAATCAGCCGCCTGCATCAAGAGTTGCCATGACTCTCCAGGCCAGGAGTTGGGAAAACGCGGTGATTCCCTGCAAACACCGAATTGCGAGGAAGGCTGTGCTGAGTTAACCTTCCCATAAAGGTGGTTTCAAAACCGGGACTGGCTCCCGAAGGACTCGGTGCTTTACTGCAAATTCAGCAGCTGCAAGGGTACCTGTCCCGGTTTTGAAATGCGAACTAGCGGCTCCATGAATTGAACAGGGGTCGGCAAGCAACGGGGTGCTGAGGCATTTCAACCGGCGCCGCTGTTGTTGCGGATTCAGGTTTTTCACAGACTCAGAAGGACGGGGAGCAGCTTTCGGCAGCAGCCGAAAGACTTGCGACTGGCAGGAACTCACAGGAAATGGAAACACCGTCGGGAGATTCTCCAACTCCACCGAAGCCGGCGAAGAATGACTCATCGGGCGAAGATCGTCGTCGCGGCCCCGGTTCGATGGCTCTTCTCGTGATCGCGGCGATGCTTCTCGGAGGCTACTACCTCTTTGATTCTCCGTCGAATCATGGCAGCACTGTCCCCTACTCGTATTTCTATCAGCAGCTCGAAAGCCGGAATGTCCGTTCTGTCCGCATTGTGGGTGAAGTGCTCACAGGCAGGTGGATCAAAATCCCGGAGAAACCTCCGGAAGGATTTCAGGGCAAACTGAGAGAAGATTTCAACACTGTCCTGCTGCCGCTGCATGCTCACGATTCTGATCTGGTCCCCGCGCTGAAGAAGAACAACGTCGAGTTGATCGATGCGGAACCGACCAGCGTCAGTCGTGGTGCAGAGATTCTGATCTGGCTTGCCATGCCGGCCGTATTTCTTCTGCTGATGTGGACCATGATGCGCCGTTCCGCGGATCCGTTCTCCGGTGGCGGGATGATGGGGGGATTCATTAAAAGCCCCGCTCGGCGGTTTCAGAAGTCTGACAAACCTGTGACGTTCAATGATGTTGCAGGTCTGAAGTCTGCCAAACAGGATCTCCAGGAGGTCGTCGACTTTCTGAAGAACCCCAAACGTTTCACTCGACTGGGAGCAAAAATTCCCAAGGGAGTTCTGCTGCTGGGGCCTCCGGGAACCGGGAAGACGCTGCTTGCGCGAGCTACTGCCGGCGAGGCTGGAGTTCCGTTCTTTTCGATCAATGGTTCTGAGTTCATTCAGATGTTTGTGGGCGTTGGTGCAACGCGCGTCAGAGATCTCTTCCGAACCGCTCGTGAAGCAGCGCCATGTATTGTGTTCATCGATGAGATCGACGCTGTTGGTCGAGTTCGCGGCGCGGGTGTCGGGGGCGGACACGATGAACGGGAACAGACGCTGAATCAGATTCTCAGTGAGATGGACGGTTTCGAGCAGACTGAGACCGTCATTGTCATTGCTGCGACCAACCGAAACGACGTTCTTGATCCAGCGCTGCTTCGTCCCGGTCGATTTGATCGCCATGTCACGGTGGATCGTCCGGCTCGTGACGGACGCCTTGGTATCCTGCGAGTTCACACACGTCAGGTCCCGATGGCTGAAGACGTGGATCTGGAGTCGATCGCTCGAATGACGATGGGCTACAGTGGGGCCGAACTGGAGAAGCTCGTCAATGAAGCGGCCATCAAGGCGGCCAGAGACGGGAAGCGTCATGTCGAGATGAGCGATTTTCTGTACGCTCACGATCTTGTCATCATGGGTGCGCCGCGTGATGAGCAGATGGATCAGCAGGAGAAGAAGCTGACTGCGTGGCACGAAGCGGGGCACGCGGTTCTGGGATGGTTTCAGGAAGGTGTGGACGCTGTTCAGAAGGTCTCGATTGTTCCTCGCGGCAGAACACTGGGTGTGACAATGTTTACGCCCGAAAAGGAACTGTACAACGTCGGCGAAAAGCATCTCCGTGCTCGACTGATCATGATGCTTGGCGGACGAGCCGCTGAAAAGCTGGTCTTCAATGAATACTCCGCCGGGGCACAGGATGATATCGATCGAGCCACTCGACTGGCTCGAAAGATGGTCGCCAGCTGGGGGATGTCAGAAAAGATCGGTCCAGTGTCATTCCGTCAGTCCGAAGAGCATCCATTCCTCGGAAAAGAGATGCATTCCTACCGAGAATTCAGCGAAGAGACAGCTCGACTGATCGACGTTGAAGTTCAGCGAATCATGCATGAAGCGCATGATTCGGCCATGCAGATGCTGCAGAAGTTCCGTGATCAGCTGGATCGCCTTGCGGCGGCACTGTTGGAGTTCGAAAACGTCGAACAGCACCAGCTGATCGAAATCCTCGGCCCACGCCCCGGAGCTTCGCCGGCTGTATCTCCAGCCTGAGCGTTACTCCTGCGCAAAATCGCCTGATAATGTCGGGAATGGCTCAGTCTGGATGAGTGTTCTCGGCAAGCCGATCAATCGATACGGTTTGCACAGAATCGAGGACCGAAACAGAATCAAAGACCGAAACTGAAAGGGAGGGCGAAGCTCCTGCTGAGCCGCAGTGACCCTCGATGTCGCCGATCAACAACGGCCTGGCAGGCACTTTTGTTTTCCGGGTGAATCGTGCAGCGGTCGATGTGCGCTCAGACTTTGAGTAGGCCTGCTGCGCCAGCAATCGTGAGATTCAGGCACGAACGGCGCGAGCTCTATTGATTGGTCGGAGTCGTCGGCAGGCCGGAGTCAGGTTTCCAGAGAATGTCACTGTTTCCATCGTCATTTGCTGTTCGAGCGAGGACGAACAGCAGGTCTGAGAGTCGATTGAGGAAGACCGGGACACAGGGATTTACGGGAGCTGACTGACCGAATTTAAGCACATCGATTTCAGCGCGGCGACAGATGCTGCGAGCCAGATGCAGCCAGGCGGCCTGATTTTTTCCGCCGGGGAGAATAAAGCTCTTCAACGGCATCTGCCGTGCGGCATACTTGTCAATCAGATTCTCTGCAGTGGCCGCGTGAGCCTCCGAGATTCGCGGACAACGGTCGTCCGGTGGCAGATCCGGTGTCCATGAGATACAGAGATCTGCACCGAGATCAAACAGTGTCTGCTGGATCTGTCGCAGCAGCGGATTGATCTGAGAATCCGGCGTCTGTGCAATTGCGACCCCGATCGCACAATTCAGTTCATCGACCGTTCCGCCGGCGATGATTCCCGGACTCAGCTTCGAAACACGCTGACCGTCTCCGGTCGACGTGAACCCTTCATCGCCGGTCCGTGTGTAAATTCTGTCGATCCTGACCAATGTGCAGCTCCTCGGAGTGATCGTCTATTCAGGAATCCGTCCGGCGTTGTGTGAACGCTTCACCGTGACGAAACTTCTATCGACGCTGAAAGAACGGTCTGCGAAATATCGTAGAAGTCTTCGAAAAAGCGAAGTGTATTTGACCGAATGCGAAATTGTATCCTCAGATATCGTCACAACCCGAGCCTGCAGCCGGCTTATCTGTGGAAACGACGTGAGAACCAGATGAGTATCGCGATGACACCTGTGGAAAGGCGGCCATCGCGTCGCTAAAGTACGGCCCGACCTGTTTGTACTCGCATTTCAAAACCGGTACAGGCACCCTTGCACCTTCAGAGATTGCAGGAAAACCATGCGTCCGGCGGGAGCCAGTCCCGGTTTTGGAATCACCTGCAGTAAATGGGGCGTCATTCCCGCGCAGGCGGGAATCCAGTGCCTTCGTTGTGGACTCTCGCCTGCCCGGAAATGACACAGAATTTCTGCTGAAAGCGATCACAAAGCACCGGGGCTCACTTGTTCCTGCCATTGCATTTTTCGACATTCTGGAGTGAACACCATTCGATCTGCGATCTCGGAAGCGTTCGATGACACAGAACCCGCCGGTCACCTGAACAGGGAGATCCGTGAAGGAGCAGTTCAGAGACCGTCTTTTTCCGGTCCTGTTTGTTACGGCAAGATCGCGTTGAGCAGTCGGTATCTGCTGTCGCCACTTGCGGGATTCACGACACTGCCCTTCCGTCGAATCGTTCGGCGAATTGGTGGAGTTGGACTCGCGACGACGGATCTGGTCAGTTGCCGGGCTCTGCTGTCGAGAAATGTCCGGACGCTCCAGATGGTGGAGACTCATCCGGAGGACCGTCCGTTTGCGGTTCAGATCTTCGGCAGTGATCCGTCGGAGATGGCCGATGCCGTTCAGTTGCTTCAGGATCTGGGCGTTGACACCGTGGACATCAATATGGGA